>CAZXFT010000003.1:0-179063 GCA_964640655.1 uncultured Bifidobacteriaceae bacterium | reverse complement strand
TACAATTGAACCTGTTGTTGCACTCAGTCCTGTTGACGGTGTCCAGGTGTATGTGAATGCGCCACCTGCAGTTAAATTCATTGAAGCACCATTACAGATAGCACCGCTGTTTGCAGTGATAGTTGGTAATGGATTAACAGTAACCGTTGATGTTGTTTGTCCGGTACATCCGTTTACATCAGTACCTGTGATTGTGTAAGTGGTTGATGAAGCAGGATTAGTCGTTACAATTGAACCTGTTGTTGCACTCAGTCCTGTTGACGGTGTCCAGGTGTATGTGAATGCGCCACCTGCAGTTAAATTCATTGAAGCACCATTACAGATAGCACCGCTGTTTGCAGTGATAGTTGGTAATGGATTAACAGTAACCGTTGATGTCGTTTGTCCGGTACATCCGTTTACATCAGTACCTGTGATTGTGTAAGTGGTTGATGAAGCAGGATTAGTCGTTACAATTGAACCTGTTGTTGCACTCAGTCCTGTTGACGGTGTCCAGGTGTATGTGGAAGCACCACCTGCAGTTAAGTTCATTGAAGCACCATTACAGATAGCACCGCTGTTTGCAGTGATAGTTGGTAATGGATTAACAGTAACCGTTGATGTTGTTTGTCCGGTACATCCGTTTACATCAGTACCTGTGATTGTGTATGTAATTGTAGCCGATGGGTTGGCTGTAACACTTGATGCTGTGGTAGAATTTAATCCTGTTGAAGGAGACCACAAATAAGTATTCGCTCCGGAAACGGTCAAACCGAGAGAAGCACCATTACAAATAGCCCCTGTATTGACATTTAAGGTAGGTGTAGTCAGAACTGTTACAATTGTTGTAACAGAATGCGTACAACCCATTGCATTAGAACCAATTACTGTGTAAGTAGTTGTAACCGTTGGACTGGCAGTTACGGTTGTCCCTGTACTAGCACTCAATGATGCAGATGGCGACCATGTATAGGTGTATGTTGAGTTGCTTGCTGTTAGGGATGCAGAACTACCATTACATATGGTAGCATTATTTACTGTAAACATTTCTGGCACAACCACAGTCATATTTAATATTCCCGGTTGTCCGGGTTGTGCACTGAAAGCATTTGTTAACGGACTGCCTGTTAAACCATTTGTTCCCTGGGCAACTGAACTAGAAGCATTTACAGGTTGATTGGTATAAACAGCACCACCACCACCACCACCACCCGGTCCGTGCGGCGAAGCAAAGTTTGCATTACCTCCATTACCACCCCGAGCATTAATAGTAATATTGGTTAAGGTAGTTTGCGAAAAGAACATCACAGTTCCTCCTGCACCACCACCTCCACTCCCATCATTTTGAACCGTTGTATTTGCATTGTTGCCACTCACATTAATAGTACCGGTGCCGGAGACATTATTTGCACGAATCATTACTATACCACCACCCGCAGCACCACTTGAAGCAAAACCACTTCCGGGAGTACCCGTATTATTGTTTGTTGTTCCGGCACCACCTCCACCACCAAAAACTAATCGTGTATAGTTTAAAAATTCAAATGCTTTGCCCGGGTGACCACCAAGTGGAAGATTAGAACTCCAGGAGTTGCCACCTATACCACCATTACCCCCATTAGCACCACCTCCACCGCCTGAGTTTTGGTCATTGGAAGTAGGGTTGCCGTCGTTACCTCCACCACCTGCATTACCCGGTGCACCTCTAGCGTAGCTTCCATTAGGGTAACCATTAATACCTGTATTTAATAGTACTCCCCCATTATTCATATAACGCGGAGCACCGGCGGTACCCTCACCTTTAGATGCATGTGCATTCTGTGTGGGCAGTGAGCGGAAATCAGTATTAGTTAAGCCTGTTACACCGTTTAAACCTCGGCCACCTCCGCCTCGAAATCCCATTCCCTGTGCGTTAACTGAAAAGCCTGCAAAGTTTAAGATATTGCTGACTTCAAGAACGAACATACCACCAACTAAACCATTCCAGGCAGGAACGGTAATGTTTGCACCAAGAGTACAGTTATTATATTGTGGAACTCTGATAACCTGAAAACGACGTTGTCCGGCCGAAGCAGTAAAATCACTCCAGTAATAGGCATTGGTTAGTCCACCTGCTAATGTTAATGTACCACCCGCGAGCGGCACTGCCGATGATGCTACAGCATATTCATAAATACCGGCTCGGTGATTCGCATTGTTTATTACACCTTGCCCTAAGCCGCCTGCTATACCATCTCCATACTGATCGTTGTTTAAAGCATTGATATCAGCCCCTTGAATCTGAATAATTAAAATCAACTCACCCGGAGCAATAGGTGTAGTTCCTGTGGCAGCACCCAATAAAATACTGTTGGAACCGGCTGCCACATCGGCAGTACCCGGATAATATGTATTGGGATACACAGTTAATGTTACATTACCGTGTTGTCCTGGAGTTCCACAGGTTTGAGCCTGAGTATTTTGTGCGCATACTACAACAAGCAAACTTATCAGTATAATCGCCACCAAAGGGCAATACACCAAGCATCTGATTATCGGTGTTTTGGAGATGTTTTTCACTATAAGGGTAGTTAGGAAGCAGGTAATTATACCTACTTATCGTTACCCTTATACTTGTAAAACTTGTAATTGTTATATTAACGCTTACCCATTTATGGTTAATACATTGATTATTAGATGAATTGAACGAAAGAAAACGACGAGAATTCTAAAAGTACGACGAAATATCTAAAATTTCAGACGAACCGATAATTTTAGCTCAGACCGGGTGTTGCCTTCAATAAGTTCCAATGAAGAACCAATCATATTGATATTGTCAAAAATAGTTTGGGCAAAACGGGCATAGATATCAATGTGTTTGTTTAAGGTGTAGCGAGCTACAAGGTAATATCTGGTGCCTTTGTTCTGAAATGCCGGAATAGAATAAGCATACAATACATCATTTTCATACACATAAATACGCGCGTTGTAATCATCCACGCTAAATAACATGTAACGGAAGGTGAATGTAAGTGGTACCCCTAACTGCTTGTAAATAACATCCTGATAAATCACATAACCTTTTTGTGGCTTATCCAAATCCTGGTTATTAAAGGTTGACCATTCAGCTCTGCTACGCAGAACAAATGAACGGGACACTTTATAATTCAAGTTTAATCGCAGACCATTGCGGGTATTGTTAACGAAGTAATCGATGTTGTTGGTCAAACTGCTGTTACGTTGTTTGGTTTCAGATCGATACTGAGCGTATAACTCAAGGCGTTTGTTGGGTCGGTATGTTAAACGGCTGAAATAATCCTTACCCACCGATGGTGCATCTATCTGATAAGACAACCACGGGAATCTGTACCAATCGCTGTAGAGATCGAGGATAATGGTAGGCTTGATTCGAATACTTAATGCGACATACAATCCTTTTTCATTGTTAGGTCTTGAAGATTCTGCAAATGCATTAGGGTATAAACTCTGAAAATCACGACTGTAATTTCTGTAAACCATAGCGAGGTCGGCTTTTTGAGACAGGCTCATCAGCAAACCGTTTAATGTTGCTTTTCCACCATTATCGCTCATAGCCATTTCTCCAAAGAATAACATGTTTCGATACTGATAGGTATAATCCACCGAGGCATTATTCAGTTGATTCTTATTGTTGAACTGATATCTGCTGTATAAAAACTCACTTCTGTTTACAATGGCATCAAATGTTGTGCGTATCGCAGTCGCTCCCACAGCCAATTGCTTGTATTTATAATCAATATGTCCACCGTAAGCAGTTTGTGTTATCAATCTCTTCCCGGAAACCTCAGAAAGTGTTCTGTGAAATCCATCACCTCCAAATGAAGTGATAAATGTATTTCCGGTTTCATCGGTAATGGTATCGGCTATTATAGACGTTACATTAGCATCAATCTTTTTCTGCGAAAAGAAAACAGTGATATCGAAAGGCTTAACATTGAATGTGGCTGCGCTACCTCTGAAGTATAAAAACTCATTGACAGAAGTATAAGGTCTGATGGTTTGTCCGCCTTTCTTAACCATCATCACATAAGGACTCTTTCTTCCGCCTATTCCATTACCCAAAAGCAAACCCTGTCCGGTGCGCAACTGATAATCTCCGACTACAACATATTTAATAAATCGTTTCCCGCGATAGAACATATGTGCGGAATAAAAATCAAATCCATTGGATTGAGTGCCTTTAAAAAATTCTTCACCGGGGTCCTTCTGCATGGTGGCACCATAGCCAAAACGATTGGCATAGTTGTACCTGAAGCGATTGTAAATACCCAGTGGACTTCCAAGATAACGGGTAGCTGAATTGCCTTCTGGTGGTGTATATCCTTTTTGTGTTTCCAGTACTTGCTGTGTTCTGCTCAACATCATCCAGTCTCCTTTAGTCAACAAAAACTTGGGATTCAGCTGATATTGATCAAGATTATTATTGATACGAATGAATGGCAGTATGCGATAAATATCATTCAGGGATAAATAGGGAACAGCCTGCAATTCAAATATGCTGATGAAGTCGCCAAGTTGTTCGCGATAATCGGTAATGGAACGTGCCTGCAACTCCGTGATGATTCCAAGGTCAACCAACTGCTGCATTTCTTCTTTTCCTGATTTGTTCAATTCCAGTTGATTGTCCTGCAAATAATTAATGGCATCTTCGAGCAACTCCAAATCGTTCTCATTGTTTTCAGTAATGTCTTGTTGCATCTGCAACAGATTCTCTTTGGCATCATCCACTACATCGGTTTGCTGTGCCCTTGCCTGAGAGCAGAAAATAAAAGCAAATACGATTATGAAGCAAAGCTTATTCACTATACTTAAAAGTATATATCAATGAACCGGAAGGTGATATGCCGAGATACTGATGATAGCCGGAACACAAATCAAATTGCAGTGATTTGAATTTTAATCCCAAACCAAAACTTAACTCATTGTTGTTGACACCACCACGAATAAAAACATTTTCTGAAGGCATATACTCCACACCAATCTTATAAATATTGTTTTTGAAGTAATCGTTTTCAGTTTCAGCACAAATCAAAAAAGTCTTGGATGGTTTGTAGGAAAGACCAAGAGCCAGATAACTTGGATAGCGCGCATCGCTGTAATAGCCAGACTTGGCACGAATGGGATTAAACAGATGTGCGCCAAAGGTAAGTTGATTATTGAGCCGTGCAACAGCTCCCAATTCAAATGTCATCGTTTGATGCGTTCCATATTCAAGAATATTGCGCGACAAATAATTGAACTGTGCGCCTATGCTGATTTTATCTGTGAGTAAACGTGAATAGTTAATGGCAGCTTTCGTTTGATTGTATTGGTCAAAGCCATTGTATGAGGCCACCAAACCCAGGCAATTATTTTCCTGAAATGGAATACTGGCGCCAACAGAATTGTATTGCAAATCGCTCATCATAAACTTACGCATAGTAGATGCCACCACAGAGCCTGTTTTGTTGAACACAGTTGCTGCCTGATTATTGAATATGGCATATTCATCAATCAGAACGGTGCGAATATCCCCCATGGCATCACTGCGCGAACCATTAGAATACTGAATTACCTGAGCCCAAGTGCTCATACTTAAGAAGGTAAAACAGAAACTGATAACTATGTTGCGCATTTGTGAGAAGGATTAAAACAATCCGTGCAATTCGGCAGATACACGATTAACAACCTGACCGAGGTCTTCGGGATTGTCGGCGAAATTTATTTTATCGATGTCAATAATCAACAACTTACCGTCCTTGTAATTACCTATCCACGCCTCGTAGTATTCATTCAGGCGGCGCAGGTAATCGAGACGAAGATGATCTTCGTACTCGCGGCCACGACGCTGAATCTGAGAAACCAAAGTTGGAATAGTACCACGCAGATACACCAAGAGGTCTGGTGGTGTGATGTGTTGATTGAGTGTTTTAAAGAATGCGGTGTAGTTATCGAAGTCGCGCTTGGTCATTAAACCCATAGCGTAAAGGTTAGGAGCAAATATGTTGGCATCTTCGTAAATGGTACGGTCCTGTATAACCGTTTCGTTTCCTTTCTGAATAGCCATCAACTGACTGAAGCGACTATTAAGAAAATAGATTTGCAGGTTGAAAGCCCAACGCGGCATATCCTCGTAAAAGTCGTAGAGGTATGGGTTGTTCTCTACATCTTCGTAATGCGGAACCCAGTTGTAATGCTTTGCCAATAAGGTGGTGAGGGTGGTTTTGCCTGAGCCGATATTACCGGCTACAGCTACATGCTTAATGATGCGCGCTTTCTCTTTTGCCATTCTGTTGTGTAAAATTTTTCTATATGCGGATGAATTGCCGAAAAGTAGCGGTAATATTTTATTTCATCAATAAAGTGAGTGGCCGACAACACATTTTGTGGATTACTTTTTTTTAAGCCTTCGATGTTTGATTTATTACCCGACGAACCAAAGCCGGACCTTCATAAATGATACCGGTGTAGAGCTGAACCAATGATGCGCCGGCTTTCAATTTATCGTCGGCATCTTGAGCGGTGTGAATGCCTCCAACACCTATGATGGCAACTTGCTGTGGTAAGCGTGCTCGCAAATAAGCGATTACTTCGGTGGCGCGATGCGTTAAGGGTGCGCCGCTAAGACCGCCTGCGCCAATGTTTTGAAGTTTATGAGTTGAAGTTATTAAACCGCTGCGCGCAATAGTTGTGTTGGTAGCAATGATGCCATGTATGTTGCTTTGTTCCACTATTTCAACAATATCGTCTAATTGCTCATGACTGAGGTCGGGAGCTATTTTGAGAAAGAGTGGTTTCAACTGAGGTTTGCTGCGATTGAGGTTCATCAGAGTCTGAAGAATTTCCATCAATGGTTTTTTTTCCTGCAAGGCACGCAAGCCAGGGGTATTTGGTGAGCTTACATTCACTACGAAGTAGTCCACTCCAGTATAAAGTGCATTAAAGCATTTGATGTAATCTTCAACGGCATCTTCGTTGGGAGTGAGTTTGTTTTTACCGATGTTACCGCCAACGATGATGTTTTTGTTTTTGCGCTTGCGCAAATGTTCTGCTACTGCCTGTGCCCCTTCGTTGTTGAAACCCATACGATTGATTAGCGCGTGGTCTTTTGGTAAACGAAACAAGCGAGGCTGAGGATTGCCGGGTTGTGCAAGAGGGGTAACTGTGCCTATTTCTATAAAGCCAAAGCCTAACATAGCGAAGGCATCAATGTAACGCGCGTTTTTATCGAAACCGGCGGCGAGGCCCACGGCATTGGGAAAAGTTAAACCAGCAAGCTGTACTGCTTTATGATTTAAGTTTCCAAGAAACAAAGTCCTGAACAATGCACGAGTAATAGCAAAGTGTGAAAGGAATTGCAGCAATGCCATAGTGATGTGATGTGCCGTTTCGGGAGAGAAACAAAACAAAAGGGGCTTGATGAAAAAGCGATACATAAAAATGTGCAGCGAAATTATGGCTGTTGGATAAAGGTTGATGTTTTTTTTAGAATCCAAATAATACACAGATTAGCAGTGTTTCGATTTCTATTGAAAATTAAAGCAGGAAAGCACAAGAATTTGACTGCATATATTGAATATGGAGGATGCATATGCTGTTAAGTGAGATGTGAAGTGCTTGCGGTATGATGAGAAACTTGTGCTATTCAATAAGAAATGCATGACTGTGCCTGTATGAACCGATTACCCACCGTGCGTAAACCTATTACATAGACTGCGTATGTCGATTACCTAGACTGCGTATGTCGATGCGGGTAAGATAGAAACAGAGATAATTTGTGCGTAAATAACTGATAATCAATTGAAAATGCATAAATTTGCAATAGACAAGAATTAATGATATAGAGTAAGCCATATTGGCAGATTAAATAGGTAAAAATGTCAGAGCGACTTTTTCGTTGTTTTGGATAAGGGTGAAAAAAGTGATTCTTAGTTGTTGCGTTTAAGTATTATTGAGCTTCAGCTTTACTAGGTTATGAACAATGTAAAAAGCTAGAATGGATAATTGAAGTTGAAGTGATTTTGACGGGCATGCCCTCTCGGGCAAGTTTAGCTTGACAATACAGGTTAGTGCGACTTGGTAGATAGCCAGATACCTGACAGGAAAGTATTGCCTAGATGATGATAATGATAGAAGTATGTTTTTATATGTCTGCTTTCAAACACATGCCGACATCTAATAATTAAGAAATAGTTTTTTGGTAGATGCTATAATCCTGATTCCACAAAGTACATATCGATAAGTCCTTTATTTTTTGCTTCGATCTGACCGCGACGAGAGCATTGATAATGATCTTTAACTTCGAGGTAGGTGGGGCCGCTGATATTCACTTTACCGGCCTGACCGGAAGATTCCATTCGAGAAGCGATATTGACGGTATCTCCCCAAATATCGTAAGCAAATTTTTTAACACCTACAATACCAGCAACAACAGGACCTGTGTGAATGCCTATTCGAATTTCGAATACCGGTTTGTTTTGTTGGCGATTCTTTTCGGCATTGTTGAGCATGAATTGTTGAATTTCCAGAGCAGCAGCAACAACATCTGTTGCATGTGTGGAATTGGGTGAGGGTAAGCCACCGGCACACATATAAGCATCGCCGATGGTTTTAATTTTTTCGATGTTGTGACGACTGATGATGTTGTCGAATGCTTTAAAGTATTCGTCAATTTCTTTTACGAGTTCTGCAGCAGTAAGACGCTCGGCAATTTGAGTGAAGCCTTTGAAATCGGTAAACATGACCGTTACCTTATCAAACTGACGTGCGTCGGCGGAGCCTTTTTGTTTGAGCTCTTCTGCTACTTCGGCAGGGAGGATGTTGAGCAGGAGGGATTCGCTACGTTTTTTTTCTTTGGCTATACGGTTTCGCTGACGATAAACCACAGTGAGAAAGATTAATGACCCCAGAAGACCGGCTGCTATAGAGTTGCGGATATTGCGTTGTAACAAATCCTTCTTTTCCTGCTCGGCAAGAGCGGCAGCTTCTTTTTTATCAAAGTCGTATTGCATCTCGGCCTGAACAATTTTGCGTGTGTTTTCGGTATTGGTGAGACTGTCGTTATAAATAGTGAAGAGTTTGACACTTTCAAATGCCCTTTTGAAATTACCAGTTGCACTATCGAGTCTGGCTCTATAGCTATAAGCGTTTTTTAACCAATCGATAGCACGAATGGGAAGAGCCAGATTGATGCCCTGCTGAAGATACATTTCGGACAGTTTGTAATCTTTCATTGAGTAATAACAATAGCCGAGGTTGATGAGTGTGGCTGCCATCTGATACGAATCGCCTAATTGTTCGTATAAATTTTTTGTGATGAGGTAATGTTCAAGTGCATGTTGGTGTCGAGCGGTTAGCTGATAACAATTAGCGATGGAACCGTGACAGATAGCGATGCCTTGTGGCAAATTCATTTTTTCTACAATAACTAATGTTTCGAAGAATTGATTTAGAGCTTCATCATATTTACCAGAACTAATCTTGAGGGTGCCGATGTTAACCATAGTTTTAACCAAAGAAAGTGAGTCGTTAAGGGATTTGTAAATGCTCAAAGCGCGATACAGATTAGCCTCTGCTTTGGGTAAGTCATGCATTGCATCGTAAACATTACCCAAGGCACCGCATATGTCGGCAATTAAGGGTGTGTCATTTATACTTTCATAACGTTTCAGTGCTTCGAGATAATTGTTAACAGCATCGGCAAAAAAGTTAAAATTGAAGAAAAGGTATCCTTTGTTATAGTATGAATTTGCAATCAGAGATTTTCTGCCTGTGAGCTTAGCATACCTCATATACTCGGATGCATAAGACAAACTTTGTTGGATGTTTTTTTCCAAAGATTCTATCTGAGAGAGTGCCTTATAAGCATTGGCTATGCCTGCATTAAAGTTTAACTGTTGCGCAAGCTTTAATGATTGCTCAGCATAATTTTTTGCTTCCGCGGGGTTTGAGAAGAGAAGCATTCGTGTGATATTGAAATAAGTATTGACTTTGGTTGTGTCTTCCTTTAATTGCGGCAAAATATGGATGAGTGAGTCGGCCGGTGACTGAGCTACGATATTGCGAGATAGAAGCATAATTGACAATAAGAAGATTGAGGCACGAATGGATAGCATTAAGAATAGATTTTAGTAATTGAAGTAAATGTGCTTTTAATATTTTAGATAAGCAAGAGATACTTCTTATCCTATATTGATACGCATGTTTTTTTTATTAAGACATTTTCCCGGATTTAAACACAGAATAATGCTACAGTGTTTGATAATGATTTGGTGGATTATAAACAACGTATGAGGTGTTAGTAAAGCGAAGCCAGAGATGAATAACCCGATAATGATTTCCTTGTTTTTAAAATGGCCCTTAATTAGGCAATGATTTGGCTTTTGCTGGCAACCGTCGACTCTGTTACACGAGAACCAAGATGACTAATGACACCTATTCTGTTAGAGATATTTTAATTTGTTCAACAAACACAATACATATATTTACATAAGAACCTGACAGCAGAAAATTGTGAAATGAAAAGCACCTTAAAAGCATTTTTAATTTTTATCATACTTCAAGTACAAACGCAGCATCACGATGGTTATCGTTTGCTTTTTGAAAAGCCAGCAGGGAATAACACAGAGTTTGAAGAAGATGAAGAATTGAAGCGCAGTCATATGCAGGAGTTGATAGCGCTGGAAAATGAACTGACCAAAGACCCTGCGCTGGGATATGTGCCGCGCGAGCGATTGGTGCAAGCATACGAATACGCAAGAGCATTACAAGCGCAGAAAGCCGCTATTGCAGGTATTAACTGGGTGGAGCGGGGCCCATCGAATGTATCGGGACGTACACGCGCCATGATGATAGACCCCAATGATGTAACACAAAAAACAGTTTGGGCTGCGGGTGTTGGTGGTGGTTTGTTTAAGTGCAGCGACATTACCGCTGCCGATCCGCAATGGACTATTGCGAATAATTTCTTTGCCAATATGGCAATTTGTGCCATTGCCTATAATCCACTGAATACTCAGGAATTTTATTTCGGCACCGGTGAAGGATGGTATAATGGTGATGCCATACGCGGGCTGGGTATATGGAAATCGACTGATGGCGGTACTACCTGGAATCAGTTGGCTGCTACTGTGGGTACGAATTATTACTATGTGAAGAAATTGATTGTGCACCCGACTACAGGTCATATATATGCCGGAACGAGACAAGGATTGTTTCGCTCGCAAAATGGCGGCACGACATTTACCAAAGTGTTGGGAAGCGGAACCGGTGCTGCAAGTAATGAAATTACAGATGTTGAAGTGTCGGCTAATGGAACACTGTTTGCCGCCATAGACAATGCGGATGGTGTATATTCTTCAGCGACCGGTGCTGCAGGAGCATGGTCCAAGTTGAACACAGCAGGCAGCGGTTTTCCAACGGCTTCGATGGGAAGAATTGAACTGGCAACAGCTCCATCGAATACGAATGTGCTCTATGCAATGGTAGAAAGCGCCAGTGCATTACAGGATATATACAAGAGTACCAATGCCGGAGTGAACTGGAGTGCCGTTACCAAGCCTGTGGATGCTGAGCCGGGAATTGGCAACGAAATAACCCGTGGTCAAGCCTGGTACGACCTGACTTGCGTGGTTGACCCTGTGAATGAAGATGTAGTCTATGTTGGAGGAATAGATTTATTTAAAACCTCTAACGGTGGTACTTCGTGGACACAGCTTTCGCACTGGTATGGAGGATTTGGGTTTCAGTATGTACACGCCGATCAGCACGCCATAATGGTTCAACCTTCAAACAGTTCGGTGGTGTATTTTGGTAATGATGGCGGTATATATCGCAGCAGTAACGGAGGAACAAATATTACATTTAAAGGAGATAACTATAATATCACACAATTTTATGCCTGTGCCATACATCCGACTGCCTATACGCATCATTTTCTGGCAGGTGCTCAAGATAATGGATCACAAAAGTTTACCTCATCGGGCATAAACAGTACCAATGAGGTTACCGGAGGCGATGGCGCTTTTTGCCACATTGATCAAAATGAACCGCAGTTTCAGTTTACCTCATATGTTCGCAACTCATACTATGTAAGTACCAATGGAGGATTGAGTTTCAGCGGATACACATTAGCGAACAACACGGGTGCAAGTTTTATTAATCCGACTGATTATGATAATGCCAACAACAGGATGTACTGCTCTGATGCTAATGGCAGGTTTGTAAGGTGGAATAATCCTACTACACCGGGGAATAGTCATGATAACTGCACCATCTCCTCTTTCGGTACCGCACGTGCAACAGCTATCACCGTTTCACCTAACGTGAACAATCGTGTTTATTTCGGTACATCGAATGGACGCATTGTAAGTTTGGATAATGCGAACACCGGCACAGCTTTTACCGGTACACAAATAAATACCGGAGCGGGTATGCCTACGGGCTCGGTTTCGTGTATAGAAATTGAAAATGGAAACGAAAATCACATCATAGTTACATACTTTAATTATGGTGTGAACAGTATTTATGAAACAACCAATGGCGGAACATCGTGGACATCAGTAGAAGGCAACCTGCCAGATATGCCTGTGCGCTGGGCACTGTTAAACCCTCAGAATGCACAACAATGTATTATAGCAACAGAGTTGGGTGTATGGTCAACCGATTTACTGAATGGAGCAGCTACAAACTGGGGTGCAAGCAACAGCGGCTTAGCCAATGTACGTACTGACATGATACAGATGCGCAGCAGTGACAATTTGGTGATTGCAGCCACTCATGCAAGAGGGCTGTTTAGCACCGATGCTTTCACGAATCCGAAAGCAATGTTTGATGCCAACAAGCTTGTGCTTTATATGAATAAGAATACACAGTTTATAGATGGTTCCTATAAAGCTACTCAATGGAACTGGACATTTGGTGATGCTACAAGCAGCGTTGTACAGAATCCGGTAAAGGCATACAGTAGTGCAGGGCAATTTCCGGTTAATCTATACATCAACAACAATCCTGCAATTAATGAACTGAAGAATAATTATATACAGGTGTTGCCAAATAGCAACGTGCCTTATGCTGTTGGCGATGGCGGCGATTTTGAATCAAACTTATTACACTTTGCCGGTGTAACTCAGGCAGGTACCGGCTTTGAGGCAGGCAATTCTGCGGTGGCCGGTAAGAACGGTACATACTCCGGTACGCGAGCATGGGTTACCGCTTTAACAGGGAGCTATGCCAACAATACGATTTCGTATTTATACACACCCAACTATAACTGCAATACCGCTGGTTCTTACACGGTTTCATTTTATGCAAAGTTTGCCGTAGAAAATAATTATGACGGGTTCAATGTAGAGTATAGTCTGGATAAGGGTGACACCTGGCAGGCATTGGGCAATGTGGTGCAGGCAGGATGGAACAATTTTGCCAATGCCAGCGGAGGAACTGCATTTCCTACAGGCCGAGCGTTTATAACAGGAACACAAGCAAATTACAGTTTATACAGTTTTACTACTTCAGCATTTGCAGGTAACAACAATGTTGCATTTCGAATTGTATTCCAAAGTGATTTTACGGTAACTGCAGCAGGTGTGGCTATAGATAATTTCAGTGTGAATGGTCCGGCAACAACATTACCTGTAACACTGACAACATTCACCGGTAAAGTATTTGATCAATACAATCAATTAGAGTGGAGCACATCTTCGGAGTATAATAACAAAGGATATCATCTGTTGCGCAGCATTGATGGATACAGTTTTAATGACATTGTATTTATAAAAGGAAAAGGAACTACCTTATTAAACAGCAGCTATCAATATCAAGATTACTTCAGCGGCGCAGAGGCGTATTACCGATTGATGCAGGAAGATTATGATGGCAAGGTGCAATACTCCAACATTGTTTATATGCAACGCAGCACGGAGCAGGAAATACTTTTTGTGAATCCGGTGAGCCGGCAGTTTGTGTTTAGCCACATCCCTGAAGATCATTATCAGATAAGTATCTATTCTGCTGATGGTAAAATTGTACTTGCACAAAATACTTATCTCAGCTCACAACAAAGCATTGCACTGCCTGAAATCAGTGCAGGAATTTATTTTATCAGTTTGCAAAACAGCAAGTACGAACGCAAGACCTACCGTTTTCTGAAATTATAGCACTTATTTTTGCTGCAATAATCCTATAGATTGATAGATACCATACTCCAAACGATGACTGCGCACCTTAAAGATTTGGTGGCGCAAGACCCGCAAACCGCTCGCTTCAGCAACGACAAGGACATCAAGCTTTTTACAGACAGTTTACAGACTGTGTTTAAGAACGAAGCACAATCAGGTAACCGCGAGTTTATACGCAGCCTTTTTAATGGAGAAGATAAAAACGGTGAGCATCCGTTGGTGATGCAGCTTTGCAGTAAGGTAACGGACTCATTAGTATTAAATGGAATGCAGGCCAACGATGCGCAACTATTGAGCAGCACTACCCTGCCTCGTGTATTTAATATGTATAACCAACAGATTGCAGAAGCAAAAAGTAAAGGCATAGACATTCCTCAACTGATGGATGATGTTCTATCCGGAAAGTTTAACTATTCGGATATGGGCAAACTAATGAGTCTGGCAAGCATTTTTATGAAAGGGAAAAATTCATTTCTTGGAAAATTTTTCTAAGAAAAAGAGTTCAAAAAGGTGTTTATAAAATTTAATTCGTCACTGGCTAACACTAGTGGTTTATAGCTACTAATTTTAATGCGTGAATGATTGCTCTCCAACCTTTCATTCACTGATAAATACTCAAATGAAAAAAATTCTAACTCTTTTGTTACTTGTTTTAGCAAGTATTACAAAACCATCTTTTGCTCAAAACTGCGAAGCTTCATTTTTTTATGATAATGTGCTGAACAGTGTTACTTTCTATAACAACACTACCTACAATTACACTGGCGCTGTATGGAATTTTGGTGACGGTACACCAATTGTCAGTAATCCGGGTATAGTTGTTCCTCACGTGTATGCCAACAGTGGAGTATATAATGTATGCCTTACCATCAGTGATCAAACATGTGCTGACACCATTTGTCAGGATGTATATGTATGCGGTTATTTATCCAACTTCTCATACACCACTTCGGGGTTAGCTGTTACCTTTAATAACCTCTCCATAGGCAATTACACACAAACCATATGGGATTTCGGAGATGGTACTACATCACTGGAAGCTAATCCTGTAAAGGCATATGCCACAGCTGATTTATATGATGTATGCCTTGTGCTTGCCAATGATGATTTTACCTGCACACAGGTTTATTGCGAAGCGATAGCTGTAACGAACAGTGCCAATTGCATTAATCCCAGTCAGATTAATACAAACAACAATTGCAATGATAACTGGAATCCGGTATGCGGCTGCAACAATGTTACTTATGCCAACCCATGCAAAGCGTTTTATGAAGGAGGAGTTACGTCATGGACAGAAGGTTCGTGCGCAGGATCCTGCATAGCAGCATTCGGTAGTAGTATAGATTTATACAATGTGTCGTTCAATAATTATTCTGTTGGTGGATTTACTGATGTTAGCTGGAACTTTGGTGATGGCAACACCTCGCCGCTTAGTAATCCGTCGCATACATACAGTACAGCCGGCACTTACAATGTTTGTCTCACCGTAAGTGGAAACGGTTGCAGTGATACACTTTGTACAACAATTGAAATAAGCGGATTGCCTGAGTGTAATTCCAATTTTACGTTTACACAATCATGTACCGAGTTGGAGTTCACACAAACAGCTACCGGTACATTTAATACTCTACTTTGGAATTTAGGTGATGGCAGCAACAGCAGCAGCAATAATGTGAATAAAGATTATGAAGTTCCAGGCACTTACAATGTGTGTCTTACAATCTCAGGCAGTGGATGTCAGGATACTTATTGTAAGAATATTATCATTCCCGATCAGTCAAAAGTTAAGGCCGGTATTAGCGCAAGTTTCAGTGTGTCACAACTTCCGGTAAGCGTACAGTTTACCGGTATTGATTCATTCAATACTGCATATAGTTTCTTATGGGACTTAGGTGATGGAGACTTTTCTTCTGAAGAAGATCCGCAACATACTTATACTAGTACCTGCACACCTACTGTGTGTCTGACTATACAAGATCAATACAATTGCAGTGATACCAAATGCGAGATGCTATCGCTTTGTGTGAATGGTGTGAACGAAGTTATTGATGAAGCTACCATTCGCTGCTATCCGAATCCTGTGAGTGATGTACTGCTTCTGCAACGCAACAACAACTCATTTCATAATACACAAATCGAAATATTAAGTATTACCGGAGTTGTGATACGACAATTGAGTATGAGTACATGGTTGAGTGGCACTGCCATTCCGATTCCGGTAAGCGATTTAGCTGCCGGACTCTACATTATTAAAGTCAGTGATGCCGAAAAGCAGAAAACTATTTTGTTCGGTAAAGAGTAAACGAGTTTTGTAAATCAACTAAACATATTGCTGCGCTAAGAGCAATACTTTCCAAGCCTGCTCCACCTGATTGAGGCTTAGTAAATCTTTTGCAAGTAAAAACAAATGATTGCAAACGCTTTCTCTGTCGTTTTGCATGCGCACCAAAATATCGTTTACAACTTCATTGGTTTTCATCTCTTCGATTGCTGCCGCATCGGGCAGGTTTTCAATGTTGCCTAACTGCCCCAGGTTGTTGGCTGAAAGAATTTCCGAGTTGCGGATGTATTCCGGTATAGCATCGTAACCAATGGCAGGTTTGGTATTGGGTTTGGCCACTTCAAACACCGCAGCACCGGAAGCACGACAATAAAAATCATTTCCCATACGCGCCACCAAATCGATTTTGTGAGGGTCTATATGGCCGGCTTCGTTTAAAATGTTTTCGTTGATGTGAAACATCACCACTTCACAGATTATCAAATTTCCTGCACCACCTTCGGTTCCTATAGGCAATACTTGCTTCACCACACATTCATATTGTACAGGAGATTCTTTTACACGAAAAGGCTTCACCTTCTCTGATGATATGGGAGTAAAACCTGATTTGATAAATTCATTCACACCTTTTGGAAACTCCACACTGCTAAGCGACATCTGCTGTACCATATCAAAACTCACCACATTAATGACTACTTCTTTAGTAGCCAGGGCATTTTCTAAAGTATGCTTGATGGTGTTATCGCGTACCCGACGAGCAGGAGAAAAAATTAATGTGGGTGGATTTGAACCAAACACATTGAAGAAACTAAATGGCGACAGATTCATATTGCCCTGCTCATCAATGGTACTGGCAAAAGCAATGGGACGCGGTGCCACTGAGCCTAACAAGTATGCATGAAGCCTGGCTGTGCTGATTTCTTTAGGGTTAATGCTCAGCATTTATACAGACTGCGATTTGTGTTTACGAGCCAGAATGGAAAAGTCTGATTCGTCCTTTACAATTCTATTCTTTAACAAACCCAGTCCGGTAATTTCCATCTCCACCTCGTCGCCATCCTGCAACCATTGAGGTTTAAAGTTGGGGTCTAAGCGTTTTCCTGTTCCGTTTAATTCCAGAAAACATCCGGTACCCACAGTACCCGAACCAATTACATCGCCGGGTAAAATGTTTACACCGTAAGCACAGCGTTCAATAATTTCGGCAAAGGTCCAATCCATGTCTCCCACATTGCCACGCGATACTTCTTTGCCATTGACACGGCAAGTCATGTCCAGATTGTAGTTGTTGCCGATGTGGCCGGGTTTTGCAGGAATCTTATACGGCTCCAGTTCGTCGGGGGTAACCAACACAGGACCAATAGCGGTACAAAAATCTTTTCCTTTTGCAGGTCCCAAATTGAGTTTCATCTCTTCCATTTGCAAAGCACGGGCACTCATATCGTTCATAATCATATAGCCGCCGATGTAATCGTCGGCTTCTTCAGCGCGCACGTTGCGGCCTTTTTTACAGATTACCACCGCAGCTTCCAGTTCAAAATCGAGTTGCTGAAAATGATCGGGCATACACACAATGTCGCCGGGACCCTGCACTGCATTATGGTTGGTGAAATAAAAAATAGGATACTCGTCGAACTCCGGGATCATCTCCACACCACGGTTGCGGCGGGCTGCTTCCACGTGCTGGCGGAAAGCATAGCCATCGCGCATACTGGTGGGGTTGGGTACCGGAGCAAGCAGGTTTAATTTTTCTATAGGTATGGGTTTTACATGTTTTACTTCGCCTTGTTTAATAAGTTCGTAAAAGTTATTTGCGTGCTCGATGACATCCTCCCAGGAGTATAAAAACAACTGCATATTATCGGGGAGATTCCAGTCCACTTCGCGGACAGGATATACATTACCATCAACTAAAAATCCAAGGTGGTCTTGTTCTTCGTATAAAAAAGAAATGAGTTTCATGAAATGAAAAAGATGAGCGCGTGAAATTAATTAATAGTGTTAATAGCATTGTGATAAATAAGTCAATCAAAAAAACAGCAATAATTAATGTCATAGATACCAGATTGATTCCTGATGCAGGGTTCTTAAATCTTTTTACAATAACATGACAAACGGCCTTAGGATGTTCGGGGAATAAAGTATTATATTTGATATAGTGCATTATAGTCAATCAGCTAGTTGTAAGTTCATTAAGTGATTGTGCTTTTTATCCTTCAATAAAACACTAAAACCACATATACTATGAAACATTTCGACACAAACTCAATTTGGTTTCCAAAGTCTGAAACCCGCACCACTGTAGAGAGAGAGAGAGAGAGAGAGAGAGAGAGAGAGAGCAATTTGACTCCGTTATGTGATACCTTAAGTGAAAGTAATTTAAATATCCTATTAGCTATAGCCCAGCAATGTCCGCTCACCGGTGGGTTAGCTGTGTTTATGGCTCAATCTGTTTTAAGAGCACAAGCTCCTGACATAGAATTTAATGTTGATTCACTATGTGCTTTAGCGGGTTATAGAATTGAAGAAGAATCAGAAAACTCGAATCATAGGTCAAGTGAAATACTCATATATCCCAATCCTGCACGTGAGATAATTAACATCATTAGTAATGAGATAATTGAAGAGATTCGCGTTTATTCAATTCAAGGGGAATTATTATATCAGTCATTTCCGAACTCAAATGAACTAAATGTTAATACTTCAACTTTTAGTAGTGGTTTATTTTTTGTCAGTATTAGATGTAATAATAAAGTCTATTTCGAAAAAGTTCAGATTATTAAATAATATACAAAATGACAAGAATAGGATTAATTCTAGGCTTCTTGTGTATTGTTCTATTTTGCAATGCTCAGTTAATTCATAACAAGAGTTTAATAATAAATGGAGATTTGGAACAGTTTACGGATACACCATCATGCGTAGCGGGTCTCAATGGGTTATTTTATTGGTACTCGCCAACTCTGCATGCTGTAACCTATTGCCATAGTCTTGTCAATCAAAACTGGCCAAATTTTAATTGTTGGGCTGAGATTAAAAACGGATATGAACCACATAGCGGAGTTGCTTATGTTTTAACGATTTTATATGCTGATTCCCTTATTTCATCACAGTATAGCTCGATGAGAAAATATTTTGCACAAAAACTTATTAAAGAACTAGAAAAAGATTCCACATATTGTTTTCGCATGTACATAAGGTATTGGCCACATATCAATAGAGTTACTACCAATAAAATAGGTGTACACTTATCAGTTGATAGCATATATGAACAAACATATAATAATTTAAGCGTAATTCCTCAATTAGAATCAGACAGTGATATGATTTTTAACGACTCCCTGCATTGGATTTCATTTTCAAAGAAATATAAAGCATCAGGTGGTGAGAGATACATTACAATTGGAAATTTTAGAAATAATGCTAATACGCCATTATTTTTAATTAACCCATCCTTGCCTCATATCGAAGATGTTGTGTATGTGCTTTTAGACGACATAGGCCTCTACAAAAACGAGTGCCCTACAGAAGAGGACACTACAAAAACGCCTGTTGTTTTTAATAAACTGCAAATACCCTCTGCCTTTACACCCAACAATGATGGTAAAAATGATGTGTTTCGTGTGCTGGGTAGCCCGCAGGTGAGTAATTTTAAGCTGTGCGTATATAACCGCTGGGGCAAGCAGGTGTATTGCGGCAACAGCATTTACGATGGCTGGGATGGCAACTGCAACGGCAGCCCTTGCGAAATGGCAACCTATCAGTGGGTGGCCACCTACACCGATGTACTCAGCGGCGAACAGAGAATGGAGAGGGGTAATGTAACGTTGATCAGGTGATTAATAGTCCCCACCAACCGGTGGATGTTGTTTACGGGATTCGTATTTCTCCAGCTGTCGTTGCACAATCAGTTGTGTAAGTGCAGATGCTATTTTATGGGTATCCGATTCTTCAAAGGCTTTCTTGCTGTCCTTTTCACGCACGTCTATTCGATAGAGCAACCATGCCAGATGTTCGCTGTTGTTCATCAACAAATCATACACCCCTGATTCAATATGACCTAAACATTTTTCAAACTCATCGCGGTTGATATAATACAGCTCAGGTAAATGAATGGCTTCGTCGTACAGTTGATGTATGTCGGTGGTCATTGGTTCAAATTTAAAATACTTCATACGTTAATAAAATTTTACATCACCCTTTATGCAAGCCCATATCTTTGCAGCATATTTTTAATACTGTTTTAACCCATGGTTGATTTAAAAGAAACCTTTAACCCCGACGGAACACACGGCAGCCCGGTGTTGCCTACACATATCAAGAACTTCCTTATAGACATTGACGGTACCGTTTGCGAAGACATACCCAACGAAGAACCTGAGCGCATGCTCACAGCCGCTATCATTCCCGGCGCGCAGGAATACATCAATAAATGGTACGATGAAGGTCACATCATTACTTTCTTTACTGCGCGCACCGAAGCACACCGAGCCAATACAGAGCAATGGCTTGTTACTAATGGTTTCAAATATCACGGCATCATATTCGGTAAGCCGCGTGGAGGAAATTATCACTGGATAGATGACCGAACCGTTCGTGCCACCAAGTTCCTGGGAAAGTTCAGCGATTTTATAGAAGTGGAGCGTAAGATTGAAATCTTTGAACCGTAGTTCTAAAGATTGTTAACCATTCAGATTACGGTCTGCTTTGATCTGATCCAAAGCATTCAAAACAGTGAGTTTGAAGGAGTAAAACTGCAGGTGCATATCAGGATGTTCCATGATAGTTACATCCATTGCCGACGATGTTTTGAAGAAATCTTCTACAGGCTTAATACCCATCATCATAATGTTGGTTTTTATTTTATGCGCTAATGCCTTGAAGTTTTTCCAGTCGCCATCGAGCATGGCTTGCTCCATCTCTTTGAGCATTCCCGGAGTGTCCTGTACATACAACTTTAATATGTTGTTGATGAAGGTAGGTTCGTGATCGTAATAGTCTTCGAGAAAAGCCAGATCGTAATTACGTGCTGCACTTTCATTGATTTTCAATGAAGGTTTCACTTCCGTCTCAAGTTGCGCTAATTTTTCATCAGCAGTTTCAATGGCTTCATCGGGTGTATGTGATTCATCAATGTTCAATTGTTCTATGATGGTTTTATACAACTGCTCCGGCTTAAAAGGCTTTACGATATAGCTGTTCATTCCGGCATCGGTAGCGTTGCGTATCTGGTCCTGAAAACCGTGAGCCGTCATCGCAATCACAGGTATCTGACGAATGTATGCTGTATCAGACTTGCGTATGATGCGTGTGGTTTCAAAGCCATCAATATCAGGCATAGAAATGTCCATCAGCACCAGGTCAACATCTTCTTCGTGCAAGACATCGAGCGCTTCGTAGCCACCCGCAGCTTCCAATACTTCAAAACCTTTTGCTCTTAAAAGATGTACTACCAATAAACGATTGATGTAATTATCATCCACCACCAGTACACGAATACCTTGGGGAATATCAAGTTCGGTGCTTCCTGTTTCTGCCTCTACAATCTGTTCACTGCTGATGTTCAATGGCAGTTCAATAGAGAAGGTAGTGCCTTTATGTAATTGACTTTTTACAGAAATATGACCTTCCATCAGCTCCACCAGTTGTTTCACGATAGGCAGACCCAATCCGGTGCCGCCGTATTTACGTGTGGTATCCGACTCAGCCTGACTATATGAATCAAAAATCTGGTCTATGTTTTTATCATCAATTCCTATACCCGTATCCGAAACTTCAATCAGTATGCGAGCCTTGTTACTATCATTACCCAGGAGCTTAGCGGAATATGTGATTTGTCCACGCTCGGTAAACTTCATGGCGTTGCCCAGTAAGTTCAACAATATCTGATTGATACGCGTTGGATCTGTATTGAGCTGCGCTGGAATGTCTGCGTCATATTCCATTTTGAGGTGTACTTCTTTAGCACCTAGTTTTGAGAGTATGATGGAGTATAGATTCTCAAACAATACTTTCAGGTTTACCGGCACTTCTTCAAACTGCATCTTGCCCGACTTGATTTTGGATAAATCGAGAATATCGTTGATGATAACCAGTAAGTTATCGGTGGATTGTTTCACCAAATTCAGGAATTGCCTTTGTTCACCGCTCAATCCGGTTTGCATCATTACATTGGTTAAACCAATAATGCCGTTCATAGCTGTTCGTATCTCATGACTCATGCGAGCCAGGAATTGTTCTTCAGCTTGTTGTGCATCTATTGCAACCTGTGCCTGAGTAAGTATGTTTTGTTTTTCAGTTTCAAGAGTTGTGATGTCATAGAATGACAGAACATATGCCCTCTCCTGTGCCGTATGATATGCGCAAGCTGTGAATAAAATTTTCTTTGCTTCATTATGCTTGGTGTCAACAGAGATGATTTTCGAAAGACTTTGAGAATTCTGCAGAGTAGTAATTTCCTTCAACAGTATAATCGCTTCATCCAACGTGCAGAGCAAATCCATCAAAGGCAAAGCCTGCACTTCGTGCAGTTCGTATTTAGTAATTTCTGTAAAAGCTTTATTGACAAATGAAGCACTCAACTGCTCATTCACAATGGCTACACCCAAAGGCAATGTATCGAACACATCTTTGTGACTTAAAGAAAGATAATCGTTCAGCAGTATCCCTTCTTTCAGCATATCGGTGCCATAGAATACAAGAGCACTATCGTTACGGTAATTTATTTTTTTAAAGTATCCAGCCAAAGACACCTGATGCTTGGAATCTGATTTTAATTCAAGTGATAATGGTAAATCATTTTGTTCGCCATGCAATACATCGGTAATCAGACGGAAGTACTTTTTTATTTGTGTTGATTCAATAAACTCTAATAAGGATGAACCGGCGATATTGCGATTAAGCAATTGCTTCAGATAGGCATTGAGGTAAAGTATTTCTGAATTGCGATCGATTAACAAAACGGCAAACGGCAATTGCTTATAGAGCAAATGCATGGATTGTTCCTCACGAATTTCTATACCTTGTGCTTTATCAAGATGCCTGAAGAGGAATAATATATTATCGTTCAGTTTGTATGCATCTATGCCATACCATATTTCATTTCCACCAACGAGATAATTTTTATCAATGCAGCTGTATCCTTTTCTCCATGCTTGCTGCATCAACATTTCCAACTCAGGAAAATCGTGACCTACCAGGTTTGAAAGTAATGCTTCCTCATGCTCAAAATGTCTTTTGTAATTAACCTGAATGAACTGCTTAAATGCAGAATTGCTATAGGTTAAACGGCAATCTTTTTGAACCGCAAAAGCAGGTTGAGGTAATGCATTGAAATAATTTAAAGATTGCAATGCATCCTGAACCAACTCGCGTTCTGCAAATAAAGATTTATAGACAACATCCCATTGTGCTATGTGTGTTACCAGATGAGGTACTACATCGTCGCGAAAAACCTGAGGCACATTAGAAGCGATGTTGACCGAACCTATACACTGATGGTTACAAAACAGAGGTAACGAAATGAAAGACTTTCCCAATTCCAAAACATCAGAATACTTGATGTCAGGATATTTGTCCTTGTCATAATAAGGGAAACGAAAAGCTTCCTGCGATAATGAAACATATCCTCCAATAAGTCGGCTAATTTTATTATCACGTTTATCGGAAGCAGATAATGATGAGTAAAATAGTTTTGGCTGAACATCGGTAAAATATATTTCGATATAGTCTGTGGGTACTAATTGTTTAATACCGTTAGCCAATAGCTGACCATACTGAATCAACTCACCTTCAGAAAGAAAAGCATGAGTCCATTCGGTTGGATACTTATAGATTATATTGGCATAGAGCCGCTCCATGAGGTGTTTACATCAGATTGTTTTTCAGGTTATTATGTTGTTTTCAGGTGAAATAACCGAGCGCTTGTACGCTGCTAATTTAAATAAGTTCAGAGCGGTAAGAAAACAAAAAAGCCGTATCCCAGTGGGATACGGCTTTTTTCTGATATTACTCGTATTGTTATTTAATAGAAAGCATTTTAACGTAGCTCTTGCCATCAGCACTTACAGAAACCATGTAAGTACCAGAAGCTAATCCCTTAATGTTAAGGTTCAGATTCTGCTGTCCAATTAAGTCGTTGTATGTATTCTGTGAAATTATTTTTCCATCCATACTATAAATCTGTACATTAACATTTTTGCGCTCAGATAGGTTAAATGCTAGATTTACAATTTCAGATGCAGGGTTAGGATATAGTTGCAAATCTACATTTGAACTGATACTTTCAACCGAGGTGGCTGTTTTAACCTGTGTAATGTTTGAATTCCAAACACGACCTGTAGCAGTTTCAATTAGAACCGGTACAACTCGAGCATTGAAATATACTACGTTGCTTGGGAATTGAACATTAAAAGTATGTGTAGCAGTATAACCGTCAACAATTGGTCCTGCAACACTATTGGATTGACCGTTGTAACCACCTAACAACATTCTGCCAACGTAGTCATATTTCATTTGTGATGCAGGAACAGGATTAGGTAATGACTCAAAACCACCCATAGCACCGGCAGCATTATTTGCATAATAGTTTGCCTGAGCATAATCAGAACCGGTTCCACTTATCTCATCTTCAATGAGTATAGCACCAATTCTGAACTGACCGGCAGTCTTAGTAACAAAAGATGCGGTTACAGTAACCTCTAAGGTTGTACCGGTTAATAATGCAGTAGCAGTAATGTCGGCTGGAGGTGTTACTGACTTATAGGTATTATAATATTGTTCAAACAGGCTCTGAGAAACACTTGCATTTTCCAAATCACGGTCAACCTGACAACCGGGGTAACCGGATACCTGAATGCTGTTATCATATTCAGCAAGAGTCATTGGGTCATCATTATGAACCATAATGCCGATGAAATCAGAATAGTTATTATACATGTATTCCATAGCAACTTTACCACGAGGACACCATCCACACCATGTACCTGTTCCTTCCTCAATTAATACACGCTTTGGTTTTATAGAACTTACCGTGCTTACAACAGTATTCTTAGAGTTATCAGTTGGATCTGAATCAGTTGTTCCATTTACCTGAGTTGCAGTAACAGTCAAATTAAATTCCTCAACATTAGGTTTGTTGAAAGGGTTTGAATTTAATGTGTAGTTATAAGTACCAAAAGGGTTCAGATTAACATTAAAAGTTTGATTGAAATTATTAGTACCATCAGACCAGTTAATTTCTACAGAAGTTACTGTATTACCTCCTACATTCTGGAGCGTTCCGGTAATATTTGTATTAGTGCTGATCTGAACAAAGCGGTTAATGTTAGCAGTAGTTACTGTTACATTATTAGAGGGTAAAGATTGAACATTCACATCGTCAATGTAAAGCACAAACTGATCATCAGAGTTATTGCGGAAAGCTATATAAACCTGTTGTCCGGCAAAAGCAGTTAATGCAACACCAAAGGTGGTAAATGTACCGGGTGCTTCATCAATAGTTAATATCGGTTGACCTGTAAAATCTGCTACAGTATTACCGGTTGTAGAAACATAAACTTTAACTCCATCAGGATATTGTTGATCCGGAGCTCTAGCGATGAAAGAAAGAACAGGATTTGTTGAGGGCACGCTAATCTGCGGAGTTACCATCCAATCGTCTGATGCACCTGCGGGATTATACCATGAAATACTGGTAGCTGCTTTAGAACCACCAGTGGCTGAGGAGCCTCTTACAACCCAGGCATCTGTTCCCATGTAACTTAAATTGCTGGCCGGTGTCAGACCATCAACGTTATACTGCATCCACCCGGCTGGCAGACTTCCCGTGTTATTGGTAAGTGTAACGTTTTCAAAATTTTCGCTAAACTGTGCCCAACCTGTATTTACAAGCAAAGCACAACTTAAAAGTAGTAATAGTTTTTTCATTGTTTGTTTTGGTTTAGTTATTTTGGAAACACAAACTTAATAGAATTTGTAATAATTCAAAACAAAGTTTGACTTATTGTATATTTGATATTATCTTGTATATTTGAAGCATAGATTCGAGATAAAAATGAAAAAAATCTTTACACTTACTGCCATTATCCTCATTTCATCTGTTTCTCTGATGGCACAAAATGTTGTTTTTGAAGAAGACACTACATATGCATCAGGATTTTATAACGATGGTGCTGATATACCCTGCTCAAATCACATTATCAACAACGGTTCCTTGACTTATAATATCAAATGGTCAAAAACCGAGTATTTACCTAGTGGATGGGAATCATCATTCTGTGATAAAGTTAATTGCTGGATACCAACCGTTATGACTAAAACATTCAATTTAAATGCAGGTGAAGAAGCGATTATGAAAGTACTTGCCAGAACAAATAACAACCCCGGAATAGGAATGGTAAATATTAATGTAACCAGCCCTGATGATGATAATTTAAACCTAAATGCGTTTTATGTTGTCACTGCTCAGGAAGCTACCGGAATTACTAAAGTTCAAACACTTAAAGACATAACCCTTTATCCAATACCAGCAAGAGAATTTATTACGGTACTTGTTAATCCTAACTTTAAGGCTACGCGTATGGAAGTTTATAATGTCATTGGTCAGCGTGTAAAATCAGATGTTTTTACCACAGACAAAAACAATCGTATTGATTTAAATATTCTTGACCTTGATAAGGGTATGTACTTTGTTCGTGTTTACTCTTCAAATAATACTGTATTGACTAAGCAGTTTACCAAGGAATAATTTTTAATTCTCTTAGTAACTCATACTTATAGTCCACTAAGACTGAGTAATTATTTCATATCACACTTTATAGTACTTATTTGCTTGGATTATGTTCATAGAACACTGTTGTAGTGTTTTTAACTTTAGTACTTATACCAACAATCATATATTTCAAAGCAAGTATGGTTACTGCATACATTAATGCAGTTATAATGATGGTTATAATATTTATTATTACATGTAAATAATATTGAGCCAATTCTGTTATGGAATAGAAGCCTGATATCAATCCTGATGGAACGATTATAGTATTATAAAGAAAAGAGCCCTATGAATACAGGGCTCTTTTCTTTAGTGTATTAAATGAATTACTTAGTGCTCTTAATCACCGGTTGGTCGGTAAATCCGGTAACCGTGAATTCGGTACGACGGTTTAACTGATGTTCATCTTCTGAGCAGTTAACACCATCCTTACATCCGTTCAATAATACTTTTTCACCATATCCTTTTGCCGTAATTCTATTTGATGCAATACCCTTAGAAATAATATATTTCACAGCACTGTCAGCACGACGTTGAGATAACTTCTGATTGTATAAATCTGTACCTCTTGAGTCTGTATGTGAACCAAGTTCAACGATGATTGTAGGGTTATCCTTCATAATCTTAACCAACTTATCTAACTCAATAGCAGCATCAGGACGAATATCAGCCTTGTCAAAGTCGTAATAGATGTTTTTAAGAACAATTGGTTCATTCACTTTCATCTTATCGAGATCAATAGTTACTTTTTGGTTGAGGTCATCTTTATCACCAAATCCTACAGTTGAAAAATCCATCGAGTTATTGAAGTAACCGTCTTTGGATGCTAGAATTGTGTACTCTGTTTCAGAATTGGCAGTAAAGTCAACAGTACCATCAGAATTGGATGTTTTTGTTTCTTTTTGCCCGGTACGTTTATTTAAGAATTCAACTTTTGCACCTGCCAACGGAAGACCACTTACCTTATCACGCACCAATACCTTCAGGTTAATAGTATAATCAGGCTTAAGAAAGCGGAGTATCTGATCAATCTTACCATCACTACTATTACGGTTAGAAGTAAGATAACCTGTTTCACCACCGTCTTTTGTAATAAATCCAAAGTCATCTGATTGGGAGTTAAACGGAAAACCTAAGTTTACAGGTTGGGACCAGGCACCACCATTGTTTGTTGATTTGAAAATATCCAAACCACCGATGTTATAATGTCCCTCAGAAGAGAAATACATCACATCGCCAACAATAGTCGGAAACTGCTCATTCAATGAAGTATTAATAGAAGAGCCCAAATTTTTAGGAGCGCTCCAGTTTTCGCCATCTTTGGTAACCAAATAAATATCGGTACCACCAAATCCGCCAGGCATATCTGATGTGAAATACATGGTGTTGCCATCGGCAGAAAGCGCCGGATGACCACAGGAGAATTCATTACTATTAAATGAAAGTTGTTTTATATCAGACCAGGCAGTATCATTTTTTGTGGCTTGATATATCTTCAAGACCACCTCTTCGGTGCTACTTGTTTTTGCTTTCTTTTTCACATAATTATTACGTGTGAAATAAATGGTTTTACCATCAGGAGAAACAACAGCATTTCCTTCGTGAAATATGCCATTAATCCCACCTAATGGTTTAGGATTTTCAAAATTTCCGGGTGAAGTTTCATTAGCAAAGTAAATGTCAAGAAATGGTCTTCCATTCCATTCATATAATTTTTTAGAGCCGCTGCGATCGCTGCTGAACATTAATCCAGACTTGTAATAAAATGGGCTCATATTAGATGAACTGCCATTCAGATTAGGTACTTCAATCACATAGCGAGCAGAGTCTTTTCTCCATTTACCAATAGAATCGCAGGAAGCAAAAAGCTTTTGAGCCATTTGGTCAGAAGGAACCTGATCGAGGTATTGTTTCAGATATACTTTAGCATCAATATAATTTCCATTACTCATCATGGCCTGTGCAGCATATAAACGATCCAAAGGTTTTCCTTCCGGCATATCAGCAACTTCCTTGTACCATTTTTCAGTTTCGGCACTGTTCTTCAATTTACGATATGACTCCGCCAGTTTGCGTTTGGCATCTGGAATGTCTTTCTTGTCTAATGCCATTTTAAATTTGTCCACTGCTTTTTCGTAAGCAAAGGCATTGTAGAAACGCACGCCGGCATTGTAGTATGAACTCGCACAGCCTCCTAAAATCAGCATCAGAGAGAGAGCAGCAAGTGTATATAGTTTCGATAGTTTCATATTATGTGATGAGTTGTTGTTCAAAAGCGAATGTTGAGTATCAATTTAGAAATAACGTGGTGAACGCATTTTCAGAATATCGTAACCGAAGTCATAACCAAGCATAATTTCGTGAGAACCATTTGAGTAGTTACTCAATGCTGTTGTCGTGAAATCGTAAGAGTATCCTACGCGGAATTGTTTGTTCAATTGCAACTGTACTATACCAATTACAGACTCAGGCATTCCGGCGTTTTTATCGCCGGTACGGAATGTAGCACCTAACCACAGAAATTGCTTGATTAAGGTGTTGCAGTTAATATCAGATTGCAAAGGTGCATTTTTAGTATAACGGAACATCACTGATGGACGAACCACAAAGTCAGGAGATACTTCCAAAGCAACACCACTTGTAATCCAGTAGTGTCGAACATACGCAGGTATGTTATTTAGTGATCCATCAATAGATAATGGTCTTGTTCCATCATAGCTGAGAATGCCGGGTATAGATAATCCTAAATAGAATTTTTTACTGTACAAGTATGCGCCGGCACCAAGGTTAGGATTCAATTTCGAAACTGTTGCTCCCTGATATACTTTATCGGTAGGATCTATAATTACAGCTTCGCTCAATTTCGCTGACTGATTCATCAATCCTGCTTTAACACCAATAGACAGTTTTAAATTATTCTTAATAGGTATATGGTAAGCATAATCAATCATAATGTTGGTACGATTGGTAATACCAATGTTATCATTCATCAGGGTAAAACCTAAGCCAACTTTTCGGCTCTTAAACACTGGGCCGTGAATGGTTGCTACAATTGATTTTGGAGCGCCATCCAGTTTAACCCACTGGTTACGATAGAGCAGTGTGGTCATAGCATAATCCTTACTGCCGGCATAACCGGGATTTATGAGTAAGTGATTAAACATGTACTGCGTCAGCAAGGGATCTTGCTGAGCCATACCTTTAAAGAAAACGGCTATTAGCAGAGTTGCTGTTATGATTATTTTTTTCATTCTCTTGAGTTTTTTACTGTTTATGAGGTGAATGATTATTATTTAAAGGTTAGCTGTTATTGTCTTCTTAAATCAACATATCCGCTGTACTTGTAATTCTTCTCTTCTGAAGTGAAGATGACGAAGTAAGTAGCATCGGGCAGTGGTTCTCCGTTTAAATTATTGCCGTTCCATTCATTTAAATAGTTCTGTTTGAAATAAACCACGTTACCCCAACGGTTGAATATGGTCAACTCATTGTTAGGATAAAGCTCTATTCCAAGGATTTGGAAGTTGTCATTTACACCATCACCGTTAGGAGAAAAACCGGTTGGTATTTTAATTGAATCAATACACTCAGAAATTGGCAATAGTGTAAGAACAAGGGTGTCTGTTGCAGTACAGCCACCTTGTGATACAGTCCATATCAGCACGTTTTCTCCTTGAGCAATATTGTTGATAATAGCATTAGGATCAGTATTACTTGAGAGAGAAACATTGCCCTCAATTACCGACCAGGTACCTTGGCCTGTGGCCTGTAACAACAGGTTCTCTTTCTCACAATCTGAACCATCAGGGCCTGCGTTGGCAGTGATGGGGACGAAAGTAACATTAACAGTATCGCTGTAAACGCAGTTGATACCACTTGTACCTGTTAATATAAACAAGTTACTGCCAGAAGCTAAATCTGTTGCAGTTGGGTTCAGTATATTGTTAGCTGATAATGTTGCAGCACCTATGGATGTCCAATTAAATGAAGCAATATTATTTGTTGTTCCATTCAACACAGTAGAGTTTGGTTGTCCACAAATCAATTGATCGGGGCCAGCATCAACGGAAGCTGCTGCCTGAGATGTTAAATCCAATTGTGCGGTTCCGGAACATCCGTTAACATCTGTAACTGTTACGGTGAAATTACCCGCACATAAGTCCGTTATCAGCGAAGTTGCACCAGTTGCAGTTTGTCCATTACTCCAGGTAAAGTTGTAAGGAGCAACACCACCTTGTACAGTAGCATTGATACCACCATTACACTGGTTAAAGCAAGGACTTAAACCGTTTAAATTAACTGTTAACCCGACAGGTTGATTCAAAGATATAGATGCTGTTGCTGTACAACCCGAGATGGTCGTAATTGTAACACTATAACTTCCCGGCGCTAATCCACACAATGTATCATTATTTGAACCAGATGAAGACCAGTTAATTGTATATGATCCAGGGTCTGCGGTAACACTGCTAATTGTAATACATCCGTTGTCGCTACCACACGATGGTTGATTAACTATTGCCAGAGTTACGATTAATGATTCCGGTTGAACAATTACAACTTGTGTATTGGCTGTACAACCATTAGCGTCGGTAACCAAAGCAGTGTAATTACCTGCACATACATCAGTTAAGTTTTGTGTGGTTGCATTGTTAGACCAGATAATAGTATAAGGTGAAACACCACCCGATATACTTAAATCAACATCGGCATTACAACCACCATTACAAGAAATGGTATCTCCAAATGTGTATGATAATGAAAGTGCTTCATTGATATCAATGATTGTATCGCACGCTGTTGCAGAACAACCACCGGCTTCTGTTACAGTTACACAGTATATGCCCGCCGATACGTTAGTTAAATTAGCCTCTGTGCTTCCGTTAGACCAAACATAATTAAACGGCGCATTGCCACCGGTAACTTCTGTTGTAATGCCACCGGTTGCTGTACCACCACAAACTATGTTATTTGGTGTAGTAATTAAGGTAATTGCAGTTGGAGGAATTAATGTTAACGAATCATTATTCTGACAACCGTTTGCGTCGGTAACTGTAAAATAGTATGTACCTGCTGATAGACCAGATGCAATGTTTGTTGTATCAGCTGTATTAGGAGACCATTGGTATGTAAACGGAGCAGTACCACCAATAACAGTTAATGATATTTCACCACCAGTGCCAGTAGCACAATCAACTTGTGCTGATAATGTTGCATTAATTTGTAAAGGTTGAGGAGCTGTCAGAGTTATAGAATCAATACCTACACAACCATTAGAAGTAGTAACGGTTACGCTCCATGTTCCAACACCTAAGCTATCTGCAGTTGCCTCGGTATCACCATTAGACCACAGATATGTATAAGGTGCCTGTCCGGTAGGCAAAGCTGTTACTGATGCATCTTCATTTCCCGCACATGATATTGTTTGAATTACATCAAACGTCATGGTAATAGGTGGGGGTTGAGAAATAGTTGCAGACTCTATGACTGTACAACCTGCAGCATCAGAAACCGTTAGCGAATATGTACCGGCTGCTAAGTCGTTTAATGTATTATCTGTTGAACCGTTTGACCATAAGATGGTATAATCAGGAGTGCCATTGCTCAGAGTGATTATGATACTACCTGTTGAATCACCGAAGCAATCTTGAACATCTGAAATGTTAAAGTCAACTTGAATTTCCGGAATCTCATTAATTGGTACCGAATTGATTGACTCACAAAAACTTCCATCATTTACAGTAACAGTATATGTACCTCCGGCAGTAACAGTAATGCTTGAAGTAGTTTCACCTGTACTCCACACATAGGTAACGGGTGGAATAGCACCATTAACAACAGCAGTAATGGTTGCTGAAGCTGCTGCACCACAACCTACAACTGTTGTAGTTGTGTTTAACTGAACGGTGTAAGGTTGAGGTAATAATATTTCAGCTGAATCAAGAACGATGCAACCGGAATCATCTGTTATAGTTACATAGTACATACCTTCACATAAATCAGCTATACTGTTTACAGTTGCTCCAGTAGACCAAGCAACGGAATAAGGTTGAACACCCCCCGTTGGATTTACAGTTGCAGTTCCATTACAAACAGCACCACAGGTAATGTTAATTGATGAACTGTTTGACGCCAGTACAAAGTCGTTAGTCAGTGTGATACATTGAGTAGCAGTACAGCCGTTTACGTCTGTAGTCGTTACGCAATATTGACCCTGAGTTAATCCGGCAATATCTTCATCGGTTGAGCCGGTTGACCATATGTAAGTATATGGAGCAGTTCCACCTGTCACATTTAAATCAACAGCACCCATATCACCCCCCAAACATGTGATCTGATTGGTAATAACAATAACCGGAGTAATATCATTATTAGGTATTAATGATACAATGGAACTTGCTTCGCATCCATCAACGTCAATTACAGAGATTGTATAGACTCCGGGTATTAAGTTGATTAATGTATCACCTGAGTTTGCAGGGTTGCCGTTTGCACTTATTGTGTATGGCGCAACGCCGCCAGATACTGTGAATGTAAAGGATCCATTAGGAGCAGTCTCGCAGGTAGGTTGGTCAATTACTTCAGGAGTTATGATTATTGGTATTGTAGGGGTAAGCGTAATTGATGCCGTTGAAGTACAACCATTATTATCTGTAACAGTTACACTGTATGTACCCGGTGTAACATTGCTCAATACATCAGTGGTTTGTCCACTTGATGACCACACATAAGTATATGGTTCTGTGCCGTTGTTTGGAGTTGCCTGAATAGAGCCGGATGGTGAAGTACAACCGGGTTGTTCTATAACAGTAAGACTTACATCAAGATTATTTATGATAGTAACATTCGTACAGGCAGTAGCAGAACAGTTATTTACATCCGTAACTGTTACACAATAACTGCCAACTCCAAGATCCGTCAACAAGTTAGTCGTTGCACCATTATTCCATATTACATTAAAAGGAGCAATGCCTGAGTTGATGGTTAGTAACACCTGAGCAGTATCTGTGCTGTTGCAGAATAATTGATTAAGTTGAGTAACCGAAATTGTTAACGGTTCATCAACATTCACATCCACATCAGCCGTTGCAACGCATCCGTTGGCATCTGTAACAGTTAAGCCATAGTTACCGCTTGTTGTTGGATTAATAGATGTACCTGAAGCGCCATTGCTCCAGCTGTAATTATAAGTTGTAGCACCTCCATTAACAACACCATTGATGGTTGTAATTTGTTGTCCGGCGTTATTACAATCCGTTACAACTACATTCAATGTAAGTGTTAAAACATCAGGTTCAGTTAATGTAATGGTAGCCTGACCGGTACAACCATCTACATCTGTAACTGTTACTGTGTATGTTCCTGCACCTAAGTTAGATAGTGAACCTTCTGTTGAACCGGTATTCCATAAATAAGTGAAAGGAGCAACACCTGCAGCTGCACTAACATTAATGGTTCCGTCAGTAGCGCCATTGCACGATATATTAAATCCACCATTATAGTTAGATGGCGTAAGTGTTACAATTAAAGTATCTGATTGGATGAGAGTTATAGTAGTCGTGGTAGTACATCCATTTACATCAGTAATGGTAGCAGAGTATGTGCCACCTGCTAATCCATCAATAAATTCATCGGTTTGAGAGTTGTCCCAAAGAATGGTGTATGGAGGAGTACCGTTTGATATATTCAGGTCAATTGAACCATTGTTGTTGACACATGTAACATTTACTCCGGCACCATAGTCTGATAGCGTACTAGTAACAGTGATAGCAGGAGGATTGATTATAGTATATGTTTCTGAAGTAGTACAATTAAATGCATCGGTAACAGTTACAGTGTATGAACCGGAAGTAATATTTGTTAATACTGTATCAGTTTCTCCGTTGCTCCAGTTGTAAGTATAAGGTTCTGCACCACCATTAGCTACAATAGAAATAGATCCGGTTCCATTGTTACATATTGGTTGAACTACTGTTTCATCAACGGTAATGTTGGCTCCACCGGCATTTATGCTCCAACTACCAGTAGCAGTACAGCCATTGGCATCTTCAACCGTTACTGAATATGTGGCCGTCACCAAATTATCAATATCTTCTGTTGATGCGCCATTTGACCAGGTATATATTACAGGGGCTACTGCTCCGGCAGGGTCTAAGTCTATCGATCCAAGTTGAGTTCCGCAACCGGGTGAGAATGGAATAGCAGTAAGATTTATATTGCAGCATTCAATTATCGTCAATCCACCTGCTGAAGCTGTACAACCACCGGCATCGGTTACTGTTACGCTGTACGTTCCGGCAGAAGCAACAAGAATAGCATCAGTGCTACCGTTAGACCAAGAATAAGTAAATGGTGCTGTGCCACCACTCACAGCAACTGAGATCTGACCATCGTATGAAACAGAGCAGTTAGGTTGTGTTACATTTGGTGATATAAATAAGCTATCTGTTTGAGTTACCTCAATTGAATCAAGGATTACCGCGCAATTATTGGCATCGGTAACTGTTACAAAATATATACCGGGCAATAGTGAGTCAATATCTTGATTTGTACTTTCATTAAACCACAGATATGAATAAGGTGCGGTGCCGCCTGAAACAGTCAGGTCAATGGCTCCATCCGCATCTCCGAGGCAGCTGTTTTGTGGGTCAACAGTGAATGTTACAACAACTGGTGTGGGTTGCGTTACTGTAGCAGTAGCTGTTGCTGTACAATTATTAACATCAGTAACGGTTACAGAGTATGTATCGGCAACTAATGCAATGTTCACCTGGTCAGTTGAACCGTTTGACCATATAAAGGTGTATGGTGATGTACCACCACTTGGGTTAGCATCTAATTCACCATCAAACACACCAAAGCAGGAAACATTTGTAACCAATGGAGAAGACGTTAAAACATCAGGTTGATTAACCGGAATAGATAATACAAGAGAACAACCTAAACCGTCGGTAATGGTAACGCTATATGTACCTGCTCCGATACCGCTTATATTATCATCAGTTGAACCATTAGACCAAAGGAATGTATAATCAGGAGTACCATCGGCAACGGTTACAATGATGGAAGCATCGGAAGTTCCGTTACAGGTTGGTGTAGTAACATTAGAAGATGCTGACAGGGCAATAGGTGCAACAAAAGTAATTACTCCTTCTGCGGTACAATTATTTTCATCGGTAACAGTAACAGTGTAGGTGCCTTCACCTAAACCTGATAAGTTTTGAGTTGTTGAACCGTTTGACCAGGCAAAAGTATATGCACCTGTACCACCACTTACTGTATTATTAATACCGGCATCATCAACACCACCGCAGTTCAAAGGTGGGTTTGGTGCGAGGCTAACAGTTAATTGTGCAGGTTGTGTAACCGTAAATGACCCATCTGCATTACATCCATTTTGATCCTGAATGGAAACTGAAATAACCCCTGCCGCAAGGTTGCTAACATTATCATCCGTAGCTCCATTCGACCAAATGTATGTATAAGGTGGTATACCACCGGTAACAGAAACAGACGCAGACGCTGTGGCATCACCAAAACACAGAAGATTGCTGCCACCTGAAACTATTGGAACATTAATTAATGGTACGAGAGTGTCAGGTTGAGTTAATGTAACTGATGAAGTTGCAGAACAACCATTAACATCTGTAAGTGTAACACTGTAAATGCCCGCTGTTAGATCTGAAATTGTTGCGGTAGTAGAGCCTGTATTCCATAAATAGAAGTACGGACCTGTTCCACCCGCAACAGCAGTTAATATTCCGCCACTGGCTTCGCCGTTACAATTAATATTGAATCCGTCAGTATCTGTAGGTAATACAGATACCGTAAGAGGATCCAAAGGATTAATTGTAGCAGAATTGCTGGCAGTACATCCATAAAAATCAGTAACCGTTACGCTGTATGAACCAGGAGCAAGTCCAGTAATAGAAGAAACTGTTTCAGCATTAGACCATGCATAAGTAAAAGGTGCAGTACCTCCGCTTATTGCAGTATAAATGGCACCATCGTTATTTCCATCGCATGAAACATTTGCGCCGTTGTAGTTTGATATACTATCAATATCTACTACAAAGGGCAGAGGTGGTTGTGTAATCTCATAAGAACCGGTATTTGAACAACCATTCAAATCAGATACTGTTACTGAAATAATACCTGCAGTTAATCCTGTTACGGATGATTCTGTTGAGCCATTTGACCATAAATAGTTATAAGGTGCCGTACCTCCGCTAACACTAACAGTAGCTTCTCCAGAAGCCGCACCAAAACAAGTCACATTGACGCCGTTGATTGTAGTAGAACTAATTAATGGTACAGGAATAGAAGGTTGAATAACAGTAGCAGATTGTGTTACGGTACATCCTAAATCATCCGTGACCGTAACGCTATAGGTGCCGGCAGGTAAAAGATTTATATCTTCTGTTGTTGCACCATTAGACCAGGAGTAAGTATACGGTAATACACCTCCGGATACAGTAATATCAATTGCTCCGGTAGATTCTCCTAAACAACCGGCAGGTTGATTAGAAGAAATATTAATAATTAACTCAGTTGATTCATTAATGTTAACACTCACTGAAGCAGTACATGAATTAGCATCAGTAACGGTAACCAAATAGCTGCCCTGACTCAACCCGGTTACAGAAGCTGTAGTTGAACCATTGGACCATGCATATGTATATGGAGAAGTTCCTCCGGACGCTAAAGCGGATGCCGCACCATTATTTCCACCAAAACACGATACATCGGAATCAACTACACCTATTAGATCAAGAATATCCGGCTGATTAATTTGAACAGATGCAGTGGTAGAACAACCTAATGTTCCGGTAACTGTGACTGTGTATGTTCCCTGTGATAAGTTATTTACAGTCTGTGTTGTAGCACCATTTGACCAAGCATAAGTAAAAGGTCCGGTTCCGCCTGTGTTTACAGTTGCACTGCCATCATTCCCTCCAAAGCACGATACATCCACTTTGCTAATGGTCGCTGTAACGTGTCTAACCCAGACAGTGAATGCAAAAGAAGCTACGTTATTATAAAAACAGCCATTATCCTGAACTGTAGCCACAAAAGTATAAGGTGTTGTAGAGCCATTTGCCAAAGTTGTTGGCCAATTGAATGTGCCGGTTGTTGGGTTTGAAACACCACTTGATGTAAATGTAGCTGGTGCACCAATGCCACTATTCCAAGTTAACGTTAGCAATTGCCCCACATCAGGATCTGATGCGAAAACCTGAAAGTTCACAACATCACCAGCACACACTTCAATTTCATAAGCACTGGTTCCGTTTACACCTGATATAACAGGGTTCTGATTACTACAGTTGACAATTTGAATTTGAATATCGCGTATTGTAGAACCTATCAAGACACCGTTACGGTATTCCTTAACTAATAATGCTAAGATACCTACCTGACCAAGGATTGTAGGCGTCATGGCTAACTGACCTGTTGTGGAGCTTAAAGTAGCAGCAGGAGTTGATGCTATAAAATTTGTGGTATTATATGGTGGTATATATGTTACTGTACCGTTTATAGATGTTTTAGGAGTAATCAGTTCATAGCTTAAAGAATCTCCATTAGCGTCAACTGCACCCTGATTAAAGTTGAACAATTGACCCTGACATATGAACGCTATAGGGTTAACAGTAAATGTTGGAGATGAATTCTGAGGAGCAATGATATTATTTAGAGTAGCCTCAACATATAACTGTGGTTCTGTAATTGAGGAGTTGCATGGGGAAGGAAGTACAATTGTTGTAATAGAACAGTTACGACAGCAAACCTGGTAACTGAAATTCCAATCGGCAGCCAGCCCGGGTAAGGTAACATTGCCGCGATATACATAGCGCTGAATACCTGTTTGTGAACCACCACCACAATTAGTAATCCCTGTGCAGGAGAAAGTAATTTCTTGACCTGTTGGATTCAAACGTTGTAGAGTTTGTGTAAAATTAGAGCCGAGTGTAGCGGAACGAACACGTAAGGTAACTGTGTTTGGCGCAGCTACACCACCACAATCGCGGAAGAAGGTACACGTAACCTGGTAGGTATTACCTGATATCCATTGGTAAGAAATATCAGCGCCGGCTGCGTGAGTTGCATAAGTATTTTCCGGCTTCAACATTCCGAATAGGGCTATCACCATTGTGAGTATCCCCATATGTAGCGTATAGAAATTTGAAATGGCGCGGACAAATCTGAATGCGTAAAATCTTTTCATCAGTTTTTGGTTTAAATAGGTAAGTGTTTGGTTTATGAATAACTTTTTTTCAAACGCAGCAAAACTAATGTAGGCACATGTTTCCCATTTGTGAGATTAGTACGTTATCCACACAACACACATGTTGAAAACAAAATTTTAAACAGGATTTATTTTTTAAACACAGAAGCCTTGTACAGCAAGTATTTCATAAGACTAACCTTATTGTACATCCGTATATTTTTATTGAATGAGCGAACAATTATGGCTTAAATACCGTTATTTTTTAGGTATTTTTAACGCCTCAACAAATAATTACAACACCCTATTATGAATGTTTTGAAAGAGAAGTTCAAGAATGTATCCCTTCCAATGGCTAAGGATATAAAATCACTGGTAAAAGAACATGGAGATATAGAATTAGGTACTACTACTATTTCCCAATTGTATGGTGGAATGAAAAGTATGAAAGCTCTTGTAACAGAAACTTCATTGCTAGACGCAGAAGAAGGTATACGTTTCCGAGGCTATACAATCCCGGAGCTACGTGAGAAATTACCTACAGCAGATGGTTGTACGGAACCGTTACCTGAAGCACTGTTCTATTTATTGTTATATAATGAAATCCCTACAAAAGAAGATACTGCAGCAATAACACACCAATTTATGTCACGCTCTGCTGTGCCACAGCATGTTTTTGATGCCATAGATCGTTTGCCCCTGCACACACACCCTATGACGCAATTCAGCATTGCTGTGATGGCTATGCAAACCGAGTCTGTTTTTGCAAAAGCATATCGCGATGGCATTAACAAGAAAGATTATTGGGATCCAATGTTTGAAGATGTTTTCAATCTAATTGCTAAACTACCTGCTGTTGCTGCATACATTTATCGTCGTACATATAAAAACAATCAGCACATTGCAGCAGACACCAAGTTAGACTGGGCGGCAAACTTTGCTCATATGCTCGGGTATGAATCTAACGAGTTTAAGAGTCTGATGCGTTTATATCTAACTATTCACGCTGATCACGAAGGCGGCAATGTATCCGCACATACTACTCATTTGGTCGGTTCTGCATTGAGCGATGCTTATTTGTCTTTCTCTGCCGGTATGAACGGTTTAGCAGGACCCTTACACGGGTTAGCCAATCAGGAGGTGATTCGCTGGGTGTTTCAAATGCGCGAGGACTTAAATAGCAGCAATCCAACCAAAGAACAAATTGCTGAATACATCAAGAAAACACTGGAAGATGGTAAAGTGGTGCCCGGATATGGTCACGCTGTGCTTCGTAAAACTGATCCACGCTTCACGGCACAAGCTGATTTTGCAAAACGCTATTGCCCGAATGATGAGTTGGTAAATATTGTTTGGAATGTATATGAAGTAGCTCCACCTATTCTGGAATCAACAGGAAAAATTAAAAATCCGTGGCCGAATGTGGATGCACACAGCGGAGCATTGCTCGTGCATTACGGTATGGTGGAATATGATTTTTACACTGTGCTGTTTGGAGTATCACGTGCCTTAGGTGTGTTGGCTTCATTATGTTGGGATCGTGCTTTAGGTCAGGGAATTGAAAGACCTAAATCAGTTACCACTGAGTGGGTACAGAAATTTATTGAAAAGAAAACGGTGAAAGTAAATAAGCAATAGGTCTTAATATATTTAAATAAAGAAAAGCCGCTCCTTGAAGTGGCTTTTTTTTATGCTTGAAATTGTGTGCCATATAACCCGGCGTATATGCCCTTGCGATTCAATAATTCTGTATGAGTTCCATATTCAGCTACCCTACCCTTATCCAATACTAGAACTTTGGAAGCCTTCTGAATAGTTGACAGCCGATGTGCGATTATGATGGAAGTGCGGCCGGCAATAATAGTATCTACAGCTTTTTGCAACATACGCTCTGTGTTATTGTCAACAGATGATGTTGCTTCATCAAGAATTAATATTTCTGGATTGAAGATTATAGCCCGCACAATAGAGATCAGTTGTCTTTGTCCAAGTGATAAGCTTTGCCCGCGTTCCATCACTTCAAAATCATAAGCACCGGGCAATTGTTGTATAAACTCATCGGCACCACAAAATGCAGCAGCAGCATAAACCTGATTCCTATCTATAGGCTGTTTTAAAGTGATGTTATCATACACTGTTCCGGAAAATAAAAAAACATCCTGCAAGACAACAGTCATTTTTTTGCGCATCGTATCCATTTGATACTGTCGCAAGTCTATATCATCAATGGTGATCTTCCCGGTGTAGGTATCGTAGTATCTGCTGAGTAATGATATTAATGTTGACTTACCGCTACCCGTTGCTCCAACTATAGCGAGCGACTCCCCTTTGTTAATGCTAAATGAAACCTGGTGAAGTACTTCCTGTGTTTCGTTGTAACTAAAACTTACATGCTCAAATGAGATACCTTTCGACAACGACTTAAATTCAATTAAACCATCATTTGTGTGGTAAGACTTGTCATCCGTTAATTTAAACACACGTTCGGCAGCAATCAATCCCATTTGCAGGGTATTGAATTTATCTGCCAGCATACGAATAGGACGAAACAACATATTGATGCATATAATGAATGCATTAAATTGTCCAAGGGTTAAATCACCTTTCAGATATGATCCCGACCAATACCAGAGCATAGCACCAAGTGCTAAGGATGAAATAATTTCTACTACAGGAAAGAAAACCGAGTAATAAAAAATGGAACGAATATTAGCTTGTTTGTGCGACTCATTAATTGCTTTAAACTTTTCAAACTCTCTGTCTTCGGAGTTGAACAACTGTACGATCCACATACCGGTAATGTGCTCCTGTATGAAAGTGTTCATTCGTGTAACCTGATTGCGTACTTCAGTAAAAGATTTTCTGACACCTTCTTTAAATAAGTATGCAGCAAACAATAATAATGGTAATACCGATAACGCAACCAGAGATAGTGTCCACGAAGTATAGAACATAAAGGCAATGATGGCAGCTATGGTCAATAAATCGCTCAGGATATTTAATACACCTTCAGAAAAAATCTCGTTGATGGATTCAATGTCGTTTATTGTTCGGGTTGTAGAAGTACCAACCGGTGTTGTGTCAAAGAAAGTAAGATTGTTGTTCAGCAGATGATTGAATACTTTCAAGCGTAACTTGCTAATGATAGTTTGTCCTAGCCAGCCACTGTGGTAAGTAAATAAGAAAGACAGTACAACATTACCCATAAGCACCAGCAGCATAATAAAAATAATTTGCTGTAACAAATAGTAGTCGGATTTGAGAATAGCCTCATCAAGTGCATACTGCGTGAAATAAGGAGTAAGCAATGTAAGCAATGCAAGAAAAATAGAAATAAATAGAACCGCAACTAACCTGAAACGATACGGCGACGCAAGTTGTAAAATGCGTTGCATCAACTTCAGATTATTCGTGCGGTTCTTAACTTCCTTCAATGTTAGCGCAAAATAAGTGTGCGCAAAAATCATTGAAAATGATTAAAAGCTCAGTCTCATATTGGCAAAAATGTTTCTGCCCGGACCCTGAATTCCCGATGCGAAAACTCTATAATTCTGATCAAGGATATTATCAAAACCTGCTTGCAACAAAATATTTTTATGTATTTGATATCCTAAGCGCAAGTTGAGTGTATACCAAGCAGGCATACCTATTGGCGTTGCATACTGCTCGTTGTCTTCTGCATTTAACAAGTAATCTTTAATGTCTTTCTTACCATTCACTATCGTGAAAAATTCTGAAGTGAATTTAGAACTGTTGTATTGTAAACCTATTCGTGCGAATACCGGCGGAATATGATCAAGTGGAGTATTTGCTGTATCTGTTATTATTCTACCGTAGGTATAAGTAACCGAACCTGTAGCGCTTAAATGCTTGCCAATGTCCGCTTTAATGTTGGAGTTAAAGCCGTAGATGAATGCACGACTTTTATTTTGAGCTGCATAAACATTCACAGTATCTCCATCATAAACAGTAGTCTGACTTCCGTTAAAAGTAAATTTATCTACTACAATAGCATCACTAAACAAGGTGTAGTAAGCTACATTCTCCCAACGAATATGTTCGCCTATGAATTTGGTGATGTTCAGTTCTGCATTGTATGTTTTCTCTGGTTTAATACTCGGGTTGGGGACAACAAGTTGCACTTTAGGTTTTGTGTCAAATACTTTTGATAAGTCATCAACATTCGGTGAGCGATATCCTGTGGAGAAAAGAATCCCGATTTTGGTTTTATCGTTTGGTAAGAAGTTCAGTCCAGCATTACCTGATAATCCAAGATTGTTCTGCTTTACCTCATCAAACGGAAAAGGAAAAAATTCTTTACTGATGAACTGAGAGTATAACATAATTGACTCAACTCGTAAGCCATCGTTCAGCACCCACTTATCTGAGATGTTATACTGATGTGTGAAGTAAATACCGACTGAATGACGGTAATTCTTACCATCAGGGTATCGTGTTGCTACAGTTGTAATTTCATAAGAATTGACATTAAAATTCTCGGCAGTTGATTTTAAGAAATTGGAATATGTCTCCAGTCCGGCGTGAATAGTGTGCTTCTCGGTTTTCCTGACAAAGTCTATATCAAAACCTGCAACGTCAACTTTCTCTAACTGTGTGCGTTGCTTGGCAGAATTGAAGTTTCTTGTAATTCTGCTTTCTTCAACATGTTGATAGTTGATTAATATTTCCATTCGGTCAAAGAACTTATCATTCAAATAATGATTGAATTTATAAGAACCCATCACTCTGAGCTGAGGACCATAATCCCATCGAGCAAGTTTAGGCATTCCATTGGCATCAACTTCCGTTAAGCGATCGTAACGCGGAACATCTGAGGTGTTTGAAAACTGTAAATTAATGAGATGGGTATTATTATAGTTTGGTGAGAATAATAATTTCTGAACAAAATCATACTGTGTGTATCCTGTATAAAGTTGTTTGTAAGGATCAGGATTCGTTACCATTGAATCTTTACCATTAATACGTTCAACTAAAAAATATTTTTTACCCCAGACGCTATCATAGGTTCCTTTAGACTTACCCATCATTACATCACCAAATTGACTGTACGTGAATGATGTAAGTGATGCAAAATTTTTATTACCCAGATTAATATCACCATGAGCTGTCATTTCACCATTCACAGTTCCAAAACGAAAAAATGCATTGCCTTTTGTCTTGTCTAATACGGGTTTCAAGGTATATAGATGTATGACGCCTCCTAAAGCATCAGTACCGTAAGCTGTTGAAGAGGGGCCGTACAACACTTCCACTCGTTCCAAACTATTTTGATCTGTTGTAATTACATTTTGCAAATGACCGGCTCGATAAATGAGATTATTCATTCTTACACCGTCGATCATCAGCAAAACTCGACTCGATTCAAAGCCTCGAATTACAGGACTTCCACCACCTTGTTGACTGCGCTGAACAAATAATGAGCCACTACTTTGAAGTAAATCGGCTGTGGTTTGCATATTTAATTTCTTAATTGTGTTTTGTTTGATGATGTCAACCTGTTGCGAAGTTTTTAGTTGTATCTCTTCGTTGCGTGTAACCGATACAACTACTTCTTTAAGGTTGACTGTTTTGTTAATGGTATCTGTTGGTGCTGGCTCTTGTGCATATACACATAAAGCCATAAACACACCTATTAGTGTTAAGTATTTTTTCATGATTATTTATTGAATTAATGATTGTAAAAATGTATTGCTGTTATTAAACAACAGCTTTATTCATAAATACAATCAACATTCGGGTGGCTGCTCAATGAAACGAGTATATAAAGCAATATAGTTGTGATAATTGGAAGGAAAGTCAACAACCAGATATATTTGATGATCAGGCATAATAGATTCGAACAGATTCACTATGTAAGAACTATTCAGCGACAAGTTCTGTTGCGAAGATTTATTCTTATTTAACAGACCAAGAAAAAAATCGAGCAATTTTGATTCATGATTATCTTGTCGGGCAAAGAGAACTACGTAGTTGTCAAACTCTTGCATTTCTTCAATGTCATACCATTCTCCTTTCCATTTTACTTCGTGTTGGTTCACACGTGAAAGATGAAAATCTTCAATGCTCAGTGTGAGTTCTACAAGTTGCTCTTTATGGCAATTTTCTTTCACTGTTTGCCAAGCCTGATATTTGGCAGCAGGATAAAACAATGATGAAACGATGATATGCACTATCATCATCATCAAAATAAAAGAGCTAAAAAGTGCTGCTTGCTGTTTCAATGCTGTATGCAAGTTAATCACAAATGCGAATAATAATCGTCCGGATAATAAACCTTCATTAAAGTAAGTCCATTAGCCGGTGCTGAGAAATCGGTTTTTGTGTTTAGTCGTGCTGCAAATATTTCAGGTAAATGTTCCACAGCAATATTACCGCGGCCAATTTGCACCGATGTTTGTACCATTGCCCTAACCATGCCTCTCAGGAAACGGTTGGCTTTTACCCGGTAAATGAGTATTTGTCGTTCTTCATCAAACACCCACTCGCATAGTTCTATATCACACAGCGTGGTTTTTACCTGTGAATGTTTTTTTCCAAAAGAGGCAAAGTCTTTCTGTGATTTATAAAATAAGGCCACGCGATTAAGTAAGTCCAGTGATAATGGCCTGTAGGGATAATACCATGCTAAGACTTGATTAAATGGATTTTTTCTGTAGCTGATATGGTACTCATAATAGCGGGCTATAGCATCAAATCTGGCATGAGCTTTATCACGAACTCTTTTTATATCATACACCACCACATCATCAGGCAAAACAAAATTCAGTTTACGAACAAATCCTTCAGGCAATTCTGATTTTGTGGTAAAATGCGCAACATTGTGCATTGCATGCACACCAGCATCTGTGCGACTGCTGCCGAGCGACTCAATCTTCTCGCGAACTAATACACTCAAAGCTTCATTTAAAACAGATTGAACTGTTCTATTTGCATTCTTCTGTATTTGCCATCCATGGAAATCCGTTCCATTGTATGCTAACTCTATAAAATATCGCGGCACTTATTTATAATATTTATTAAAGAAAAGCAATGCTTCAATATTATGAATCTCATATTTCTTATCATGATATTGCCCTGAAATTGTCTGCAAAACAAGTTTTGCATCAGAATTATTTTTCAATGAAAATGTCATCTTGGATACCGCTAATGTCTTGTAGTTACCCGTAATATCCATTTGGCTATTAAGCCAAGGTTTTAAATCAATAGTATCATAAACATTTCCTGACTCAATAATCAGTATAGCATCCTTGACATTATTAAAAGAGTATAAATCGTTTGAAGTGTTATTGTCTACTGATGTTAAACGAACGCAATTAGAATAACCATTGATATCAATTACTTCATTTTCACAATTCAAACTGATATAATGATAGTTGTCAGATACATCTGTTAAATCCTTACTGTATTGTGGTTTGATGCCAATATGCTCTAAAATGTAATCACTCTGCCACCAGGCTCGTTTATCTTTCATGCTGTCTATGGGTTGCACGAATATTTTTTCAAAAACACCAATGCCATGCATTTCGCAGAGGTACTTTGTAATTGATGTGATCTCAAACCTGTCTGCAGCTGTGAGTTTAGATTGCAGTGTAGTGTCCGGTGCCGGAATTTTACCATCTGTATTCAGCATATTATTAGTCTCAAATATTATTTGCAAACGGTTAAGCTGCATAGTACGTGAAACAGAAAACATGCTCCAGGGACCGCTTATACTGATAACTGTTACAATGAGTAATGAGGTGGGAATAAAAATAAGGTTGCCTTTGCGCAGAAAATTATAAACACAGACCACAGTCAACCAAAATGCTGATATGAGAATGATGTATCGGTCTTCGGTGAAACCATACATATTCAATCGCTTGAAGATGGCGAGATATAAGAGGATGAGAACCGGTATTAACAATAGAAAATAATAACGGTAATAAAGCTTAGCTAAGGTTTGCTTCTCGGTTTGCTGCAACGGATACACCAACAACCATGCAAAGATGCCACTCACCGAAAATCCAAGAACAAGCCAGGCCACCCAACCAATAGGCCAATTGAATGTGAAAATAATTTTTACTCCGTAAGCATAAAGTATCAAAAGATAGATAAGTACGATAGGCAAAAGAATGTAAATAGAAAAAATGCTTAATTGTTTCGGATAGGAAATTTGCTCGTCATCCTCGCGGTGTTGCATTACAGGAATGCCTGCCAGAAAATATAGCGGATGGAAAATGCAAGCCACCAGTGCATACAGGTATCCATATACCTTATCATCAATATCCAGATTAAAGAGAAAATGAACCGCCACAATGGCACCGGCTATACCAGCATATAAAACACTGCTGAACAATGAAGCCTGCAACCAACGGAAAAACATGTACTGGTTGAAATACCAAAAGAGTAATTGTCGGTTACGAAATCCGATTACTGAAATGGCTACTAACAGATGCGCTGCAAAAAGCAAACCGATGTAGCGATAAATATGCACCATCGGTGCTTTTTCTAAATTGGTTGGTAAGGTAAAATAATATATAACTAGCAATGCAATCAATAAAACCTGAAATGCTAATCGTAATAAAATTTTCCAATTGAACGATTCCGCAATGATGGTAAAGGCTACAGTTAATGGTAATCCAAGGAGACATACCAACAGATGATTCACGAGATCTTCTTGGCCTCGTATGAGAAGAATTGTAGTGTAAAAAGCGATAACAGAAAATATTACTGCTAAAGGAAAACGCTGCAATACTTGCAGCAAGCCTTGCTGCAACTCAGAAACAGAAAAACGAAAACGTGCCATAGATTAATGAATGATAATTAGTGGTAGTTGTTTTTGTATACTATAGTCAGCAAGAAACTGAACCTGATAAATACCCGAAGGCAACTGAGATAATTGTATTTTTTTATTGTTGTTTAATATTTGAGATAATACGGTTCGTCCATAAGCATCCAAGATTTGAATGTGCTCTGCCTGTATTTCGTTGCTGAGATAGCAATAATCATTTGCCGGATTTGGATAGAATGAAATATCCTGTGGTGTGATTTCATTAACACTCACTAACTCATTATTATATATAGGCGTGGCTGCCTGAATAATAAAATCACCTGAACCGTTTGGTATTCTTGAGTACGAATTATTCGTAAGCTGTTGCGAATAAGTTACATAATCAGTAATTGCCATGGAGTTTGAGTAATTATCGCTGAGAATTAATGTTCCACCACTTTTATCCAGTTTAAAATTTGTATGAAAATCTCCTTGATAACCATCTTTATCACACCACACTAATACATAAGAATTTGGAGCTAAAACAAAATCGGGTAATGGCCATTTATTTCTGAACTCTGCATTATCGCTCAAGAACATTTTACCTAACGGAACCGCGACAGTGCCTTTATTATAGAGTTCTATCCAGTCGTCAGCATTTCCATATTCATCATAAATAACAGAAGAGTTATCGGCCATAAACTCATTGATGACAACTGAGGGAACGACCGGCTTAAACTGATAAGTATATGTACCACATTTAGGCAATGTTGAAATTTGATTGACATTATCAGAAGCCACAAATGAATATTGGATCTGAGTATTGGCAGTAACAACAATTAACACATTTCCAAAGACCCTGTCACCGGCAGCACCATCAAAGTGCAAACCATCATCAAACAACTCCAGAGTATTAGTTCCTCCGCCGTTCAGTGTGTAGATCATCTGTACATATGTTACCTGCACATCATCATTCACCTTACACTGAAAAAACAAAGAATCTGTTGGACGAGGATAATGAGCGATCGGATAAAATATCTCTGGAGCAATGTTGTTAAGCTGCAATTGTAGATTAATGTTTTGCACTCTCTGTTGTATGTATGGTATAATACCGTGGGCCACATGACCACCAAGAGATTGTGTGAAGGAGTTGTTGAAGTCGCTGATGGTAAATCCATAGTCCAATGTGCGAAAGGTATCAGCCTCTGCTGCTGGGGTAATCATGGTTTTGATGCTTTGAATACGATTGAATATTGTTGTGCTCATGTAGGAAGAGTTGGCAATTGTATTCATGTAGTGAGAGAATAAATCCTTATACTCAGGAATCAATAATATTCTGTCATACAAAGGGCGTTCTTGTCCACTTGGTTTGAACTGATACATATTCGCCGAAGTCCAATTAACACCTAACCAGTCAATTCCCCATGTATTGTCAACATCATAGGGTATGTATTCAAACATATTGGTTTCTGTATTATGATAGAGATAATAGTTGTTGATATTGTATATGTAATTGTCCCAGTGACCGGCTAATATTTCTATAGCCATGCATTTAAGATAGTTGTGAACGTTAAATACTTTTTCCAACTCGCAGGGTAGTTCATTGAGTGGTGTATTATTTAATATATTAATCAAGTTGGCTAAATCGCTGTAATCGTCGGCTTGTTTGTTATTCTTTAATTCGTAAGAACGATGCCCGTTTAATTCAAATTTATAATCGTTAGGATTGTCGCTGATGTATTGCAATGATGTACCCCAATAGCATTTGTAAAGGTTGCCGTCGTCGTTAGTGAATCGTGACTCACAAAATTCGTCGTCAATATGTTCTACATTCATATACAGGCCATAGTAGTCTCCGTTGATGTAAACCTCAACATAATTAGACCGTGGCGCAGGTACTCCAAAAGAATGAAATAAATCCCAGGTCAATTTCGTGCGAATAATAGCCGGGTCGTTATGCTGACCGATGAGATTCATCTTTTCCAATCCATAAAATTTCTGGCTGTCTACGTGCGCGTTGAACGTGAGTTGAAATGACTTTTTCTGTGCAAACAGGGAAGTATTTCCTCTCAAGCCCATTCCTACATTTGAAACACTGTCTGTAATTTCAGTTGAAATAAATTTGACTTTTACAGGGAAATTATAGCCGCCGGTTACATCAGTATATAACAATGAGAGAGAGTCGGGGTGAATAGTAATATAAACTTTCGAGATTTCGTTGTCGGTAAATAATTTCTCATGAACCGGAAGTTTATAATGTTGTGCAGCAGTGAGGTAACTAGATAGTATACCAACAAGCATTATTAGTAGTTCTTTCAAATCGAGTCTTTTTTTGCTAAGATATTGACTGATCGTTGAATTATTTGTCCTTGGCATAGAAATAAAAAAAACTGCCTCTGTAATTATGTAATTTTTCACCCGTTTACATCATTTACTTAAAAAAATTCAATAATGAAAATACTCGCTCTCTTATTATTAATGTTCCCCATCATCTCATTTGCTCAGAGTGATATTACCCCTGTATCTATTAACGTATTTAAAAATGGCACTTACTTCATTGTAAAAGAAGGCAGTGTTAATGTTGACAAAGGAATATGGAAGATGGAATCACCCAAGAATCCTCTGCTCTCTACATTTTGGTTAACCACGACTAAAGATTATAAGATTAACCGCATCGATTTTAAAGACGACACCATTAAAGTGAACCGTACCGTTAAAAACTGGGCAGATATTCTTCCTGTCAGTAAGGGTAAAAAAATAAAAGTAGTTTACATTGTCAATAATTCTCAAACAACACCTGCGCGAGAAGTGAGCGGTGTCTTGCAGGATTTTTATAAAGACTACAGCACCATTAAGCTTGGCACTTCTGATGGCTTTACTTTGTTCCTGATCACCAGTCAAATTATTGAGCTGTTTGTGGAGGGTAAAACAGAAGAAAAGTTTAAAGCCGATTCGTTAACCCGAGTTGGAATAGTAAGTTTTAATAAAGATGGTAATGTTCCATTAAAACTGTCTTATATGTCAACTGGCATGCAATGGATTCCTTCATACAACATCAAATTGATTGATGATAAATCATTACAATTGGAAATGAAGGCTTTGGTTGAAAATTTTTCAGAGTCCTTGAAAAATGTTGACTTAACCCTAACTGTAGGTGCACCACAATTTAAGTACGGCACACAGGTGGACTACTTTGCTTTAAACTATTACACCGGAACTCCGGGTGTATATACCTATAACCATTATAATTACTTGTATAGTAATGCCCCTCAAACACTTAGTGGAGCTTCAAGAATGGAAGCCGATGGTGAACAATACGACTGGAACAATTATACAGTTTACAACACAGTCGGTGAAAAATCAAACGACCTCTATAAATACAGAATAGGTAAGGTGTCTTTACCCATGAATACCAAAAGCAGTTTCTCCATTTTCTCTGCTACTGTGCCCTACTCGGATATTTATGAGGTTAGCGTTAACGATGTAGTCAACTTTGCGGGAACCCGACAAATCAACAACAATCCTGAACAGCGTTTTGATGTATATCACTCACTTAAAATAACAAACAATACTACCAATCCATTTACATCTGCTCCGGTATTTGTTCAGGATGAAAAACTGGAACCGCTTTCGCAGGATGAAATCAAATACACGCCTAAAGGTGGTACTGTTAAAGTGCAACTCAGCCGTTCACCTGACATTTATGTTTCCAACAGCGAAGAACAAATCAAGAAAGACGACAATGCTAAAACATACAACAAGGTGATGTATTCTAAGGTGACCATAAAAGGTTCTATACCGATTGAAAACCTTCAGGATAAAGCCATAAATCTGAACGTGAGTAAATACATCAATGGGAATATTATTTCTGCAAGCGACGATGGTAAAATGAATATACCAGGCAAATACAATGGATTAAATCCAAACAGTAATGCTGAGTGGACTATCAGTTTAAAGCCTAACGAAAAGAAAACGATTACATACGTTTACGAGGTTTACGTTTATAACTACTAAGGTTAACCCGATTAAAGTCTTACTGCGCGAGTATGCTTAATTTCGCGCATCATGTCTGAAACGATATTACTACTAGGCAAAGGCGGCCGAGAACATGCTTTTGCAAAAAAACTGAGTGAAAGCAGTCTCTGTACCAAACTATATATTGCACCAGGCAATCCAGGTACAGCACAATGTGGAACGAACGTGGCCATAGATACCAACAACTTTGAAGCGTTGGCTGAGTTTGCACTAATCAATAAGGTCACCATGCTGGTTGTTGGCCCCGAAGACCCGTTGGTAAACGGTGTGTGGGATTATTTTCAACAGAAACATTTAAAACACATTGCATTGATTGGCCCTTCAAAAGAAGGTGCTCAGTTAGAAGGCTCTAAAGATTATGCGAAAGCTTTTATGATGCAGCAACAAATTCCAACTGCTGCATATCGCACTTTTACTAAAGAAGAATATAATTCAGCCATAGCATTTGTAAATACATTCACCGGACCAGTTGTGCTGAAGGCAGACGGACTTGCAGCCGGCAAGGGTGTTGTTATTTCCAACACAAAGGATGAGGCCTTCAAGGAACTTGATGACTTTTTAAACAGTGGGAAATTTGGCGCAGCAGGGAATAAAGTGGTGATTGAAGAATTCTTGTACGGAATAGAGCTGAGTGTTTTTATTTTAACTGATGGAAAAGATTATCTGATACTGCCTACGGCAAAAGATTATAAGCGAATTGGAGAAGGTGATACCGGTCTGAATACAGGGGGTATGGGTGCTGTTTCACCGGTACCATTTGCTGATGTAGTATTGATGAAAAAAATTGAAGAGCGCGTGATCCAACCAACACTAAACGGACTACAAAAAAATAGTATTCCTTACACTGGTTTTATCTATTTCGGTTTAATGAATGTTCAGGGAGAGCCCTATGTTATTGAATATAACTGCCGACTGGGTGACCCTGAAACAGAAGTGGTGCTTCCACGCATCGATAATGATTTGGTAGAATTATTTATCGCAGTAAGTAATAATGATTTAAAGTCAAAGAAACTGAAGCAGACTGAGAAACATGGTGTTACCATTGTATTAGCATCAGCAGGTTATCCGGGTACTCCTGATACGGGAAAAGCAATTACTCATTTAGAACAGATAAATGATGCACATGTTTTTCATGCAGGTACAACAATCAATAAGCATCAACTCATCAGCAATGGCGGTCGTGTTCTGGCGGTAACATCGTTAGGCAAGGACTTAGAAGATGCTTTGCACAAAGCAAAACGTGCCGCCGAACAAATTTCGTTTGAAGGCAAGTATTTTCGTCGCGACATAGGATTTGAATTTATAAAAACTACCGCCTGATATGGAATTTCTGCAACAACTACTCGATTTTATCCTGCATATTGACAAGCATCTGTCGGATATTATATCGCAATATGGCACGCTCACGTATGCTATCCTGTTTGTGATTATTTTTTCTGAAACAGGTTTTGTGATAACACCATTTTTACCCGGTGATTCTTTACTGTTTGCAGCTGGTGCCCTTGCTGCCAATGAAGCCAATGAATTGAATATTCACTTACTAGCAGTCTTGCTTATCATCGCTGCCATTTCCGGCAATATGGTTAACTATCAAGTAGGACGCTGGGTTGGACCGGCTGTGTTCAACAGGAATTATAAATTCTTGAAAAGAGAATATTTAGAACGTACTCAGAAGTTTTATGCGAAACATGGTGGCAAGACAATCATTTACTCCCGCTTTATGCCCATCATCAGAACATTTGCTCCGTTTGTAGCCGGTGTTGGTAAGATGACTTACAGCCGCTTCAGCACCTTTAATATATTGGGTGGACTTTCATGGGTTATTATGTTCACCTATGCCGGATACTGGTTTGGTAATTACGACTTCATCAAAAAGAATTTCAGTGCTGTTGTCATCATGATTATTATCATTTCATTGATGCCTATTGCTTTTGAAGCCATCAAGATGCGCTTTCAGAAAAACAAATGATAGACACACATACACATATTTACTTACCGGAGTTTGATAACGACCGTGATGCTGTGTTGCTACGTGCTCAACAAGAAGGTGTAACACAAGTGCTCTTACCTAATATTGATTTGGATTCTGTTGAATCCATGCACAGTTGTGTGGCATCAAACAAATCATTTTGTAAAGCTATGATCGGTTTGCATCCTTGCTCTGTGAAAGATGATTATAAAATTGTTCTAGAGAAACTGAAACAGTATCTCAACCCCGAAAGCAACCCATATTGTGCCATTGGTGAAATAGGTCTGGATTATTACTGGGACAAAAATTTTATCCGCGAACAGCAGGATGCCTTGCACACACAATTACAATGGGCTTCAGACTATAATCTTCCCTTCAGTATGCATACGCGCGATGCTATGGATGATGCCATAGCTATTACTGCTGACTTTATGAAACAAAGAGTACGTGGTGTGTTTCATTGTTTTGGCGGCACAATAGAACAAGCCGAAAAAATCATTACTCTAAATTGTATGCTTGGCATAGGTGGAGTGGTTACATATAAAAAAGCTGCACTGGATGAAGTCTTGAAGTTTATTCCACTCAGCAATATCGTTTTGGAAACTGATGCGCCATATCTCACTCCAGTTCCCTTTCGTGGCAAGCGCAACGAGCCTGCCTACCTGAAATATATTGTTCAACAACTTGCAGGCATCTATCACTTGTCAGAAGCAGCTGTGATCCAACAAACATCAGACAATGCAAAACGTATATTTCAATTATCCTGAATTCTTACTGATGTAACTTACTATATTGCGTAATGCCAAATCAATCTGGAGTGCATTCATCTCATCATAGTTATTGGAAAGTTTATCAATCCAGTTATGCAATGCTTCATTACCGTTAGTAGCCTGTCGCAATAATTGTAATTGCTGTAACAGTGTGGCTTTATCATTGGCTGTTCTTGCCTCTGAAATGGAATCAAGAATTGCTTTGTAAGGTGATACATGTTGATTATCCGGTTGTGCCTTGAAGGCAATAGATTCAGAAGCAGATTCCTTATACTCATAATGCTTCATTAATTCGTCAATCAAAACATTCAAGTCAAAGGGTTTGGAAATGGTATTGTCTTTATCAAATCCAATGGTAATCAATTTTGACTTAATGCTCTCCGGCAACTGATGTTTATCGGCTAAAGAAGGATGAGGATGAATAATAACGAACACATCCGACTCATTGGATAATGTAGTGGAATTCAGATGTTCTGATGTCTGTATTTCAGCAATGCGAATCATTCGCTTCAAAGAATCTTTCAACAGCAACATCTCTGCACTGTTGCTGCCGATGATTTGAATACGAATATGCTTCAATTTGCGAATCACTCTGTCTTCATCAAGTGTAGTTTGTAGTGCTGAAGCGAAATAATGTTCTCTTGTATGCTGGGATGATTGTTCCAGAATTTTCAGATAGCTTAAATCTTCTCCGGTTCTACCCTTTTGTAACATCAGTGCACTAATCCACTTCGTGAATTGAAGGTGCTGTGCTAATGGGTTCAGAAAATTTTCTTGTGGTGCAGATGAAACTGTAGTATTGACTTGTGTGACTGATTCCTTCTTTCTTCTCATCATCAGTAAGGCAAAGAAGAGTAATAGAAGTAAGGCAATTACAGCTATTGCAATATATAATTTCAGTTGTGACACTTTTTTCTCAACAATAATCTTTTTGGATTCAAGAACTAACTCGGCTTTCTGATGATTAACAACCGATATACTATCATCGCGTTCTTTGAGACCCAAATAATACTGCTCTTTCACGATCTCATTTTTGAGACTATCTGATAGATTCTGATATACATAGGCATTCTTCCAGTCATTGGTATGCAATGCATGTTCGTTCAGTACCTGATAAATTTTAAGTCTTAAGTCAATATTGCTAATAGTGTCGGCATATTGTTTTGCTGTTTGCATCGAAGCCAAGAATTGATAATCATGATTGCTTGCATGATAAGTATCATAAAGTGGTTTGATGTCCAAAATCCAATCACCAATAACTCTCGTGTGTTTACCGCTGATAAATTTTCGACCAATTAATTGATACGCACTGTCGAAGACCTGCTTACTTACATAATTATGAAAAATGCTCCAGTCGGCTTCGGTTAAGGTGTCGTTTAGTGATCTCGAACGGTGAGTTAAGGGTTGTGAAGAAGCCCAGTTCTTATTGGGTGTATTTATTAGGGTTTCATCCTGCGCCTGAGTGGTGCTTGAATAAATAAGAGATAAGAGGCTAAAAAGAAGCCAACAAACTATTTTCATCATATCGAACTTACCTGCACAAACATCTGTTAAATAATATACATTGCTGAAAGAAATTGATAAAAGAAATTCTAATTTTAAACCCTATCATTCATCATAAATGGCCACACTAACCGCATCACAACAGGAAACCAGCTATTGGGTTGACAAATTATTTAGTCAATTTGAACCTGAATTAAAAAAAGCCATCATCGAATTCGGTGTGTTACACCAGGTGGAGGCCGATCAAGTGATGATGCGGTCGGGTCAGCCCATAAAATCTTCTATCCTATTAACCGAAGGCCTTGTCAAAGTCTATCGTGAAGGTAAAAATGGTGAAGATTTTTTTCTGTATTACATAGAACCCGGTCAAGCCTGTGCCTTGAGTATGATTTGTGCTGCCCGAAATGAAAACAGCGACATTGCAGCTCGCACTGTTGAACCTTCAACATTCATTATGCTTCCATTAAACTTAGTGGACACATTCATGACAGAATATAAAAGCTGGAACTACTTTGTGATGGATTCATATAAAATGCGTTTTCACGAAATTCTTGAATCACTTTCCAACGTAGCCTTTAACGGGATGGATCAACGATTAGAGCATTATCTGGAGCAGCAGGTAAAAAGCTATAAGACCAATCATTTACATATTACACACGAAGAAATTGCACGCGACATCAATTCTTCAAGAGTGGTTGTTTCCAGATTGCTGAAGCAGATGGAAGATGCCGGTAAAGTAAAACTGCATCGCAATTCAATAGAGTACTCTGTAAATTAATCTTTTCCTTACCAGGTAATCCTGAATTATTACCTAACATTGCTTTTATGAATCATCGCATACGCAAGTTTGAGAACCTGCATATTTTATTATGGATTATTAAAGACGTTTGCTGGGTTAGTGATTTCAAATTAGCGGGAATGATTATGATAGTACCCACTGTATCGGTAGCTATTATTATTACTATTATGCATCGCAGAGAATTCAGCGAGTTGATACATAACCTTGCTGTATGTTGTTGGCTGTTTGCCAATATTACCTGGATGATTGGTGAGTTTTATTTTGATGATAGCAGCAGACCCATCGCAATTATTTTTTTCACAATCGGCTTAATTTTGCTTGCATACTATTATCTAATATATATTCCTTTTATAGCGAGTCGTAAGTAGTTAAGAATTACATAACGCTGCTGTAACAAATTCATAACAACATATATGTGGCAAGTGAATTGTGTTCAAATACATTTGGCAACAGATAAAAATTATCAATTCAGCAAATGCACAAAGTTTACACAACATTGTTTGCAGTTTTCATAACAGCAATAGTAAATGCACAAATAGTAACAATATACTCTCAGGATTTTGGAGATGCAAACAACTTAGTTTTTCCGACGGGATGGTTAAGTACGGATAGTGGCTGGTATGTTGATAATACCAACATTTCGGAAGGGTATGCAAATGCAAGTGGTCAATCAAATATGTCAATAAAAAACACCTCACCAACCGGCACCTATTTCCTCACTTCTAATGAAATAGAAACAACAGGATACGAAATGATCAGAGTACTTTGGGGTCGCAGAATATCAAATAACTATACAACATTCAGTTCAATTCCAATATTTGAGTACAGTATTGATGGAGGCAGTAACTGGGTGAATATTGCTTACTATGACACATTTATAGATAATAGTTGGGGTTTTGCAAATACCGGTGATGATATTATGATTCCATCCGAGGCAGATAACAAACCGTCAGTCAAATTCAGGTGGTCTGAAGATATTACCAATAATCCAGAAGGAACATATAGGTTTGATGATTTTGTGATAAAAGCTAAAATTAAACAAACAGGTGTTGGCATTAAAAATATTAATACACCTTTTCAGCTAAATGTTTTCCAGAATAATATATATGTAAATAACAATTCCAATTCAGACTGCACTTTCTCAGTATATGATTTACAAGGTTGTAATACGTTGAATACAATAATTTCCTCCAACATACAATACATTAGTCTTAATGATTTAAATAGCGGTATCTATATAATACAAATACAAAACAATCGAGGTGTACTGACCAGGAAAATATCTATTAATAAATAACCTTGTCATAAATATAAGGCTGTGATTAATCTGACCGCTTCTATTATTCATGCCTCAATGCATCAATAGGGTCTAAGTTTGATGCCTTAATAGCAGGATATAATCCTGCAAATACTCCTACCAATAGACAGAAAAATAAACCCATAAACATCCAAAGCCAGGGAATAATAAATCCGCTGTCAAAGAATGTTGATACAAGGTTGCCTACAAGAATCCCTAGTATCACACCCAGCAATCCTCCTATTTGACATATAACTACTGCCTCCGTAAGAAACTGTAAACGAATGCTCATGCGTGTTGCCCCAAGCGCTTTGGATACTCCAATTTCACGTGTGCGTTCAGTAACCAGTACTAGCATAATATTCATTAAACCAATTCCTGCACCAAACAGTGTAATAAAACCAATAAGGGTTGCTGCTAGTGTTATAAAGCTGATGTCTTCCATAGCTCGATTAGCTACAGCATCGCTCATTCTGATCTCGAAGTCATCGCTTTTGCCAATCTCTATGCCTCTGATTTTACGCATCAGTGATGTGGCTTCTTCTACACCTTCACTAAGTTGTTGAAGCGTATTGACGCTTGCAGAAATAGTATATGAGGCATTATTGCCGGTATAATTTCTTGATGCATTCAATAACGGTATTACCACCTGATTGTCGGCATTATTCATCATACTGGAGCCTTTAGAATGCAGTACACCAAGTACTTTATATCTGTTAGAACCAATAAGCACTTCTGTTTTGGTAACATCAATGTATGGAGGAATTATTTTTTTAACAACGTCTTTTCCAAGTAACACCACATTTGCACCTGATTGTACTTCGCCGATATTAAAATAACGTCCTTTTTCGATGTCAGTTGCCAGTACCTGAAGGTAGTTTTCGTCAGCACCCGTAACTCGGATGTTAGGGTTGGTTTTGTATGAACCGTTTTTGATCGTAGCGTTGAAGGATGCGACGCACGAGACTGAAACAACTGATGGATAGCGAAATCTGTTTTTAAATTGTTGTGCCTGATCATAACGAATAGCCGCACCAATTTTATCTGAAACCTCGCCGCGCCTGCGCAAACCTGTTCCACCTTGCCTGATGCTGAATGTATTAGTTCCTAAAGTGGCAAAATTGTCATTAATGCTTGCTTTTAATCCGTCAATGGCAGTAAGAATTCCAACCAGTGCCATAATGCCAAATGCAATAATGGACAGGGTTAACATAGCTCTTACTTTATTGCTCCTGATGGAAGCAATTGCCAGTTTAGAATTGATAATGAGTTCGGTTCGCAAAGGCTATTAATAACAGTAACGGTTGGCGCTAATTAACTCTGAAGCAATATGACGGCGAAGATTCTTGGTGTTTACCATGCTTTGTTTGGTGAATCGTTTTAAACCTAGTTGCATCATGTTTAATTCATCACCTTCAGCAAAGGTTGCAATTGCGTTCTTTCCTTCAGCTTCTATACGCATCATGGCATCAAAAATATAGGTACGCATCATAGCATCAGCAGAACCTGACAGACTGTGATTAGTTTGTGAAAGCTTTTCTGCTCGAAGCAACACCGATTCGCAGATGTACAATTCAGATATCATATTGGCAATGTTTATAAGCAACTCTTGTTCGTGTTCCAATGCCATCATCAACTTTTGAACTGCCGCACCTGCTGTCATAAGAACGGCCTTCTTCATGTTGCCGATTAGCTTTTTCTCCCGGGCAAATGGTGTATTATCGTCACCACCTAAATCAGGAATAGACATTAACTCTTTCTGAACATTCATCGCGGGGCTCATCAAATCAATGTGTCCTTTCAAAGCGCGTTTCAACAACATATCAACGGTTAACAAACGATTGATTTCGTTAGTGCCTTCAAAAATTCTGTTGATGCGCGCATCACGAAACGCACGTGCAGCAGGCATTTCTTCCGAGTATCCCATACCACCATGAATCTGTACACATTCATCAACTACATAATCGAGCACTTCTGAACCATATACTTTCAGTATTGCACACTCGATTGCAAATTCCTCTGCTGCTCCCATGAGTGCTATGTGATAAGGTTTCCCTTCTGCAAGCAGTTCTTCCACTTTATTTTTTATCTGTTGCGATGCACGATACAATGCAGATTCGATAGCAAATATTTGTATAGCCTGCTCTGCTAATTTGTATTGAATAGCACCGAAAGAAGCAATTGGTTTTTTGAATTGCTCGCGTTGAGTAGCATACTGTATAGAAATTGTCGATAGACGTTTAGTAGCACCCAAAGCTGCCGCACATAATTTCTGACGACCGATGTTTAATATGTTAAAAGCAATCAAATGGCCTTTGCCAATTTCTCCTAACACATTCTCAATAGGCACTTTGGCTTCTTGAAAAAATATCTGGCGTGTAGAACTTCCTTTTATTCCAAGTTTATGTTCCTCCTCGCCTCGTGTGAGTCCGGGTGTATTAGCCTCGACAATAAAACCTGTAAACTTCTCACCATCAATTTTTGCAAATACCGTGAACACATCAGCAAAACCACCATTGGTGATCCACATTTTCTGACCATTCAGAATATAATGCTTGCCATCAGTGCTCAACACAGCCTTAGTCTTTGCTGCCAATGCGTCTGAACCACTGCCAGGCTCCGTTAAACAGTACGCACCTTTCAGTTGACCGGACGCAAGACCAGGCAAATATTTTTTCTTCTGCGCTTCAGTACCGTAATAAAGAATAGGTAAAGTTCCTATTCCTGTGTGCGCTGCCAAGGATACAGCAAAAGAGCCGGACCCGCCAATTTGTTCTGTGATAAGTGTTGATGTTATAAAATCAGAGCCGGAGCCCCCATACTCTTCAGGTATCGAAAGTCCGAGTAAACCCAATTCTCCTGCCTGATTCATCAAACTTACTGTTAGGCCTTCTTCCTGTTTATCAATCCGATCAGCTTTAGGTAATACTTCGAGATCAACAAAGTCAAGAGCTGCCTGAGCCATCAGTTTCTGATCTTCGGTATAATCCTCAGGAATAAATGTATTATCGGTGGTAGAGTCTTTTATTAAAAATTCTCCTCCTTTAAGAGCATTCACTTGTGTTGCGCTATTACTCATGGCTTTTTTATTTATGGTTGAAAGTTACAATGAAGTTGATGAGTGCTCTTCAAATTATTTGTGATTTATTTATGAACATCTAATACCTGATGTTGAGTGTTATACTGACGCGATAAAAAAGGCTGCCCCGAAACGAGGCAGCCTTATAACAAACCAAACTAAAACCAACTAGTGTGCAACGATAAGTTGACGGGTAATATTGATAGTACCCGAGCTGATGCGCAATAAATACATTCCTGAAGATATTGAATGATTCAATGTGAACTGTGATTGTAACACCCCATTTGAAACAGGTTCAATATTCGTTGCAACCACCTGACCGAGCAGATTCATCAACTCTACTCGTGCTTCTGTTTCTAATAAACCTGATGCTATTACAGTAACCTGCTCATTTGCCGGATTGGGGAACACATTTACAGAAATACCTTCGGGTGATACAAACTGGTTGGCTACAGACTTTTCAATCGACTCTGATTCATCTTCACGGCAGCCAGGTCCAGCAGTTGTAAATGTTAATACTTGAGAGTTTGCTGATAATGATCCATTACAGGCAACAGAGCGTACAAATATGTTATAAGAAGTATTAGGTTGCAGCCACGTAATGGTGCTATATGTATTGGCGCTGGTTGGATATGCACTATAAGAAGTAGATGTAGATTTTTTTATGTACAAATAGTAACCTGATACACCAATACCGTTACAATTATCGGAATTCCAACTTACCGTACCCCCAAAACAATTAGTATTGCTGATAATAGGATTATTAATTGCCTGACAAGCTGGTTTTACATTAACAATAATAGGATTACTCCATCCTGAATAAGATGTGCTACTACAAATGCTACGAGCTGTTACTTCGTAAACTGAACCAGAAAACTGAGCGCCAATAGTTATGTTAATATTTGAAGGAGAAACCGTGTAAGCAACACCGGAAGAAAATGTAGGTGATATACGTCTCAACATGATCTGATAATTTCCTGAACTGCCGCTTAATCCTGTTATAGAAATTTGATTAGGACAATTTGACGTAGCCGAAAATGTAGGAACAGAAAGACAAGAGGAAACGGGAGTTAATGTCAAATATGATACAGTGCTTGGGTCTCCGATAAGGATAGGATTAGTTGGGCAATTATTAACGGACACATATACTGCCATGTTTGAACCGGCAGAAATCAATGAGCTGTTTGCTGCTGTCAATGTCTTGGTAGTGCCATTTGTGGTATCTACAAAACTCCAACCGGCATTGCTACCGATGTTTCTCCAGTAAACTCTGTATGTTGTAGCACCTGCAACAGGTGTCCAGGTAACCTTGAAACCGGGATTACCCAGTGGATCAGTAGCATTTACCAACGAAGTAATAGTTGGCTTAGCACACAGTGTTTTAGTTGTTGCTGTTCCGGGGCTTGTACCTACGCAAGTTGGAGAAGCAAGTGTTACTGTTACCGTTATATCAGAATTTGAGTTTTATCCAGGAATGACATATGTATTTGTAGTAACACCTGATGCAGTACCTGTACCGGCACCGCTCCAGCTAATGTTGTATTGACTGGCACCGAAAGGAGCCCATATTACCGTAACAGAAGTTGATGTAACATTAGTAAAGGATACAATTGGTGTAGTACTGATATCAACAACCGCTGTTGTACTCGACACTTCAAAACAAAGACTTGATGAAGCAATACAACGATAATATCGTTTTGCAGTGAGTGCTGCTGTAGTATAAGTGCTGTTTGTTGCACCAGTAATGTCGTTCCAGTTAATGTTATCGTTTGAAATCTGCCATTGTAAGAGACCGGCAAAATTACTTAGTGTTAATGTTCTGGTAGTGCCTGAACAAATAACTGAAGCGGAAGGTGAAACCTGCCCTCCAATTGGCAGCGGGTTGGTTGCGGAATATTTACCTAATGATGTTTGACCGGTTACCTGAACAACATTTGTGGTAGGATTTAAGGTACCATTGGTTATTTCTGTCCAAGGACCTGCACCAAGGAAACGATATAATTGTAACTCAGGTTCTGATAAATCGCCTAATTCTGAATTTAAGTAAATATATTTTACTGACGCATTCAAACCTGTGTTTACTGTAGGTGTTACCTCAAATATTCTTTTTACACTGGTACCGGCACAACCAAGAGCCACTGTAGCACCTGTAATTCGACGAACTAGTGTAGAGCCTGGAGCTGGTGAAGATTGAATTTCAATTCCTAGTCCACCGAATGTTTCATTGGCGGTAGTTAAACTACGTGTTGTTTCAACAATTCCCTGAACATTATTGGTTTCTGTTTCTGTAATTGTTGCTGTATTGTTTAAAATAACTTTATTTGAACCGGTAAACAGTTTACCATTGATACAATTTAAGTTACCGGTAGAAGTACATCTGAAATTACCTGAGGTAATGGTTACGTTACTGCTATTGTTGATTCTGAAATTGAAGAATGATTCTCCAACTGCATAGGCTGTTGCCAATGTTTGAGGTGTAGTACCGTTGAATTCAAACGTTGAAGTTCCGGCTGCAATCATATCAATGGTGCGTGTATCATTGAAGTTGCCTCCAATTTTAATAACGTTTCCATTAGGTGTGAATTTACCGGTGGATGTACCTGCTATGGTAAAGTTACCTTTAACATTAAAATCTACAGAACCAGCGGTCGGTTGAACTTGAACAACAGTTGAGCCAGAGGTTTCTATACTAATACTGTTTAATTCGGCAACTATGACCTGTGTGCTTCCCGTACCACCGTTTTTTCTGATGTTGCTAGTCCCTGTAATTCCGTTTAATATAAGTGTACCGGTTAAGGAATAGTTAGATGCATTTCCATCCATCTCAACATCTGCTGCTACTTTGATTGTTTGGCCATTATCAACAAATGTTGCCGTGTTTGCGGGTGTAGTATTACCACAATTTAATTTGATATCGTCGTTCAACACGAGAACAGTTCCTCCTGTTAGGTTTGACAATGTTACAGAACCACTTGGTTTAGTTGCGCTTGGATTACCTAAATTATCTATATTAATATAAAATCGTCCTGCATTAACAGGGAAACCGTTTCCGCTGATAATCTGATTATTGCTGCCACGTGCTTCAATATTTACATAAGTTGAAAAACCTGTCAAGTACGTTACACCATTATTAATTGTATAGTCTTTTTCAAAGTTGATATTTTGAAAAGTTGTAAGTGAGCGATCAAGAGTCGTATTATCGATTATAAATTGACCTTTAACATTAATAGGAGCGGTATTAAATACACCTCCTATAACTTTTATACCACTTCCTGTAAGTTTTAAATTACCGTATGAAACAGTTAATGATCCGGATACGGTCTGTGAAACCGGTGATACGCCTGAATAATTTACATTACTGTTTTCTTCAAGTAATCCAAATGTTGGAATTGATGTGCCAAATATGTTCAAGGTACCATTATCCAATACATCTACAGTACCGGAGAAAGTATATGCAGCCGGTAGATTGAGTGTTTCTAAAGCAGATACAACAACTTTTGAATTAGTGCCGCTTACCGTCCAGTTGGCACCTATGGTATTAGACCCATTAGCAACAATAAAAGTATAGTTGTTTGATGTGAAATTTGCAGGACCTGCGACATATATAGTGCCATCTGTTTGATCACCCCAGTTTGCCAAATTATCTAAGTCACCCCCATTGGAATAGAATGTTGTTGGCAAGACACTCGAAACAATAGTTTGAACGCCACCAGTTGTTAAACTTCCAGACTTTGTAGCTGAATTTGCAAAAAGAACATTCGCAAATGGAGTTGCAGTAATATTAATAGTATTACCAATAGTAGCAGATCCCTGGACATCTGCTGTTAAGAAAAAGTAACCCGATGTTGTATTAAATATTTTTTGAGCAATATCATAAACAACTGTACCACCTGATGAAGGTACTGGGGCTGTTCCAATTAATATATCAGTTGTTTCAAAACTATTATCTGATGAATACCACAGTCTGAAACTATTAGCTATGAAATCGCTTATAGAATAAGTACCCGCTGTGGTTAATGTGAGTCTTGTAAGAATAGCATTTGCTGTTGACGCTGTTGCCTGAATCCCATATAGAACGTTATTACTAGAAGCCTGTAAAATGGGGCCTGCAGCAGGTTCAATGCGCGTTAATGCAACTGAAGGAGTACCCGGTAATGCAACGGGTGCATATTGTACTGAACGAAAAACTGTATTAGCTGGTGCAGTACATATTAATGTACCTACGGTGTTTATAGCTCCTGCTAAGTTTGTTGTGTTTGAAGTGTTATCTGTAATACGATAAACCTGATTACCCGCACTTGTACCAAGTGTAACATATAATTCCACATTTGCACCTACCAATTTACCGGTTAGACCACTTGCAGCACCGGTATGTGCTCCGCGGGCTGTCCATGTTGTCCCGTTAAAAGAATATTTTAATAGACCAGATGTCTGATCAGCAACATACATTACATCCACTCCATTTATTGCAGGTTCTCTATCGAATACAAGGAATGAATAATTATTAGAACCCGAAGATGTCTGCAATGTAATTACTTGACCTGTTGAATTACTAACCCCACTACCCACCTTACTAACGCCTACATTTGGTGATGAATTTGCTGACATCCAAAGTTGATTCTCGAAAATATTAATTACACGTGCATTGGCAGGTGCTGTAGATAATTGGGAACTGGTAGAACTTCCTAAAGCCGAATATCTAACACCACCATCTGTCCCTCCTGATGCACCGGTAGTCCAGAAATAATTACCATCTATGGTAACACCACTTCTGATATTATTAGCATCATAACCATCGGTAATGCGTGTTGTGGAATTTACTGTTCCATTGGCATTCACTACACCTACTATTCTATTTACAGTAGAGACACTTGTTGAAACTACCGATCCCAAACCTATAGGAGCATCATAACCGACACATACTAATTTTGATCCATCTAATGAGAGTGTCATTTGTCCCTCAGAAGTTGCAGAACCACTGTTGGTAACACGTTTATTGCTACCGGATGAAGCATTTGGTAAAATAACCGATTGAACATAAGTGCCTGTTGTTGTGTATTCATCAACTACAATAATAGTTGCTGCACTGCTCAGTGCCAATAGACCGGACCCAGTTCTCTGTACTACAATATTTCCAGGGGTAAATGCCGTTGCAGCTGGCAGTATGGTGCTTGTTGGAATGTTTACATTTTGTGTAGTAGCACCTGTTGAAGTACAAGTTATGTTAACTCCTGCCCCTCCTATACTTCCGGCCGGTGCAGAATTGTGAACGCGCACATACACCGTAACAGGTTCTCCTACAAGACTTCCTCCTGATTGAGTTAATGTAACACTGTTAGAATAAGTTATATTGTCTGTAGATACTCTGAAGTGTGTTGGTGCAGTCACGACCACGTTAGCCGTTAGATTAGCACCTGTAACCGTAAATGTTTGTTCATAAGAGTCTTGACCATTTTGAGCATAATAAGCCTGTAGAGCAGCTGTAGAGGTAGTAATAGTTGGTGTTGGCGCTACATAAGTAATGGAAATATCATCAACTGAAAATGAAGGTCTGTTTCCTGAACCTGCGAGGTCTCTGATTAACCAACGCAATTGTACTTCAGGCTGCTCTTTACATGCAGCTGGTAAGGTAAAGGTGATAGTTGCGGGGTTTAATGTTGAAGTTCCCGTAGTTTGTGTTGATCCTCCCAATGGAGTACTGGTATATACAGACCCGGTAACATCAGTAAATGTACCTGATGTACCAATTCTATATTGAACACCCAACTGGTTTTGACGAGTATTTTCATATCGCTGTGTGCCTCCTAGATAAGATACCTGTATGTCATTACTTCCTACACCAACAGTGTTTATAGCTAAACACACGGTACGCATATTAGATCCTGTGGCTACGATTCCAATTTTATTATTCATATCATAAACGCCTGCAGATGTCGTAGCATTAGAGCCTCCTGCCAATGCAGCATTTGCCGCAGGTGCGGCAGTAGGAAATGATGTTGACAATGAGCCGGAAATAGTCCAGCCCTGAATACCCGCAGGATATGTTGTTGTTGAACCGGTGAACCCTGAAAAAGTCTGTGAATATGGCACAGACTGTGGAGTGGGATTAGTTGCTTGACCCACTGTACGGGTAGTTGTTGCAAACTGTAGCAATAAAATAATTGCTACAATAAGTTGTGTAATCTTTTTCATGATGTATAATGAGGTTTTTGGTTTTAGTTTTTTGGCTGCACAAAAGTGATTGCGGGTTATTGCCGCATCTTTAAGCCGGCATTAAGAGATTGTTAAGCAGAATAGCTATATGTTAAAAATTAGTAACAATACCGATTCGAAAATCATCGCGCTTCCATTTTACATCAGTATCTACATATGGTAAGCGGTACATATAGTTAACCATAATCGAAGTATTAGAGGATGGTATGGAATAACGATAGGCATATGTTACAGAACGGTTGATGTCGTTTTGAATCAAATCATTAGGATTGATTTCATCGTAACGTATGGCAAATACAGAGCGCCACTGCCTGATTTTATAGGCTGCCTGAATTAAATATCCTCCTGCATTGATGTTATTATTTCCGCTGTTGATAACACGCATAGTATCATTAGGTATAAGATGTGCTTTGTGTATTTCAAAGAGAAAAGAAAAACCTTTCCACTGAAATGCAGCATCTAATCCCATCACCGACTTTTTACCATTAACAGTTTTGATAACGTAGTCCACACCGGTATCAGTTTTCTTTTCGGCATATCGTACATTGGCACCTACTGTGAACATGGGTCTTTGTGAAATTTTTTCATCGATATCATTATATCGGAACTTGCTTGGATATGAAAACTCTATACGTCCCATATATTCCAGCTTACCGGATGCATCATTATCACCGCTCAAACTTGCTTCACCCATCCCTGTGTACACGCCGCCGTAAACTAAAATTCTGTCGTTCTTGAAACCTTGTGTAATCTGTAAGCCCACATCACGACGAGCAAAGAAATCACCGCTCACCACTTCGGCACGAGAAAAGAATGGTGTGGAATACAATGATGTGAGTGAACTCCGCGAATAACAAACCTTATCGAAACCAAATTTAATTTCAGGACCATAACTGAATGGCGAATATGTTACATGCGCTTCCATCAAACCGTTATCTTCATCTTGGGTGCTGCCACTGGCAAAGTCGGCCAAATCGGTTTGTAACACTACCTTCCAGTTATTATTAAACTTGGCTTTAAACTCTATTTGCATATCACGTAATCGGAATCTGTCTTTTTTGAGGTCGTCTTCATCAGGTTCGTATAACCTATTATTATAGAATGTACACGAGCGCAGGCCTATCTGAAAATTATCGTTGCCTTTGGTAATACTGAACTGTGCATTACTATATTGTGCCACAAACAGCATACAGCAAATGGTAAAGAATATTCTCATTGTCTAAAATCCCTGATAGTTAAAAATCTTTTGCATGTCGTCACTACATACGGTCAATATTCCGTTTGAACCTATACACAACCCTTCCGGATTAATCAGATTCAGGCGGTATTTCATGTCAACCTGTTCTGTTTCTATATTCAATTGGTAAATAGCGGCATCCTCATCACTCAATATCCAAAGCTGATTGTGATAATAACATGCTGCCGATATATCATTGATATTTCGGATGATAAAATAATTTTTCAACTGCCATAGTTCATCATACACAAAACAACTTACAGGATCTTTCTCGGTGAACAGATAAAATTCTTTTTTAGTGGCATTATAAGTGATACCTTCCACACCGCGATTGGTTGCAGCATCATAATTCAGAACTACTGTTCTTTCTTTTTTTTTAGCGATTGCTTATTGAAGTAATAAATTTTTCTGGATCCCTCATCCGACACAATTAACTGATCGCCAACCACACAAAGAGCCTCATAGTCAACTCCATTGAAATTTGATTTGGATATTACCTTACCATTGAGTTCTGTTTTATACAAAAGCCCCCTGTCACTGACCATGTAAAAATACTGACCATCGGTAGCAATATCTGATGGTTCAGGTATGGACAATACAGTGGATGTTGTAGGTTTTATCATAGGCACTTTCTCTTTAACTGAAAGCATATTCATGCTCAGTAGTGCGAACAAAAAGGAGAAGTGAATAATCATTATAAGATAAATTGAATTTATTGATTAGGTGCACCTGGTGTTGGTGTAGTTAATTTCCAGTTGGCACTACCGTCGGGTACACGTGCGTCACTCTTGCCTGCGGTAATAGAACCAAATATTCGGGTATCAACGGATACTGTATCATTAGAGGCACCAATATAGGTTATCAGTATTTGTTCACCGGCAGAACTAAATTTAAAATTGGTGTGTATTTGTGTTGCAAATGTGTCTTTATCATCACAAAACACTACCAAGTAGCCTTTGGGATTGATGGTAAAAGAAGGCATCTTATACAATAACCTATTGCCTAGTGTATCGCTTAAATAGAATGTTTTACCATTACTCTTGAAAGTATCTTCTGAATCATTATAGATTTCCATCCAGTCTTCTACTGTTCCAAATTCATTGATATGTGAAGATCCACTTGATACGATTTCATTAACATATAACTTGATCTCCCCCTTAGGTTGTGGCTCTATGTTTCTTTCTTTTACACAAGCTGCCAATGTGAGTGTTAATGCTAACAGTAAGGGCTTTTTCATTTGTGTGCAAACCTATTACCGACATGTTAAGTCAGCATTATGAAAACACATACTTTATGTTAAGATGAAGTTTCCTTAGTGGAAATACACTGCACATATATTTAATTCATTCTAATTTATTAAATCTGAGTTAAATTGCATTCAAATCATAATTCACTTTATATGAAAAATAAGATTCTTCAATTAATTTTTAGCCTCATCTTAGTTTCATGCGCAGTTACAAACGCACAAAAACAGCCTCAAAAAGTTAAAGCCAAAGTAGATATTACTAATGAAGGAGCATATAAAAATGCTATGAGAATGAATTTATTGAACGCATTGTTTAATTATCCCACATTCAGCTATGAGCGTTTTTTAAATGAAAATGTTTCTTTGATGCTTGAAGGCTCATTTCGGTTTAAAAATGGTTCTGCGGTATCAGGTGGAACTTTAAATAGTAACAACAGCAGAAATATTAATTCCTATATCCTTCACCCATCCATAAGAGTATATCTTCATCAGGATGAGAAAATAAAAATGAATACTTATTTCTCAGTCTATTATAAATACCGAGTATTTAAGTCAGAAAATGATTTAGCTGAAGGTCAGGAATATGATCCACAATCAGGATTCTACACGAATGTAAATTATGACAATACCTATACCGAGATTTCGAACGGAGGTGGTTTATTATTTGGCGCGGCTACTAACTCTAAATCAAGAATTGTTTTTGATATATATCTGGGAACTCAGATTGTAAACAGTAGTGGAAGTTTCAATTTTACAGATAACACGATGAACTATGATCGCTTTCGAAAGAATAATAGTCCTTCTTCTGTAGTCGATGCATTTTCTGTACTAAATGGAAACAGCTTCAGAGCAGGTTTTACTATGGGATTCAAATTCTAGCTTAACTGCGTTCCTCCCAGATTTTCACCAGTTCAATAATGGTATCCACTGCTTTGTTCATATCCTGAACGGAAATGAACTCATGCTTGCTGTGAATAGCCTGCTCACCTGCAAACAAATTGGGACAAGGCAAACCCATAAATGATAATTTACTGCCATCAGTGCCGCCTCGTATGCTTTCTTTATTTAGTGTCAACCCCACACGTTGAATGGCTTCCTCAGCAAATTGTACCACATGCTGATGTTTGTCTAACACTTCTTTCATGTTTCGATACTGCTCTTTCACCTCAAAAGCCATACGCGCGCCTTTGTGCTTGCTCACCACATCTTCTGCAATTTGTTTTAATAATGATTCTTTTACTGCAAGCTGTTTGGTATCAAAATCGCGGATAATAAAATCAATGCTACAGTGCTCCGCTATGCCATTTACTCCGGTAGGATGAAAAAATCCTTCACGACCTGATGTGGTTTCCGGGCTGAGTCTGTCTTTAGGCAATGCTGCTAAAATTTCCCCGGCAATTTTCAAGGCATTTACCAGTTTTCCTTTTGCATAACCAGGATGCGCAATAATTCCGTGAACAATAATTGTAACTGCATCGGCGCTGAAAGTTTCATCCTCAAGCACTCCTGCTTCTCCTCCATCCAAGGTGTAACAATAATCTGCCTCAACTTTTTTCAAATCAATTTTAGCTGTACCCTTTCCAACTTCCTCGTCGGGTGTAAATACTATTTTAATGTCACCATGTTTTATTTCCGGATGCTGTATAAAAAAGTTAGCCGCATCCATAATTTCTGCCACACCTGCTTTATCGTCAGAGCCCAGTAGTGTTAAACCTGATGCTGTAATAATATCGTGACCTATCAGCTTTTTCAGATACGGATAATCTTTCGTTCTGATAACCTGAGTAATGTCATCCGGCAAAACAATATCCTGCCCCTGATAATTATTGTGTAAAACAGGTTTCACATTTGAACCACTGCAATCCGGTGCAGTATCAACGTGAGCACAAAAAGCTATAGCAGGAACTTTCTTACTGCTGTTAGAGGGGATACTTGCATAAACATATCCGAACTCATCCGTTTGCACATTTGCAATTCCCATAGCTATCAATTCTTCGGTCAGCATTCGCGAAAGGTCTTTCTGTTTCTCCGTTGTTGGAAATGTATCTGAATGAGGATCACTTTGTGTGTCAATCTGAACATAACGCATAAAGCGTTCGGAGGCTGTGTGTTTGTAATTCATGACAATTATAGTTGCGGTTAAAAATAAGTCGCTGTGTGGAATAAAAAATTCAAATGCACTTTTGTATAACACAATACAACTTATGATTTCGTTTAAGAAGTATACTTTATCAAACGGCCTTCGGGTTATCGTTCACGAAGATCGTAGCACCCCATTGATAGCAGTTAACTTATTATACAATGTAGGTGCGCGCGACGAACACCCCGAGCGAACCGGATTTGCACATCTATTTGAGCATTTAATGTTTGGAGGCTCGGAACATATTCCTGTGTTCGATGGGCCGCTGCAATTAGCCGGTGCTGAGAATAATGCCTTTACTTCTAACGACATTACCAACTATTACGAAACCATTCCGGCAGAAAATCTGGAAACCGCATTGTGGCTGGAATCGGATAGAATGAACAAGCTCAACTTTGGTGCGGCACTTGATGTGCAGCGCAAAGTGGTCAGCGAAGAATTTAAAGAGCATTACCTCAATCAGCCTTATGGCGATGTATGGCACAAGCTGCGTGCATTGGCATATACGACCCATCCATATCAGTGGCCAACAATTGGTAAAGAGTTGAAACACATTGAAGAAGCATCATTGAAAGATGTTGAACAATTTTTTTATTCCTACTACAGACCCAACAATGCCGTGCTTGTATTGGCAGGTAGCATCAGTGCCGAAGAAGGATTTGCCATGAGTGAAAAATGGTTTGGAGATATACCGGCAGGTACACCTGTCACTAAAAATAACATTCCCAAAGAACCGGCTCAAAACGAAGCACGTTTTATGGAAGTGAAATCCGATGTGCCTGTAACCGCTATATACAAAGCTTATCACATGCCTGCGCGCTACGACGACAATTATTTTGCAGCCGATTTGCTCAGTGATATTTTGTCAGCAGGTCGTTCGTCGCGTTTGTTTCATCCTTTAGTGAAAGAGAAAAAAATATTTTCTGAAATATCTGCATACATCACCGGTAGCATAGATCCCGGATTACTGGTGGTTGAAGGTAAATTGGCCGATGGTATTACAACTATCGATGCCGAAGCCGCATTGAAGGTAGAATTAAACAAAGTGATTCTGGAACGTATTTCTGATGCGGAACTTCAGAAAGTGAAAAACCGCATCGAGTCTCAGATGGAATTTGGTGAAACTGAATTGCTGAACAGAGCTATGGGATTGGCTTATGCCGAACTATTAGGCGATGCTGATATTGTAAACAAAGAGAAGCAACAATACTTAGCTGTTACTGCAGAGCAGATTCAACAACAGGCACAATCAATTTTGCGTGCATCGAATTGTTCCACCCTGCATTACCTCGCTAATTAAACATGTAGCGGTGTTGTCGTACAGCATCCTTGATGATTGGTTTAAGCCTTTCTGCTGCGTCGTATAACATTGCAAAATCGTTTGGCACAGGAGGAGGTGGAGTGTTAATCAACTGACGGGTACGAGGCGACAATGCATTCAAATCTCCATTCGCCATTGCGGTGATGCCGTCGTAGGTTACCAGAGTACTAAGCGGTATTGACTTCATCAGTTGTTTGGTTTGTGTATTGTATATATCCACAAAGCCTCCCACACTGGCTTCTTTATGCAGTCTTCTTTCTGAAACCAAACAGGATATGGTTCTGTAACGTTTGCGTTTTATATCATTACCCAAAGAGTCTTTCTTCACATTTCCTTTTGCATCTAACACATACTCGAATCCATCCTCTACCTCTAAATTCTCAGAGTAGTTGTTAATTATTAACTGCTCGGGTGAAACATCTATGGTTACCAACTTCACGATTATATGATAATCATACCGCAGAGTAGAGTCATATGATGGTGTAAAGTACATCCAGTTGCCATTTAACTCCTGCACATTCAATGCAAGCAATCTTTGTTGAAAATCGTTTGGTATTATTATGTTATCGGGTGCAGTCATACGCATAAGTACATAGTTGCTACCTAGATACAATGCCTGCTGTTCAAGCTGTGTAGCATTTTTATAGTTGGGGTAAATGTCTTTTAATTTTTGCAACAAAGAATAGGAAGAGCGCGCTTCGGTTTTATTATTATTGTTTATCATTTGTGACGCACGTGCCAGAAGATATTCAGCTGCATCATTTTTTGCGGTTATATAATCTTCATCAGCTATCACCGGAAACTCGAAACCACCAAGGGGTAACAAATACTTAATACTGTTATAGCGCGAGCGAATGCTATTCATGGCATCGAGCACTTTTACTTTTCCATCGGGTGAGCCTTGTTTTCTTTGAAATGTAATGAAGTTCATATCTTCTTCATACATCTTCAGATATGCCTGATTCATGATTGATGCATAATGACCATTCTGTTTATCCTTTGAAAGTTTTTTAGCTGCTTTCATCATTGCCGTGTCATAGTCACCGTGGTTCAATGCTTTCTCGGCAATGTTACATGCCTGCAGAAAAATCAATGAAAATAATCCAAGCAGTAGTATAATCCTTTTCATAAGCGCTAAATTTATAATACCCTTAGCCAAATAGCGTGCTAATTTTGTGATCCTTCATTATCCGATTCACAAAAACACCATCATGAAATACTGCACACATCGTTATTACATCCTGATTATGCGGTGCTTCCTTTTCATACTTATTGGCCTTACTGCTCATGCACAAATTAAGGTAAATCCCACCCTTTACGACTTTGGAATAGTGGATATTGCCGGTCAGCTTTTTGCTTCATACACTTATACCAATAATGGCAGCGAACCAGTGTATTTGCTCAAGATTGAAGCATCGCCGTTTATCTCGTATCGTAAACCCGTTAAGGCATTACAACCTGGTCAATCGGATACTTTAAAAATTGTTTACACACCTCCAAAAGAAGGCACCTTCGACGAATCTCTATTGCTGTATTTCAGCAACAGCACCACTCCAAAAACTATCAAGCTAAAGGGACACATCAAAAAAATTGATAACGACCCCACACTGAATTGTTACTCTTTTAATATGGATGCAGGTGTGAATATTATCATGTGCGACCTGAAAGTTAATGTCGTAGATGCAGGCACCAATAAACCAATAGCCAATGCCATGCTGGAACAATATTTTGGTTTACGACCGGCATTCGCATTAAATACTAACGAGAAAGGATATATCTCTTATAGTCTTAAACCGGGTTTATATCATTATAAAATTTCTGCTGAGGGATATCAGTCATTGGCCGTGGATCAATATGTAAATCGCCTGACCAAAGAAGTTACCTATAAACTAATACCGATGCCAAAGGATGAACCTAAAGTAGAAGATATCATTACTCATAATGATTCCGCTATTGATACTGTTATAGAGATAACAGAAGATAAACCGGTTATTACTGAAGTATCGACTAAAGAACTTCCTATTGAAAAATATGCCTACAACAATATTGTATTCCTAATCGATGTCAGTTCTTCTATGAGTATGAGCGATCGCTTACCACTCTTGAAAAAATCTATGGCAACACTTATCAATCAACTTCGACCTGTTGACCGTTTATCAGTAATCACCTATGCTTCGAATGCTTCAGTCATATATCCAAGCAAACCCGTTACCAATAAAGAAGAATTACAAAAGTTATTAGAATCGCTTGCGGCTTCAGGCTCTACAAGCGCCGACAAAGGCTTACAGTTAGCCTACGATGTTGTCACCGAGCATTATATCAGCAGCGGCAACAATCAACTCATCATTGCATCCGACGGCGCTTTTACGCTGAAAGAAAAAGATATTAATTTATTTAAAGGAGGTGCAGCAAATAATCAACCTCTTACGGTTTCTGTCATTGGCTTTGGAAAAAATAAAGACGCACAAAAGTCTTTGAAACAGATGGCTAAACAGTTTCACGGTAACTATATATACATTGCAAACTCCGGTGATGCAGAGCGTGCCTTGCTTGATGAAATCAAGAAAAATTCGAGGAAAAAGTAGTTGTTATCTTAGTGCTCTATTTCATTTATTTTGTTCAATTCCACTTGCTTCGTTGAAGTTATCCTACCTCTTGTCCTTCCGGGTACATTTACCTATGCAGTACCCGAAGAATTAACCGAATCTGTTGGGCAAGGTAAAAGAGTTGAAGTTCAATTTGGACGAAAAAAAATTTATGCAGCACTTATCAAAAATGTGTTGAACAAAAAGCCGGAAGGCATTGAGGTTAAATACATTCTTTCCGTGCTCGATGATGTACCGGTGGTTTACGAACAGCAATTTACTTTTTGGGAATGGCTGGCAGATTATTACTGTTGCACACTTGGAGAAATCATGGATGCCGCATTGCCTGCAGGTTTAAAGTTGCAAAGCGAATCGCGTGTAATCCTAAATCCAAAGTTTGATAAGGATTATACTACACTGAATGACCGTGAATACCTTATAGCAGAAGCACTTGAGATTCAAAATGAATTAACACTAGAAGATTTATCGAAGCTGCTGCAACTTAAATCAGTGTATCCGATTGTACAGTCTCTCATCCGTAAAAATGTCATTCTGCTTCGCGAAGAGTTGATAGAGCGCTACAAAGCCAAAACAGAAACATTCATCAGTCTCAACGAAAAATATCTACAGGAAGATAATTTCAAAGCTCTGCTCAACGAACTGGAACGGGCTCCAAAACAACAAGCCGCCGTATTGGCATACTGGCAACTGACGCATCCATTGCGTTCCGCAACACGTAGTATTCGCCGCAGAATGTTGTTACAGCAAAGCGGTGTTGATCCTGCCATAATACATTCTCTCAGCAAGAAAGCAATATTTGTGCTCGAAGAGCGCATCGTTAGCCGCACGGACACGATTGATGAAGCCATACTAACATCATTCAGTTTAAGTCCACAACAGGAGAATGCCTTCGATCAGGTAGAACTATTATGGCAAAGCAAGCAAGTTGTGTTGCTGCAAGGAGTTACCGGAAGCGGTAAAACCAATGTCTATATTAAGCTGATAGAAAAAATATTGGCCGAAGGTAAACAGGTTCTTTACCTGCTTCCCGAAATTGCCCTCACAGCGCAAATCACCACACGACTGAAAAGTTATTTTGGCAACACCATTGGCATTTATCATTCACGCTTCAATCAAAATGAACGTGTAGAAATATGGAACAAACTCTATCATCATAAACATCAAATTATTCTGGGTGCACGCTCAGCTTTATTTCTTCCATTCAACAACCTGGGATTAATCATCGTTGATGAAGAACACGACCCTTCTTACAAACAACAGGATGCTCCTCGCTATCATGCGCGAGACGGTGCCATGGCGTTGGCCATGCAACAAAAAGCTAAAGTACTTCTTGGCACTGCCACACCATCGCTTGAGTCTTATTATAATGTGAAGGAAAAACGATTTGGATATGTATCGTTGACGGAACGTTACGGCAAGAGCATTCTTCCTGATATACAGTTTGTGAATCTGCGTGATGAAAAACGCAATCAACAAATGAAGGCACAATTCTCTTCGGTACTTCTGGAGGAAATCAAGAAAACAATTGCCTCTAAAAAGCAAGTGATCATTTTTCAAAACCGTCGCGGTTATGCACCATATATTGAATGCAGGCAATGCAACTACGTGCCCCATTGTATCAATTGCGATGTGAGTTTAACCTATCACAAATTTCAGCACCAGCTGAAATGCCATTATTGCGGATACAGCAAAGCACCGCTGAATAAATGTCCAGACTGTGGTTCAACACACTTGAGTGAGCACGGCTTTGGCACAGAAAAAATTGAAGATGATATTAAAGTGTTTTTACCCGAAGCGCGCACAGCACGCATGGATATGGACACCGTGCGAACAAAAAACAGTCACAACAAACTTATAGATGAAATGCAGCATGGTAATATTGATATCCTCATTGGTACACAAATGGTAACCAAGGGACTCGACTTTGATCATGTTGCTTTGGTTGGTATCATCAGTGCCGATCAATTGTTACAATACCCCGATTTCAGAAGTAACGAACGTGCATTTCAATTGATTCAACAAGTGAGTGGAAGAGCAGGCCGTAGAGAGGAACAAGGTAAGGTCCTGATACAGGTGCAAAACATGAATCATCCAGTAATTCAATTCCTGAAACACAATGACATCGAAGGTTTTTATGTTTGGGAAATGATGCAGCGCGAGAAACTCAGCTTTCCTCCATATTGCCGATTGGCAGAAATTACACTCTATCACAAAGACCATCAAGTGGTAAAGCTAGCAGCTGATTCTGCTACTCATATACTACGACAGATACTTGGTTCCAGAGTAAGTAATGCCATAGAACCTGCAGTAAATAAAGTACGCAACGAGTACCTCATGCAAATACTGATAAAAACTGAACGCAACAGCAGTGTTCAGAAATATTTGCGCAAAGCAGTCAGCACACTTCGGGAAGAGCTCAGTAAGGATAAAATATTGCGCTCTGTAAGAACTATAGTTGATATAGACACTGTCTAAATTAACAAACCCCCTCTCGAGTGAACGAGAAAGGGGTTTGTACTATGAAAACACATCTACTTTTATTAGTCAATTGCCTTAACGCGGCCTTTTGCTTTTGCTATCACTTCTTCCTGAATATTGTTTGGAGCAGGAGCATAGTGAGAGAATTCCATAATGCTGGTAGCACGACCGGAAGTGATGGTACGTAACTGAGTTACATAACCAAACATTTCTGAAAGCGGTACTTTTGCTTTTATCACCTGAGCATTGCTCTTCATTTCCATGCTTTCCATTTGACCGCGACGACGGTTCAAATCACCTACTACATCACCGGTATATTCTTCAGGAGAAACTACTTCAACTTTCATGATAGGCTCAAGGATGATAGGTTTCGCTTTCATACAAGCTTCGCGGAAGGCATACTTAGCACATAACTCGAACGACATTTGATCAGAGTCCACGTTATGGTAAGAACCATCGTAAAGAACCACTTTCAAATCTTCGATAGGGTAACCGGCCAAAACACCATTAGACATAGCAGCCTCAAAACCTTTTTGCACAGCAGGAATAAATTCACGTGGAATAGCACCACCAAAAATCTCATTCACAAACTGTAATCCTTTCTGGCCTTCGTCAACAGGACTGATGCGCACATAAATATCAGCAAACTTACCACGACCACCTGACTGCTTCTTGAACAATTCACGGTGCTCAACCAACTGGGTGATAGTTTCTTTGTAAGATACCTGAGGTGCACCCTGATTACATTCCACTTTGAACTCACGTTTCAAACGGTCAACAATAATTTCCAGGTGCAATTCACCCATACCACTGATAATGGTTTGGCCGGTGTCTTCGTCGGTTTTTACTTTAAAGGTTGGATCCTCTTCAGCAAGTTTGGCTAAGGCAACACCTAATTTGTCCACGTCAGCTTGCGTTTTAGCTTCGATAGCTATAGAGATAACCGGATCAGGAAATTTGATGCTTTCCAAAACAATAGGATTGTTTTCGTCACATAAAGTGTCCCCAGTTTTGATTTCTTTGAAACCTACTGCTGCACCAATATCACCTGCTTCAATTCGGTCAATAGGATTTTGTTTGTTAGCATGCATCTGGAAGATACGTGAAATACGCTCTTTTTTACCGCTGCGAGTATTCAACACATAGGAACCGGCATCCAATGCACCGGCATATACACGGAAGAATGCCAGACGACCAACAAATGGATCCGTCATAATTTTAAAAGCCAATGAAGTGAAAGGCTCTTTTGCATCGGGCTTGCGTTTAATTTCTTCTTCGGTGTTTGGATTGGTACCTGTAACAGCTTCGATGTCGAGCGGAGAAGGCAAGTATTGAACCACAGCATCCAAAGCTGCCTGCACACCCTTGTTCTTGAAAGAAGAACCGCACATCATAGGGATGATGGCGATGTCGATAACCGCTTTACGAATAGCGGTACGTATTTCGTCAACCGAAATTGAATTCGGGTCTTCGAAATACTTTTCCATGATTTTATCGTCGTATTCAGCAACCGCTTCAATCAGGTTAGTACGCCATTTAACAACTTCCTCCTTCATATCTTCAGGAATAGGTATTTCCTGATAAGTCATACCCTGAGTATTGTCATCCCAAACGATAGCCTTATTCAATACCAGATCAACCACACCTTTGAAAGTATCTTCAGCACCTATAGGCAATTGAAGCGGAACCGGATTGGCTCCCAGTTTTTCTTTCACTTGCTTCACTACATCGAGGAAGTCGGCACCACTGCGGTCCATTTTGTTAACGAAACCAATACGCGGTACACGGTAACGGTTAGCCTGGCGCCAAACGGTTTCTGACTGAGGCTCCACACCGGATACGGCGCAAAACAAAGCCACCAAACCATCCAGTACGCGCAGCGAACGCTCTACCTCAACGGTAAAGTCCACGTGACCTGGAGTATCAATGATGTTGAATTTGTATTCTTTGGTATCAGCAGTTTTTTGACCCTGATTTGTTGGATAGTTCCAGAAGCAGGTAGTTGCCGCTGAGGTAATAGTAATACCACGCTCTTTTTCCTGCACCATCCAGTCCATAGTTGCTGCGCCATCGTGCACTTCACCTATTTTATGCGAAACACCGGTGTAGTAAAGGATGCGTTCTGTTGTAGTGGTTTTGCCGGCATCAATGTGTGCGGCAATACCTATATTTCTGGTATAACGTAAGTCTGTAGCCATAAAGGAGTTGTAAAAAAATGTTTAAGCTTTGTAATGTGCGAAAGCTTTATTGGCTTCTGCCATTTTATGAGTGTCCTCTTTCTTCTTGAAAGCAGCGCCTTCACCTTTGCTTGCAGCAATGGTTTCAGCAGCTAACTTATCCGCCATAGTTTTCCCGCTGCGGTCTCCGGCATAACGTATAAGCCAGGTCATAGCCAAATACAAACGACGGGTAGGACGTACCTCAGTAGGAATCTGGAATGTAGCACCGCCAACACGACGGCTGCGTACTTCAACGGCGGGAGAAACATTTTCCAAAGCTTTTTTCCAAATTTCGTAACCGTCTTCTTTTGTTTGGTCGGCTATTTTGTCAATAGCATCATAAAATATTTTGAAGGCAACGGTTTTCTTACCGCTTTCCATCAAGGTGTTTACAAAACGGGTTACCATTTGGTCGCCGAATTTAGGATCGGGAAGTAACGGTTTTTTCTTTGCTCTGGCTTTTCTCATTTTTTATGGAAATAAATAGAATTGTTTATGGGGATTATTTTTTACCTGTCGCTGCCGGTGCTCCGGGTTTTGGACGTTTGGTACCGTATTTAGAGCGGCTCTTTTTACGGTTGTTTACACCTGCTGTATCCAGGGTACCGCGTACAATGTGGTAACGAACACCCGGTAAATCTTTCACACGACCGCCACGAATCAGCACGATACTGTGCTCCTGAAGGTTATGACCTTCGCCGGGGATGTAAGAAATCACCTCAGTCTTATTGGTTAAGCGCACCTTAGCCACTTTACGCAGTGCGGAATTAGGCTTCTTAGGTGTAGTGGTATATACACGGGTGCAAACGCCTCGCTTTTGCGGGCAGTTATCCAAAGCCGGAGATTTTGACTTGATAGTCAATACTTTGCGGCCTTTTCTTACCATTTGTTGTACTGTAGGCATGAGGTATGTTTCGTTATTCTAAATTTTTTTTGGGAGCGCAAATGTAGGATAAAATATTAAAAGTCAAAACTTAGAAACAGATTATTCTTTGGTTAACACTTTCAGAAACTGCAGCATAGTATCTAGTTTGTATTGTTCGTAACCGGTCATTCTGAGTCAGAATAAATTACTTTCGCAACCAATTCATCACAATGAAAAAACTGAATCGCATATTTAAGGACCTGCTTCTTCGTCTCAGAATTACTCAATTATTGTCTCCACTAAATACAGCCTTTGAATTCATTGCGCTGTTCAATGCGCTGATTAAATGGATTTATGCCCAAAACAAGCACCTGCTGATCAACGACTTCTTCACGCTTTCCCGCAACCATAAGAAACGATTTCTTGGCTTTCAGAAACTGGTTGAAAACATAGTAACCAAAGACACCGAGATACTCTATCTCGAATTTGGAGTGGCCTCCGGAGAATCGTTTCGTTGGTGGTTATCTAATAACACAAACTCCAACTCATCCTTTCACGGCTTCGATACGTTCGAAGGTCTTCCCGAAAACTGGGGCGTTTTTTATGCCAAAGGCGCAATGAAGTTTGATTTACCCGATGTGAAGGATTCCAGAGCGAATTTCTACAGAGGTTTATTTCAGCAAACCTTGGTACCCTTTATAGAAAGAAACCGTGAATCACTTGCTTCAAAAAGATTGGTCATCCACCTCGATGCCGATTTATTTTCCTCAACCATTTTTACGCTGAGTCAACTGTATCCATATCTAAAAAAAGGCGACATCATTATGTTCGATGAATTTAATGTACCTCGTCACGAATTCAAGGCATTCAAAATATTTACCCAATCGTTTTATGTTAAATTGTCGCCGGTGTATGCCGTTAACAACTACTACCAAACCGGATTTATTGTAGATTAGTCTTATAAATGACACGGCAATGCACTTCAACTTCTTTACATTTCTTTCTCTTATACACATCACTTCATTTGTGTTTGCACAGAACACCTTAGTGTTGCAACCGGATGCCACTGAGGGTAAAGATGCTATGATTGGCCACACCCCAAGCATTAATTTCGGCAATTCTCCCGATTTGATTTGTAATACGTGGACTTGTAGCGGACAACTTTGCGTTTGGCGTTCATTAATTGAATTTGATTTAACACCAATTCCAACCGGGGCTGAAATTGTTGATGCCAAACTTTATCTTTTTGCAAGAACAAACACCACGCAAAGTGGTGGAAACCCAACAACTGGCAGTAATAACAAAGGCTGGCTACGCAGGCTTGTTGAGCCTTGGGATGAAATGTCAGTAACCTGGAACAATCAACCGTCAAATACCTCAGTCAATCAGATAGAAATACCTGAAAGCACCTCAAATACGCAAGATTATATTATCGACGTTAAGCAATTGGTAATAGATATGTTACAAGATGGTAACTATGGTTTTTTACTGATGCAACAAGATGAAATTAATTTCTATAAAAGTTTATGCTTTTCATCATCAGATGACCCGAATAGCAACCGACATCCTAAGTTAGTTATTACTTTTAAAGTTTCCCATACTTCAAATACTGCTCTAAGCGAAGTCAGTTTTATCAAAGCATTTCATAATTACTACTCTGAGAAGTTAATCATCGAAACCGGAAATACTTCATATGAAAGCTTAAACATTAAAGTATATGATCTATTGGGAAGAATATTTATCGACACCAAGTCAACTAATAATAGAACTGAGATAGATACTTCTCATTTATTAGCTGGAGCATACCTAGTGAGATGCGATGCTAATAATGCATCATATATAACTAAGTTTATCAGGCAGTAAAATAATCGCCTATAAAAAAAAGCCGGCCCTATCGGGTCGGCTTTTTTATATTCTAAACCTTTCGTTTATTTCTTCTCGCAACAATCGCCTTTCTTTTCGCCGCCGCAGCTTTTGCCGCTGTCGCATTTCTTGCCGTCTTTGCAGTTGCCTTTCTCATCGCAGCAATCGCTTTTCTTTTGGCCAATGCAGCATTGGTCGCCGCCGGGCATACAACCCATCTCTTTGCATTTCAGGGTATCCAGCTTACCATCTTTCCAGCAGCCCATTTCTATACATTTAGCCGTATCGAGCACACATACCCCCTGTGCATCATACTTACAACACATCATTCCTTTTTCGCAGGTTGCCGAATCGCCGTGGCACATTTCTTTATTACCACTGCAGCATTCATCTTCGCTCATTTCGCATTGTTGCTGATTGCTGCCTGTTGATATTAATGGTGAACTAATGCTTGGTGCAATAATCAAAGCCACGATACAACTCAACTTAATCAATATGTTCATCGAAGGGCCGCTTGTGTCTTTAAACGGATCACCAACTGTATCGCCGGTAACAGCCGCCTTGTGCGGATCGCTGCCTTTGTAGTAAACCTGTCCGTTAATCTCAATTCCTTTCTCAAAAGATTTTTTGGCATTGTCCCAGGCACCACCGGCATTTGATTGGAAAATGGCCAGCAACACACCGCTTACCGTTACACCCGCCAGATAGCCGCCCAACACTTCGGCACCAAACAAAAAACCCAACACTGCAGGAACAATAATGGTAATCAACCCCGGAGCCATCATTTCGCGAATAGCGGCAGAGGTTGAAATCTGAATACATTTTTCGTAGTCAGGCTGAACACCTTCTTTACCTTCGAGCAAGCCCGGTATATTTTTAAACTGCGAGCGCACTTCCTGCACCATATCATTAGCCGCACGCCCCACCGAGCTGATAGCCAGTGACGAGAACAGGTACGGTATCATACCGCCAATGAACAATCCGCCCAGCACCCAGGGGTTGGTGATGTTTACTCCGTCAATACCGGTAATACTCATAAAAGCCGCAAAAAGAGCCAAAGAAGTAAGCGCCGCCGAAGCAATGGCAAATCCTTTTCCTATGGCAGCAGTGGTATTACCAACTGCATCAAGAACATCTGTGTTTGCACGTACCTCTTTAGGCAAGCCACTCATTTCTGCAACTCCGCCTGCGTTATCTGCAATTGGACCAAAAGCATCTATGGCCAGCTGAATACCTGTAGTAGCCATCATACCCGCTGCAGCCATAGCCACACCATATAATCCGCCAACAGCATATGATGAAATAATACCTACAACCAATACAATGGTTGGATAAGCCGTAGAGAACATTCCAACACTGATACCACTGATAACGTTGGTGGCGTGTCCGGTTGAAGATTGTCGAGCAATGGTGTTTACCGGCTTGCGGCCCATAGCACAGAAATATTCAGTGATAAGCGAAATAGCCGTTCCAACACCAAGTCCAATCAATACCGTGAAGAATACATTTAAAGAAGAAAACTCGTGTGTAGAACCAATAAAGGTTTCTATCATATGGCAAGGAAGAATTTGGGTGATTAAAAAGTATGAGGCAATGGCCGTCATAATTACCGCTCCGAAATTGCCAATGTTAAGCGCACGCTGCGGATCGCCGCCTTCTTTTACTTTAACAAAGAAAGAACCTATAATAGAGAAGATAACCCCTGCAGCGGCAATAAATAAAGGAAGTAATATGCCGCTGATGCCACCGAAATTATCCATAGAACCCTCGGCAGCAGTGATGCCTATGCCGAGAACCATTGTAGCCAATACGGTACTTACATAGGAACCAAACAAATCGGCCCCCATACCGGCCACATCTCCCACATTATCTCCCACATTGTCGGCAATAACCGCCGGATTGCGCGGGTCATCTTCCGGAATACCGGCTTCCACCTTTCCCACTAAGTCGGCGCCAACGTCAGCAGCCTTTGTATAAATACCACCACCAACACGGGCAAACAAAGCAATACTTTCTGCACCCAACGAAAAACCTGTTAACACTTCCAGTACACGATTAAGGATTTCCGGGTCGTTGCTCATCTCCGGATTGAAGATGCTCATAAAAACAATGAACAGCACTCCCAAACCCATAATACCTAAACCTACCACACCAATACCCATTACCGAACCACCGGCAAATGAAATATCAAGAGCTTTGGAAAGACTTGTACGTGCTGCCTGTGCTGTGCGCACGTTAGACTTGGTAGCCACGCGCATACCTATATATCCGGCAGTTGCTGAAAAAATGGCTCCGATTACAAAGGCCACCACGATGAGTGGACTGCTGTGCGGATTGTTATAGCTCAAAAAGAACAACAGCACCGAAGCCACCACCACAAAAATGGAAAGAATACGGTATTCGGCTTTGAGGAAGGACATAGCACCATTGGCTATATATCCGGCTATGGTGCGCATGCGCTCGTCACCGGCATCTTGTTTATTAATCCAACTGCTGCGGATGATCATGTAAACGATGGCCAAAATGCCAACGGCCGGAACGGCGTAAATCAAATTCGTCATATTGTACAGGGTTTAGAGTCCTTGTTTTTTTAAGGGACGGCAAAAATAAACATTTAGGGTTAAGGGAAAACAGCCGGAGCGAAATTGTATGTTAAACCTGCCTTTTTGCCCATAAAAAAGGAATAGAACAAACGGAAAAACGCGCTTTTTTACTAAAATTTAGAGGATTTTCGAAAAAAATGCCCACGGTTGACGCCCCGAACCGTGCGCTTGACGCCATGAACCGTGCGGTTGAGCCTCAAACCGTGCGTTTTACGCCCTGAACCGTACGGTTGACGCCGCGAACCGTGCGGTTGAAGCCGTGAACCGTAGTGCTTTTTAGTGTAAAATCTATTTCAACACCTCTCTCGAAATCACCAACTTCTGTATTTCAGAAGTGCCTTCGCCAATGGTGCAAAGTTTAGAGTCGCGGTAATATTTCTCCACCGGAAACTCTTTGGTATATCCGTAGCCGCCGAAAATCTGCACAGCATCAGTCGAAACTTTTACTGCCACTTCCGAGGCATAATATTTCGCCATAGCCGATTCCTTGGTGCATTTCTCGCCACGGTTTTTCAAATCCGCCGCCTGTCGGGTCAATAGCTCGGCAGCTTCTATCTGCGCTTTCATATCGGCTAATTTGAATGCAATACCTTGAAAATTTGCTATAGGCTGATCGAACTGATGACGCTCTTTGGCATATTTCAACGAAGCCTCATATGCCCCGTATGCAATCCCCAACGACAACGCCGCTATAGAAATACGTCCACCATCCAATACTTTCATAGCCTGCACAAAACCATCACCTTCCTTGCCCAGCATATTCGAAGCCGGTATATGGCAGTTGTCAAAAATCACTTCGGTGGTTTCCGAAGCGCGCATACCCAGTTTGTTTTCTTTTTTACCTGCCGATAATCCCGGTGTGCCGCGTTCCACCACAAAAGCCGTCATGCCGTGGCTGTCGCGGGGCTCGCCGGTACGGGCTATCACCACTACCACATCGCCGGTGTTGCCGTGCGTAATCCAGCATTTGGTACCGTTCAGCACCCAGTGGTCGCCGTCGCGGTGCGCCACACATTTCATATTGCCTGCATCCGAGCCGGTATTAGGTTCGGTAAGTCCCCAGGCGCCTATATGTTGGCCGGTAGCCAGCTTGGGCAGCCATTTCTTCTTTTGCTCCTCGTTTCCGAACTGTAAAATATGTCCGGTGCAAAGAGAATTGTGCGCTGCCAGGGATAAACCCACCGAGCCGCACACTTTGGCCACTTCAACAATAATGGAAATATACTCCTGATAACCAAGACCACTGCCACCATAGGTTTCGGGCACGAGCACTCCCATCCATCCCATTTCGCCAAACTGATGAAACAGGTCTTTGGGGAAGTATTGACGCTCGTCCCAGTCCATCACGTGGGGTTTAATTTCTTTATGTGCAAAGTCGCGAACGCTTTGAGTAATAATATCGAGGTTTTCGTCGTGAGAAAAATCCATGTTGAAGAGCTATTATTAAAAAGTGCTGCAAATGTAAGGTTGCATAGGCAATTGGGTAAAGGCAAATTATTCTGGTGCTTATTATAGGATTATACTATTGATAATTATCTCAAGATTTCTCAATGTTTTTTACTTTGTAAAAAAAACGATGCCTTCCATATTTACTAAAATCATTGCCGGCGAAATACTCTGCCATAAGATTGCCGAAACAGAACACAGCTTTGCATTTTTGGATATCATGCCTTTGGTTATGGGCCATGTTTTGGTAGTTCCAAAAAAAGAAGTGAATGAATTGTTTGACTTGGAGGACAACATCTTACAGGATATGATGATGCTATCGAAGAAGATTAATGGCGCCATTAAAAAGTCCGTGCCCTGCAAGCGAGTTGGTGTGGCTGTAATAGGACTTGAAGTGCCGCATGCACACATTCACTTAGTGCCGTTGAATAGTATTAACGACATCAACTTCACTCAACCCAAACTGAAACCAACTTCCGATGAGTTGTCGGAAACAGCAGCTTTAATTCGCAGTCATTTATAAGATTATTTCTTAACCACTCTCGCAGGATTGGCATGTACAAACTTTTGCCACGAGGTGCTTTTTTTAACAGCAGTCTTTTTGGTTTTTACAACCGGCAATTGCTGATAGCTATGACACACCGCCACAGCTAAGGCATCTGTGGCATCAAAAAACTTTGGTTGCATTTCGATATTCAAAACACTCAACAGCATAGCCGATACCTGTTCTTTAGTGGCATTACCACTTCCGGTAATGGATTGCTTCACTTTCCTGGGGGAATATTCTATGATGGGAATATTATGCACAGCAGCTGCTGCAATAGCCACACCTTGTGCCCTGCCCAGCTTTAACATAGACTGCACATTCTTGCCATAAAATGGTGCTTCAACGGCAAACTCGTGTGGTTTATAACTCTGCACCAAACGATGCACTCCTTCGTAGATTCGTTTGAGTTTGTCGTATGGGTTTTCGTATTTATCCAGTTGCATCACCCCCATACTTAAGAGCTTGATAGCTCTGCCGCGGCATTCTATTACTGCATAGCCCAGCACATTGGTACCCGGGTCAACACCGGCTATAATTTTGGCTTCTTTCTCTTTTTGAACCATTGGCGATGCAAATTAACTGAAGCAATAAGTAAGGCAACTTCAATTAGTTAACTTAGCCTGGTTCAGTTGTACACCGTACAAGTGGCATTATTTTTTCTAAACCCCCAAACAAGAACACAATCAACACGTTTTTCAACTATGAAAACTCTGAAACGAAGTGCCATTCTGATTCTTACTTTAAGTGTAGTGTCGGTATTTATTTCCTGGAATACCACCAAGAAAGAATTATGCGACGTTAAAAACAATTCATTGGCATCCGGAGAAAAGATTACATACAAGATTGCCTATAAGTGGGGAGCATTATGGTTAAGTGCAGGAGAAGTAATTTTTACTCTTGACAACGCTAAATATGCCAACCGTGAGGTATTTCATGCCAAAGGATATGGTTATACATATAAATCATACGACTGGTTATTTAAAGTGCGCGATACTTACGAGAGTTATTTCGACAAAGAAACCATGTTGCCGTATAAATTTATTCGCGATGTGAACGAAGGCGGAGCCTCCTTTTATCAGAACGTAACTTTTAAGCATGATCAGGGAAAAGCAACATCATTAAACGGAACGTATAACATACCTTCCTGCACACAGGATATTATGTCGGCTATATATTATACCCGTTGTATTGACTGGAATAAACATAAAAAGAACGACACCATTCCCGTTACCGTTTTCATTGATGACGAAATTCATCCCTTATATGTACGATATATTGGTAAAGAAAAAGTCAGCATTAAATCTGGCACTTACAACTGTATAGTATTTAAACCTTTACTGATTAAAGGAACCGTTTTTAAAGGAGGTGAAGAAATGACTGTATACGTAAGCGATGATGAAAATAAAATTCCTATACTGGTAAAATCACCAATCCTTATTGGCGACATCAGGGCAGAAGTACACGAAATCGTTGGAACGAAATCACCGTTGAAGAGTAAGGTAAAAAGTTAATTACTGATATACAATTTGCCGGCTATACTTGAGCCGTAAATTGTTATGAGTTTAACCAGATAAAGTCCTGGGTGCAGTTCAGATGATTCCCAGGAATTACCTGATGCATTATAGTATTGTTGCCTACCTGCTATATCTGTAATCATAACCTGACGCAATGCTACATCTGATTGGATATGTATCTGCTGATTATGAGCATACAACTTAGTTTGCGTTCCAGGGTTTGTTATTATAGTCTGTGGACTGTACTGAATATAGATGGACCCGGTTTTAGTGTCAGAAAAACATGCATTGGTAATTGTGTGGGTGAAAGTGTACCATCCACTGTCAGCATATGTATGCTGAATAGTTGCACCCTCTCCATTGTTACCATCTCCGAAATCCCAGCTGACGGTCCCTGGATTAATAGAGTTATCAGTAAAAGTTACGGTATAGCCATTGATAGTAGCATTGAACGCCGGTGCTTGCAGATTTCCTAAATACCATTTTGGCATACTGTCCAATACCATAGATGATGCAATCTGCTGAATGAAAGTTGCAGTATCAGCATCAAGTGTAGTAGGAACCCACGCACCTATACAAGACTTGTTGTAGAAAGTTGAATAGAAAACACAAGCCGCTAAATAAGAACCCCACAATGCAGGATGGCTTGCATCAGAAGCGTACAGGTTAATCGTCGAGTCTAAATCGCGGACTTTCTTCCAGGCAACTCCAACAGGTGCAACCGTTGCGTTATTAATGTCACCCATTTCGAGGTAACTCTGTCTTAAACGCATCTGCATTCCTTCATAAGTACATATTACAGGGTATGCCGCACAATTGTCAGCATCACCATTTTTTCTACCCCATGTCATATAAAAAACCGGTTCAGTGCAGGCATTATAGGCTTTAATTGAGTCACATAATTTTTTTGCATAAGGATAGGTTTCTGATTGGACCTGCGATGGCGAAAAGGAAGGCTCTTGACTTTGTGCCTGTAGCACAACAAAGTCCCAGTTGCCCTGACTAATCTTGTTCAATGTATTAGCATTAGTGGAATGCAGATTAAATGTATACCCGCCGGGAGTATTGGAGTCAACAATCATGCTATCGCCAAACGATAGTGCCACAGATTTAACAAGGTTCGGCAGGTTGTTATAGGCAGTATAACTATTACCAATAAAAAGCACTCTTTTTTGTTGTGCATGAACAATAAAAGGAAGAAGCAATACTATGGAGCAAACAAGTTTTTTCATTGCTGTAAAAATCAATAATTATGTTGATTGAGAAAAAGGTTTATATTTCGGAAGCTAAACCCTCTGTCGCGTATGATGCCTTCATTGCGCTTTCTGATAATAATGTGTTTTTTGATGTGTGCTGTTCACAGTTTCGCACAACAAAATATTCAACTCTTTCAGGAAGATTTTAATACAGGTTCTGCTACGTTTACATTGAACAGTGGAGGTCCCTCTTCGGGCAGCGGATCCAACAAATGGATTATCAATGATCAGTACAACGGAAATGTTGTTTATCCTAACACGACACCACAAAATCAAACCGTAAGCGGAACTATTGCACAAGCACCAAATAGTTCTTATCTGCATATCCATAATGAGATGGATGTGGCTACCGCAAGCAACTGTAACTACAACAGCGGAATGATGAGCGACAACTTCGCACAAATGACCAATGGTTTTTGCACTGTTGGACTGATTGATATCAAATACACTTTTTTCTATTTAGCCGAAGGAAACAGCAGTGACTTTGGTCGTGTGTATTACAGTATAGATGGTGGAGGATCGTGGGTGCAATGCGGTCAATTGCAATACAACAATCAGACACTATGGAAGTACGAAGTCATTTCTCTTCCTGTGTTTGAAAACCAACCCGACCTGCGTTTTGGTTTCCGTTGGAATAACAACAACAGCGGAGCATCGGCCATGTCGTTTGGCATAGATGATATCATTGCTGTTGGTACATACGACACCAACAACCCAGTACAAATCAACATTACCAACGTGTCACCTAATCCTGTTTGTCAGGGAGGTAATCTCATCTTATTTTATACACTCAGTTATCCATTGTGTGCTGGAACCTACGAAGTTCAGATTTCTAACTCGTCAGGTAACTTTTCACCCGGAAGCAGTCTTGGTGTATTTAATATCGCAACGGGACAAACAAGTGGTGCCATTTCAGTTACCGTTCCTAATCAAATAGGTAATTGTTTCAAGATCAGAATAAACAGAGTAGCGCCTCCACCTGCTATCACAGGTGAAGCGAGTTTTTGTATTCAGATTATCGACTGTCCAAATACGATAACAACTCTACAACCTGCTGTTACACTTGGACCCGATACGGTTTGCAACCAAAGTGTAATCGATGTACCTTTTTACTCCACAGGCGCATTCAACTCCAATAATGCTTATATAGCTCAATTGTCCGATGCAAACGGTAACTTCACAAATCCTTATATCCTTGGTAGTATCAACGATCCAAATGCATATGATCCTTTATTGGGTTCACCACCAGGAAGTGTTGGCGGGTTAATTCCGGGTGTGCCGGCAGGCTGCAATTATTACATCAGGGTTATTTCCACTTCACCCGCTGTAATTCCTCCTCCGGCAAATTATTTTGGTCCATTCTGTATTCGTGAGTGTGATGTAACCACCAATAACATGCAGGATATCAAAGTGTGTATCACACCCACACAAGGAGTGGATACAACAATATCATTGCAAATCAATTCCTGGAATACCAATTCATCCTATTTGCCAGGTAACCAATTTCAGGTGCAGGTACTCAATTCACAATTTTATACTGTGTTAAACACAGGCAGTCTAGGATTTGTTAATGCGAGCACAAATACTACACTTACTTTAACCATTCCCGGTTTAAATGATCTAATAGCCTTGTTAGGGCCTCCGGGAGTTGGTATGTATTATCTGCGCATCATCAGCACTAATTCTACCAACCCCAATGATACTCTGGGGACTTTAATCCGTTTGATTGTGGGAGCACCTAATCCCTTCCCTCCTGAAGTTATACAAAGTGACACCGCCTTATGTGCAGGAACAATTCTTTCGTTAACTATTAATCCTTACAACCCTTTATCAAAGTATCAGTGGTATTCACCAATTCTTAATAATAATTTACCCTTCTACTGGAATTATAACCCTCTGCTCGTTCAATTTAATACTGCCACACCGGCTGGTACTTATTGGTTCATTGTCAGGGAGAATAGTTACGATTGTTTCTCTCCCTGGTCCGATACCGTATTTGTAACTGTGTTGACTATACCTGTTGTTAATATTACAGCTCCTAATCCTGCATGCGTTGGTGATACTATCAAGTTTACTGTTCCATTTCAGGATGCGACCTATTACGAATGGGGTATAAACGGAGGCACTATTGTTAATGCTTCTAACAATGAATTCTATGTGGTTTTTGATTCAAGCGCAATTTACCAGGTGAGTGTATTTGCTTTGAATCAATGTGGGCAGGCAAATAATATCAAGAATGTAAATATTAAACCCCGACCTGAAGTAATTGCCGCACCGGATCAGACAATATGTGAAGGTAGTGCAGTTGCTCTAACAGCCAATGGTACCGGTGGGACAAACTTTGAATGGTTTGCCAACGGGAACAGTGTTGGTGCAGGAAGCAGCATTAACATTACAGCCGACACTTCGCAACAATATGTTGTTTCGCTCACTAGTACTCAAGGTTGCAAAGATTTCGATACTACCTTATTAACAGTTCATCCTAATCCTGATGTGCAATTGCAGGCAAGCAATATCAGTTGTTTCGGGCTAACAGATGGAAGTATTATTGCAACTCCAGCTGACGGATTGGCTCCGTTTAATTACACCTGGAATATTGCCGGAGCAAGCGGTAATCAAATACAGAATCTTACTCAGGGTGTTTATTCGGTTACACTTACTGACGCTAATGGTTGCAGCAGTTTCTCTTCAATAAACATCATTGAGCCTGCAGGAATGGCGCTGAGTTTTGCAACAACGCCTGTTACCTACGGACAGGCTAATGGCACTGCAACAGCCAATATTTTAGGTGGCACACCACCCTACTCATTCATTTGGAGCAGCAATCCTATGCAAACAAGTAACCCGGCAATAAACCTTGCCATAGGAAATTATCAGGTAACAGTTACCGATTCGGCCGGCTGTTTCATCATTGGCGATATTGACATTAACTATGGTGAAAATGGTATATATGTGCCTAATGCCTTTTCACCAAATGGAGACGGGTATAATGATGTTTTTGATTATTATGCCGTTAACCTTAAGACTGCGATGGTAAGAATTTACAACCGCTGGGGACAGTTAGTGTTTGAATCTCAGAATTCGAAAATTAATTGGAACGGCACATTCAATGGAGTTCCGGTAGATGTAGGCGTATATGTTTACACTATTGAGGCTACATTCTTAGATGAAAGCACCACTGTTAAAAGTGGAAATGTGACTGTACTACGCTGATTATTTTTTCAGTTCCACCTGTTCTCTTTTCTTCGCTTCTTCGGCATAATAAGCAGCCATATTATTGTCACCTAAAGCACGATAGGTAGCAGACATGGTTGAATAATATTTAGAGTGGTCTGGATTTCTTTGAATAGCTTGTTGAAGAATTTGCAAAGCCATTTGAAAATTTCCGCTCACACCATATGCCACAGCCAGATTATCATTGGCATCTTCTAAGTCAGGATTGGCTCGCACGGCGAGTGAGAGATAATAGATGCTTGAATCAATCATCATTTTATTCTGACCATAAATTAACCCGGCATCACTCAATGCTTCGGCATAGTTGGGCATGGTTTTAATGGTGCGCAACAATACACGCAGTGCTTCATCGTGTTGATCAACGCGGCGTAACTGTATGGCATAGTAGTAACCGAGAACAGCATTCGCATTCGATGTATCGTACAAGTGTTTCATAACCGGCACACGCTCTTCATTCTTTAAGTAATTCAATGCCACCTGAATATTATTTTTTGCTTCAGGATAACCAGGATTGGCTTCCAATGATTTTACGTAATAAGTTATGGCCATTACAGCATCGCTGTCTCCTTTTAACGATGCATTGCCTAGCAGCAACCAAGCATTTTCAAACTTGGGATAAATACTTAAGGCTTTGTTTAATGCGTCTTTTGCCTGCTGAACATAAAACTTTTTTTCACCTGCACTGATAGGTTTGTCCAAAAACTCCAGTGCAGTACCACCTAATGCATTGTTCAGTTTCGCGCTATTTGGAGAAGTGTGCACATCTGTAGAAAACAACGTGTAGTTATCTTTCCAAACCGGATTTCGTGCTATGGTTTTTATTGAATATCCAAGCAGAACAACAACAGCTAATGCCATTACAGGTTTCACTTTTATCAGGTCATATTTCTCATTCTCATTTTTAAGCAAAAGAGGTATATAACAAATCAAATAAGCAATGTAAGTTGTGAATCCAAATGACGCCATATAAACAAAGCGCTCTGACATTGTAGTACCAATAGGGAAAAATAAGTTAGAAACAATAGAGAATGTGATGCCGAAGAAAAGTATGCAATATGATAACAGTGTTTTCTTTTTAAACTGCATAAGTGCAATCGCTGCCAATGCACCATAAAGCAATAACGAAGCCATAACACCTATGTCGGTATAAGACTTCCATGGTATTTGATTAAAGTAATAATCGTGCGAAAGCGGATGAGGAAAAATGAGCAACAACATATACTTGCCCCAGGTAAAAAACACTGTACTCAGTTTCTGTTCAAGTGTAGCACCGTAAAACGGATTGTTGAGTATCTCGGTTATTTCTATGTTGAGTTTAGTATTGGTAAAGGCATTGCGCAGCAGAAGATATATGCCTGCAACCGCAAATGCAGTTAATGCAGGTATCAGAAGCTCTTTTAACTTCACATTACGAAAAAAGTGAATCGTCATCGGAAAGATAAGTACCCACGTGATGGAGTTCTCTTTCGACAAGAGAGAAGCCATAAAACATATTGCTGCTGTAAGCAGCATCCATGTTTTTTTCTCATCTATATATTTCACAAAAAAGTGTGCACTCATCAATGCAAACAGCATCGTCATTATTTCATCACGGCCTTTAATGTTTGCTACTGCCTCAGTATGTATTGGATGTGCCACATAGAGCAGTGATGCTAAAAGCGGCAGATATTTCATTTTACTCAGCACCGGATGGTACATAAAAAGGCGCGACAAAAACAGAAAAATGAATACGCCTGTTAATCCATACAAGAGAAAATTAATGGCGTGACTCACTGCCGGAACATCTCCCCATAACTCGTGCTCTATGGCAAATGTTACCAAACTCAGTGGACGGTAGCGACCACCTGCCACCAATGCTTTCTCCACTTTAAAAAAACCAAGGAACACATCGGTACTCATAATTTTTTTTATACCCGCTGTACCCTGCTGAGTGAACATATTTTTGCCTATCACAATATCATCGTCCAGTGCGTATTTGTTCCAAAGAGAATTGAAATAAATAGCCGAGGTAAACAGCAGTATGACTGCAAAAATGTTTTTTTTAGAGAAAGGATAAAACTTCTCCGGTTTTAATGCTATTTGAGTTGCAGCACCATGACCTTTTGCCGCATACGATTTAGATTCTTTTTTACTCATCGCTAATGGATATGGCTCTCAAAAATAGAGCATAGCCGATACGGTGAATCTTTGTTAATCCACAGTGAATTACTGTATTGAATATGTAATGAAACCAGAAGGCTTTAGTCCATCATATCGAAGTCCACATCCGACTCAATATTTTCATTGATGGTTTCGGAGATGGCTTCGTACCAGTTTATGCGTTTTACAATTTTATCTTCTATAGCCTTTATTTCGTCGTTAGTGAGTTCGCGGCCTATTTCACCCAGGGCCACGGTTTGAATGTCGTCAACGGTAATCTTGTGAATGATTTGATTTCTCATGGTTACTAATATGCTTTCCTTAAATGAATCTTGCACAAATTAATTCTATGTATGAAATACGACGTGATATTTATGCACATAGTTTGGTTGTAAAAAAATAATCTTATAAATAATAGATAAGACAGTATTTCATATCATCATGAAGAATAAAAATATATTTCATCATATTTTAATTATCCAGGTTAAATATTGAATTAGTGTATAATACTAACTCTGTGACTGGAAACTCGCTTGCCATTGGCATTGAGTAGTTCAACTAAATATATTCCATCAGTTAGTGAACTTACATCTACTCCATAGAAACCCGTTGACAATGGTTCAAAATTTATGTGTAGTACTTTACCTGTAATATCTGAAATGCGGGGAATAAGTTCTAATGAAGAGTCTTTATATCTTAACCATAACATACCTCCGGTAGGATTTGGATAAATATCAGCAATAGAGTAAGGCAACATCTTTATTAGCATATCCTTTCGGAGTGTTGATACACTATCATCAGTTGGAAAATATTCTGGAGTTTGAAATTTCTTATGAAACTCTCTCCAATTCCTTGCGTGGTATGATACGGCACTCATCTGTTCTGATAAGTTATTTATCTCCGAAATCGTGAAATTGTCATATTGTTTATTCGAGGCTGTATCAGACATGTAAGGCATTAACCATTCTAAGTACTGATTACGTTCAATTATATTTTCTTTATCTGTTGAAGAAGCGGTAATCAGGTTGTTTGCCTCGGTGTACATTCTCTTATTCAGGTAATAACCCATTAATTCATCGGGTTTGTTTAATTCCGACATTAACCAGGAAATACTATCCAACTGCTCTCTTTCTATAAAACCGATCAATGCTTCCTGGATTAATTTATCTGTCTCTGACTGCAATCTTTGCAGTTCTTTTGCAAGTAAATCTCTTGCTGATTTTGGCGGCAACTGTGCCAGTAATACCTGAATATCAGATGCAACCACCGGCCTTTCCTGATACAATTTATATAAGTCAGAATCTTTAACAGGAGAATTATTCAATATGAGGTCGGCTAAGTCCTGTGCAACCATCGGATACGCTCTTTCAATAGATGCAATGATGATGGAATCAGTTAGGTATGGCCCTGCTGCTATCAGATACATTTTTAATGCGTAAGATGATGTATTAGGGTCATCAATTTTCTGTTGAAGAATATCTTTATTACCTCCGTCTATGAGTTCAGACAACGCCTGATAATCGCTTTGTAAAGACAACATTTTACCTAATTGCACACCACGGTAACAAGTATTAGCAGCGCAATCACTTTCTATATTTCCTGAACTGTAGTTATAACAATCGTTAAGATAAACGCCATTGGATATACTAACCGGAGTATACGCAGCATCATCATGATGATAGTAATCAAATTCTATTGCATCGGCTGATTTAAAAATATTCCATAATGCGCTTGAGAATACATTTCCTGCAGGCTCTCTTATAGGATCGCCATACATCGGATTTTCACAATGACCCTGATCAGGTATTCCGTCGGCAACATAGGAGTAACCATTAACAGGATTGATAGTAAACACAGCAATATCATGCCGCGAGCACTCTTCAAAAGTGTTACACTTAATAAATAAGCCACCGTCTTTGCCTATTTTATTGCGTATAAAGTTATTGCCTATAGCCCCTATTCCTGTTTCCAATCTCATAAATGTATTTCTGTAAACTGTGTTTGACATTAGATTACATGAGCAGAAATAAGCACCTGCATTGGCATTATTATTACCGGAATGAAAAATATTCTCTTCAACTTCAAATTACTTACACGCTTCTAAATACAAACCATAGCATTTATTAAATAATGTGGATGAGGGTATCTTAAAGTCGTTATGTTTTAGATCAGTAAAGTTAATTCCACTTAAAAAAATACCTCTTTCATTTCCGAAGAAAGTTGAATGATATACACGGATTGGGGTTAGCGGATATTCAGGGATAGTGCCTATAGCATATAGGCCATAAAACAATGAATTAAATGTACTCGCATTCATATTTTCACAAGGATCACAGGGTAGCGAGTTGGTTATTAAATCTTCACAGATTGCCATTATGTTATAGCTTGCATCTATAGAGTAAATACCACTAAACCTTGGAAAATCAGATGTTTCATTTTCAAAGTTACAAGCTAAGAATGATGTTCCGTGTACATCCCATAGGCTTACCAATTCATTAGTGTGTATATCGTTGTCAATGATGTAGTCCGTAACAGAAAATTGACAACGCTTAAAGTAGCTATTTTCCGTAAAACCGTATTGCACAAATGCAACATTTTTATAATTATCCCGAAAGGAGGCATCTTCTGCAATAATTAAGCCCCCGCTTTTGTTCAAGTCAAATCCCCAATCGTATGATGGACAGTTGTTTACTGCAAAATCGGCATGCGTGATCGATGAATTATTCTTAATAATCAGCACCCCGGAATACAAATCAGGATTGGCTCCTGAAGGAGGGTATATTGCTGAGTACGCCTGTGGAATAGTAGGTTGCTCCTGTAGCGCATTGCCTTCAACATAGATGCCATCCCACTGTTTGCCACAAAGATTGGTAAGCGTACTGTTATCTATTATTAAACGACCACCGCGTTCAACCGTAATTCTGACACCGGGTGATATGTTAACCAATGCATTGCTGATTGTTAAAGTTGCTCCCGGCTTAATAGTTACATTAAAGTATAAACTTAAATCGCTATTCCAGTTTGTGTTCACTTCGATAACATATGGCACTTGCATTGATGCTGTCCTAATAATATCTGCCTCCCATAATCCTCTGCCCCAGGTAGATGCTCTTAATTTACCGGTGCAATAATTTATCTCCAAACCTGTAATCATGCAGACCATATTTTGATTAAAACACTCCCAACGTGCTGCGGTTTTGTTATAAACAAATACTCCTACATCGGTGCCCGCATATATAATATCATCGCTTCCTTTTTGATATACCAAGCAATTAATGGGAAATGCAGGTAATCCTTCTGAAACATCTACCCAGTTGCCATTTGCATCTGACAGATCTCTGAAATAAATTCGTTGATGACCGGGATTTAACTGATTATCGCCTTGTACGTTTGTTATAGCAAATTGCGATAGCCCCACCCAAACCCGATTATGGTCTTTGGGGTCGGATACAACACTGGATAAGGTGTAGTAATCAACAGGTAAATTTTTGGTGATATCATTAATGGTATAATTGGTATTATCAGGCCCAATATGTTCTATTTTCAATATACGGTCTTTAGGTTGTGTTTGGCTTACAGGTATAAATCCATCTATGGTTACATAAATAAACTCAGGATAACCATATTGATTAGTTTCATCTGATATATCAAATGAGGTGATTTTATTTATTGGATTATTATCTATGGTAAATGTTTTGTCTATGATATTATAATAATCATAACTTGCTGCATCACCTCCCAAATCGGTATAATATAAGTTGGCAAAGCCTGCGTAAAACTTGCCATTATAGGGATGTGCATAGATAGGCTTAGAATATTCCTGTGGCTCTGTATTGGTGCCGGAAGGAGTAACATTGACCCCGCCCACGGGTACGTCCTGATCGGCATGACTGATACTAACCGAGTTACCGTGAGCACCACCTGGCCCAGATTGGTAATAAAGTCTAACGGTACCATCTTGTTTATAAGCTTCCGGCTTATATCCATCGCCTACATCGTATCTGTTGACAATACCATTCTTAAATCTGTACAAACCATTATCCTGTGCGCCGGCATAAGTCCATAAATGTGCTAATTCAAGGTCTGATAAACTGTAAAATTGCGTAATAATTAAACCTTTGCCGTTCAGATGCGTGTAACTATATCCGTTATCGATAGAATACGAAAGTCCACCATCATCGCATCGATATATATATTCTATTTCATCATCTATTAATATTAACAGATTTCTGCAATCTACGTGCGCAGTTGCATCGTCGCTTGTATTATATAGAAACGTTTGATTGAAGTTCAGCCCTGAATTAGTTGAAAGTAAAAAGGTAGTAGTCATTCCATAAATCTTATTTTCAGTTTGCTGAGAGCACCTGAAATCCCATAAAGCCGGGGTTGCTGTAATGGCCCCTGTGTTTTGGAATTGTACAGATGGCTCTATATTGTACTTAGCCATATACTGCCCGCTCCATATACGGTTGTATTGTACATACAAATGATTAAACGCATCCCTCTCCGTTTTAATGTCCGATAAGGTATAGCACTGTACATTTATATCATCTATGTCAACATAGTCATCCCCATTGTTTGCGGTTTCATCGTGCACGGCTTCAAAAAATACAGATAGAAAATAATTAGATTGATTGTTTAAAATATCATCGAGTGTTATAGAATAATTGTTTGTAGTTGTGTTACCGGCAAACCCGCTTGAAGGTATTTCTATTTTGTAATCCTGATTGGTATTTGTGAGCCATTGCTGTGTTGTCCAGCTATCAGAAAGAGAAGTAAGCGTACTTAAATGAATAATAAGTTTGGTGTGGGCCGATAAGGTATAATTAAAACTCAGTGTATATCTTGATCCGGGACACAACACATAATTCTTTTTTTGTCCGTAATGAAATAAATAGTTGTATTTACCTGCTTCGGGCCAACATCTTGCCGAAGTTCCGGCTGGTGTGGTATGTGCCTCCCATTTTACAGTTGCAGATGAGTTAGTGCTTGCTGTAAAAGGTGATAAATTACCTTCTTCAAAATTGCCATTAGAGATCAGCCAATCAGTTGCGAATGCTAATTCGGTTGTTTTTTCCAACCAAGTACTTCCGTTATTATTGGTGATAAAAAATTGTGCGGTGCCGGGGATATTTACTGCCGAATTGCCGGTCGTACCAATTTGAAATGCGGTAGTTAAGGCCCAGGTTGTTACATTTAATGCTTCAATATCATAGAAAATATTTCTGTTGTAAAGAAACCCGGGTGGTTCTATGTTGGAGTTTGAAGGTGTTATATTTTGCCAAATATTATTGCTACGCTTCAAAACATATCTGTCCATAACTACGACCAACTCGTTATTGTATGGGTTCATTTTTAAATCGTTAATTCTCGGTAGCACCCAATTTTCTATGCTCTGGTAATATGTATAAAATGCCTGATCAAGTTGCCAGGTTTCACCTTCGTCATTAGACAGAATGAGACCAACTCCATAGCCGTAAGCCAGATCGTTCATATTCGATGCAGCAATGAGTTGATTGTTAATTGGATCAAATATAATTCTGTTGAATCCCATAGCCGGTAATTCGTTGGTAACACAGTGCCAGTTCATTCCTCCATCTGTAGTTTTATACAAACCGCCACTATTGCTTCCGGCAACAATTATATCTCTGTTCCCGGGCTTCACCCACACACATTCCAAACGACCTTCTGCCACTGCAAAGTTTTCAGGACCTATATTATTCCAATGTGGTTCGAATGTATTTTGCGAACCGCAAGTGGTTAAACCACTTTGTATATAATCCATTATAGCTTTTTGTGCCGTTTCAAAATCAGAGGGTTGGTTTGCGTTGCCTGCTCGCTTATCCCAAAACCATTGCCACTTGCTGAATTGTGCGGCTTCACTATTTTCACCCGTGCTGAATGATGAGGATGCCTGAATGGATTGTTGCTTGATGCTTTGATAACCTTCCAGTTGATTAGCCATGCCCGATTTCCACACCGGCATTTGCGCCTGTAAGGTGATATTCAAAAAAATGAATACAATGGATAGCGTAATATAATTTGTTTTCATAATTATAAATTCTAATGTTTAGTGTAGTATGATGATTTTTCCGGTGAATAATTTCTGTCTTAACTCTGTAAGTACTTCATAGAAATAAGTGCCCGATGGCATACTGCTTACATCTATTTGCTCTAGTGTGCTGTTGATTCTTTCGTTCAGCACAACCTGACCATTGATATCATACACGCTCAGCCATTTGGCTGCATTCATTTTATCTCCCTCTATTTCTACAATAGCTTTCTGTCTTACCGGATTGGGTATAACTTTTACCATTACCGGAGTAAGTTCTAATTCACTGACCAGAGTGTATTGATTAATATCGTACATCACTGTTGTTCCCCAGGGGTTATGTGGAATTTGCAATGCAGGGCACGACCCCATAAATACCGATGCGGCAGTCAGATGGTCGCCATCGTAATAATAACTGAGGAGTTCATCATTCCAGTTTTCACTTTTTCCGCCAAGGTTGTAAGAGTTAACTATGTTTAATGCGGTATCAATGATTAATAGCCAGGGTGTAGCTTTAGGAAGTAATGGATACATGGGTAAAACATCTCCATCCTTTGATGCTGTTGTGCCATATATTGCAATGTGGTTTCCTGATTTGAAGATTTTGTATTTAGGAAAACAACAGTTATCATAATCATTCCCTCCGTATGTGCGACTTTTAAGTATATCACCATTGCCGTTAATAATATAAGCGGCTATTTCTGACGGAGTATGCCATAAAGGTATGTCGGTGTTTGTAGAACCATAACCAATTGCTGTGATTAATAATATTTTATCATCAGAAATTGAAATTATGACTCTTAATGCGTCAACTGAGCTACCTCCAAATCGTTTATTCCACTTCATATTACGAGCACTGTCTATATATACTACATATGCATCACCAGCACCTATGGGAATTGAAGATGCATAATAGCCAATGGATGAAGATTCAATAATACCTCCAACAATGATGTCGTTATTGGGTAAACGAATAATAGACATAAGTACCTCAAGCTTGGTACCTCCTATAGCTTTGCTCCATATAATGTTTCCGTTTTCATCTAATTCTATTACATAAGAATCTTCGTCGAAAGAATTCGGCTCACCATAATGTTCGTAATAGATTCCATCGGGGCCGGCCCAGCGATTTACTAATACAAATACATGGTTATTATCAGCACTATAAATATTGTTTAGCTCATCATAACCATATCCGGGTAAGTGGGTTCGCCAGATAATATTTCCCAAAGTATCCATTTTAATAACAATCACATCGTGGGTAACTGTGTCTATATTGTATCCGGTAAACTCACCAACCGGTTTACTTGCTGTCCCGGCAATAACAAGTTGATTATCTATTGATGTGGTAATAAACCTGTAACCTGCAAATATTTTTCCAAGGCAAATTTTCTTAATGATATTTCCGGTTTCATCCAATTGGTAAAGCACCTGTCCATTATGTGTAGTGTCGTTATCTGTATATATGTCGCACTGGCATATATTGTTTACACAATCTGCTAAATCCAATTGACCTAATACGTAGTAGGAATGGTTACTTTTCAGATAGGTAAAATCATTAATTCTATAACCTCCATTCTGATTAAGAGGATATGTCTTTTTCCATTTCAGGGGTGGTGGTTGGGTTTGTGCATATGCATTTACTTTGATCAGCATCGCCAATAAGAAAAGAAGCTGATTACAAGTATTAATTATAGAGAAAGCAAATCCTGTATTATTTTTATAATCGAATAACTGAGTTTGCATAACTGAGTGTAGTTATTTAGTTTTATTGGGGAGTTTTTGCCACTTACTATTGGTTAATTAGAAACTAAGATACCTATTTCATATCATACCAGCCCACTTTGTAAACCGGTTTACAACTTACTTTAAATGTATTCATTTTTTAAATCAAGAAACCCTCATCATTGAACTTATATCCATTTCTATTCCCTTATTTTTGGGTTTCTAAAAAATCAAGGTCATGTCACTTTACGAAAAGCACAAAGCATTTATAGATAAAGCACTCGAGGCCATTCATAGCCGAACTTTTTATGCTGCCTATCCAGAGCACCCCAAAGCATATGGCGAAGATGGTTTTACACAAGGTAAAATCTTGTTCGAGGCCATGTGCAGCAAAAAGTTCGAGCGTCTGAGTGCCAAGGGAATCAGCAGTTGGCACGGCGAAGAAGTTTCTCCATATACACAGGTGCCGCTGAACATTCAATACCCTATTTACGATTTTGATCAAACCATAAACAACGCCAAGCAAGCTTTGCGTCAGTGGAAGAAAATAACACCACAAGAACGTGCCGGTATTTTAGTTGAAACGTTAGAGCGTATTAAAACGCATTTCTTTGAAATTGCTTATGCAACGATGCACACCACCGGCCAATCCTTTATGATGTCGTTCCAGGCTTCAGGGCCACACTCCTTAGACCGAGCACTGGAACCCGTGGCACTAGGTTTGCACGAACTCACTCGATTTCCTAATGAAGTGGTTTGGGAAAAACCTATGGGCAAGTTCAGCGTGAAACTCGAGAAAAATTTTGTGGCTGTGCCTAAAGGAATCTCGTTGGTGATAGGTTGCTCTACGTTCCCGGTATGGAATACCTTGCCCGGCGTTTATGCCAGCTTAATCACCGGTAATCCGGTGATCATTAAGCCGCATCCTAAAGCCGTATTACCCATAGCTATTTGTGTGGCTGATATACAAGATGTATTACGAGAAAATGGCATAGATGATACCTTGGTACAACTTGCTTGCGACAGAAGCGAATTGCCCATCACCAAAAAATACTGCGAGCACCCTGACGTAAAACTGATTGATTATACAGGCAACTCTGCGTTTGGTAACTATGTGGAGCAATTACAGACACAAGGCAAAGCGGTATTTACCGAAAAAGCCGGAGTAAACAGTGTGATACTCGATAGCGTTAAAAATATAGATGAGGTTGTAGGAAATCTGGCGTTCTCACTTTCTTTATATAGTGGACAAATGTGCACCGCGCCGCAAAATATTTTTATTCCTGAAACAGGAGTTAAAGCCGACGATAAAATTTACAGCTACGATGAAGTAGTTGAAAAATTGAAAGCCCAACTTAGCGGCATTAGCAGTAACCCTAAGATGGGTGTGGGTGTACTTGGTGCCATTCAAAATGAAAATACATTGAAGCGTGTAGAAAAAATAGCTGACCTCAAAGCACAAATGGCTCTTACCTCTGCAACAGTGAGCAGCGAGGAGTTTCCCAAAACACGCACCGTAAGTCCTACCCTGCTCGAAGTTAAAGCCAATGACCATCATATATATTCTTCTGAATTATTCGGACCAATTGCCATTTGCATCAAAACAAAAAATACAGAGGAGAGTCTTCAACTAGCTCGCAGTATAGCTTCGGAACACGGCGCCATTACCTGTGCCGCTTATAGCACAGATGCTAATACACTAACGCAAATAGGCGATGCCATGCAGGAAGTATTTGTACCGGTTACGTTCAATCTTACCGGCCTAATTTGGGTAAATCAACATGCTGCATTCAGCGACTTTCATGTTACAGGTGGTAATGCTGCAGGCAATGCATCATTCACCAATCCGGAATTTGTTCAGAAGCGTTTTGTTTGGGTGGGTCACAGAAGAATGGTATAATTACTCCTAATCTACTTCATACTCAAGCCTTACTGTGATAGAGGCTGTCTTACGTTTGGATGAAGCGTTAAAAGAACCACCCCAACTATACTCTTCACTGGAGTTTTGAGCCACAATCTGAAACACACCCATTGTGGCATCTTTAAGTTGCCCAACCTTTGCTCTTGCATTTTCTGCAATCTTGGTGGCACGTTCGTTGGCATCTCGGGTAGCTTCTGCTATCATTTCAATCTTCAACTCTGCCAACTTGGTATAATAGTATTGAGGTGCATTGGAATAAAACTCTACACCTGTATTAATCAACTCTGTAACCTGACGTGAGATGTCTTCAATTTTGTCAACTTCGTTCGATTCTATGGTAACGGTTTGTGAAAGGCGATATCCGGTGAAAATAGACTTTGAACGATCGTTTGGCCCTTCATAAATGGTTTCATACTCCTTTTCAATTTCAACTGCCGAGAAAACAATGTTTTCAGGCTTTACACCTTTCCCGACCAAATAATCTTTTATTGTTTCACGATCCTGATCTAACTGTGAGTATGCTTCTTTTAGAATAGTGCTTCGTTTTACAAAATATCCACTCCACACAATTAAATCTGATATAAAATCCTTACTTCCTAAACCGGTAACTGATATAGAATTGGATGTACTATGACGGTTACGGTAAGCATTGGATAAGATCAATGCAGTGATTATAATAGTGAGTCCGATAACTAAACTGTTTCTGATTTCCTTCATAGTGTGTGAGTTTGCATATTAAACGCAATAAAAGAATTGTTATGTTATCCGTTGCTTAAAAACCGTTGCATCATTTTATCGCTGACTCCGGTGTAACTGAAACCGCCATCGTGATATAGATTTTGCATAGTGACCAAACGTGTATAATCACTGAACAACATCACACAGTAATTGGCACAGTCTTGCGCAGAAGCATTACCAAGCGGTGATAGCTCATTGGCATAATTGAAGAAAGCATCAAAGCCTTCTACTCCTGATCCGGCCGTTGTGTATGTAGGTGATTGTGAAATTGTATTCACGCGCACTTTATTCTTCACACCAAAATGATAACCGAAACCACGTGCAATAGACTCTAAAGTGGCTTTGGCATCAGCCATATCGCCATAACTTGGAAAGGTGCGCTGTGCAGCAATATAGCTCAAGCCTAAAATTGAACCCCAATCGTTCATAGCATCAGTCTGATAAGCTACCTGACATATCTTATGAAAAGATGCTGCAGATATATCCAATGTTTTGAGATAGAACTCATAATTTAAATCGGTGTATGTCTTTTTCTTTCGCACATTTGGCGACATACCTATGGAGTGTAACACAAAATCCAGTTTGCCGCCATGAATCTCTCGCGCTTTGTTAAAAAGGTTGGTCAGGTCATCAATGGATGTTGCGTCAGCAGGAATAACTTCAGCATTACATGCTTTGGCTAATTCGTTAATCTTACCCATACGCATTGCAACAGGCGCGTTGGTTAATGTAATTGCTGCTCCTTCGGAAAAAGCTGTTTCTGCAACTTTCCATGCAATGCTGCTTTCATCAAGCGCACCGAAAATGATTCCTTTCTTTCCTTTTAACAATTGATTCGACATAGGTGTTGGGTTTTAGTGTTTTACAAGTCTATTAATTCTTTGGCATTTTGCAAGGCTGCCTGTCCTGGTTTTTCTCCCGAAAGCATTTTTGCTATTTCCACCACTCGCTCTTCTGCACTCAGTATCCTGATGCGGGTATATGTTTTGTTTTGTTTTTGTTCTTTATAAATGAAGAAGTGAGTATCAGCTTTTGCAGCCATCTGCGGCAAGTGTGTAATACAAATCACCTGATGAGTTACAGCAATTTGTTTCATCAATAATCCAACCTGTTGAGCAGTTTCGCCACTAATACCATTATCAATCTCGTCAAACACTAATGTTGGCAATGCAGCAGATTTTGCTATGATGCTTTTAATACAGAGCATTAAACGCGACAATTCACCTCCGCTAGCCATCTTCTGTAAAGGCTGTGCATTAAAGCCTTTGTTGGCTGTGAATAAAAATTCGATTTTATCTAAGCCGTTGATGTTTATGTCTTTTTCTTCAAGTATATCACTTTGAACCTTTAATTCAGCACTAGGCATTCCCACCGACTTCAACAACTGTTTCAATTGCTTTTCGAAGGTTGGTATGGATTTATTTCTTTGTAATGAGATGGATTTTGCTGAATCAATTAATTTGGAGAAATACTGATTGCAATTGAATTCAATTTGACTGATTTCATTATCGAGTTCAGAAACATGATTCAATTTCAATTCCAGTTCATCTCGAATTTGAATCAAAGCATCCACATCCTGTACGCGATGTTTCTTTTGTAAATTATATATTGTATTCAGTCTTTCCTGAATTTCCTCTACCCGCTGCGGATTATTTTCTACTTTATTTAATAATTCTTCAGCTTCAGCACTTACATCCATCATTTGTTCGCGCAGTTCCAGCAAACGATTAGCAATAGACTCAGCCTGCGGCATTTTCTTCACTAAGGACTGCACCTGTGTCTGAGCAGTCTTAATCATCATCAGGCTATTTACATCCCCCTGCTCCAGAATTTGTAACACCTCATTCAGTTTCAATTGCAGTTCTTCAGCATTTTCCAACATTTTAAGCTCTGCTTCCAAAAGCTCTTGTTCAGCATTGTTGGTCAGAGAGGCATTCATCAATTCGTTAAACTGAAATTGATTGAAATCGAATTCCGCTTGTAACCTTTGGTGTTGTGCACGCAGTGTAGCAAGGTGCTCTTGTGTATGTTGCCATTGATGGAATAAGCTGCGGTACTGCATTAAGCGCTGCTGATTTCCGGCTAGAGTGTCAATAACAAACAGCTGAAAAGAACGCTGCTGCAGGGATAGCGTTTGATGTTGCCTATGTATGTCAATCAGATAATCCGTCAGCTGTGACAACTGTTGTAATGTAGCCGGAGTATCGTTGATGAAAGCGCGCGATTTGCCTGCGCTATATACTTCTCTACGTAATATAATTTCGTTGCTCAGCGAATCAAATTCATTCTTACTTAGAAATTCGCTGACGTCCTGTTGCTCGTTTTGAAATACCACTTCAACAATACACTTCGCCGCTCCTTGCTGAACGGCTTGTGCGTCGGCACGCTCGCCGAGCAATAGCGACAAGGCACCAAGTATAATAGATTTTCCTGCACCGGTTTCGCCGGTCATCATATTCAGTCCGCTGCCGAATTGAATTTCGGCATCCTCGATAATGGCATAGTGCTTTATGGATAATCGTTTCAGCATATCTGTAGCAGATGCTCTACTTGTTAATCTTTTGATAATTTGCCGCGTTGGTAGGGTCTAATTTGGTAAGTACCTGTATAGCCTGCGCTTTTTCATCTGCCGGAGAGTTACCAAACAAATCGCGCAGTTCGTTAGACTTTGCCGCAAAAAACTGTGCTATAATCATGCTGTTTGGGTTATTTTGCTGCAAGGTGCTCATGGTATTCATCTGGTTCAAAATTGTTTTGCGTGCAGTTTCTGGGATGTCGAACATCTTGTCCATTCCATCGCGATGATAGTTATAGATGATGGTATGAAACTGATCATATTTGTTATTGGTCAAATTCTCCATCAGCCAATAGCGGCTTTTGATTTTACCCGACGATTTCCAACCGGGTTCTTCCTTATTCTGACACACGTTTACAATACCTTGTGCTTTGGCAAACCATTGCGAGCCCCCTTTTGGAGCAAAGCTGTCATAGTCCATGCCTATAACGATATATGCATAATAGGCCAATATGGCAGCAATGTTAGAATTTGTTGAAGAATTCTCGTTGAACTCAATAGGTTGATATTCTACGTAGTTAAAAACTACATCCTCATCTATCAGATTAATCATAGGTGATTTGTAAGATGTGTTGAACACAGGTCTGCTACTGACAACACTCAACTTACCAGTAAATTTTACGCCACCTTCTTCTTTGGTAATGTTTAAACCAATGTCACAAACGATGCGCTCATTAGCAGCATATACATCATTAGTCCATCGACGCGAATTCATGAAATCCATCAAAGACTTCTCCAGCGTCTGAAACACTCTTTTATCAATGGTTTGAATATTGTTGGGGATGACTGTAACCTTACAGTTGAGTTCCTGTGCTTGTATGAAGAACGGCAGTAGTAGAAATAATATGCTTTTACAAATTTTCATGCGCAATAATGTGCTCTATGATTTTTTTTGAAAGTTCCGATTTTGACTGTAACGGCAAAGCAAGAGGTTTATGTTTTTTTGAGAAGATAGCCACCTTGTTGGTGTCTTTGGCAAAACCTGCTCCTTCATCACGCAATGAATTCAGAATGATATAGTCTGCATTTTTCCTATCCAGCTTCTCCTGTGCGTTCTGCATTTCGTTATCTGTTTCCAAAGCAAAGCCAACAAGCACCTGACTGCTCTGTTTTCGTTTTCCTAAATCGGCAAGTATGTCTTTTGTCTTCGTAAGATTGATTGTTAGTACATCGTTTGATTTTTTGATTTTATTATCAGCAGGTTTATCCACTGTGTAATCAGCAACAGCGGCAGCCATAATAACGAGTCGGTGTTTGGAGAATTCGTTTGTCATGGCCTCATACATTTCTGCTGCAGTTTTAACGTGTATGATGTGATGAGCATAGGGCAATTTTTCTTTAACCGGTCCACAGACAATAGTTAGTTCAGCGCCATTATTCAGCAAAGACTGAGCAAGTGCAATCCCCATTTTACCACTGGAATGGTTACTGATAAATCTAACAGCATCAATTGGCTCTACAGTAGGCCCCAGGCAAACTAATGCTTTAACTTGATTCAGTTTTTTTTTAAAAGCAAAAAATTGCTCCACTTGATGCAGAATGCTTTCAGGTTCAGCCATTCTTCCTGGACCAACCAATCCGCTCGCCAACTCACCGTGCTCCACGGGTATGATATGATGCCCATAGGATTTCAGTACATCCATATTCTTTTGTGTTGCAGGATGCATCCACATATCTTCATCCATTGCAGGGCTTAGCATTACCGCACATCGAGCCGAGAGATACACAGCTAATAACATGTTATCGCACATGCCATGAGCCATTTTTGATAGGGTATTAGCTGAAGCAGGAGCTATCAGCATCAAATCTGCCCACAAGCCATACTCCACGTGGTTATTCCAGGAGTCGTTGTCTGCCATATCACAAACCACTTTGTTTTTTGAAAGAGTTGAAAGTGTTAACGGCGAAATAAACTGCGCTGCAGAAGGAGTCATTACAACGCGAACATCGCAACCAACTTTAATCAATAAGCGGGTAAGCACAGCAGACTTGTATGCTGCAATGCTGCCACTAATTCCGAGTACAATTTTTTTACCGTTCAACATATAAATAAAAAAGCCGGCTGAGAGTTTCCAAGCCGACTTAAAGGTAATTCAGGATTGATTAAATCTGGTCTAATGTTGATTCTTCGTCCGGAGCACGGAAATAAATCTTGTCTTCGAAGAATTCCTGAGTGGCCAACAAAGCAGGGTTAGGCATACGCTCGTAGTGCTTTGAAATTTCAATTTGCTCTCGATTTTCATGAATCTCTTCCAAATTGTCGGTGATGCTTGCAAATTCTTCTAATTTTCCATGCAGTTCTTCTTTTATACCGGAAGAAATCTGATTAGCACGCTTACCTACTACAGCAATGCTTTTGTAAAGGTTGCCGGTTTTTTCAGCTATTTCTTTAATACTGCGGGGTTCGATTACAGCATTGATGCTACCGGACTTTTTAATTATTTTGTTCATTATTGATTGTTTTATTTATCAGTTTTTGCGCATTTTCAAAAATGCCTTTGGCATCTTTTAGATATGAGCTTTCAGGAAAACGGGACACAAAAGTATTATAAAGCGTGATAGTTTGTGCTAGGCGCTCTTTCTTTTTTTGATCTATGCTGTTTAAAGCGTATAAATAGCTCGATTTCAGCGACATAAAGCTGATTTGGTCGGCAATAGGTGAATCTGAATACTTCACCAAAAGGTTAGAAAAGGCAGTGTTTGCTGCTTTATAATTGCTCATGTCAAAGTACAGTTTGGCACTTGCATAGTCTTTTGCCTCCAGTTTACGGCGCAGTTTATCAATCAAGTCGTTGCATTCCGAAATGCGCTTGCTTTCAGGATACATATTGATAAATAACTGAAACTCGTTAATGGCCTTGCTCGTGTTGGTTTGATCCTGATTGAATCGCGGGCTCATATGATAGTAACACATGGCGTTCAGGTACAAACATTCCTCGGCATGTGGACTGGAAGGGTATGCACTGACGAAGTTTTTAAGGTTATAAGCTGCCATAAGATATTCTTCAGCCCCATAAAAACACATGCTGTAATAATAATAAAGCTCCTCAGCTTTTTTGTTGCCCTTGTAAAATCCAATGACTTCTTCAAAGAAAGGTATAGCTTTTTGGTATTCTTTCTTGTTATAAAACTCCATGGCCTTTGCCTCTTTGGCTGCTAGGTCGTCGCTTCTAAGCAATCGTTCATAGCTATTACATGAATTTAGAAAAAAAGCAGTTAGAATAAGGATTATTAAGGGATGTTTCATTGAGGCGGGCAAAAGTACATGATGCGCCTCATAACGCAAGGCTTTTAGTTTTCTTTTGTTCTTACCAGTTTTTCTTCCACTGATAGACATTAAATACTCGAGAAATATTGAAACCGAAGATGATGTCTCCTTTGCCCCAGCTACCATCAGTCTCAGTCAGAAAACCCTTATCGCTCATTTGTCTGGAATTGGTCATATGCAGTTGGAATACGTGTCCACCTGTTTCGATATCGAATCCCAAAGAAAATGAGTTGTGAAGTGTGCTGTTTGGACCTAAGTCCATCTGATTTGGCAACACATAATAGTATTCAGCATTTACCGCTATACGTTTGTTTAACTTTTGTCTGCCACCTAAACCAATTATTAGCACATCATTTTTATCTTCCTGAGTAGCTACCAAATTTCTGTGAACCAGAGTTGGCATCACTTGTACAGATGTACCAGATGTAATACGGCTTGCAAACAATAGCTGATGAGTATAATACAATCGAGAACTGAAATAATTATCGCGATCCGGATCCGGCCAACGACGTGAATCAAGACCCATACTGGAATAGGCTACTATGCTTAGCGGGAAACCATCTTTCTTTTGCTTTACAATCTTGTACTTCAAGTAACCTTCATAAAACTTACCAATAGAACTTCTTGCAATACCTGTATTCAATCGGTTAGTTACACCTAATTCCAGATTTAGTTTGATTGAAGCCTGGTCTAACCCGAATAATTCATAAACACCACTATTAATGGTACCAAATCGATGTTGTATCACAAAGTTTAACACGCCACCGTGGTTCATTTCTATGGACTGACCGGTGACAACACGCGTAGTTTTAAATGTGGCCGATACATCTTCCTTTTTACCCGGATCTCCGTCGTCGAGTAAATTCAGTAAATCATCCTGAGCATGAGCGTTAATACCAAGCAGTAAAAGCAGGATTGTTAGTCTTATCATTCGGTGTTGGGTTTTAGTAAATAGGGTGTGTTATTTCTTGAAGGGCTCCATCACGGCATCCACATTCACTTCAATTTCTTTTGCAATCTTCTCTTTAACCAAAGCAGGAATACTGACATTGTAATCCTCGGGTCGTACTCTGAATTTAGATCTTGCTGTAACCTGTCCGTCTTTAACAATGATAGTTGCCGGCACTTCTATCTCATTCGTTTTATCCTTCATCGTCAAATTACCAATTACAGATACTGCATATTCGCCGTCTTTGTTAAAGTCCACTTTGCTCAGGTCTTTAATTTTTCCCTTAAATGTTGACTTTGGGAATTTGTCGCTTTCCATGTAATTCTCATTAAAGTGCTCCTGCATCAATGCTTTGGGAAATTCAAAACTTTTTATTAAACAGGTAAATGCGAATTCCCCGTTGGTGATATCAAGGATGGCGCTCACCTGATTATTATCGGCCTTGATGTCTTCCATAGGTGTGTGAGAATAGAAATCAATGTGAGCTGCACGAGTAAAGAATTTACCGGTTTGCGCATTAACAAATAATGAAGCACTCACAAGCACTTGAAGAAGGATGAAGATTTTTTTCATATTGAATTTTATTTTTTAATGTTTGAGATTTGTCAATAATAAAGCCAAGTTAATTGTTCTGAGCACCTTGATGAATCCAGGCTGCAATGTTGTTGATGTTACAGTCACTCATTTTGCCACTTGGAGGCATGGGAGAATTTATATTGTTGTATCTCACGGCATTCAGAAAGGAATTGTCGTTCACTTTTACTAATACATCGGTGTATGTGGTAAGGTTAATACCTCCAGAAGGTGCCACGCCGGAATGACAGCCAATACAATTCGTTTGTATGATAGGGGCTATGTGCTGACTGTAGGAGACACTTGTGGTATCGCATATTTCTGGACTTGGATACAGATATTCTTCATTGTCGTAATAACAGGAAGTTAATGAGATTGTAAGCAGAAATACTAAAAGAGCAATGCTTTGTTTGATCATATTGAAAAAAATGTCAGATTAATTATTAGGTGCGCCGGCATTTACCCAAGCAGCAATTTTATTAATAGTGCATAGCTGAAGCGAGGCCGAAGGTGGCATTGGACTTAGACCAGTACGATTTACAGCAGGAACCAATTGACCGTTGGTAACCTGAGCAAAAACCTCAGCATAGTTTGTTAGCAGGATCCCTCCTGCTGGCGAAGCACCTTTATGACACGCCTGACAACTTTGCTGCATCACAGGCAAGATGTCAGCTGCAAAAGATACCAATGTAGTATCGCAACTAATACATTCATTATTCAGCGCTCCCTGTTGAATCCATTTTGCGATTAATGCAATTTGAGAGGATGACAACGGGTTCATTGGTGGTGGTGGCATAATATCATCATAATCAGTGGTAGTAATTACCTTGTATAATTTGCTATCACCTGCATTGCCTGGTTTTACAATCTTCATAATACCGTTGTAATCGTATAAGTATAACCCCTTTTTGTGTGTAATGGCATCGTGGCAACCGCTTTGTGCACAATTGCTTGCTATCAGCAGAAGAATGTCATTAACAAAATATACCGTATCGGGACTGCAGTTAGATGACTGGTAATCGTTTGGTGGAACATTAGGATCAATAGGGTGATGCTTACAAGCTGTCGCAACTATCACTAATGCGATGAAAAAGAATATAAGTCGTTTAATCATTCGGTTATTGGATATATAACAAACGTCGCAAAAAAAATTAAATTCATTTGTTGCTACCTAATGTATGGTATATTTCAAAAAAAAGTTCCATGAAAAAAATTCTGATCGTACTATTTGTTATAAGCATTTTAGGAGGTGGGGTTGCATACTATATGTACAACAAACCCAAGAAAGACTATACTGATGTCAAAATTGATCTAAATATTTCAGCCAATGAACTTTTTCAGCACTATAGCACCGATGAACACAGAGCGGATAGCCTTTACAGAGAAAAAGTATTAGCCGTTAACGGGAACATATCGCAAACGGAGAAGAACCAAAAGCAGGAAACCGTTATATATCTCAGCACAGATGATCCTATGTTCGGGATACAGTTTACCATGTTGCTCTCAGATTCTGATAATTACAAAGCACTCAAATCAGGGGATGCCGTTACCATAAAAGGGTTGTGTACCGGATACACAAATGATGTTGTGATAACAAATAGTACTGTTGTCAAATAACAGTAGATCATGTAAATTAGAAGCACTATAAGATAGTTTTTTTCGCAGCATAGCTTATTTAGTATGGATTATTGTTTCGCAAATGTGTGAGATGAACTTTCATTTCAGGATCAACTTATACTCTAACACATACATATTACTTTTGCGCGCGCCATTAATTGCCATTGAACATTATGACTCAATTGAGTGAACACGAAACCATACGCCGCCAATCTTTACTGGAACTTCAACAGTTAGGAATTGATCCTTTTCCAGCCGAAACTTTTGAGGTTAATGACTACAGCAAAAACATTCTAAGTCTGTATGAGCAAGATGCTGCCAACTACGAAGGTAAAACCATATCCATAGCCGGACGTGTTATGAGCAAGCGCATTATGGGCTCAGCATCGTTTGCAGTGATTCAGGATAGCGCTGGAAAGATTCAACTCTACATTAGCCGCGATGAACTATGCCCTACTGAGGATAAAACATTTTACAACACCGTTTTCAAAAAACTAATAGATCTGGGAGATTTTGTTGGTGTTACGGGATATATATTTCGAACAAAAACAGGAGAAATAAGTCTGCATGTACAAAGTCTCAAGTTATTGAGTAAATCCTTAAAACCGCTTCCTGTGGTTAAAGAGAAAGAAGGTGAAGTGTTTGACGCTGTTACTAACCCCGAATTGCGCTATCGTCAACGTTATGTAGATCTGAATATTAACCCGGCTTCGAAAGAAGTTTTTGTGAAGCGAAGCAGGCTGGTGAATTCCATTCGGGAGTATCTAAACACCAAAGGATATTTAGAAGTGGAAACTCCAATTCTGCAACCTATATATGGTGGTGCGGCAGCCCGACCATTTAAAACACATCACAACACATTGGATATGCAATTATTCCTGCGTATCGCAAACGAGTTATATCTGAAGAGACTTATAGTTGGTGGTTTTGACGGCGTATATGAATTCAGTAAAGACTTCAGAAACGAAGGAATGGATCGCACGCACAATCCGGAGTTTACCCAGATTGAATTGTATGTAGCATACAAAGATTATTACTGGATGATGGATTTAGTAGAAGAAATGGTTGAAAAGGTTGCAATAGACGTTAACGGAACTACTGAAGTTAAGGTGGGTGAAAATGTCATCAACTTCAAAAGACCCTGGAAGCGCTATACTATGTTTGAAGCTATAAAGGAATACACCGGTATAGACATTAGTGAAATGAGTGAAGCACAAATGCGCGAGGAAGCACGCAAATTGAAAGTGAACATTGATAATACAATGGGCAAAGGAAAAATTATTGATGAAATTTTTGGAGAACATGTTGAACCCAAGTTGATTCAACCCACTTTTATAACAGACTATCCTGTTGAGATGTCACCATTGGCCAAGAAACATCGCAGCAAACCCGGACTGGTAGAGCGTTTTGAAGCCATCTGCAATGCCAAGGAATTGTGCAACTCATTCTCTGAGTTAAATGACCCGGTAGACCAGCGCATGCGATTCGAAGAGCAAATGGAGTTAGGCAAACGTGGCGATGAAGAAGCTATGGTACTTGATGAAGACTTTCTGCGAGCATTGGAATATGGTATGCCTCCAACAGCAGGACTCGGAATTGGTATTGACCGACTGACTATGATAATGACTAACTCACACTCTATTCAGGATGTACTGTTCTTTCCGCAGATGAAACCGGAACGTTTTGATTAATCCGCAAGCTTCTTTTCTTTAATCTTCATGAACTCAATGGATGAAAACAAAGCCATCTGTAATGTATGGTTGTTTTCTATTTTGATTCCATCACTCTTCATCAGCTGCTGGTTCATGTAGCCCAATTCCACACGACCCAATTTAGGCACCTTATACCCTAATGCTGCATATGCACGGTTTTGATCAAAAATGTTCATACCTACATTCTTACCAAAACTTATCATCACTTCATCGTATGCAGTCAGATAAATGGTATTATCGGAGATAGTTGTGTTATTTAAAGGAAGCGAAAAACGATGGAGCAATCGAAAGCGATTCTGAAAAACAGAAACACCAGGTTGATACAATGTATCTTTTAAAACAGGCAAATGAATAAATCTTTGTTCTTGTCTGAAACGATGAGTCAATTCAAGTCTTCCTAGAATTTGTTTCAGTTGAAGTTGTTGCCAAATTCTGTTTTCAGGAAAATCTACTTTAACCGGAAAATCTCCATAAGGATAAGTCTTCACAAAACAATAACCTGCTGTTATCATTACATTCCTAGTAATGTTATAATTAACTCCGGTTCGCAGCAACAATTGTTGTGCATCAGTAATCCAGTTATTACGACGCCATTGCGCCTCAGCATGCCAACTCCATTGTTCTGAAAAAGAGTGTGTGCCAAAATACATATACCAGCCAGTGTTGTTAGAGGTGTATTGACGTAATAATTGCGCAGTTGAATTTTTTAGCAGAAGTAAAAATAAAAGGATAAAACACAATCTTCTCATTCATACAAATATGCTCATTGCAAATTATTTCACCGGAGTAATGCACACAAATTGCTATAAATTAATCATAGAAATCTCTTGTATTAGTGCTCTGATTTAATACCTTCGTTCTAGTTATAATGTTTATGCTTTATGAAGAAGGATGCGAAACGTTATCTGAGAAAATATTTCACTTTCACCCGACAGGAAACCAGAGGCACTTTAATACTAGTTTCTATAATCCTCCTGCTTATCATTTATCGCTTCATTCATCCTCTATTGTTTCTGCCTCCTTTGAACAATCTTAACGATGTGCAGATGTATTGGATTAACAATGCTAAACAACAAATAAGTTGTAACTATACATTCGAAGAACAGATTACATCAGAAAATACAAAACCTCAATTTACTGATGCTGCTCAAACAATCAGTTATTTTCACTTTAACCCCAACACCATAACACTAGATAGTTTATTGTTGCTTGGTTTAAGCCCCAAGAAAGCTAATGTCTTCATCAAATATCGAAATTCAGGTGCAGTATTTAAAACGGCTGACGATCTGAAGAAAATATTTTCACTGACAGAACAGGATGTGGAGCGGCTGAAACCCTGGATTTACATACCGCAACAGAAAGAAACAAAAACGGTTGAATCAATGGTACAGATAGACAAGCAAGTGATTGAAGAAAAACAATGGCTGGTTGACATCAATGTTGCAGACTCCGCCGACTTAATATCCCTTCCGGGTATTGGTCCGACATTGGCCTCCCGTATATTAAAATATCGCAATCGCTTTGGAGCATTCATTGCAAAAGAGCAATTGCTTGATGTTATAGGCATCACCGCTGAATGGTTTGACAAAAATCAATCAGCATTATTAATGAGTAAGCTACCTGTCAAACAATTAAACATCAATACCTGTAGTGAGGATGAACTTAAACGACATGCTTATTTCGATAAAAACATAGCTGGCATTCTCATCAGATATAGAGATAACCACGGACCATTTAAGACAGTTTCGGATATTAAAAATTGTGCTGCAATCAATAATGCCTTTTATCAAAAGGTTGAACCTTACTTAAAAGTCAACTGAGGTCTAAATAAAAAAGGCCGTCTCAGTTAAAGACAGCCTTTGTAAAATTTGTTAAGGAATATTAAGCGTCTGTTTTCTCTTGTTTCTTGGTATGCTTAATTGTGAATTTTAATTTTTCACCTTTAGCATCTGTATCCACAAACATAATGTCTCCATTCTTAATACCCGATGCTAAAATTTCTTCAGCCAACGGATCTTCCAAATGTTTCTGAATAGCTCTGTGTAGCGGACGCGCACCAAAGTTGGCATCGTAGCCACGCTCTGCTATAAAGTCTTTGGCCTTGTCGGATAATTCGAGGGAAAAGCCCAAATTAATTACACGATCATAAAGACTCTTCAGCGTGATGTCAATGATAGAGTGAATATGTTCTTTAGTTAATGAATTGAACACTACCACATCATCAATACGATTTAAGAATTCCGGAGAGAAGGTGCGCTTCAATGCAGATTCTATAACTGACTTAGAGTGTGTGTCTGCGCTTTCGCGTTTTGCAGAAGTTCCAAAACCGATACCTTGTCCAAAATCTTTTAATTGACGTGCTCCAATGTTGGAGGTCATTATAATTAAGGTGTTTTTGAAATCCACTTTACGACCTAAGCCATCAGTTAATATTCCGTCATCTAAAACCTGCAACAGCACACTGTAGACATCAGGATGTGCTTTTTCAATCTCATCAAGTAGGATTACAGAATATGGTTTGCGACGAACTCTTTCAGTTAATTGACCACCTTCTTCGTAGCCAACATAGCCTGGAGGAGCGCCAATCAGGCGGCTTACGCTGAATTTCTCCATGTATTCACTCATATCAATTCTAATCAGTGAATCTTCACTGTCAAAAAGATAGCGAGCCAATACTTTTGCCAACTCGGTTTTACCAACACCTGTAGGACCTAAGAAAATGAACGAGCCGATTGGTTTCTTTGGATCTTTTAATCCTGCACGGTTACGTTGTATAGCCTTGGTTATCTTGATAATAGCATCATCCTGACCAACAACACTTCCTTTTAAATCATCAGCCATCTTCAATAACCTGTTGCTTTCTGACTGAGCCACACGCTTAACAGGAATTCCGGTCATCATAGCAACAACTTCAGCAATATCTTCATCAGTAACCGGGTAGCGTTTAGATTTGGTTTCCTCTTCCCAGTTTTGTTTAGCTTTCTCCAAGTCTTCCAACAATTTCTTTTCAGAATCACGAAGTCGGGCTGCCTCTTCGTAGCGTTGACTTTTAACTACTTTGTTCTTTTCAACCTTGATTTCTTCAATCTTCTTTTCTAAATCAAGTATTGACTGAGGAACGTGAATGTTTTTCAGGTGAACCTTGGCTCCTACTTCGTCAATTACGTCTATGGCTTTGTCAGGAAGAAGCCTGTCAGTGATATAACGTGTACTCAGTTTCACACAAGCTTCAATGGCCTCTGGAGTATAGTTAACGTTATGAAACTCTTCGTACTTGCCTTTAATATTGTTCAGTATGGTTACTGTTTCTTCCGGTGATGGTGGATCAATAATTACCTTTTGGAAACGACGATCCAAAGCCCCATCTTTTTCGATATGCTGACGGTACTCATCTAAAGTTGAAGCTCCAATGCATTGCAGTTCTCCGCGAGCCAGAGCCGGTTTAAATATGTTAGAGGCATCCAGGGAACCTGTAGCGCCGCCGGCACCAACAATTGTATGTATTTCATCAATAAAAAGAATCACATCGCGATTCTTCTCCAATTCATTCATAATGGCCTTGATACGCTCTTCAAACTGTCCTCTATACTTTGTTCCGGCAACAAGTGCTGCCAAATCGAGCATCACAATACGCTTATCGTAAAGTACACGAGATACTTTACGCTGAATAATGCGTAGTGCAAGACCTTCAACAACTGCAGTTTTACCTACACCAGGCTCGCCAATGAGTATGGGATTGTTTTTCTTGCGACGTGATAAAATTTGAGAAACGCGCTCTATTTCCGTTTCACGACCTACTATAGGGTCCAATGTTCCTTCTTCAGCCATCTTGGTAATATCGCGGCCAAAGTTGTCCAATACAGGAGTCTTGGATTTTGAAGCCCCAGGTTTTTTGCTGGCGCTTTTTGAACGGTCTTCGTCCTCAAAAGCTTCCTCTTCGCCGCCGTCGTTTGTCATATCGGCACGAATATCTTTATTTATAAAATCAAATTCTGCCTTGAATGTCTCGTGATCAACGGAGAAGCGATTGAGTATTTCGGTAGCGATATTGTCTTTTACTTTTAAGATAGACATCATAAGATGTTCAGTACCGATGGTATCATTCCGCATAGTCTTGGCCTCAAGCAAAGCAAATTTCAACACCTTTTCAGCCTGCTTAGTGAGAGGCATATTATTGAGCTCCTGAGCCTGGTGAACAGCTTTATCGCGAATGGAATCTTCCAATACACGGCGCAGCATGACTAAATCCACTTCCAGAGACTTTAAAATGCGTGGGGCAGTGCCTTCTTCGTCGCGAATGAGTCCTAACAGCAAATGCTCAACGCCAATGTAATCATGACCGAGACGAAGAGCTTCCTCTCTGGCATAGGCAATAACTTCTTTGACCTTTGGTGAAAATTTTTGTTCCATAGTGTTTTCAGTTTTTACAAATAGCGCACCAAGACTTTATTGATACGCTAAAAGCGGTTTGTTTGCTTGAAAAATAGCCATTATTTACGTTCAGGTGATTTTTTGGCTGCTTTCCAATGTTAGTTTCTACATATAAGTACCCCATTTTGTTTCTTTTTGAGTAAATAATTCTAATTTTACGTTCAAATTTAGAATCCCAAATACAAACACCACATACCGTTATGAAGTTTACACTCGACAAACACGACAAGTACTGTATTTTCACGTTAGAAGAAGAAAAGTTGAACTCAGTTATTGCCCCATTAGTGAAATCAGAAATGATCGTGTTAAATGCCGAAGGCGTTAAGAATATAATTTTTGATACAAGTCGGGTTCGCTTTGTGGATTCTTCCGGATTAAGTTCAATACTTATTGCCAATCGTCTATGCAAAAACTCAGGTGGTAATCTGGTTCTTTGTAATGTGAGCGATAATGTTCACAAGTTGATTAAAATTTCTCAGCTAGATTCTATACTCACCATCATTCACTCTAAAGAGGAATCTATTGATATGGTGATGATGGAAGAAATAGAAAAAGATATTAAGAAAGGATAATGAACTTCAGCGTTACTATTCTTGGTAACAGCGCTGCACTTCCTACACGTAACCGCAACACCACCGCACAGGTTGTAACACACCACAATCGGGTTTTTATGCTCGACTGTGGTGAAGGAGTTCAAAACCGTGTTCGCGACTATGGAATTAAGTTCTCCAGATGCTCAGAAGTTTTTATTTCGCATTTACATGGTGACCACTATTATGGGTTACCGGGATTAATTACCTCGCTTCACCTATATAAGAGAGAGCAACCTTTAACCATATATTCTCCCAAAGGATTGCGAGAAATTATCGAACTCAATTTACAGGCATCGGCTACCCGTTTGTGCTTTGAACTTTCGTTTGTGGAGGTGGATGATAACAGTCGCATATTATTTGAAAATGATTTGGTACGTATAGAGTCTATACCTATGCAACACCGCATAGCATGTTTTGGGTACCTCTTTACTGAAAAGGATGACCGGGTAAATATCAGAACCGAAGCCTTGAGTGAATACAGGATTCCTATTGAAGCTATTGAAAATATTAAGGCAGGATCCGATTATAAAACAACATCCGGTGCTATAATACCCAATGAAAAAATGGTAACCCGGCGTGCTCCCAGAAAATATGCTTTTTGTTCAGACACTATTTTTAATGAATCGTATCTGAAAAAAATTAAGGGAGTTGACCTTCTTTATCACGAAAGCACTTTTCTTGAAGTCGATGCGGTGAAGGCACGGGAGCGCTTTCACTGCACTGCCAAGCAGGCGGCGTCCATTGCAAAACAGGCCGGAGCAAAGCAATTATTGTTAGGACATTTTTCTTCCCGTTATATTTCGGAGATGTTGTTTGAGACAGAAGCCAAAGAGATATTTAACGCAAGTATGGCAAGTGTGGAAGGGAATACTTATGAAATTAAGTAGTTAAGTTTTTTACTTCAGGATTCGAGCACCTCTCCTTTCTCCTGATACTCGCTATCTGTATTGATGGTCCATAAATCTTCACTGTTGCCGGTGAGAATTTCTCGTGCAGCCAATAGACCCATCAATATGGAGTGGTCTTGATTGTTATACTTAAACGAACCATAACGACCTATGACGCGAAGGTTCTCGATACCATCTAAATAATTTTTGATGACCTCAATGTGTTGCATATAGCCGGTTTCATAAACCGGATAACATCGTTGCAGCTTTACTACTGATGAGTTTAATATTTTAGTTTCCTGATTTACCAGTTTTATTTTCTTGACTTCATCGCTAGCCAGTTTGCTGAAGTAGGCTTCGTCTTTAGACCAGATTTCATCGTTATCGAAACACCAGTATTCGAGGCAGAGTATGGTTGTGTTTTTATGGCCATATAAATCTGGGCTCCAGTTGCGGAAGTTTGTAATGCGACCGTGCAGCACTTCGGGACTATGTATATAAATCCAGTTGTCAGGGAACAAATCCACAGCATCGACTTCGAGATAAACCAAAATAGTATTGCGATAGTACAATTGATTGCAAGCCTGCAAAACAGTTTCAGGGACAGCGTCCAATCCGTGCACCATCAAAGTTAAAGGCATGGTGCTGATGATTTCGTCGGCAAATATTTGTTGGTCATTGACCAATTCCACTCCTACGGCTTTTTTGTCTTTCAGCAAGACTCTCTTAACCTGTGAGTTCAAAAAAACCTGAGCACCCTGTTGTTCAATGAAGTCTTTCATTTTTACATAAATGCTCCCTGTACCCTTGCTTGGATAAGCAAACTGATCCACGAGGGTTTTATGTTTATTGGATTTATTCCCGAATAGTGCAGTCTTTACGGCCTCCATCAGCGAAAACTTTTTAATACGCTGTGCTGCCCAGTCGGCGTCGATTTTAGCGCAGGGTATGCCCCATAGTTTTTCGGAATAATTTTTAAAAAAGATTGAGTACAGTTTTCTTCCAAACTTATCTACCACCCATTCTTCAAAGGTTTGCGGGTTTTTAACAGGATTAATACGAGTTAAGGCATAGCTCCATAAGATTTGTATAATGCCCAGCGGACCAATATTCAGCAATACATTACTCACCTTTAGGGGATAGTAAAAAAAACGGTTGTTGTAATAGATACGGGTGAGGCGATTTACGTTAACGTAATCATCTTTCACCACTTCTTTAAAAAAATCGTTTACGATTTTATCGTTGCTAAAAAAACGGTGAGGGCCGCAATCTACCGTTTGCCCCCAAAGTTCGAAGCTGCGAGCCAGCCCACCTACGTGCGCACCGGCCTCATATACACGCACTTTATGACCAGCCTGAACCAATTTATATGCAGCCGTTAACCCGGCAGGACCTGCGCCGATGACAATAATATTTTTAGGCATCAGGAAGCAAAACTATGTGAAATAAAGTTGCTTACTGCTGTGAATTTCAAACGTGTTTTATTAAAATTACAATGATGCCCAAACGACATACATACATACATACATACATACATACATTGGCTTATTTGCATACTGTTTCATGGTTCTAATCGCCTTGTTGTTTTTCAAAGAGCGCATAACTTTTTTAGATACCGCGTACCATCTTTATTGCATTCTCAGAGATAAGGGATTTGAACTTCAGAACTACAGATTTTGCGCAGCATTTACGCAATCCTTTCCATTGATTGGGGCATTTATTGGGTTACCCTTGAACTATGTGGCAATGCTATACTCTGCATCCTTTGTGCTGCTACAGGCACTTTCCTTTCTTATTATTTCACTGCTTATCAAAAACCATCGTGTCGCTCTCATTCAACTATTATATTCCGTTATGATGACCAGTCATATTTTTTACTGGATAATGCCTGAGTTGAATCAAGGTATATCTTTTTTATTATTGTGGCTGGCTATAGTAGATAACAGACTTAATCATCAAAACCAGAAACAGGCAGACAATCACAATCCCTTACGGTTATTCTTCCAACTCGTTCTCATAGTTACCATAGCTTTTGCGCATCCGCTTATGCTTTTCGCCTATGGTTTTGTCATCCTATTTCTCTTCTTACACTATCCAAAGCAGTGGAAGATAATTAGTATTCATCTGTTGTTCTTTGTAATCACTTACCTTATCAAATTATTTTTCTTCAGAAACCAATACGACGAAGGTGGAAGAGAGCAGTTATTTCGGCACATAGAATTGCTGTACCCAAACTTTCTGAACCAGCCGGCACTCAAGCTCTTCCTGCAATATCTAATTACCGATTATTATATGCTGCCAATAATGCTGACAATTTGTGTACTTAATTATAGTTGGCGCAAGCATTATCGAAAACTAACAGCGTTGCTGCTGAGCTTTATTTGCTTATTTATTTTGATACAAATTACTTTTTTCTACGGAGCAGATCAGTTTTATATAGAGAATCAATATTTATTGTTGGGTCTTTTTGTAATCATTGCATTCGCATATGATATATATGGATTAAATGAAAGTTTAAACCCATTGAAACGTGCTACTGTAAACTGTTTAGTAGTAATCGTAGTGATAACGGGGATATTGCGAATATATTTACGACACGAGTTCTATACTAATCGTTTAAACTGGTATAAGCATTACATACAGAAATTACCCGAAGCCAAAATGATGATACCGCTGTCTGAATTTCCAGCAGACACTATGAAAATGACTTGGGGAGTACCGTATGAAACCTGGCTGATATCAACATTAATACAGGGTAAGACGATTGCTGTAGTGCCTTATGAAGCTGAAACGCAGTTTGACTGGATAGAGAATACTGCGAACCAATTTATCACACCATGGGGAAGTACTTTGATAAAAGATTTAGATACGAACTATTTTCGTTTAGATACCTTGACTCCATACGTAAAAGTTACAGGTAAAGACATTCTTAATAACTAATTTCGATGTTGACGATTACCATACTTTACATAAATGATACATTTCAATTAATTACATCCTTTCCGGTGCTTCAATACCCAACAACTTCAGTCCCCGGCGAAGTACCGTTACTGTGAACTCGCACAGTTGCAATCGAAGTAGTTTTTCAATTTGCATATCAGCATTTAATATGGATACTTCGGCATAAAAATGATTGAACTCCTTAGCCACCGAATATAGATAGTTGGCCAGCAAAGCCGGGCTGTATTGCGCTGCCGCATCCGTTACAATGTCTGGATACTCGCATAAAAGACGTATCAGCTTTTTTTCTGAATCGTGCAAACTGTTTATTTGAACCGGTTGATGATAAATTATTTGCTGATCAGAGGCTTTACGCAACAATGAACAAATTCGTGCATGAGTGTATTGAATAAACGTACCGGTAAATCCATGAAAGTCTATGGACTCCTCGGGATTGAAGGTCATTTTCTTTTTAGGGTCTACGCGCAAAATGTAAAACTTGAGAGCCCCCATGCCGAGTATGTGATACAATTTCTTCTTTTCCGCTTCGCTGGCGTTCTCCAGTTTACCCAGCTCAGCACTCTGCTGTGCGGCGGTATTTTCCATTTCGGTAATTAAATCATCAGCGTCTACCACGGTGCCTTCTCGCGATTTCATGCGGCCACTCGGCAAATCGACCATTCCATAACTAAGATGATGAATGCCACCGGCGTATGGTTTATTGAGTTTCTGACAAATCAGTTTCAAGACTTTGAAATGATAGTCCTGCTCGTTGGCTACGGTGTATATCATTCGCTCGCAGGGATACTCCTTATAGCGAAGGTCAGCTGTGCCAATATCCTGAGTAATATATACCGAAGTGCCATCGGCGCGCAGTACTAATTTTTCATCCAAACCTTCCGCTGTTAAATCAATCCAAACGCTGCCATCGGGCTTTTTGAAGAATACGCCTTGCTGTAAGCCTTCTTCTACCAGCGTTTTACCCAACAGGTAGGTATCGCTTTCATAATAATGTTTATCATAATCGCATCCGATGTGTTTGAAGGTTTCTTCAAAGCCTTCGTACACCCAGCCATTCATTTTGCGCCACAGGGCACGCACATGCTCGTCGCCGGCTTCCCATTGACGAAGCATTTCTTTTATTTCTAATGCGAGCGGAGCTTGTTGTTTGGCTTCCTCTTCGGTTTTACCTTGTTGAACCAATTCGGCAATCTGCTTACGAACTTCATTTTCATACACCACATAATAATGCCCAATCAGGTGGTCGCCTTTCATGCCGCTGCTTTCTGGTGTTTCGCCTTTGCCAAATTTCTGGTAAGCCAACATGGACTTGCATATGTGCACACCGCGGTCATTATAAATATTCACTTTAACCACATCGTAGCCGGCAGCTTTTAATATTTCAGAAACCGAATAGCCTATGAGAATATTTCTAAGATGCCCGAGATGCAGTGGTTTGTTGGTATTAGGGCCACCATATTCAATCATCATTCGGCGGTTCTGTTTAGAGCCATAACCAAAACTATTATTCTTATGATGTTGACTCAGGAACCGCAACCAATATGAATCTTCCAGAGAAAGATTCAGAAATCCTTTCACTACATTATATGAACTGAGACCTGAAGTATGTGCTTTCAAATAAGCACCAAGTTGTTCGGCTACCTGATCGGGTCGGGCACCGGCAACTTTAGCAATGGGGAAAACTACAATGGTGAAATCTCCGGAAAAATCTTCAGGTGTTTTATTAATTGTAATTTGTGATGCAGGAATATCTTTTTGATACGTGTCTTTAACAAACGACAACGTATGTGCTTTCAATGCTTCAATCATAGTTATTAATCATCCAGTTCGTTGATGATTTGGTTGGTTACGCGTTGTAAAATCTCGAATGTGTTTTCAGCCATTAGGTTTTCCTTATCCAGAGTTGGGTTTACTTCTGTTATTTCGAAACAAACCACTTTCTCGTTCAGCAGCAGGCGTAAGATAAGTGCGGCGGCTTGCTTCTCTGTGATTCCATTTGGAACGGGTGTTCCGGTGCCTTTAGAGATTGAAGAGTCCATGCTATCCACGTCAAAGGTGATGTAGATATAATCGCAAGGTTCAACAGCAGCAAGAATTTCACGGCCCACTTTATCTGTACCGTAAGTATTGATTTCATCGGTAGTGAAGACACGTACTTTATTCTGACGAATCAAATAATCCTCTTCGCGCTCATAGTCGCGGAGAGATACAAAAACGAGATTATCGTATTTGAGTTTGGGAGAAATACCTCCAATATTTTTTAGTTTCTCCCAATACTCGCGGGTGGTATCGTCCACATTGTTAATCTTCAATATATCATTGTCCTCTGCTAGCGATGCCGCCAGAGGCATTCCATGCATGTTACCCGACGGAGTGGTGTAAGGAGAATGCAAATCAGCATGTGCATCTATCCAAATAACGCCAATGCGTGCATTCGGATAAGCCATCTTTATACCTGCAATACTGCCAACAGCGGAACTATGATCACCGGAAAGAATGATGGGGAAATTTTTTTGCTCTAAAGTATTTTTTACTTCATCGGCTAAACGCTCACACACGTTGAGTACACCTTTAATGCGTCGGGCATAAATAGTACGTGCCGGATCGTATAACAAACTGTTCTCTACAGGTATTTCAACAGTTGGAAATTGACGAAAATAATTGCTGCCAAAATCAAGTGCAGCAATTTTAATGGCATCTATTCCCATGCTAGCACCACGAGTGCCGGCACCTATTTCCGATTTAACTTCTATAATCTTTATACCTTTCATAAGGGGCTGCAAGTTAGTAATTGTATAGGTTTCTAGCATCACGATTGCTGAAGTTAAATCGATGATTTCATTAAATGCAATTCATCTTTGCCGCCGTCGTTAAGTGAAATGATGCGTTACACCTTGCTTTTAGTTTTGTTTGTGGTGCTGTCCTCGGCACGCACTATTGAGTACAATTTAAATCACGAGGAGGCACAAAAAGCCTTTGAACTTTTACAAAGAATACGGAGTAATCCTCAGGAATTTGTTCAGGAGTTAAAGTTGCCTAATGACATTAAAGTCAGTGGCATTACATTGCAATGGAACGAACTTCTTGCAAATGCAGCAGAGAAGAAAGCTCTTGATATGGCCAAACGCGGCTATTTTTCGCATACCGACCCGGAAGGTTATGGGATGAATTATCATATCAACAAAGCCGGATATACGCTGAACAAAGACTGGATAAAAAACAAACGAGATAATAATTTTGAATCCATAGCGATGAACTGTGAGAGCGGTGAGCACGGCATAAAGTTGTTGATTATTGATGCAGGTATCCCCTCTAAAGGCCACAGAAAACACTTGTTGGGATTAGACCCCTGGAATAGTTCACTTACCGATATTGGAATTGGTTATGTGGAATCAAACAATGGCAAGGTAGAATCTTATATGTCTATTATTATTGCCAAACACGATTGGTAAGTATAGTTGGTGAGGCAATGAGAAAATCAAATGATAAAAAGATGGTCTTGTTTGATGGTGTTTGTCATTTATGTCAAGGCTCTGTACGTTTCATCATAAAGCACGACAATAAAAGACTCTTCCAATTTGCACCGCTGCAAGGAGAAACAGCACAGCGTTTATTAGCATCAAAGAATAAATCTGACATCAAACAAAGTATCATACTGATAGAGGGAGTACAAGTGTTCACTCAGTCCACTGCGGCTTTACGATTAGCAAGACATCTGAAATTTCCCATCAATCTGCTGTATGTTTTTATTATTGTTCCAAAATTTATACGTGATGCTGTTTATCAATTCATCAGCCGAAACCGTTACCGCTGGTTTGGTAAAGATGAACAGTGTATGATGCCTACACCAAATTTAAAAGAGCGCTTCCTCGATTAAGTTTTCTTGGTTGCAAGATATTTTTTCCAACCGCTTTTTTCCAGTTGCTCCGCTTTATCCTCAACCATATTCTTAAGACCATCTTTATAAGCAATCAATTGCTTGCTGAGACTTTTGTTATTCAGTGACAATATTTGCAAAGCCAGCAAAGCTGCATTGGCAGCACCATTAATTGCTACCGTAGCAACAGGCACGCCGGGAGGCATTTGAACAATGGAATACAACGAGTCTACACCATTCAGTGACTTGGATAGTACGGGTACGCCAATAACAGGCAAATGAGTTAAGGAGGCAACCATACCGGGCAAGTGCGCGCTGCCGCCAGCACCGGCAATAATAACCTGAATGCCACGCTCGGCTGCTTCACGTGCAAACCAAACCATGCGCTCGGGAGTGCGGTGCGCAGAAACAACGGTGAGCTCGTAAGGCACTTTAAAATCATCGAGTATAATGGCAGCTTCTTTCATAACATCGAGGTCGCTGTCGGACCCCATAATGATGGCTACTTGAGCATTCATAGTTTTGATTTGATTTGAATGAGTGGTTGAATGTATGCTACTTTTTGTTGCAGTGATACGGCATCATCGGCTAGTATAGTGATGTGGCCGAGTTTGCGCTTGGGTTTGGAAATTTTCTTGCCATATAAATGAATATAAACTCCTTCGGTACTGAGTATTTCTTTTTCATTATCTAAAAAATACTGACCGCTGAAGCCTGTATCGCCAAGCACATTAAGCATGGCGGCATGCTTTAACAATTTGGTTGAGCCCAGTGGAAGATGCATAAGTATGCGCAATAACTGTTCGTACTGCGAAGTATAGCAAGCTTCTATGGTGTGGTGACCACTGTTGTGAGGTCTAGGCGCCGTTTCGTTCACCAGAAAATTTCCTTCTTTATCCAAAAACATTTCAACAGCAAACAAACCGGGACTACGAAAAGCCTTTGCGGTATTCAGGGCTAAATTCTGAGCTGCTTTTTCCTGCTCTGTACTTAACAGTGCAGGAGAGAAAAGATAGGTAACCAGATTAGCTTGTGGGTCGAATTGCATTTCGACAGAAGGAAAACAAACAGCATGACCCTCAAAGTCAACTGCCACGATTACGCTGATTTCTTTTTCGCATTCCACCATAGCTTCAAGTACTGTTAGTCCGGAAAAAGGAATGCTACCCTTGTCATTTAATTCATTGATGTGCATCAACCGTACGCCTTTGCCATCATAACCATCGCGGCAGCTTTTTGCTGCAAAACGAGACCACCCTTTCTGCCGAACAGCCTGTAACCATTCTTCAGGATTTGAAACCAACACAAAATCTGATGTAGCGATGCCGTGTTTCTGATAGAAAGTTTTCTGAAGACCTTTATCCTGAATGGTGCGCAACACTTGAGCTGATGGGTATACCTTTTTTCCGCTTCGCTCTATCTCATCCAGTGCCTCTACAAAAATGTGCTCTATCTCATAAGTAAGAATGTCGCAATGAGAAGCCAACTGATAAATGGCCTTGGCATCGTTGATAGAACCTGTGATGTGTTGATGGGCAATGAGTGCTGCAGGGGCTTCAGGATCGTTATCAAGAATGATACAATTGACGTGATAGCGCAGAGCTTCTTCAATAAACATTCGGCCTAACTGACCGCCACCAATAATACCTATAACAGGTGAAGCGCCTTGTTGCATTTCGCGTTGCAATATAAGCCGCTGACCTCAATTAAACATGTTTCATCGGACTATGGTGCATAACCTAACAAAGCACTCATTTAACATTATCTTAACATTGACCTGTGGTAGGCCGCTTGTAGGCAAATCTACATTTGTGCTCCCTTTAACTTTTTTCAATCAAATTTCATTTTTTGTTGCTTCAAATTATTAACCGATTTCTTTTGTTGTGTATGTGTGTATACTATACTGAAGTGTGTGCACAAAAAATAAAAGGTTCAGACACTTGCCTGCCTGTGATGCAACGTGAGGTGGAAGCATTTTTTAAGAAAAATCCGAACGCCAGAATTTCTATAACCGGTGGCGGTAGCGGAGTAGGTATTGCCGGACTAGGTGATCGTTCCGCTGATATGGCCATGCTTTCAAGGAAAGTAAGTCTCGAAGAAAAATATAAACTGCGAAACAGTGGAATCAGCATCAAGGAAGTTATTTTTGCTTATGATGCTTTAGCAGTAATTGTACATCCTTCGAATCCTGTTTCTCAGTTAAGCCGACAACAAGTAGAAGACATATACAGCGGTAACATCAACAACTGGAAACAAGTTGGAGGGCCTGATCTAAAAATCACCGTTTACTCGCGAGAAATATCTTCGGGCACACATGAATTTTTTAAAGAGATGTTGTTGCAAAATAGAAATTACAGTAACAGCGTGTTGAACCTGCCGGCATCGGGAGCGATACTTCAGTCGGTATCACAAACTCCGGGTGCAATTGCTTATGTCGGATTAGCTTATCTCAGGAACAATAAAATAAAAGCATTGAATCTATCGCTCGATGGCATCAACTATTTTCAGCCAACACTTGAAAATGCGATGAACAATACTTATCCTTTTATCAGGCCGCTATATCTCTGCTACGATGTCTTGCAGGAAAACAAAGTGAATGCTTTTGTTCAGTTTGTAACCAGTCAGGAAGGACAGCATATTGTAAAGCAAAGCGGCTACGTACCGGTTATTAAAACTGTGAATTGATATTTGAAAAAGAAACTCAACATATCAGACACACTGTTTACGATTTTGATAAAAGCCTCTGGGTTGGTATCGGGTTTAAGTGTTTTGCTCATTGTGATTTTTCTTTTTTCCGAAGCAGCGGGATTGTTTTTCCAGGCTCCGGTACACAATGAAACCATTGTGGCAGTTGGCAAAGGAAATAACATCACTACATTATCTCATCAGGAATTAAAAAGTATTTTCGATGGGGAAATATATAACTGGAAAGCACTGGGTGGAGAAGATGAGGCGATTATTTTGTTTCACCTCGATGATATGACTCGCTATTATCCTCAATTGTCTGATCAGGAATTAATAGACAGTTTACCTTTTTATCTGAATCATTTATTTGCAAATCATGATAACCTGATTGGTTATTTTCCGGCAACACTATTGAATAATCATTTTGAAGGCACTGTGATTGAGGTAGCACCGCTCAGCATACTTCAATTTATTAGTAAAAAAGACTGGATACCCAATGCACGACCTGTAAATATTTATGGTGCATTACCCCTGATACTCGGAACGCTTTGGGTAAGCCTCATAGCTATTCTCATAGCACTGCCCTTAGGTGTAGCAGTTGCCATATACATGGCGGAAATTGCAGATAAGCGAATTAAGTATTTATTAAAACCTGTGCTTGAATTACTTGCAGGCATACCTTCAGTGGTTTATGGCTTCTTTGGTTTGGTAGTTATTGTACCACAGATACAACAGCTTTTTGGAGTGCCTCTTGGCGAAACTGCTTTAGCAGGTTCAATCTTATTAGCCATTATGGCATTGCCTACTATCATCAACATCTGTGAAAATGCTATACACAGTACCCCCATGTCAGTTAAAGAAGCATCTTATGCATTAGGTGCATCGCATTGGCAAACTATTCATAAAGTGATTTTGCCTTTAGCTTCGAAAGGAATTATTACCGCAGCAGTGCTGGGTATGGGTCGAGCCATAGGAGAAACCATGGCTGTACTTATGGTAACGGGTAACGCAGCCATCATCCCGGGTGGTTTACTGGAACCGGTTAGAACCATGCCTGCCACCATAGCCGCTGAAATGGGGGAATCACCGCAAGGCGGTTTGCACTTCAAGGCCTTATTTGCTCTAGGCTGCATACTCTTCATCATAACACTATTAATTAATTTATTAGTAGGGTACATGCAATCAAATTATAAAAAGCGAATGACTGTATGAGCAAGAAGTTGATGCAGATGTTGATGTTTACTTTATTCAGATTATTGAGTCTGGTGGTGGTGCTTATTTTATTTTACATCATCGGATTTGTTGCTTACAAAGGTATGCAGGTGATGAGCATCAAATTCATTACCGGAATGCCTGAAAATGGAATGACAGAAGGAGGTATATTACCTGCCATCTTTGGTACATTTTGCTTGATGACTGGAAGTTTAGTTATTGCCTTCCCGGTTGGCGTATTAAGCGGTATCTACGTAAGCGAATTTGCTCGCGATAACAGGTTGAAACGATTGGTAAAAATGATGACAAACAACCTTGCAGGTGTACCATCCATCATATTTGGTTTGTTTGGCATGGCATTATTTGTAAATCAATTAGGTTTAGGAGATTCCATTTTAGCCGGTTCATTAACACTTGCAGTTTTGATATTACCCATAATCATTCGTACTACCGAAGAATCACTAAACTCCATAGATCCTTCCATTCGTCATGCCTCGTATGCATTAGGTGCTACTCGCTGGCAAACTGTTTACCGTGCATTGCTTCCCATAGCACTGCCAGATATTTTAACAGGGCTTATACTCTCAATGAGTAGAGTCAGTGGCGAAACAGCACCCATACTTTTTACTGTAGCGGCTTATTATCTTCCCAAGTTGCCTTCATCTGTTTTTGATCAGGTGATGGCACTGCCCTATCACCTGTATGTATTAAGTACCAGCGGTACCGACCCCGAAGCTACGCGCGGAATGGCATATGGTACTGCGCTGGTATTAATTGTTATGGTATTATTGTTTAACCTGCTTGCCGGATTGGTCCGCCGCTGCTTAAGTAAGAATGAGAAGACCCATCAGCTATGAGTAAACTCGAAGTTCGTGAAGTGAATTTGTATTATGGTGCGCATCAGGCATTGAAAAATATTTCACTCGGTATAGAGAAGAACACAGTTACCGCTCTGATTGGTCCATCGGGTTGCGGCAAATCCACTTTCCTGCGTTTGTTTAACCGCATGAATGACCTGCATCTGGATATGCGTCTGAGTGGCACAGTGCTGGTGGACAATAAAAATATCTATCAACGTGATGTGGATATAGATGCGTTACGAAAAAAAGTGGGCATGGTTTTTCAGAAGCCAAATCCTTTTCCGAAAAGCATCTTTGAAAATGTTGCATACGGACTGCGCATCAACCATGTGAGTAATAAAAATTATATCGAAGAACGTGTAGTCCGCTCGTTAACACAAGCTACTTTGTGGGATGAAGTGAAAGACAAACTCAACAAACCGGCAAACGAACTCTCAGGCGGACAACAACAACGGCTGTGTATAGCGCGAGCGCTCGCTGTAGAACCCTCTGTATTGCTTATGGACGAGCCCACTTCTGCTCTTGACCCTGCTTCGGCAGCTAAAATTGAAGAGCTGATTTATGAATTGAAAGTGAAATACACCATTGTAATAGTTACACACAACATGCAACAGGCAGCGCGCTTAAGCGATCGTACGGCCTTTTTATATTTAGGCGAATTGGTGGAATATGACGAAACAAAAATCATTTTTACACAGCCTGCTAATCAACGCACACAGAATTATGTTACCGGTCGCTTCGGTTAATGCAGCTTACTTTAGTTAAGAAAATAACATGTCTCACTTAGATCTTGAACTGAAACGCCTTCGCGAAACCTTGCAGGAACTGATGTTGCTCACTATGCAACAAATCAGAAAAGCGCAGGATGTTATATTTAAGTTTGATAAAGAACTAGCACGCGAAGTTATTTTTTATGAGAAACACATCAATTCGCTGGAGCTAAAAATAGATCGTGACTGCGAGAATATTTTAGCCTTACAAAATCCTGTGGCTGTTGATCTGCGATTTATTCTAGCTACACTGAAAATTAATCCCAGCTTGGAGCGCATAGCAGATAATGCTGAAAGCATGGTTCGCTATGTGTTGGAAATGAAAGAGCCTTACAACAATGAATTAATGCAGCGAATTAAACTTTACGAGATGTTCGACATAGCTCTATCCATGTTGAACGATGTATATACTGCTCTTACAACTGAAGACACACGAATTGCTCGAAATGTGTTGTTAAAAGATGACTTACTGGATGAAATTAATTTGGTAGCTGCACATACTGCCGAAGAATTTATCAGGCAGAATATAGATCTTACTTATCAGTCTTTGTTTGTGTTGTCGATTGTGCGCAAGATGGAACGTGTTGGCGATCAAACAAAAAATATAGCCGAAGAAATTATCTTTTACTTAGAAGCCAAGGTGCTAAAACATAGCAATCCTGCAGGAAATCAGTAAGAATAAAACAATCGTTTTATTCCATACAATGTGAGCTTGAAAGGTGTCGACATGGTTCTATGTTATACTCAAGCACCAATAATAACTATGTCCGTCGCACCATATATAAGGTGAATGGGATGTAAAAAGCAAATGTTGAACTGACATATTATTATAATGATACCCGACACAACTTAACATTAGTGTATGGCTGGGACGAATAGCAGGATGTGGTCAGAGTTAAGTGATTTTACAAATTCTTGACATATTCCTACGAAACTGATTTTAACCAGCTCTTGGCTTTACCTTCATGAATCTTTATTTTCGCCGAACTCAGCGAACAGACATATGAAAGGAATCATTTTAGCCGGAGGCAGTGGCACCAGACTTTACCCCATTACCTACGCCATATCCAAACAAATCATGCCCATCTACGATAAGCCGATGATTTATTATCCGCTTTCGGTACTAATGATGGCAGGCATAAACGAAATACTGATCATCTCCACGCCACAAGACCTTCCACAGTTTAAGAAACTTTTTGGCAGCGGCGAATCACTCGGGCTGCGTTTTGAATATGCGGAGCAGGTGATACCCAACGGTCTTGCACAAGCATTTGTAATTGGCGAATCGTTTATTGGAAAAGATAAAGTAGCACTTGTGCTTGGCGATAATATTTTTTACGGCAGCAGCTTAGGCACTACGCTCGAAGAACACGCAAACCCTGATGGTGCTGTGATATTTGCCTACCACGTTTCAGACCCTGAGCGATACGGAGTGGTGGAATTTAATGCCGGTAACCAAGTGATTTCCATTGAAGAAAAACCCAAGCAACCGAAGTCTAATTATGCGGTACCGGGGTTATACTTTTATGACAACGATGTCATTCATATAGCCAAAAATATACAGCCCAGTCCACGCGGTGAATACGAAATTACTGATGTGAACAAAGAGTATCTGCACCGCGGAAAACTGAAAGTGGGTGTACTTGACCGTGGTACAGCCTGGCTCGATACAGGAACTTTTGACTCATTAATGCAGGCATCGCAATTTGTTCAGGTGATTGAGAACCGTCAGGGGTTGAAGGTGGGTTGCATAGAAGAAATAGCCTGGCGTAAAAACTTTATCACCGACGAACAACTGCAAAATCTAGCACAACCTCTTTTAAAAAGCGGTTACGGACAATATTTAATGGAACTCTTAGACAGGAAATAAGCGAATGAAAAAAATACTGATTACAGGCGGTTCGGGTTTTGTTGCCTCCTGCCTTGCCGAGCGACTGGTTAAGAATCAATCGCATTATGTTGTAATTGTTGACAACCTTTTAACCGGCTCCACTTCAAAGTTACCCGATACCTCATATAAAAACTGGCGTTTCATTAAAGGTGATGCCAATGACTATGACACGCTATCGAGCATCATGCTCTCCTACTCTTTCGATTATGTATTTCATTATGCTGCGGTGGTGGGTGTGCAACGTACACTGGCCAATCCGGTAATGGTACTGAACGATATTACCGGTATCCGCAATGTACTGGAGCTATGCAAGAACACAGGAGTGCAACGCGCATATTTCTCTTCATCGAGCGAGGTGTATGGCGAACCTGTAGAATTTCCGCAGAACGAAGAAACCACACCACTCAACTCAAGATTGCCTTATGCCATTGTAAAAAATGTAGGTGAGTCTTATTTCAAATCGTACCAACAGGAATTCGGATTGGATTACACGATTTTCCGATTCTTTAACACATATGGCCCAAAGCAAAGCAGCGACTTTGTGATTAGTAAGTTTATTCGTGCTGCACTGAACAACGAAGACATCACCATATACGGCGATGGTAAGCAAACACGTACTTTCTGTTTCATAGATGATCATCTGGATGCCACTGTGCGTGCCTTTATGGAGAACATGTACATCAACGATGTGGTTAACATTGGTAGTGATGTGGAGATACCCATAATTGATGTTGCCAGATTAGTGATTGACCTCACCAACAGTAAATCAAAACTGGTGCACCTTCCTGCATTGAAGGAAGGAGATATGACTCGTCGTCAGCCGGATATTTCCAAAATGAAGAACCTGTTGAACCGACAGCCTATGCCATTGCGCAATGGCATAGAACTTATCTTAAAGAGCGGATTGTTCTAATTACCAGATAATGGCTCGTTCGTTCTCGGCGCGGTACATAGCGTTACCTTCTTTCACATCATAAAGTTTAAAGAAGTCGGCACAATTACTTAAAATACCGTTGCAACGGAACTCACCCGGAGAATGCGGATTTGTTAGTATCTGATTGCGCAACGCGGCATCGGTGTATTTCACGCGCCATATCCGAGCCCATGTCATAAAGAAGCGTTGTTCAGGTGTATAGCCGTCAATCTCTTTGTTCGCTGTAAATTGTTCTGTTTTCTTAAAGGCATCGAGAGCAATCATCACCCCACCAAGGTCTGCAATGTTTTCGCCAAGAGTGAGTTTGCCATTGATGTGCAACGAATCCAAAACAAAATATTTGTTGTATTGCTCCTCAAGCACTTTAGTTTTTGCTTCAAAGCGCTTAGCATCTTCTTCGCTCCACCAGCTTTTCAAATTACCATCAGCATCAAACTTGCTGCCCTCGTCGTCGAAGCCATGAGTAAACTCATGACAGATTACAGAACCAATGCCTCCATATATCACAGCATCATCAAGTGTGCTATGATAAAAAGGTGGTTGCAGAATGGCCGCAGGAAAAACGATTTCATTGTTGGAAGGATTGTAATATGCATTAACAGTATATGCATTCATATACCACTCGCTGCGGTCAACCGGTTTGTTCAGTTTGTTGATGTTGCGCTTGAATTCAAACTCCCATGAACGAACTATATTGCCTGCATAGGTTTCATTGTCTATGGTCAAAGAAGAGTAGTCGCGCCATTGATCAGGATATCCCACCTTAATGGATACCTTCTCCAATTTGGCAATAGCTTTTTGCTTTGTTGAATCACTCATCCAATCGAGGTTAAGGATCCGCTGTTTGAATGCAGTGCGCATATTTTCTATCACGCTCTTCATGCGTTCTTTATCTTTTTCGCTGAAAGCAATTTTCACATACTCTTCACCTAGTGCCTCACCAATGTTAGAGCCTACATTGTTCATCACACGTTTCCAGCGTGGCTTTGGTTCTTTAACACCAAATAAGACCTGTTGTCTGAAATTAAAGGTGCGTTGAAAAGAGGCATCATCCAAATAAGGATTCAACTCATCCATCAAATGTTGTGTGAGATAAAGTTTCCAATCGGCTATTGGATAGTTTTTAATCTTTTCATTCAGTCGTTTCATAAACTCCGGCATACCTACGTTAACTGTATCCTGTGCCGAAATACCACTGCCTGAGAAATAAATATCCCAATTGATATCCGGAGTCATCTTGTTTAGCTCGTCGGTAGTCATTTTGTGATACGTATTGTATGGATTGCGTAACGAAACACGATCAAGGGATTTTTCGGCCAATGATTTTTCCAGGTCATAAATCTTATTGGCATTCGTAGTGGCAGTATTTTCATCAATGCCTAAAGCCTTAAAATTGGTAACAATGTAATTCTTGTATTCTTTCTGAATGCGCTGTGTAGCAGTGTCGTTGCGGAAATAATAATCGCGGTCGGGTAGGCCAAGACCCGACTGTGAAATATTCAATATCATCTTACTGCTGTTGCCTGCATCCTGATCGGCATAAATCCCCATTATTGGATTTAACCCACGTGATGTTGCTTTGGCCAAATACTCCAGCAATTTTACTTTAGAATCAATTGTTTGGATATCATCAATTATAGGTTGAATAGTGGTAACACCTAGTTCATTCAGTTTCGTGGAGTCCATACCGGTAGCATAGAAGGAACCTACTTTTTGTCTGTTAGAATTGGCAGCAGCTTTAGTGTCCGCTGCTGCATCTTCAAGTAATTTTTTCAAAATGCCATAACGCAACTCATCCACTTCGTTGAATGTACCCCATCGCGCTTCTGATCCCGGTATGGGTGTATTCTTTATCCATGCGCCATTCAATCGCATAAAAAAATTATCTCCCGCCGCAACACTGGTATCAAAGTCAGCAGAGTTGAATACCTGATAAGCTTTGGTATTTTCTGTATTGGATTGCGTGCAGGATGCTGCGATAATCGAAAGCGCAGCAAAAAGAAAGGTATTGAGTTTGAGTTTCATATTATGAAATGAGAGGTCAAAAGTAATCAGGCGAGCCATACATGCCCTAACAATTATACAAACGTGAAATATGATATTGCTCATTGCTCATTACTCCTTACGTTTATTACCTTTATGCTACTTAAATATTATGTTATGAAACCATCCGAAGAAATGATGTTACGCCTTTATCACAAGTTGGGTAAATTGTTTTATGCAGTAGCCGCTGCAGACAAGCAGGTAAGTAAAGAAGAGGCTCAGAAACTCTATCAACTGGTTAAGCAAGATTGGGTTCCTGTTGAGGATGCCGCCGATGCATTTGGCACTGATGCGGCTTTTCAAATTATCACAGCATTCGACTTACTGAATGACCAAATGGCTAGTTCGAAAAGTTGTACTCATCAATTTGAAGAGTTTTATCGCGCTCATAAATATCTTTTTACTGATAATATCAAAGAATTAACGCTGCGTACTGCCAATGGCATAGCAACCTCATTTAGAGGACAAAACAAGTCAGAGTTAATAGCCATACAAGAGATAGATCGCCTGTTCAAAAGCTGATTATTTTTCAGGGGGCTTGCAACCAATGGGTTATTAAATCAGACTATATAGCACGTTTTAATTGCATAGCGTCATGTATTTTATCAAGACTCCTCAGATTCTGAAACGCCTCTATCCCTCTCAGGTATGGAGTTTGCCGGCTCAACAAAAGAGTATTTACCTCACTTTCGACGATGGTCCCACTCCGGGTGTTACTGAGTGGACACTCGAGACGCTTGCCAAACATCAGGCAAAAGCCACCTTCTTTCTGGTAGGTGACAATGTGCAGCGCTACCCCGGTATTGTTAAATCCATTACCGACAGTGGACATCACGTAGGCAACCACACACAAAACCACATAAACGGTTGGAATACCGAAACAAAAGATTACTTGCGTAATACCTTGAAATGTGCTGAGGTATTGAATACACCTTTATTCCGTCCACCATATGGCCGCATAACCCGAGCACAGGCCCGCGTGATGCAAAAGCGTTTTAAGATCATTATGTGGGATGTTTTAAGTGGTGACTTTGATAAAACCATCAGTAAGGAACGGGTATTGCGCAATGTGCTTGATAACACAGGCAGTGGCAGTATCATTGTCTTTCACGACAGTCTGAAAGCGGAAAGCCGGATGAAGTATGCGTTACCCCGTGTATTAGATTATTTTGGCGAGAAAGGGTATTCCTTTGATGCCATCGCTTACAAATAATTTTACTTCAATCGCTCCGTAAGCAATCGTATCTCCAATGCAGGAGCATGTTTTGCATAAAGGATGTTGTAGGTGGCTTCAGCAATAGGTATTGCCGCCTTGATGTTTTTATTTACATTGTGAATACATGCCGTTGCGTAATAGCCTTCCGCTATCATATTCATTTCAAGTTGTGCCGACTTTACAGAATAGCCCTTGCCTATCATAGTGCCAAAATTGCGGTTGCGGCTGAACTGCGAATAGGCAGTTACCAATAAATCCCCGAGATACGCACTGTCTTTGATGTCTCTTTTTATAGGGTACACAGCTTTAATAAAACGCTCCATCTCCGAAGCTGCATTGCTGATCAACACAGACTGAAAGTTATCGCCATAACCCAGTCCATGACAGATTCCTGCTGTTAAAGCATAAATGTTTTTCAGCACGGCAGCATATTCCGTTCCGTATATATCATCAGATACGTGAGTTTGAATGTACCTGCAACGGAACAGTTGTGTCAGCAGTTCAGCAAAATCTTTATCCTGCGAAGCCATAGTGAGGTAACTCAGTTTTTCAAGAGCTACTTCTTCAGCATGACAAGGTCCGCTGATAACACCAAATGATTCAAACGGTACTTGAAAATTTTGGTTAAAATATTCTGCAAGAATAAGGTTGTCTTCCGGTATCATTCCCTTAACAGCACTCACCACTTGCTTCCCTTCAAAGATATTTTCCGGCAGATGAGCCAGTGTGGTTTTAATGAATGCTGCCGGAATTGCAATTACAATCACATCGGAACTCTCAATCACAGATTCCAACTCGCCACTCACGGTATTCTGAGAAATGTGAAAAGCCACTGAACTCAGGTAACGCGGATTGTGCCCGTTCTTTGCCAGCTCATGCCTGATGTCTTCGTTGCGGACATACCAATTTACGTGATGTTGATTTTCGTTCAGAATTTTAACCAAAGCAGTTGCCCAGCTTCCGGCTCCCAGCATTCCAACTTTAATATGCAAACTCACGCTGCGTTATTTTGATTCACTATCTGTAAATAACTCTTCTTTCTTCACCACCTTCACGTTCATTCCATCTTTCAGCAGTTTAGAAATTGCGCTGTACGGTGCATCCACTATCTGTTGTTTTTCTTCCAAACCACTTTTAATCTCTATAAATTCATCATCCTGAATGCCAGTGGTGACATCAACAGTTGAAATTTTATCTCCGCTTTGTAATACAAATACTATTGGCAGCACTTTCTTTTTATCAGCTGTTGTATCAGCATTCACTTTAGTAGTAACAGATTGAATAGGAACCTTTATCACATTTTCCACCTTGCGTGTTTTAATGTCAACAGCACAGCTCATCCCCGGCAGTAGTGGAAATTTCTTGGCCTCCGTATTAATCATATCCACGTATGTATCAGATAAAATCAAAATCTTGATTCTGAAATTCGTAACCTGATCGGTGCTGACATTAACTGCTGAGGAGTTGGCGGAATTAGCAATTTCAGTCACGACGCCTGTAAACTTTTTGTCGTTATATGCATCAACGGTAATCTCAGCTGTATCACCCAAACTCACACGCAACACATCATTTTCACTCACATCCACCCTGGCTTCCATAGCAAAAAGGTTACTGATGCGGAACATTTCTGTACCTGCCATCTGGAATGTAGCCACAACACGCTCACCCTTTTCCACATTCATTTTAGAAATAATTCCTCCAACAGGAGCTATAATGCTGGTTTTGCTTAAATCATCGCGCGACTGTTTAACTCCCGCCTGCGCGCTCTCCACGCTGAACTTAGCCGCATCCACTTGCTGTTGCATACCATTATAGTTGGCTAATGCCGCTTTGTACTGTGTTTCTATCTGATCAAAGTCAGCAGCAGAAATAACTTTCTGCTCAAACAAAGTTTTGTTTCGGTTAAAAGTCTTTTGCGCGTTTTCAAACTGAACCTGTAACTGGGTAAGTTGTGCCAGTGCGTTCAGGTGATTAGCCTTGGCTGTGTTCAATGCAGCTACAGCACGGTCTAAAGCAGCAATGTAGTTATCAGGCTTAATGCGAGCCAGTTCCATACCTGCATACACCGAGTCTCCTTCTTTCACATACAACTCAATTATTTCTCCGGCTACATCAGGACTGATTTTAACTTCGAGAGAAGGGTAAATTTTTCCGCTTGCCGTTACTATTTCGGTGATGTTACCGCGCATCACTTCAGCAACACTTACTTTTATGTGGGCTTTGCCGCCTACAAATCCCATTTGCTTGCCTACTATGGCAACTACAATTAATACAACAACAGCAATAGCGGCAATCCAGTATATGCGTTTCATTTAGGGCAGGGTTATTTTTTTGCCTTGATAAAAATCAAGAATTTTTAGTTTGAACAGGTAGTCGTACTTAGCCTGTAATGTTTGAGATTGTGAATCGAATAAATTTTTTCGAGCAGCATTATAATCATACACATTTTCCAATCCGGCCTCGTATCGTTTTTCGGTAAACTCGAAGTTGGTTTGTAACGACTCTAATAATTTCTTTTGTGCACTATAACGCGTAGCAGCCGCCTGTGCATCTACATAAGCAGTAGCAATGTCGCGTTTCAGATTCATTTTTGTTTGATTATAATTATGTTTTGCTATAGTCCACTGTAAACGACTCAACTTAACATTAGTATTAGCGCTCCATCCATTTAAGATAGGTATGGAAATACCAAATCCATAACTCTGACCAAGATTGTTGTTTAACTGGTCGGCGAAAGGAATAGATTGAAAATTATATCTGAGTTCGGGTGCCACCACCAAATCATTAGTAGTAAGAACATAACCTACAGGGTAAATATTGCCGGTAGTATCAAACCCCGTGACAGTACGAGCTGCATCTGAGTAATTAGTAAAAAGATTATAGCTCAAATTAATGCTGGGATAGCGGGCACCACGTGCAACCTGTAAACCCTTGTACGAACTTTGCAGATTGAAATAACTGCTCACCACATTCGGGAATGACATTACGGCAGTATTGTAGATACTATCAACGGATCCGCTGCCATAATTAAAGCGCTCAGGAATTTCTATGGCGGGCACCTCCACATCTACAGGTTTATCCAGGTTAAGCAACATCTGCAAATTGAGTAAAGCTATATTGTATTGATTCTGGGCTGTAATCAGATTCACTTCATCCTGTGCCACCTGTGCATTCAAATTTAGGTTGGCGGCTTCAGATTGCAAGCCGGACTGTACTAACTTTTTAGTACGTTCCTGTTGTTCTTTACTAAGGGTTACTGTTTGTTCGGCGCGTAACAATTGTTCTTTGGCAAATACGATTTGTAAATAAGCATTAGCAACATTAAGCGACACATCGTTGAGTGTTTGTTCAGCACTATACTTAGAAGACATATAGCTATAATAACTCTGCCTCATCTGGTTCACCTTGCGAAAGCCCCCAAATAAATTCAACGATCCGCTCAGCGTTCCGCTACCGCCTACGATGTCTTGCTCTATAAATGTATTGGTTGTAGGGTCAATGTTACGACCGCGGTTAATACCGTAGTTACTATTGGCATTGATGTTTGGCAGAAAAGAGAACTTACTCTGCGCATAGGTGGCATCATTGATATCGGCATTGAGCTGAGCAATTTTAATTTGCAGATTATTATCTTTTGCATAGCTGATGCATTTCTCAAGCGACCAAATTTGCTGCGCATGAACTAATGGTGAAGTGAAAAATAGAAGTAGCAGTATCAGGCTAAAGGTTCTCATCGGGTGGAGCAAATATAACGGCTTGCTTTTTAGCCTACGATGACTTAATTATGTATTTACATTAACGATTGATATTAATGACAAATGAATATTTTATGAAGGAAGCACTCAAAGAAGCTCACAAGGCTCTGGAGAAAGACGAAGTGCCTATTGGTGCGGTGTTGGTATATAACAATCGTATTGTTGCACGCGGTTATAATCAGGTAGAACTGCTGCAGGATGTTACCGCACATGCCGAAATGCTTTGCATCACTTCAGCTTCGGCGGCATTTCAATCAAAATATCTGAGCGATTATTCCCTGTATGTTACTCTGGAGCCTTGTATGATGTGCGCTGCAGCCATTGGTTGGGCACAAATCGGCAGACTGGTGTTTGGTGCCTTCGACGAAAAGAAAGGATACAGCCTCTTTGGTAAATCGCCATTGCACCCTAAGTGTATTGTAGAGTCGGGCATTTTACAGAACGAATGCGCACAATTGTTAAAAGATTTTTTCAAAAGCAAACGTAATTAATACCTTGAGTGGCTTGGCACTGTTGCGAATTACTTAAACTTGCATTTGTATGAATCCAAAGGTTTTTGAAATTGGTCAGAATGTGCTCAGTATTCCGTTGCTCAGCGAATTAAACGATAAAATTTTTCAACTGCGACTCAGCGATGAGGCACGCGAGCGCATAGTTGCATGTCGCAACTATCTGAACAAAAAACTCGAAAACAGCGACCGCCTTTTTTATGGTATCAACACCGGCTTTGGCTCCCTGTGTAATGTTAAAATCTCCCAGGAAGAATGTGGCGTACTGCAGGAAAATTTAGTGATGAGTCACGCCTGTGGTATGGGAGATGAAGTACCGGAAGAAATTGTGCGATGGATGTTGTTCCTCAAAGTACAATCACTGAGCTATGGCCGTTCAGGCGTTGATGTGAGCACGGTATGGCGGTTGATGGATTTTTTCAATAACGGTATTCATCCTGTTGTTTACACCCAAGGTTCACTGGGTGCCTCCGGCGATTTAGCTCCTTTAGCGCATCTCTGTTTACCCTTGATTGGCAAAGGCAAAGTGCAATATAACGGCAACAGCCACAACACCGAAGAACTCTTTCCTCATTTTAAATGGAATGCACTGCAATTGCAATCCAAAGAAGGTTTAGCATTGTTAAATGGCACACAGTTTATGAGTGCTTACGCCGTTCATATCTTAATTCGCACCAACAAACTCTTACAGTGGTGCGATTTTATTGCAGCCATTTCATGCGATGCCTTCGATTGCAAGACCGAGCCTTTCCATCATTTGCTGCACGAGGCCCGTCCGCATGCCGGACAAATTCAAACTGCCAAAAACATGATGCAGTTGCTACGGGGAAGCAGCATAGCCGTTCAACATAAAGCACAGGTGCAGGACCCGTATTCGTTCCGCTGCATTCCTCAGGTACACGGCGCATCGAAAGATGCTATTGCATACGTCCAGCGAGTAGTAGAAACAGAAATAAACTCCGTTACCGACAATCCCAATGTGTTTGCGCAGGAAGATGAAATATTATCAGGCGGAAATTTTCATGGACAACCATTAGCACTCTGCCTTGATTATTTAGCCATAGCAATTAGTGAACTGGGTAGCATTTCCGAACGAAGAACCTATCAACTCATTAGCGGCTTACGCGGCTTGCCGGCTTTCCTCATAAAAAATGCCGGACTCAACAGCGGCATGATGATTCCGCAATACACTGCGGCATCCATTGCATCACAAAACAAACAATTATGTTCACCGGCTTCGGTCGATTCTATAGTCAGCAGCAATGGACAGGAAGACCATGTGAGTATGGGAGCCAATGCTGCCACAAAATGTTTGCGTGTGCTTGAAAACACAGAACGCATATTAGCCATAGAACTACTCAATGCCGCACAGGCTCTGGATCTCAGAAGACCTTTACGCAGCAGTGATATACTGGAACAAATCATTTCCGACTATCGCAAACAGGTTCCGTTCAACGAACAGGATCGTGTGTTGCACAACGATATGCAAACCACTTTTAACTTTATGTTGCATTATCAACTGCCGCAACTTTGAATCAACGAGAGCTAAAAAAGTTTCTGGATAAAAAAGCGGCGCAGTATAACCATCCCTCCTTCATTGGCAGCGACCCTATCAGTATTCCGCACCTTTTTAGCAATAAACAGGATATTGAAATAGCCGCACTTTTTGCCGCCACCATTGCCTGGGGACAACGTATAACCATCATAAATAACAGCCGCCGCTTAATGCAATTGATGGATATGGCGCCACATCAGTTTATTGTTCAACACCAGGCACAGGATCTGAAACGATTCAAAGGATTTGTACATCGCACCTTCAACGAAACAGACTTACTCTACTTCATTGATTTTTTACAAAGCCACTATCATAAATGTACGACGCTTGAAGATGCTTTTATTCCTGAACATGTAACTAATGAAGAGTATTGTTTCGATGCCTTGTCTGTTTTTCATGAACGCTTTTTCGATGTTGAATATGCGCCTCAACGCACACGTAAACATATCTCTACACCTTACAGGCTCTCAGCATGCAAACGCTTGAATATGTTTCTCAGATGGATGGTGCGGCACGATGAACAAGGTGTTGACTTTGGAATATGGAAGCAAATTTCTCCTGCACAATTAATCTGTCCTCTTGATGTGCACGTACAACGAGTAGCCCGCAAACTAAACCTTTTAACCCGCACACAAAACGACTGGAAGGCAGCCGTTGAACTCACACAGAAATTGCGCATTCTTGATGTAAAGGACCCGGTTCGTTATGATTTTGCTTTGTTTGGATTGGGGGTGATGGAGAATCTAATAATATAAAAAAAGCAGCGAGCAACCTGAGTGGCTCACTGCTTTACTATGAAAAAACTAATCTTATTGCTTAATAAATTTCTGTTGTGTTAACTGATCTTCTGATACTATCTGTAACACATACATACCTGAAGGCAAAATGCTGACATCCATACTCACCTGAGTAGTGTTTAATGTTTGTGTAAGTATCAGTTTACCTGTTACATCAAATACCTGATAGGTTCTTGGCTTGTCGGACAAGTTGCGGATATTGAGTGTGTGTGTAGTAGGGTTAGGGTATATCAGCAGACTATGATCCATAGATTGTGTGAATGGTTTCTCTTCTTTACGCTGCATACTGCTTACAGATGCCAGAGTATAAAACGTAAATACTTCATCGCTTGCCGGAGATGTATCTATCTGAGATAATAATGTGCTAGATGTTACAGTATTTGTAGATGTATTTACTGAGGAAGGAATTTCCTCCCATTCACCTATAGGATCCAAAAAATTTCTTCTGAAAATACCCAAATCGCCTTCGCTTACACCATTAAGTTCACTTTCATCATACCTGATACTTATTTGAGCATTGAGGCCTGATATATTATGATTGTAAATTCCATAAAATCGATCTACACCATCAATAATCCCGGCAAACAATTCTGCTTGTGGGTCACTTATTGCTGTACCGAGATAACGTAAAACTGAAATCTCCTGCAATGGACTTGATGTAGTAACAATGAAACCCAGTCCACCAAAATCTTTATTGTTACAAGGAGCCCCTTCTATTTTATCAATGGATACTTCTTTTAAGTCCTGAGCTAAATTGACAATTACATTTCCCGGTGTTTCAATAACCTTTCCTTTATTGATACCACTGGAATTATGCTTTTTAAGAAATATATCATTGCCATTAAGATCGAGGTTGCCTTCTCTAAGTCGTATTGTTCCATAAACACCCAAACCAATTGTAGCAATACTAGAAGGACCAAAGTTTGTTGCATTCATCAATTGTGCACCACCTGCATTATTTATTGTTAGATTGTTCAAGTTCCAGGCATTTATTTGATAAGCAGCACCGGTACTGCTTGGGTTTAAAGTCAACGTACCCGTGTTGATTGTTGTATTTAAAGAATCTACCTGAAAAAAGCCTTTCTGTGTGGTAACAGTACCTACGGTTAGGTCTTTACCGTTTAAGTTTAAATAACCAAATACTCTTAAGGTATCTAGTGCAATGTTAGTTACCAATATTAAGGTGTCGTTTGAGTTATCTCCATATCCACCAAATCTGATGGCTTTTAACTTTTCACACTTTAAAATAGAAGGTTGGTTATTTACGGAATAGGAGGTGTTGCCAATAATTAAAGTTCCTTTGTTTGGCTTAGAGTTTAATATTGTATACGGTGAAGTTATACCTCCGAGGTAACCTATCTTACCATACATAAAGAGTGTCTTACCGTCAAGGTCAAAGTCCGAACCCAATATCAAATTATAAATCCAATTTGTATTGAGATTAGTAAACCTGGCAGCCGGATTATCTATAATGACAGTTGCATTTAGTTTCCCATCACCAAAAGGATCATTTTGAAGTTTGATATTCTGAGTACCTGTACCTGTAAATACGACACTCGGAATATCCATCCCATCAGGAAGTGAGTCACCGAAGAGTATACCCATATTCCCTTTTTCCAGAATGAAATCTTTGTATATTTTCATATAGTCATCAATTACTAATCTCACTTTTGGTAAATTAGGTTCAGTAATAGTACCGGTCATTTTAAATTGACCATTTACTTCAGAAAATCCCGGTATCTCATAAATATTATCCTCTTCGATGTTACTGAAGTTGGTAATAGTTAGGTTGTTGAACTTCATGTCATCAGGAAATATTGTTCCGTGAAATAACTTGAGGGTACCACCCGGCAATGAAAACACATCGGCATTGGGTGCGGTTATCTCACCCCACACACTCAGTATTCCGGCATTCATCGTTAATGTAGCCCCATCCTCTATTGTCATTTTGCGGCACTCTACATCGTTTGATGCAACAATCTTCGGGTAATGTGGTCTACCTGAAGGGATAATAATATCATCAATTAAAGTAGGTATTTGTTGTGGGTCCCAGTTGGTTGGTGCATTCCAGTTAGTGGAAGTGTTACCGGTCCAATATATTGGATTTACAGATCCAATTTCAACTATAAAATTATTAGACAGGTAAGTCAATATGTTAGCCAGTGTGGTAGTGTCTATTGTTATTGATGCAGACGAAAAGTAACCTGATACTATAACATTGTTATTGTTACGTAAAATAATATTTGTTGGATATATAAGGGTACTTAATGACGTACCAGTCCATACTAAATTCCCTGCAATATTCAATTTAGTGAATGTTATTGAGTTACTTGTTTTACCGACATAAACTATACCACCGTCAATGTCCGGTGTAAAAATTTTGGCAGATATGTTATTTTTAATCCACAAGATGTTAAACGAGGCATCATACTTAAGGATAAATTTCTGATAAATTCCATTTGTATTTGGATTTGTATAAATCTGACCTCCACCAAAATCACAAGTACCATAAATATCAGCCTCAACAAAAACTTCTTCATCTTCATTTACAGAAAGACTAACCGGATTTATATTAATACAACTTGCACTCGTAGCCCAAATAATATTACCTGTGGCATCAAATTTTGCCACAAACATTGCATAGGATGGCAGAATGAAATTATAGAAATTGAAATCTTCTTGTGTTCCGAAAGCTCCAAATGTTTTTCCCAATAGATAAAAATTACCGGATTGATCAATAGTTAGTTTTTGCGGAAAGCATTTATTAGTAGATTCATCTTCAAGTTTTATTGTTGAAACAATAACACCCTGATTATTAATGGTTACTACAACGTAACCTACATAATAGTAATATGCTGACCCACTTGAGTCAAGAACACTATTATAAATAGTAGTACCGACAGAATATGATGGAGCATCACAAGAATATAAGAACGTTGTATTACCTGATGCATCAAACTGATTTGAAGGAATAATTGAAGAAGAAATATTAGCTAAATCAGGATAAAGTTCATCAGTACCAAAAAAGTGATGCCACATTAATTCTCCGTTACTACTAGAATACTTAATTATGTATGATCTTTTATTGTGAGAGGTTTCGAATGTTACATCGGTAAATGACAGTTGTTCATATGCGGGTAAATCACCTGAAATAATAATATTTCCAATACCATCTAAATTCATATTAAATCCATAACCTGTAAAATCACCACCTAGAATAATTTTCTTTATCCAAATGGCATCACCCTGATTATTAAACTTTACAATAAAAGTATTTGGTACAGTACCATCTATTGATAAAGCACCAAATTGAACTTGCCCACCGTAGGCATAACCCAAGGAGTAAATATTGCCATTAGCATCGGCAAGAGTATTTTTTATATTATAGCCGCTTGCAAATGGTATAACAGTTCCTTGAAACGATTTAACAGAAACGTAAGATGGCTCCTGTGCTTTTAGATTTGTCAGTGAGAACAAAGTGATAAATACTAAAAGAATAAATTGGGTTTTCATGATTTAATTGGGTTAATGTGATTATTTAGTGAGTACAAATTTTCGAACTAATCTATTCTGAAACCATCCCCTAATTCGGGGATATTTAATGTTTCACCGTATTGCAAAAAAGCAGCGAGCAACCTGAGTGGCTCACTGCTTTACTATGAAAAAACTAATCTTATTGCTTAATAAATTTCTGTTGTGTTAACTGATCTTCTGATACTATCTGTAACACATACATACCTGAAGGCAAAATGCTGACATCCATACTCACCTGAGTAGTGTTTAATGTTTGTGTAAGTATCAGTTTACCTGTTACATCAAATACCTGATAGGTTCTTGGTTTTTCGGATGAGTAGCGGATGTTGAGGCTGTTTAAAACCGGGTTAGGGTAAATTAAACTGTTGTTTGACGTGAATACTGAATTGGTATAATCCTCTTGTTCTTTACGCATTGGGTCAATAAATGAACCTAATGTGTAAAAAATACTACCATTGTTGGAGTAATCTAATTGAGGTAAAGGATTAACAGCAGTTACTGTGTTGGTATTAATATCAACTGTAGATGGAATCATCTGCCACTCATTGTCTGGATCATCGCTGCTTCTTCTGAAAATAACTAAGTCATTTTCGAAAAGACCATTTAATTCACTTTCATCATATTTAATACTTATTAAAGCATTTAAACCGGAAGTTGAGTTGTCATCAAGCAGTAATATTTCATAAATCCTGTTTATGGAGGAACCTCCATTAATGCCTGTCTCAATCCTGGGATATCTGAAAATAGCAAAATTGTTTAAAGCAGTAGAAGAAATAATAAATCCTAAGCCTCCGTAATTTTTTGAAGTAATATTATTATTTGTAGATCCTACATATTGTACCCCTTGATTTGTATTATTGGGTATAGATGAATAGAAAACATTACCGCCACTTTCTACTATTACACCATTATTGGAACTGTTAATATCAAACGGTAACAATGCTATTCGTGTGCCGAACAAGTTAATACCTCCATTAATGAGTTTAGCCTTTCCATAGAGTTTCATTACTTGATTTGAAGGATTATTAGGCGAGAATACCTGATTATTTATTAAACGAGCACCTGCCGGACTATTCAGTGTTATATTATTGATAGCATCGACAGCAAGGGTATATTGAGGGGTAGCATTATTTCCAAGTAATGATAGTGTGCCCTGTGATACAGATGATGTTATTCTGGTTTCATTTCCTATATAACCAGTATTTCGCAATAAAGCACCAATAGTAATATTTTTGCCATTGAGATCCAGATTACCAAAAACATCGATGGTATCAAGAGCTAAATCTGTGAATAAAATAGTTGAATTATTAGGTGTATTCACGTAGTTTGAATACAGAGATCTGAGCCTTTCAATTTTTATATACTGAGGATTACCGTCATAAGCCATATCGGGATTATTACGAATATCTAGCGAGCCTTTTATAGGTTTTGAGTTGGTAATGTTTAACGAAGAATTGAAATTATCTGCATAAACAATCTTCCCATCCATACGAAGTCTTTTACCTTTCAAATCAAAAGAACTATTAATGATTAAGTTGTACATTAATGTTAACGATTCAGAACCGGTAAAGACTGTGTTTGGATTTTCTACTGATATATTTCCTTTAAATCTACCATCATAATTAGGGCCGCTGTTTAAAAATGCAATGTTTTGTTGAGAAGCACCTACTAAGCGCAAGGTTGGAAACAAGGTTTTATCAGCTAATTGAGATTCTTCAGACATCCAGCCAATAGCTCCTTTTTCTATTCTAACATTTTTATGGCACAAGATTATATTTCCCTCACCTAAATCAATTACAGGTAGTGTCGGATTTGCCTCAATTCCAAATACTTTGAAATTACCAAAGATTTGTACGGTACCAGGAAATTTATAAAGTTGTTCAGCGGGAGCGTTACTCCCATTGTAAATGAATAGGTTATTAAAATTTGTGTTGAGTGGAAAAGTAGTGCCGTGATATAATTTCAGCGTACCACCATTCAATGCGAATACATTAGCATTGGGTGCGGTTATCTCACCCCACACACTCAGTATTCCGGCATTCATAGTTAATGTAGCCCCATCCTCAATTGTCATTTTGCGGCACTCTACATCGTTTGATACAACAATCTTCGGGTAACGTGGCCTGCCTGAAGGAATATTAATATCATCTACCTGAGTTGGAATAATTTGTGGCACCCAGTTAGATGGCTCATTCCAGTTAGTGGAAGTGTTACCGGTCCATACTATGGAATTTTCACCTTTAATAGATGTCACAAAAAAGTCTTTATAACCAAAATTGCAACATACATAGCCTGTATTTGGTAATTGATTTGATCCTATGATAATACCACTTCCGTCGTGTACTCCTCCAATTGAAATATTTCCGTCAGGTCTTGCAACAATACCTATCAAATCAACTTTTGCAATACTTCCATACGTGTCGTGCCATACAAAATTTCCATTTATATCATATTTCACTAAAAATAAATCATAAGTGTTCGCGAGTGTGGGATTACTAAAAGTTGTTCCTTCTATAACAACTGATTCAAAAAAAATCCCCCCTGATATGATATTACCGGAATTATCAAAAGCAACTTTTTTTATTCTCCCCCCATTAATAACTTTTCCCCATAGAGCGTTTGCACCAATATCATAAATCGCAATGAACGAGGCACCGCTAGCATCAGCTGATAATGTTAAATTATCCAAAACCAACTCATTGAAAAATGCACCAGTTAATGCTATTTTATCATTTTCGTAAATGTCAATACTTGAAAACCCTTCATTTGTAGCAACATTACCGCCCGAAGTATTACATTTTTTAGCTCCTATTACATCCCCATTGGAATTGTACTTCACCAAATACATTATTTGATTTTCGTTTGCGGTGGTTAATGTCCAATTAGGATCAAAAGTGATGCTTGTTATGCTACCTCCGCATATATAGATGTTGTTATCGTTATCTATTGCAATTCCCTTGGCCTCTGTAGTATTAAATGATGTAATAAGTTTAGACCAAATAATGTCACCAGACGGGTTGTATTTAACAACCAAAATATCAGCAGAACCGGAATTTGCATTATTATAAACAACTCCGTTTAAGGTTATTGTTATCCCAATAAAAGATAATGTAGCAATTATGTTATTATCATTATCAACTTTCATATTTGTTACTCCTACACTGCCGCATATGTCAACATTCAATGTAGTACCTTCAGTCTTAACCCACTGGAATACACCATCCGTACTAAATTTTGCCATATAAAATCCACCAATGCAATTAGCTGAAAAACTATTAGATAAAGTTGTATTACCAATAGTAATGGTTTTACCTACTCCTCCCCAATATCCGGTGAAATATATGTTCCCATCAACATCAACACTTAAATTTCCAACAAGGGTACTTGCTCCATTAGGTGTTGAACCGGTGCTTAAACTCCATATTGTATTGCCATCAGGGTCAAGTTTGCATAAAAATATTTTACCATTTGCATCAGTAATCGTAGCCCCACCAATAGTGAACGAGTTTTCATCCGGACCTATAATTCCAAGTATATATGTGTTGTTATTACTATCAACTGCAACACCTACTATTCTCTCATCCAAGGGGCCGTCACTATCAATTGCCCAATCGTAAGTTGGAAATTGCGCATAAACATTAGTTAGCTGGAACAAAGCGATAAGTAAGATTGTAATAAATTGGGTTTTCATGATTTAACTGGGTTAATGTGATTATTTAGTGAGTACAAATTTTCGAACTAATCTATTCTGAAACCATCCCCTAATTCGGGGATATTTAATGTTTCACCGTATTGCAAAAAAGCAGCGAGCAACCTGAGTGGCTCACTGCTTTACTATGAAAAAACTAATCTTATTGCTTAATAAATTTCTGTTGTGTTAACTGATCTTCTGATACTATCTGTAACACATACATACCTGAAGGCAAAATGCTGACATCCATACTCACATGAGTAGTGTTTAATGTTTGTGTAAGTATCAGTTTACCTGTTATATCAAAAACCTGATAGGTTCTTGGCTTGTCGAATGAATTGCGGATGTTGAGGGTATTGCCTGCAGGTGATGGGAATAAAACTACGCCTGATTTGTTTTCCGGCACTTGAATTCCAACTGTAGTTACAACAAACTCATCCGAAACATCACATCCCCAGCTATTGGTAACAATCACGCTATAAGTACCGGGTTGAGTAATGGTAAGTGTACTGTTTGTTTCACCATTGAGTACATTGCCATTTAACAACCACTGAAAACCTGCACCGCTGTTATTGACATTAGAATAAAGTGTATTTCCATCTTGTGTAATGCTTGGTGTGGCAGTTGTTACAACGAACCTGGTAATTGATGCTCTGCAATTAATATCAGGAGCGAACATGCCTGCCATTATCAATTCTTCGTTTGCTGATGTAATGCCTAACTCAGGATATTCAGAGTCATTATTTGCTCCAAATTGAAATGTATTTCCTCCGTTAAGGCTAAAGTTGAGGTCAGGTGTGCCATTAGTATTGAACTTTTTAAATTTAACAGGTTGTCCATCATTTTCTGTATAACCTATTATAAAGGAGTCATCGTTGAATTTTGAAGTATATACCAATGCTATAGGTGGTGCAGCAGCTACAATATCTAATTGACCATTATTTCCAAATGTTGAATCTATGGTACCATTGGTTTTGATTCTTTTTACTACAATTTTATCTAAGAAGCCATACTCGCGCACAGCAACTACTTTATCATCACTTTGCAATATAAGCTGCGCGGGAGCAGCAGGGCATTCCCAACTATTGTCCTTAAAGAATCCATTTACACCAAACGTGTTATCCAATTCACCTTGCTGATTATAACAGATAAATGAAGTAAAATAAGAAAAGAATGGCTGAAAGAAAGACGGAGCAGTAGTGATGATTTTACCATCGCCACGCATCACTGATTTGTATGCGGGCTGCAGCACAGTTGAAGCCGGCTCTGTGAAATCTGTTGGGGTTGGAATAGTAACAATTCCGTTTGTACCAAATGTCAGATCCGCATCTCCATTATTATTAAACCTCATTAATGTTAGTCCATTTGTTGCTAAATATTTGTCACCTGCTACAGCATATACTGACAGAAATTCTCTTGGTATCATTCCAAATTGTGGGCTAACACCGTTGTTTCCAAAAGTACTATCAGGTGCCCCATCGCTTTTATATCTGGCAATAAAAGGTGTCTGATCTGCAAGAGACAAACTTGCTGACTGCTGACCGACAACAACAATCTTACCATCCGGCAACAAGGCATAAGAATAAGCTTTGGATTTTTGATCGAATCTATGCGCAAGAATTCCGTTACCATCAAAAGAACTGTCGGCATTACCATTACAATCTACTCTATACATGATGTTGTAATAGTTATTCCCACCATTGTATGAATATCCGCAAACCAGAATTTTATCATCAGGTTGTCTGAAGATATTGCTGAGACCGAAGGTCACATTAGCTGTTGAGTTATTTAATTGAGGAGAATAAGCGAAACCATTATCTCCATAATTAGTATCAGTAATTAATGCCTGCGAAAAAGCTGAAAGAGATAGACCAAGTAGTATGATACTACAGAAAACAGTGTGTGTGAATTTTTTCATAAAAGAAGTTTAATTATCTGATTGCAATACTCATTTGTTATTCAATAGCAAACAATCACCATAAGTGGGGACATGAATTTTGAATAAGAAGACGATAATTCTGGTGAGTTAGCGTTTGCTTGGCACTAATTCTTCACAAATTTTTTCTGAAGAATTTCATTCTCTGATTTTATCTGCACTATATACATACCGGATGGCAGTTCGCTCACCTCTATACTTACCTGTTTAGTAGTAGATGTTTCAGTAATCAGCAATTTGCCGGTTGTATCAAAGACCTGAAATAGTTTCTCCCTGTTGTCTGATGTATTTATATTCAATATGGCCTCAACAGGATTAGGATAAATAGTCAACATCGCAGAACTTATTGACTCTTCAACCCTAACAGATGTAACCTGAATATCATCGGAGTAAGTGCAGCCCCAATAGGTAGTTACTTCTACCATATAGGTTCCGTTCTGAGTCGCAGTAATAGTATTGTTGGTTGCATTTGCAATGGGATTACCGTTCAGATACCATTGAAATGTAGCAGTAGTGCTCTGTATGTTCGCATTCAGAGTTGACCCGCTGATTGAAATGTTGGGTATCGGTGAACTAAGAATAAATCGAGTAGCAGAAAATCTAAATGTACTTCCAGCCAAGAATAACTCACCATCCGGTGATACTAGTGAAAGCCTTACATGGTCGTCATCAGTAAAGTTGGAAAATTGAAATGTATTAGAACCATTCAAAGAAAAGTCAGTGAGTTCAACACCGTTTGCATCAAACTTTTTGAATACCGGAAGAACACCATTACTCTGATAACTAATCAGTAACTGATCATTATTTAAAACTGTTACGGATTGTAATCTGGATGGATTGTTAGGAGCAGGTATCACAACGTAGCCATTGTTTCCATAGGTATTATCCAGGCTGCCGTTAGTATTATAGCGAGCTATTTTTATTTCAGTTTCTTGTGGGTTTTGATATGCAATGATAACCTTATCATCACTTTGTATTACTTGTCTTAACTCAGACCCCCCAATCACGAAATTATAATCAATGAAAAAACCATTAGTACCATAAGTACTATCTATTACACCAAGGGTATCAAAACAGCTCAGCACCACATTTTTGTCGTTTCCATTTCCAAGCCAAGCAGGTGCAGCAGATATTATTTTTCCATTTGAACGTCTTACACTGGTAAAATCATAAAAGAAAACAACTCCTGGAGGAACCGGATTTTGAATAGCTCCATTGTTTCCAAATGTTGGATCAACTGAACCATCAAAGTTTAATCGCATAATCAGATTTGAACCATTGCCACCGGTGCATAATATCTTGCCACTATTCAGCAGGTATACATTAGAGAAATTTTGAGCACCAACATACGTTATCTTGTTGGTTCCATTATTACCAAAGGTGGAGTCAACAGACCCATCAGCGTTGTATCGGGCAACAAATGGAAACTGCTGAGAACCGGCATTGCCGTCCGATTGTAAGCCCGAAACCAATATTTTACCGTCGTCTTGTAAGATATAGTCTTTGCCTATATTTCTTTGATCAAAAGTGTGGTGAACTTCTCCGTTTACTCCAAAAGAACTATCAATTGTTCCGCAAGGATTTATGCGTATCATGTTATTGTAGAAACAATTACAACTGAAGTCATAATTGTACCCGCCAATAATTATTTTCTTATCAAGTTGCATTAAAATTTTTGTGGCAGTTGTAACCCCTACTTCCATTGCATGTAGGGTTCCATTACTTCCAAAATTTGTATCTGTAATTAAAGTCTGCGAAACAGCTAAGTGAGAAATGCCAAGTAGTAATATACTACAGAAAACGATTTGTGTTATTTTTTTCATAAAAGGAGTTTGATTATGCGATTGCAATACTAATTTATAATTCAGCAGCAAACAATTACCGAATGTGGGGATATGAATGAAAAAAGCCAGATTTTACTAAACTACTAATTCAATACAACTAGGTAACCATACAAATAATGGATAGCAGAAAAAGTTTCTTATTATGAGGTGTTAGAAATAATACTATGACACTATTTTCTGATTAATTGCTTTAGCTACAGCTTCAGTCATACTGGCTACGTGCAATTTGTCATAAATACTTTTCATGTGTGATCGAACAGTTTCATAACTTATGCTGCAGTTATCGGCTATCATTTTATAACTGTATCCTTTCACCAATAATGAAAGCACTTCCATCTCTCGTATCGTTAAGTTATAATCATCCGCTTCGTTTTTGGTTTCTTGAGTCGCAGGGGGCTGATGTAAAAAGCCTAAAACTTTTCTTGCAACACTTGGGCTCATGGGGCTACCACCCTGATAAACCTCTACTATACATTCCAGAATTCTTGCGGGTGGAGTATTCTTTAAGATATAACCCATAGCGCCTGCACAAATAGCTTCAAAAACATTCTCATCATTTTCAAAAGCTGTTTGCATTAAGACATTAATTCGAGGGAATTTTCTTTTTACAATTTTAACTGCTTCTATTCCACTCATATGTGGCATTTCTATGTCCATAAGAATAACATCCGGCTCACTTTTCTTTATTTTATTTTCCAAGTCAAGGCAGTCAGTGTATAGCCCCACAATTTGATATCCGGGTGTGCCATTAATTAACACATCGAGAGAATCTAATAAGCGCTTATTATCATCAAATATGGTAACTCTGATAGCCATCTTAATAAGTTTTCTTTAGGAATTATTTTTCAAAGGTATAATCTGTATCATGACATTCCTATCACCAAATTAGGGGAGGCAGTTGATTTCCCATATTAATCTAGCGGTATACTCAAAATTGCATTTGTTCCATTTTCATTAGATGATAATGCCAATATACCTCCCAACTCTCTGGCTCTTGATTTAATACTCTCTAAACCATTACCATGTTTCATTTGATACACATCGAATCCTTTACCATTATCTTTAATGGTTAAGACCATTAATTTTGAATCATAATTAATAGTCACATTGACTTTTGTAGCATCCGAGTGCTTTGCACAATTATTTATTATTTCCTTGTAAATGAGATAAACATTCTGCCTGACTTTCATATCAAGAGGTTTCTCCAAAAGATGTTCATCAATTTTGAAATCAAAATCAACCTGCATAGAACCAAACAAAGAAGAAGCAAAATCCTGAAGTTTATCAAATAGCTTTATACCACCATCATTAACCGGATTTAAAGTCCATACTATATCACTCATAGTAGTAAGAGTCTCACGTGCATTTACACCAATTTTTTCTATGAGCTCATTCGACCGATCGTAATGGCCACTTAGATATGCTTGCCTGGCGGCAGCACTGTATATACTCATACTACTCAAAATGGAACCCACATCATCGTGCAGGTTAAGAGCAATCCGAGAACGAGTATTCTCAATTGAAATCTGTGTCTCAGATTCTTTCTTTAATAACTCATTTTTTTGATCGGCAATTGTCTTTAACCTATATCCCAGTGCACTGGAGAAGATTATAATATCAAGAAGGCACCCTACTAAATAAGGCTCAACACCATTCAAACCCAAAACATCATCATTTGTTGCAAATGATATAATGCTTAACAAGCCCGATGAATCATAAACCAATGAACCAATAATAATAGTCCTCTGAAAAGTTGAAGTGCGTATCCTCCATGCAAACAAAAGGGCAATAGTTGCTATAGAAACCAATGCCCCCCTGGAAATCACATACTCAGTAATAGATTTCATTCCAGGCCCATAGATTAATGCAGATGAGATGTGAATACCAATTGAAACAAATGAAAGTATAAAAAATGCATACATCAGAGTGCGCACTATTGACTTAGAATTGACGACTTCAAGTGTTTGAGCAGCAAAAAGCACATAAACTGTAACCATACTAACCTGAATTACTTCTTCCAGTATATAGTGATAAATATTTATAGTTGGTTTAAATGGATCATAATTATCACTTAGCAATTTGAATGCTATATAAGTAGCTAGTGTAAATAAGTAGATACTATAGAACATCAGGAATTTATCACGTTGTTGAATAAATAGTACCAAGTGATAAATGGCAGCAATGGTAGCAGATCCAAGTACAAAAGTTTCTATAAAAAGTAATTGATTCAAATTGTATAGATTTTCATTAAGAGCAACATCAAAAAAATCATCGTAACTGCAATAATATCATCCATTGCGAATCTCCTATTTCCTGAATACTAAAATCTAAATAAGACTATTCTGTTAAAGTAATCATGAAATCAAGTTTTAAATAGTGAAATTATTTATCTAATCATTTCATTAGCAATGATTACACGGTGTGTCGCTATGATAATTTGAAAAACTGATAAATCTCACTTTCTTATTTAGATTAATTCTACATATTTGCGGCCTAATTTATAATCTGTCTAAATAGATATTCCTTGAAAAAACTACTCACTATACCCTTTTGCTTGCTTGGATTACTGGTTGCCGCACAACAATTACCTGTTGAAGATACAGTTAAAAGAAATGACCTCGAAGGGGTCACCATTATTGGAAACAAAGGTAAATCGCTTCCCGGAGCCGGACTATTCATTGGCATACGTCAACTGGAAAAGCTGAATCAAACCAATGTAAACCATGTGCTCAGGATGATACCGGGTGTCAACATCAGAGATGAGGAAGGCTTTGGCCTGAGGCCTAACATTGGTTTGCGCGGAACTCCGGTAAACAGATGTACAAAAATTACCCTGATGGAAGACGGTATCTTAATAGCACCGGCACCATATGCCGATCCATCGGCATATTACTTTCCCACATTTGCCCGTATGCAGGGGGTAGAAATCCTGAAAGGCAGCAGTCAGATCAAATATGGACCATATACGATTGGCGGTGCATTGAATTTAATATCAACAGCTATACCGGAAAGTTTCAGAGCTAATGCTCGTTTAACCTATGGTAGCTTTAACACCAACCAACAAAGAATATGGGTTGGCAACAGCGGTAAGGATTTTGATTATGTATTTGAAGTAAACAGACTGGCGAGCCAAGGCTTTAAGCAGTTGGATTTTGGCGGCAACACCGGATTTGACCGCAGAGATGTGATGGGTAAGCTTCGCTGGCACAGTATTAAAGATTCCAAAGTACCTCAATCAGTTACACTCAAATTTGTGAACACCACTGAAGAAGGGAATGAAACTTATTTGGGTCTTACTTACGAAGACTATCAAGAGAATCCTTTACGACGCTATGCCGGAACTCAAAAAGATATACTGGATTTAAACCATCAGCATATTTCAGTGAATTATTCTGTTCAACCGTTTAAAGGGTTATATGTCAATGCCAGCGCTTATTATTCCAATACGTTCAGAGATTGGTCAAGAGCCAACAAATTTGGCGGAGAGAGCATAAGTACAATTTTAAGCAATCCCGCAGGAAATGATACTGCATACAAAATAATGACAGGCCAATCCGATGGCAGCATCGAATATCAAAGTGCTGCAAGAACTTATCTATCAAGAGGTGTTCAGTTCAATGCCAATTATTACTTCAGCACCCAACAGGTGCGTCATAAAATACAGTTTGGTACACGCTATCATACCGATGAAGCAGACAGATTTGCAACCCTATCTACATATAGTATGTTGAATGGAACAATGGTTTTGACCGGAGCCGGAGTAAAAGGAAATTCTGAAAATCAAATCAGAGGGGCCGAAAGTTTGGCAACTTATCTCAATTATGATATTGAGTTCAAAGGTTTTAAGTTGAGCCCCGGCATCAGGTATGAAAAAATATTTTTTGACTTTCAAAACTTTGGTAACGCCGATAATGCACGATTGGGGAGTGCTCTGAAAACAGCATCCAATGAAATTTCGGTATGGTTACCCGGCATTGGAATCAATTATACCATTAATAAAGAAATGAATGTGTTTGCTGGCATACATAAAGGGTTTTCTCCACCCGGAATGCCTTCTGTTACCTCAACCACAGGACAGGCCAAGCAGGAGTCTTCAACCAACTATGAGTTGGGATATCGCTTGGAAAATGGGAATACTCATTTTCAGGTATCCGGATTTATTAATGAATACAAAAATATTTTAGGTTCGGATAATGTATCAGGAGGTGGTGCTGGTACCGGCGATATGTTTAACGCAGGAAATGCACGCATTCAAGGTCTTGAAGTGAGTTTAGGTTATGATGTACTTCAAAAATCTACTACATCTGAGTGGAGTCTTCCGTTATCACTAGCATACACATACACATCAGCGCGTTTTCGCGAAACTTTTGTTAATGCCGGTGGAGACTGGGGAACAGGAACTATAAACCAGGACGATTTCATTCCTTTTCTTACTCCTCATCTAATTAGTGGTAATATGGGGCTTGGCTATAAACGATTCAATACTACTCTTTCAGTACGATATGTAGGCGCAACCAGAGTAATGCCGGGTCAGGATGAAATTAAATTACCTTCATCTGAAGTCAGCCTAGCCGATGTAAATGCATTAGCAGCATTTCTGATCATGGATTTTTCTGCCAACTTCAAGCTCAATAATACTTTCACTGCATTTACCTCAATCAACAATTTGACTAACAGTAAAGCCATAGTAGCTAACATTCCTCAGGGTTACAGACCCAACATACCATTGAGTTTTAATGTTGGATTGAAGGCTGAGTTTTAATAGCAATCAAATATCATTCTGGGTTAAAGTGACTCTGGCAAATCAGAACACCATATATACTGTTAATTAATCAGTATTTCGTCGTCCGTTAATGCTGCGAAGAATATAGTATTATGATTTACTTTTCATTCCTTCATTAAAGCACTTGCGACAACGAGGCTCGTATTCATTTTTGGCACCCAGCAATACTGTGGAATCAATATCGGATAAACGGTAAGAGTAAGAAGCCAGATTGCCACAACGTACACAAATGGCATGTACCTTAGTAATGTATTCTGCACTTGCAAGCAGTTGAGGCATAGGTCCAAAAGGCTTGGCTGCAAAATCCATATCCAGACCGGCAATGATTACTCGAATACCACGGTTAGCCAACTCTTCACAGACCTGAGGTAGTGCATCATCAAAAAATTGTGCTTCATCTATACCTACTACTTCAGTGTCAGCAACCAACACCGGTATATCGCCGGAATGTTTTACCGGTGTTGAGTGTATGCTGTTCTCGTCGTGCGAAACAATTTTTACCTCGTGATAGCGAGTATCAAGCATTGGCTTGAAAATGCCAACCTTTTGATTGGCAATTTTTGCTCGTTTCATTCGGCGTATCAGTTCTTCGGTTTTACCGGAAAACATACACCCGCAAACCACTTCTATCCATCCATTGCGGTGAGGTTTTTCGTAAGGTTCTAAAAACATATCAGTTGGCTTTAGTAGTTTGATTCGTTAACTATTAATCATTGTTTGATGAATAGCGGCAAATATAACTTTGCAGCTAAATGTGCCGATGAAAAGATCAGAATAAACTCCGATGTGCATCATTCGTCGAATAAATAGCAATAGATCGCGTTTTAGAGTTTAACTTTGGCAACACATATTATGGACATTAACATTCATACCAAGATTGCTGTTCTTGTTGAGAAAATCAATTATTTACAACATTCCATTTCTCAAAATGGTGGTGTTGTGAGTAAGGTTGATAAGGACTTATTGGTAAACTATGTCCGCGAGTTGTATGAATTGGTATTAGGACTTCCGGTAAGTATGCCACAGTATCCTGCAACGGGATATCCTGCTCCTGACCCCTCAGCACCATATCCACACCATCCTCCTCAAAATTATCCGGTAAATTATCCTCTAGCACCACTACCACCAAATCCTGCCTATCAACAACCTCCTGTTCCGCCTACACCTCCCCCTCCGCCATCAAATGTAAATGATGCCGGAGCGAAAATAGATGCCCCAAAAACCGGAGCAGAATTGAATGCATCATTCAAATTCAGCAGCGGTAAGAGAAGTCTTTCTGACACCATCAAAATAAAAACTGCTGCCGATAAACCTTCGCTAAATGAAAATTTCAAACGCGATGAAAAGGATATAGCAGCCAAAATGCAATTGTTGCCTATTAAAGATTTAAAGACCTTTATTAGTTTGAACAAAAGATTTTCATATATCAACTTTTTGTTTGGCAACGATGCAGGATTATATGATGAAGCTATAAATTATTTAAACACCTGCGACACGATTGAAACTGCAAAACATTATATGAATACATATTTGCAACCTAAACTCAACTGGAGCGATGCCAATGAAATGGTTACAGAATTCAAAACATTGATTCAGCGTCGTTATATCGCTTAAGTGTTTTAGAGAAAGGCATATACTTCTTTCAGAATCTTCTCTGTTGCTCCTCCACTTTCTTCAACATACTTTTTACTAATCAAGCCTTTATTCAATCGAGTATTTTCATGCTCAAGCAACAATTTCAATATATGCGTCAAGTCACTCTGGTTGTTAATTGTTACTGCTCCACCAAGCTTTAAAAGATCAACAGATTCTTTAAATTTCTGGTAGCGCGGCCCAAAAATTACAGGCTTGCCATATACAGCAGCTTCGAGAACATTATGAATTCCTTTACCAAATCCACCTCCTACATATACCAAATCGGCGTATCGATACAGAGAAGACAAGAGTCCAATTTTATCCAGCACTAAAGTTTGTTTTTCATTTAAGTCACTTTCATTCTTTACCCGAGTATATGCTATTGAGTCAGGAAAAAGTCTGAGTATTTCTTGTATATGTTCTGTATCAATTTCGTGTGGAACAATAACACATTTCAAATCATTTATCGAATGTATAGCCTGTTGTATTATTTTTTCATCATCTGGCCAGGTACTGCCTGCGATGAAGCACCGATGACCGGAAATGAAATTAGAGATAAAAGGAATCTCTGTGTTCTGGACAGATACCTCCAGTACTCGATCGAAGCGCGTGTCGCCGGCAACGGTTACCTGATTGATACTGTATCGATTCAAAAGTTGTCTGCTTTGTTCGTCCTGAACAAACAATTGATTAAAACCCCTTAGCGCTTTTAGAAAGAGAGAGCCATAACTCTTAAAGAAAATTTGTGAAGGTCTGAAGATAGCCGAAACCATTATGTGAGGAATACCTCGCGTCTTGCATTCTGCTAAATAATTTAACCAGTATTCGTACTTGACAAAAACAACCAACTTAGGACTGACAATATCTAAAAAACGCTGAGCATTCTTTAAAGTGTCCAATGGCAAATAATATACATAGTCAGCACCGGAATAATTTTTCCTTAATTCAAAACCGGAAGGAGAAAAGAATGTAAGCAGCAGCTTATATTGTGGATGCTGCCTGCGCAATTGCTCTATCAGAGGCCGGCCTTGCTCAAACTCTCCAACTGACGCACAGTGTATCCAGATCAATGGTTTATTATTGGTTGCCAGTGAATTTTCAAGTTGATGGAACAATCCTTTTCTTCCACTAATCCATAATCTTGCTTTTGTTGAATAGAGTGATGCCACACGAATGGCTAAGCCATAAAACAGAATGGATAAGTTGTACAGAAATAACATTAATAGAAATATAACCGCTCTTCGTTCTTACTATAGAATGGAAGTATCCACGACCCGCTGAGGCCAATCATCATATCAAAGCGAAGCTTATTGTCCTGACGGCGTTCGTCAAAATTCCATGTTCTGCGATTACGTGTGAATGCCTGTTTTAAGTCTAAACCAATCTTAAAATTTACTCTGTGCCTGGCATCTAAATTCAAAAACTGAACCGACTGACACAACATAAATCCATTGCTTAAACGATCATATCCTTTTTTATATTCTTCGTTAAACTGCAATAACACCTCATCAAGGTCAACAATGCGAATCTTATGTTGCATAAAACCCAAGCCGGCATTCAAGAGTATTCCGGAATTGGGATTGACTTTTTTCATAGGCAGCAATTTCCCGACAGTTGCATAAACAACATATCCCCGCTGATATAAAGCTACATCTGCAATAGTGCCGGTATAACCAACGAAGTCGTTTCCTGAACTTATTGAATCCAAGAAAGCATCTTCCTTAACATTGCGACCATATACAAAATCGCTCCCGAGTCCAAAAAAAAAGTTGGATTGTGTTTTTCGATAAATAGTACCACCTATGCTGCTGCAGGCACCAAATCTGTCAGCCAAATCTCCTGCTGAAAGGTATGCTCCAAAATTTCCTGCTATTAATGTACCGGCAATTGAGGTGTCTTTTAGCGATTGAGACTGTGCAAATTCGACAGTACACAACACCATAATGAAGAACCATTTTTTCATCAGTTTTCAAACTTAACAAGTATTCGGTCAAAACAGGCCGCTACCTATTTATACTATATTTGCCGCGCTCATTTTTTACGATGAATAAAATAGAAATGGTTGACCTGAAAGGTCAGTACAAAAAAATAAAAAGCGAGGTGGATAGTGCTATACAGGATGTGATAGATGCTACTGCTTTTATTAATGGAAAACAGGTGCAAGAGTTTGCTGATGAATTGGCCGCATACAATGGCAGCAAATATTGTATCCCCTGTGCTAACGGTACCGATGCTTTGCAAATAGTGATGATGGCATTGGGATTGAAACCCGGTGATGAGGTTGTGTCAGCGTCGTTTACCTACTTTGCTACCGTTGAAGCCGCAGCATTGTTGGGTTTGGAAACTGTGTTTATTGATGTAGATCGTGACACTTTTACATTAAACATTGATGCACTGCGTCAAGCCATCACTCCCAAAACAAAACTGATTGTTCCCGTTCACCTATACGGACAAGCAGCTAACATGGAAGAAATCCTAAAGATTGCTGCCGAATACAACATTCCCGTATTGGAAGATAATGCACAGGGAATAGGTGGTTCACTTACATTCAGTAATGGAAAAGTAAAGAAAACCGGCTCCATGGCTTTAGCTGGAACAACCTCGTTTTTCCCTTCAAAGAATTTAGGATGCTATGGCGATGGCGGAGCCATCTTTACAGATAGTGAAGAACTTGCCATTCAATGCAGAATGGTTGCCTCTCACGGACAAAAAATTCGATATCAGCATGATCTCATAGGCATTAATTCCAGATTAGATACCATACAGGCGGCAATATTGCGTGTTAAGCTTAAACACCTCGATGAGTACTGTGATGCCCGTCGTGCGGTTGCTGATTATTATGACAAGGCATTTGCGGGTCATTCTAAAATCATTACACCTTATCGAGCTGCTTTTGCCAGGCATGTTTATCATCAATATACCATCATACTTCACGAATCAATCAACCGTGATGCATTGATAGAGTTTTTAAAAAATAAAGGCATACCTACGATGTTGTATTATCCTATACCCTGTCATAAACAAAAAGCCTTTGATAACCGCGGAAGGGTCAGTGGTAAATTAACAAACACAGAGTATCTGACGCCTCGTGTATTATCATTACCTATTCATACCGAAATGAGTCCTGATCAATTAGAATTTATTACATCAAGTATTTTAGAATTTGTAAAATAAACTCACATGAAAATTGCAGTTGTAGGAACAGGATATGTTGGATTGGTAACTGGCACTTGCTTCGCTGAAACCGGCAACCACATTACATGCGTAGACATTAACGAAGAAAAAGTGAAATCGCTGAAAGCAGGTATAATACCTATTTACGAACCTGACCTAGATGTACTCTTTGAAAGAAATGTAAAACACAATCGACTCCATTTCACCACAAATCTGAATGATGCTATTCAGGATGCCGAAATCATTTTTCTTGCACTGCCTACTCCTCCCGGTGAAGATGGCAGCGCCGATTTAAAATATATTCTTGGAGTAGCAGATGAGTTGGGTAAGATTATCAATGACTACAAAGTAATAATTGATAAAAGTACTGTTCCTGTTGGCACTGCCGAAAAAGTACATGCTGCGATTGCAAAAAATGCCAAAGTTGATTTCGATGTTGTAAGTAATCCCGAATTTCTGCGCGAAGGTGTGGCTGTTGAGGACTTCATGAAACCCGACCGCGTGGTAATCGGAACATCATCGAATCGTGCACGAAAGAAATTGGATACACTATATGAACCTTTTGTTCGTCAGGGTAATCCTATTATATACATGGATGAGCGTAGTGCAGAAATGACCAAATACGCTGCAAATGCTTATCTGGCTACACGCATTTCCTTTATGAACGAAATAGCCAACCTGTGCGAGCGTGTTGGTGCTAATGTGGATATGGTGCGCAAAGGCATAGGCAGCGACAATCGTATTGGTAAAAGATTTTTATTTCCCGGAATCGGCTATGGCGGAAGCTGTTTTCCGAAAGATGTACAGGCACTTCATAAAACAGCACAGGAAAATCAATATCAGTTTAGGATACTAGATGCAGTGATGCAAGTTAACAGCATTCAAAAAATGGTATTGTTTGAAAAAATAAAAAAATACTTCGATGGCAATCTCAAAGGTAAAACCATTGGTGTCTGGGGACTTGCGTTTAAACCCAACACAGACGACATACGTGAAGCGCCTGCATTGTACATCATAGAAGCATTACTGAACGAAGGTTCATCGGTTATTGCCTATGACCCCGAAGCCATGGAAAATGTGAAAAAGATATTTGGATCACGAATTCAATTTGTCAGCGACCCCTATGATGCTGCAAATGATGTGGACGCTTTGGCTATTCTTACAGAGTGGGCTGAGTTTCGCACTCCCGATTTCAAAAAGCTTTCTCTTTCCATGAAACACAAGGCAATCTTCGACGGTCGGAATGTTTTTAATTTAGAAACACCTGCTGAATATGGTTTCTACTATAATAGTATTGGCCGCGAAATCATCAACAACAAATAATAAATAAGTATGGAACGCAAACGTGTCTTAATTACCGGTGCTGCAGGATTTATAGGGTCTCACCTAAGCGATAAGTTTTTGAGCGAAGGCTATGAAGTGATCGGTATGGACAACCTGATTACCGGCGACCTACGCAACATAGAACACTTGTTTCCGGTGAAGGAGTTTACCTTTTACCATCACGACGTGAGCAAGTTTGTTCACGTACCCGGCAAACTGGATTACATTCTGCACTTTGCGTCTCCTGCGTCTCCTATTGATTATTTAAAAATGCCTATTCAAACTTTAAAAGTGGGTTCGCTGGGTACGCATAATTTACTGGGACTTGCTAAAGCAAAAAACGCACGTATACTTGTTGCTTCTACCAGCGAGGTTTATGGCGATCCATTAGTACACCCTCAAAACGAAGATTATTGGGGTAATGTAAATCCCATTGGACCTCGTGGTGTCTATGATGAGGCCAAACGATTTCAAGAGTCCATCACTATGGCGTATCACACTTACCATCAATTAGAAACGCGCATTGTACGCATTTTTAATACTTATGGCCCACGAATGCGGCTAAACGATGGTCGTGTATTGCCCAATTTCTTTTATCAGGCTTTGACCGGAAAAGATTTAACGATCTATGGCGACGGTTCTCAAACACGTTCCTTCTGTTATGTTGAGGATTTAGTTGAAGGTATCTATAAGTTATTACTCAGCAATTATGTTTATCCGGTGAACATGGGCAACCCTGACGAAATTACAATCAGTCAGTTTGCTGAAGAAATAATCAAACTCACCAACACCTCGCAAAAGGTAATCTACGAACCCTTGCCTGTTGATGACCCCAAACAACGTCAACCGGATATTACAAGAGCAAAAAGTCTGTTATCTTGGGAGCCTAAAATTCATCGAGCCGAAGGACTGCGGATTACCTACGACTACTTCAAGAAGATGCTTGGGGTTATATAATAACTCATTCGCAAAAAATAATACCTTTGAATTCAGGTGAACATACTTGAATAACACTACTGATATTGAGTGCTTTTTATCTAAAAACCTATATTTGCCGCTCGTTAAAAAAAGCGGACAAACATGGATCAAAACGCTACGGCTAAACCACCTTACAAATCACACCCCACGGCAATAGTGGATGAGGGTTGTAAGATTGGAAACGGCACAACCATTTGGCATTTCTCTCACGTGATGCCCGACTGTGAAATTGGCGAAGATTGTAATCTGGGGCAAAATGTTGTAGTGCTTCCGGGAGTGAAACTAGGTAACCGCGTTAAGGTTCAGAACAATGTGTCAATATATACAGGCGTTACTTGCGAAGATGAAGTCTTTCTCGGTCCAAGTATGGTTTTTACCAACATTACCAATCCTCGTAGCGCTATTGTACGCAAACATATGTATGAGCCTACTCTTTTAAAGCGCGGTGCTTCAGTTGGCGCAAATGCAACAATCGTTTGTGGTCACACTTTAGGTGAATATTGTTTCATAGGTGCCGGAACGGTTGTAACTAAAGATGTAAAACCATATGCGCTGATGGTAGGTAATCCTGCCCGTCAGTTAGGATGGATGAGCGAATACGGACACAGATTGACATTTAACAAAGACGGTATTGCCGAGTGCCCCGAAAGCAAACAACTATATAAATTAGAAAACAACGAAGTAAAAAGAATTCAATAATGATATACGATGACCTGCTCTCGAAGAAGAGTAAATTAGCTGTGTTAGGATTAGGTTATGTTGGCTTACCCATTGCCTTGGAATTTGCCAAAAAGATTTCTGTAATCGGTTTCGATATTAATGCCACACGTATTGATATGATGAAAAAAGGCATCGACCCAAGCAACGAATTAGAAAAAGAAGCTTTTGAAAATTCAGATATTATTTTCACCAGCAATATTGAAGACCTGCGTCAAGCTCAGTTTTTCATAGTTGCAGTTCCTACGCCGGTCGACCATCATAATGTACCAGACCTTAAGCCGGTATTGAGCGCCAGCGACAGCATTGGCAAAGTGATAAAGAAAGGAGATTATGTAGTGTTTGAATCCACTGTTTATCCGGGTTGTACAGAAGATGATTGTCAGCCGGTGATTGAAAAAGTTTCCGGGCTCAAGAATGTCGTTGACTTTAAATTGGGCTATTCACCGGAGCGCATTAATCCGGGGGATAAAGAACACACCCTGCCTAAAATCACCAAGGTAGTTTCAGGGTGCGATGCAGAATCGCTAGATCAGATAGCGAAAGTTTATGAGATTGTTGTAAAGGCGGGTACGCACCGCGCTCCTTCAATCAAAGTTGCTGAGGCGGCTAAGATTATTGAAAACACTCAACGCGATTTGAACATTGCGTTAATGAATGAACTCTCACGCATATTTGACAAAGTAGGTATCAATACTTATGATGTGATAGAAGCAGCGTCAACCAAATGGAATTTCTTGAGATTTTATCCGGGATTGGTTGGTGGGCATTGCATTGGTGTTGATCCTTATTACCTTACATACAAAGCTGCCGAGTTGGGCTACGAGTCTGAAGTGATATTGAGTGGTCGCAGAATTAATGACGATATGGGTCCCTACATAGCACGACGCACAGTTCAGATGATGACAAAACAACACAAGGACATCAGTGAATCGCACGTGCTGATTATGGGTGCTACCTTCAAAGAGAATGTGAGCGACATACGCAATTCTAAAGTGGCAGATATTGTGAACGAACTCAAACAATTTTCTGTAACTGTTGATGTCATTGACCCACACGCTGACTCATCAGAGTTGATGCACGAGTATAAATTCGGATTGATTGATAAACCTACCGGTAAATATGATGCAGTAATAGTTGCCGTGAATCATAAAGAATATCTTGGTTTGGATGACGACTACTTTAAAAACCTCTGTGGTGAAAATTGTATTGTTGTTGATGTAAAAGGCATCTTCCGCAATAAACTAAACAGCAACGTAAAATACTGGTGTTTGTAATGAGAGCTCAAAAAATACTAATCACCGGCGGTGCGGGATTTATTGGTTCTCACGTGGTTCGTTTGCTATTGAAAAAATATCCTCATTACACCATTCACAATCTCGATGCATTAACCTATGCTGGTAATCTGGAAAATCTCAAAGAGATAGAGCATTTACCAAATTATAAATTTATTAAAGCAGACATCAAAGATGTTGATACAATACAACACTTGTTTCAGCAGGAACAATACGACGGCGTTATTCATCTGGCAGCTGAAAGCCACGTGGACCGGAGTATTGCAAACCCTATGGAGTTCGTGATGACGAATGTGATAGGTACCGTTGTGTTGCTTAATGCGGCACGCAATGTTTGGAAAGAAGACAACAGTAAACGTTTCTATCATGTTTCCACCGACGAAGTATATGGCTCATTAGATGATGAAGGATTTTTCACTGAAGAAACTTCTTACGATCCACGCTCACCATATTCAGCATCAAAAGCATCGAGCGATCATTTTGTACGTGCCTATCATCATACATTTCATTTACCAGTTGTGTTGTCGAATTGCTCCAACAACTATGGCTCTCATCAGTTTCCTGAAAAACTGATACCGTTGTGCATTCACAACATCAAAAACAATAAACCTTTGCCAATTTATGGGAAAGGTGAGAATGTGCGCGACTGGCTTTGGGTAGAAGACCATGCACACGCCATAGACATGATTTATCATCAGGGCAAAAACGGCGAGACATACAACATTGGTGGTTTCAATGAATGGAAAAACATTGATCTGGTGAAAGTGCTTTGTAAGCTTATGGACGAAAAACTGAATCGTGCAACAGGTACTTCAGAACAACTCATAACTTATGTGAAAGACCGTGCAGGCCACGACATGCGCTATGCCATTGATGCCACCAAAATAAAACACGAGCTTGGTTGGGAGCCTTCACTACAGTTTGAAGAAGGCTTATCTAAAACCATTGACTGGTATCTGAAAAACGAAGAGTGGCTGAAGCACGTTACCAGCGGAGATTACAAAAATTATTATCTGGCACAGTACGAACAACGCTAAAGAGTAACGATGTACGAAACTGCCTTTCATAGCACTAATTTAAGCAACAAGACCATAGTGGTTACCGGAGCAGCAGGTTTCATCGGTTCGCACCTGGTGGAGTATCTGCTTAAACACGGTGCTAAAGAAGTTCGAGCTTTCGATAATCTGCTTACCGGACGTCAGCAAAATGTTGACCTCTTTGCTTCAAATAAAAATTATCGTTTCATCAAAGGTGATATCTGCAGTGCAGATGATTTAAAACAGGCTTTTACTGGTGCCGATTATCTATTACATCAAGCAGCATTAGGATCTGTTCCACGTTCCATAAAAGACCCTCTGGCTACAAACCACATCAACATTGATGGATTCCTGAACACACTGGTAGCAGCACGCGATGCCGGGATTAAACGCGTGGTTTATGCATCTTCTTCATCAGTATATGGAGACCATCCCGGACTGCCAAAAGTTGAAGATCTTACCGGTAATCCACTTTCCCCATACGCTGTTACTAAAAAGACCAACGAGCTGTATGCAAGAGTTTTTGCGGATGTTTATCAAATGGAAATAATTGGCCTACGCTATTTCAACATCTTCGGTCCCCGTCAGGATCCTAATGGCCCTTATGCTGCAGTAATACCGTTATTCATCACGCTTCTGAAAAATAATCAGTCACCTTTTATCAATGGTGATGGAAAACAAACACGCGATTTTACTTTCGTAGCCAATGCGGTTCAAGCCAATATCAAAGCATTGTTTACCGAAAACAAAGCAGCGCTAAATCAGGTGTATAACATTGCAGTTGGAGAAAATTTTTCTCTGCTTGACTTATGCAATACTCTAAAAGATATTTTAAAAAGTGATGTATCACCCACTCACCGCGAAGACCGCGCTGGTGATATCAGAAATTCATTAGCCGATATTTCCAAAGCACAACAACTGCTGGGCTATGCGCCAGCTGTTCGTTTCAAGCAAGGTTTGGAAATGACTGTTGGTGGGTATTAGCACCCCATCACGTTTCACTTCAATTTTTATTCATCCATATTCTTATTTATGATTCACCGCAAATTCATTTTGCCATAAAACAATTCCTGCACTAACAGCCACATTAAAGGAATGCTTGGAACCGAATTGAGGAATCTCAATTCCGATATCGAGCAGTTCTAAAATATCATCACTCAATCCGTTCACCTCGTTACCAAACACAAAGGCATAAGGCTCATTGTTGTTGGGTGAAAATTTTTCGAGCGAAATGCTTTCGTCTAGTTGCTCTACACCTACTATCTTATGATGCATTTTTCTTAGAAGCAATATAGCTTCGAGTGTTGTAGGAAAATATTTCCAAGGCACCGATTCGGTAGCGCCAAGCGCCGTTTTTTGCAATTCTCTGTTTGGAGGCGTTGCTGTGATGCCGCATAAATAAACTGCTTCAACCCCAAAAGCATCGGCAGTACGAAAAACCGAGCCTACATTAACGGCGCTCCGAATGTTATCGAGCACCACAATCGCCTTACCCCTCGACAACTTGCCATAGTCTTTGGCAGCAACGCGGCCTAATTCCTCGTTCGCTATCTTTCTCATCGGGTACAAAGATGCGATGAAAGAAACTTACCATTGAAAGTGTTAAACACAGTGGCTTTGCGTATTTTAGCCCTCCCGCATGAGTGTCAGCGAACTGAAAGAAACAAAAGCAAACAAGGCCGTTAAGGAAACACCTTTAATGGCTCAATACAACAGCATCAAGGCTAAATATCCTGATGCCATTTTGCTTTTTCGAGTAGGTGATTTTTACGAAACATTTGGCGATGATGCAGTGAAGGCATCTGCTGTTCTCGGCATTGTATTAACCAAACGTGCAAATGGTGCCGCCGCAACTGTTGAACTGGCAGGCTTTCCGCACCATGCCCTCGATACTTATCTGCCTAAATTGGTTCGAGCAGGTTATCGGGTAGCCATATGCGATCAACTCGAAGACCCTAAACTGGCAAAAACAATTGTGAAGCGCGGTGTATCGGAACTGGTTACTCCCGGCGTTACCGACAACGATAAAATATTAGATTACAAAAGCAACAACTTTTTAGCCGCTGTTTATTTTCAAGACGACAAAGCCGGACTGGCGCTGCTCGACATCAGTACCGGCGAGTTTTATGGCTCGGAGGGCTCTTTGCAGGGAATAGACAAACAACTACAAAGTTTTAAACCAGCTGAAATAGTTTATTCCAAAAAACAACGTGACGAATACAGCGAACATCTGGGAGATGGCTTCTATACCTATGCACTTGATGAGTGGGTGTTTCAACAAGAGCAAGCATATCAGTTGCTCATCCGTCATTTTCAGACACAGAACCTGAAAGGCTTTGGTATAGAAGATATGCCGCTTGCTGTGATTGCATGCGGTGCTGCCTTGCAATATTTATCCGATACGGAACATCCACATATTTCACACATCACTTCGCTCTCGCGCATAGATGAAGATGAATATGTGTGGCTCGACCGTTTTACGGTACGCAACCTCGAGATAGTGCAACCCATTTACGAAGCCGGTAAGTCCTTACTTGCCGTTATGGATCATACCCTAACCGCTATGGGTTCGCGTTTGATGCGCCGTTGGTTGTTGCTTCCACTCAAAGACATGAACCGCATCAAACAACGTCAGGCTTTGGTTGCTACTTTCATTGCCGATGAGGAATTGTTCAGAAGAACGGCGTCGCTGCTGAAGCAAATTGGGGATCTGGAAAGATTGATAGCCCGTGTGCCTTCATTGAAAATTTCGCCACGCGAACTGCTTCAACTGCAACGCTCCTTAGATGCCGTTGATCAACTGAAACAAATTTTTGAACAACCGCAGCACGATACACTCATGCAGGTTGCGGAACAACTTAATCCCTGCAACAGCATTCGCGAACGCATTCAAAAGGAAATACGCGATGATGCCCCGGCCTTGCTGCAAAAAGGAGGCGTCATTAAACAAGGTGTAAATGCAGAGTTGGATGAATTGCTGGAGTTGTGTCAGAATGGAAAGAGTCGCTTGCTGGAAATACAGCAACGCGAAATGGAACGCACCGGAATTACTTCATTGAAGATTTCGTTTAATAATGTGTTTGGTTATTATCTGGAGGTTACCAACGCACACAAGCATAAAGTACCTGCCGACTGGACCCGCAAGCAAACCTTGGTGAATGCAGAGCGATATATTACCGACGAGCTTAAACAGTACGAAGAAAAAATTTTAAACGCTGAAGAAAAAATTCTTCAACTGGAATCGCAGTTGTATCAACAGTTGCTATTGCACGTTGGCGAGTACATCAAAACAATTCAACTGAATGCCTCGCTGCTGGCGCGTGTGGACTGTTTGTTGTCTTTTGCATACTGTGCCCTTCAATATGACTATTGCTGTCCGCAGTTGAATGACAGTATGCAAACCGAACTGCGCAACTCACGTCATCCGGTGATAGAACGTATGCTGCCTCTTGGAGAATCTTACGTGCCCAACGATGTGCACTTAGATAATCACACACAACAACTACTCATTATTACCGGACCCAATATGGCAGGTAAGTCGGCATTGATCAGGCAAGTAGCACTGATACAATTGATGGCGCAGTGCGGCTCCTATGTCCCTGCATCGAACGCCAATATCAGTTGGGTGGACAAAATATTTACGCGCGTTGGCGCCAGCGATAACATCTCTTCTGGCGAGAGTACGTTTATGGTGGAGATGAGCGAAACAGCAAGCATACTCAACAACATTACGCATCGCAGTTTGGTGATACTCGATGAAATTGGTCGTGGCACAGCCACCTTCGATGGTATTTCCATTGCATGGTCTATTGCCGAATTTTTGCATAACCATCCAAAAGCAAATCCTAAAACATTATTTGCCACACACTATCATGAGCTGAGTGAGTTGGAGGATAAATTTCCGCGCATTAAGAATTATAATGTCAGCATTAAGGAGAGTGGCAACAAGGTTATCTTTCTGCGTAAGCTGGAACCCGGCAGCAGTCAGCACAGCTTTGGTATTCATGTGGCACGAATGGCAGGAATGCCCAACGATGTGGTGAGCCGCGCCTATGAAATATTAGAGCAGATGGAATCTAAAACCATTGCCAAACCATCGGCGGCAGTGAGCAAGCCCAAAGCACCAATAATGCAGTTAAACATTTTTGACGAAGCAGGTACTCGATTAAGACAAATCGAAGACAAACTCGACGGTATTGATATTAATACAATGACGCCGGTTGAAGCGTTGCTTTTGTTGCAGGAGTTGAAAAAGAAGTCAAAAGGTTGATTTTTTATCCAAGAACTAAAAAAACCTTGTTGGTATAAATCGGAATGATATATTTGCAGTCCACAAAAAAACCGGCTATTAATAAAGCTGGTTTGAATGTGAAAAGCGGGAGTAGCTCAGTTGGTAGAGCACAACCTTGCCAAGGTTGGGGTCGCGGGTT
>CAZXFT010000002.1:128836-199388 GCA_964640655.1 uncultured Bifidobacteriaceae bacterium | reverse complement strand
CGCAGCAGTAGTAGCGATGATAAAGGATTTGGTAAACGCAGTTCACGAGGTGGTGATGATTTTAAAAAGAAATCTTTTAGAAGTGATTCTTATGGCGGGTACAAAAAGAGAGGATTTAAAAACGACGACCGAAAAGGTTCGTTTAAAAAGTATGGTGATAAACCAAAAGGCAATGAAGGTTTTGTGAAGAAAGGCAGGGACGCTGGCTCAACTTATTATGATGAGATAGAAGAAATAAAACCAAAAAAGGAAAGAGTTATTGATATTGAAAAGAACAAAGGCAGACAGATAGAGAAGGAAGGAACTTTTGAGCATCAGGATGAGAAGTTGAATTTGTTTGGGAAGAGTGAAACCATACGACTGAACAAATACATAGCGAATGCGGGTATTTGTGCGCGCCGCGAAGCCGACGAACATATAGCAGCCGGCGAAGTGACTGTTAACGGGGAAGTAATAACAGCTATGGGCTACCGTGTGAAACCCGGTGAAGTGGTAACCTATCAGGGGAAGGTGGTTGAACCGGGTCGCAAGGTTTATATTTTGTTGAACAAACCCAAAGACTTTGTTACAACAACCGACGATGAGCGTGGCCGCCGCACGGTGATGGAACTTTTGAAAGGAGTAACCGAAGAGCGCATTTATCCCGTAGGTCGTTTAGACCGTAAAACTACAGGCTTGCTGCTGCTGACCAATGATGGTGAGTTGGCGCAAAAACTGACACATCCTTCGTTTGAAGTGAAGAAGGTTTATCATGTAGTTCTTAATAAGAACATCAGTCGAGAAGAGCTTGATGAGATTAAGGAGGGAATAGACCTGGAAGACGGAATAGCAGAAGTCGATGATGTGGACTATGCCGGAACCGGATTGAAGAATGAGGTGGGAATAGAATTGCACAACGGCAAGAACCGCATTGTGCGCCGCATATTTGAACATATGGGTTTTGATGTTGTGGGGCTTGACCGTGTGCTTTATGCCGGATTGACGAAGAAAGAAATTCCGCGCGGACACTGGCGTTACCTTACTGATAAGGAAGTGGTGAAGCTGAAACATTTTACCAAGCAGAAACCAAAGCAGACAGCTGAGGAAGAACAATAGGCAGCTGTTCCATATATAATTGCTATGACCGGGTTGTGCATTGTGGGGACAGAGGATTGGATATTAGTGTGTTGAATTACCAAATAACCGGTGCGAGTTGAGCAAGGATGTGGCAGGGCTAAACTATAATTCAAGAGAGATGTTCGGCTGGTGTGCAGAGTTACCAAAATACCTCTGAGAGAAAGAGAAAAGTGAGAGAGAGATGTTAAATACAGTTCTTTTGATACTGATTTTACATCTTCTGATACTGATTTTGCATATTTTGATACTGATATAACATATTTTGATACTGATATAACATACTTTGATATTGATATAACATATTTTGATATTGATTTTATATTTTTTGAAATTGATTTTACATCTTTTGATACTAATATTACATTTTTAGATATTAGTTTTACATCTTTTGATACTGATTTTACATCTTTTGATGTAGAATTTACATGGTTAAAAGTGAGAATTTGATAGTGAAAAGCGGGAAAATGTCAGATAGGAAGGTGTTGAGGGGAGAAAGGAAGCCGATGAGGGGCTCCGAAATACGAGAGGAGCAGAGGGGGTGTGGTACGGCCCGGATATAGGCTAAAAATTAATTGCCGCGAAACATAAAATAGACGGCGAGAATGATGAAGAGGAAACTGAGTGCGTAGTTCCATTTGAAGCTTTCTTTAAGGTAAAGTATGGAAAAGCCTGCGAATACTACGAGAGTGATGACTTCCTGAATGATTTTGAGTTGTGTGGCGGTGAAAGTGCCGTGGCCTATGCGATTAGCAGGCACCTGCAGGCAGTATTCGAAAAAGGCAATGCCCCAACTGATGAGTATGACTTTCCAAAGGGCAACATCTTTGAACTTGAGATGGCCGTACCAGGCGATGGTCATAAAAATATTGGAAAAGATGAGCAGTATGATGGTGCGCATGGGGAATGGAATTTAGGTGCTAAGCTAAGTATTGAGATACAAGTTCAGACAGAAATAAAACCCGAAAAAAATAAAGGGCTTTAATCCAAATAAAAAAGGCTGCTTAACACAAGCAGCCTTTTAAAGTTGATAGCTTGTTTGCTTATTCCTTAACCATTTTAAGTGTGGTGGTTTCGGTGCCGTTAGAAATGCGGATGAAGTATAAACCTGCTGCAAAGTTGCTGATGTTGTATGTGAAAGTGTTTGTGCCGGTGATTAATTCTTCGGTTTCTGTCTGCATTACCCGGCCGAGCATGTCGTTGATAGTGATGGAGGCGGTGGCTTCGGTTGTTGAGTTGATGATGAGGTTGATGTTGTTGGAGGTGGGATTGGGATAGAGATTATATTTTTGTAAACTTTCATTATGATGGATTCTGTTACCGGATGATTGATCTTTAAGACACCTTACCGAGAATCCTGATGATCTGTTTGTGCTAAATCTGTAAATATCGTTGTTATAGTATCTAACACTACGATACCAAGAATTGTCAATATTTACTGAAGCTGACCACCAATTGGCATAGGCATACAAGTTACTAAAAACACCTATACTACTTCTGTTGCCTGCCGGCAGACCTGAAAATCCGCTGGAATTGCTACTTGTGTCAGTTGATGGTGACCAGAAAGCAAAACCAGATGTTTTGATTTTACCACCTGCACTATCGCTCTGGCTTGCTGTAGCATTAGGAGAATACATAGAGTCGAGATGCTGAATTAAAATATTCCATTCGGAATCGGTTGGGATATGCCATCCGGTGGGGCATAAATTGCGTGAATCAGCTACAGCGTACCAGTTGTAAAGTTTACCGTATGGACATTCGAATTGGCTGTCATTATTGAAGTGACACCAAGCACCTGAGGTAGCATTTTGCCATTGAGTGTTACCTGTGATATTGTTAATAGGATCGCCATTTCTGTAAATACTTGAATATAAATTTTCGGCCATCCACTCCTGAGAACCGATTAGAATTGTTTTGTAATTGTTTCCTTGTTGGTCGGTGAGAAGACCATATGAAAGTTGCGAATTATGAACACTATCGGGGCCGCAAGAGTGAAGGGTAGTGCCGGAGGTGCCTGAATAAAAAATGTATAGCGTAGAGTAGGGAGAGAATTCAGTTGGGTTATTATTGCATTTGGTGCGCATCTGGAATTCATAAGTTGATGCAGGGGTGAGATTAGAGAGGGTGATATCTGTTAGTGAGGCATTAATGGTATTTGTTATCCAGGTTCCAGTGCCTACAATACGATAACGCAGATTATATTGAATTGCTCCAACGGCGGCAGTCCAGCTGACCTGAACTGAAGATGCACCAACAGGAGTACTACTGATGTTGGTCGGAGGCAGGCACTGAATGCCTTGACTATTGAGTGTAGTAAATGCTGTTATGGGTGACGTTTGAGAAAGGACCGTTCCATTCTGAGAGCATTGTGTTCTAATGCGCACCTGGTAAGTGGTGTTGGGTTGGAGGTTGGTGAGATTTATTGATGTAGCCGGTGACGCTACTATTGTAGTGGTTTGTACGGCTGTACTCACATTTTTAATAATAACTCTGTATTTGGCAGCACAGGATAACGCCGGCCAAGTAATAGTTGCACCGGATTGGGTAATATTAGTAATGCTTGATTGTGTGTTAATCTTAGGGCAAAGACTTGAATTAACGTTAGCGCTGTTGCTTACTGTACATCCGTTATTATCTGTGACTGTTAGGCTATATGAACCGGAGCCAAGGTTTTGAATGGATGATGATGAAGATCCATTGCTCCAAATAAAAGTATATGGGGAAGTACCTCCGGATGCTGAACCCGAAGCAGCTCCATTGGGCAGGCCGCAAGTGGTGGGTATTGACTGCAGATTAGCATTAAGGGAGCTACAGTTTTGTGCATTAGCATGTAAGCAGTTATAAAAGGAGAAAATTGAAAGTAGTATTATTTTTTTCATATGTAGTTCTATTGTTGACAAGAATAGCAAAAGAAACTTGTAACACCAGTTGATAATAAGTAGAGCGTATTAGATTATTTGGAGCGTTTTGAATAAACAATAATGAAAGAAAGCAGCTTGTGAGAAGCAGCTTTTTAAGGTAAAGTGGGTGAGACTCGGTTATGCTTTTTAGCGATTATTACGGCACTGAGGTGCTTAGTAATTGAAATAGCAATATTCTACTCCACTGTTACACTCTTGGCCAGATTTCTTGGCTGGTCTACGTTACAGCCGCGCATAACGGCGATGTGGTATGCGAGGAGTTGGAGTGGCACTACGCTTAGCAATGGGGTGAGTGGTTCTTCAGTATCAGGAATTTCGATGACGAATTCAGCCAAATTTTTGATGATATCATCGTCTTTAGAAACAACAGCAATAACGCGACCCTTGCGGGCTTTTACTTCCTGTATGTTGCTGATGATTTTATCGTAAGCACTTTTGTTGGTAGCTAAAACCACTACAGGCATTTCTTCATCTATGAGGGCAATGGGGCCGTGTTTCATTTCAGCAGCAGGATAGCCCTCGGCATGTATGTAGGATATTTCTTTAAGTTTCAACGCGCCTTCCAAAGCCACAGGGAAATTGTATCCGCGACCGAGATAGAGGAAGTTGCGGGAGTCTTTGAAAATATCGGCGATGTATTTTATCTGTTCTGATGTGTTGTCGAGCACCTGTTTTACTTTTTCGGGGATGCGCTCCAGTTCAACAAGCAACTGACGGAAATAACTTTCCTGAATGGTGCCGCGCTTATGTGCAAGGCTCATAGCCAATAGTGTGAGTACAGTTACCTGTGCGGTGAATGCTTTAGTTGAGGCCACACCAATTTCGGGGCCGGCGTGTGTGTAGCTGCCGGCATGTGTGGCGCGCGCTATAGACGAGCCTACCACATTACACACACCAAAAACGGTTGCTCCTTTTTGTTTGGCCAACTCTATGGCTGCCAGCGTGTCGGCTGTTTCGCCAGATTGGGAAATGGCCAATACCAAATCATCGGTATTCACTATAGGATTGCGGTATCGGAACTCTGAGGCATATTCTACTTCTACCGGAATACGTGCGAGGTCTTCGAATAAATATTCGGCAACGATGCCGGCATGCCAAGAAGTGCCACAGGCAACAATGTTCAGGCCACGTGCATTGGCAATTTTATTTTCATACTCGAGCATACCTCCCATTTTGATGATGCCGCTTTGAGCATTCAATCGACCGCGCATGCTGTCGTAAATGCTTGTGGGCTGCTCGTGAATTTCTTTAAGCATAAAGTGGTCGTAACCCCCTTTTTCCAGCATTTCAAGTTTTAATTCCAGTTCCTGTATATAAGGGGTTTGCACCTGATTACCGAGGTTTCGGATAACCATATCACCTTTGCGCGATACGACAGCAATTTCACCGTCGTTCAGGTACACCACATTTTTAGTGTACTCGATTATTGGAGAAGCATCGCTGGCTACAAAGAATTCGTTTTTCCCAATTCCAATAACCAAGGGACTGCCTTTACGCGCCATAAAGAGATGGTCAGGATCGTTTTTGGAAATGATTACGATGGCATAAGCACCAACTACTTCGTTCAATGCTACACGAATGGCTTCTTCGAGGCTGAGTTTTTCATTATCCTGAATATCTTCAATGAGGTGAATGAGTACTTCAGTATCCGTATCAGAATTAAAATGATGACCGCGCTTGAGTAATTCCTCTTTTAATGGTGCATAGTTTTCTATGATACCATTGTGTATGATGGTGAGATTATTCGATTCAGAAAAATGTGGATGAGCGTTGCGGTCGTTGGGTTCGCCGTGAGTAGCCCAGCGAGTGTGGCCAATGCCAATATTACCCTGTGCGGGTTTGTCTTTAATAAAGTTGATAAGATCGGCAACTTTGCCGGCCTTCTTATAAACTTTTAAACCTCCATCAAGCAAAGCAATACCTGCACTGTCGTATCCACGATACTCGAGACGTTGCAATCCTTTAATTAAGATAGGCGCTACTTCACGAGGGCCTATGTATCCAACAATTCCACACATGTGCTAATTAATTTTTGTGTAAGCCAAATTAAGTTTCATTTGATAGTTGTCGCCATTACGGTTTCCACCACCTATGACTACTCTGTCGGCTAATTGGTTGCTTGGGAAGGTTAAAAGATAAAAACCATAGTCGGTTTTTTTCTGATCGATGATGAGTTGCAATTGAGCAGCAATACTGAATTTATAGCGCACATAAGTGTTGCCATTGGTATCCGTGAATGTTGTCTTCTGACCACCATAAAATGGTTGGCCGGAGAGGTTCAGGAGCTGATCGGGGATGAGTGCATTTTTACCAAGCGAGTCAGCAGCAATTAATAGCATTTGCGAAGGCTCATTATATAAAGTATCGTCGTCGGTTTTAGGAATGGAGCGCGTAATTTCTATTTCAGCTTTGTTGACCAGAATGCGTCCAAGATTCTGGATATGAGGCAAAGTAATTTTTCCTTTTACTCCCGACATGCTTTGAACATATACTAAAGAGTCGCTGAAAGAAGCCGGACTGTTTAATGCCTGATTTACAATGGTGCCATTATAGTTATGCTTGTGATAATTCACATTTACAGCGTTGCCGTTTAAAGGCAAGCGTAGTTTTTTATCATTAGTGTTAGGAGTATGATAATACACAACAAGAAAAGACTGGTCGCTGCGTATATTTAATCCTAGCATTCCTTTGGCAAAACCCAAAGCGGTGTCAGGAGCGATAAGTAAGCCTTTGATATATTTTTTAAATTCTGTGTTGTTTTTAAATGCTCCATCAGCAGTTTGGTTGAGAATATCCTGACCAAGTGCATCGCTCAATCGGATACGCATGGCAGCATCGTATTTCACATTATCTTCGGTAAAACTGCTGTCGGCATTAATTGAAAAATGCAAGCGCTGACCAAGCGGTGTGCTATTAAATGGGAAAGTTTGGTTGCTGACATACTTTACATCTTCAGCAGAGCTGATGGTGTCGGTAAGTTGGTAAACACGGATGAAGTGAAATGCGTTTTTGTCGCCATAATATGCAGCGTAGGGAATGCTGAGAATGGCAGAGTCTACAAAGGCTGTATCGTTAAAAGAAATGCCTGCTGTGTTCAGGCGAACCTGAGAAAATATGGCAGAATATGATTTCCCGAAAACATCATCAGTCATAGCGCCAAGTAAATACTGATTCAGGTCGCGGGCATTGAGTGAATCTTCGCGAACAGTTTTGGTGAAGAGCGTTATTGTATCGGTGAAAATGGCATTGAGATAATCGGAACCGGGAATTAGATTTTTACCAATAGTTAAATCGTCGCGGCAGCTTTGTAATACTAAAGCCATTAACAATACATAAAGCGCGGAGCGTTTCAAGTTTTGTACAGAGGATTATTTCAATATGGATTGATAGAAATCGAAATGAGCTTGGCCTATATCGGGCATATCGCTTACATCAAGAATATTCTTGTGTTTAAGCTTCTTGATTTCTGCCTTTACAGCTTTATCAATATTAGGACTACCTAAAACAACGGCATCGGCATATTTAACAGCACCGCTGTATAGTGCCTGACTATTGGCTTTCTTGTAAGGTTCAAAATCTTTAGCGGTAATGTCCTTAGAGATGATAGCTTTCTGCTGGAATGATTTGTTCAAGGTGCCTTCCATTTGGTTGTCGTAAACGGTATAAACACACTTGGTATTATGAAACACTGCTTCTTTCTTGTATGTAGTTTTCATATACATAGGAATCAGTGAACTCATCCAACCGTGGCAATGCAGTATATCAGGCGGCCAACCAAACTTTTTGATAGTTTCCATCACCCCTTTGTTAAAGAACACCATACGCTCGGCATTGTCTTCAAAAGGTTTACCTGCTTCATCTTTGAAAATGGTTTTGCGTTTGAAATATTCATCATTGTCGAGGAAATAAACCTGCAGGCGTGCTCCTGGCAAAGAAGCTACTTTGATGATGAGCGGATGATCGTCGTCGTCAATAATGATATTGATACCTGACAAACGGACTACCTCGTGCAAACGATGTCGACGTTCATTAATGTTACCGAAGCGCGGCATCAATACACGAACTTCCATTCCATGATTATTCATGTAGATGGGCAATTGGTGAACAATTTTAGAAACTTCGGAAAGGATGAGATAAGGTTTAATCTCATGTGTTACAATCAACACTCGTTTTTTACTCATTCGCAGTTATACTTTCGTTCAGGAATAGACCTTGTAAGGGCTTTTTAAAAAGATGTGCAAAGATAATGAAATAAGCATACGAGGATATATGAAGGTAGATTATAAGCCGATGTAATTTGAATATAATGTTTTGATTTACCATATTGCGGCACTCAAATAAGTACTGTGTACATATTTAAAAAGCAAAGCGATTTGAGCGATTTTATACAAAAAAAGCGTTCAAAAGGCATTAAAATAGGGTTTGTGCCCACTATGGGGGCTTTGCACCGCGGGCATATATCCCTAATAGATTTAAGCAAAAAGCATCAATGCCTGACTGTGTGCAGCATTTTTGTGAACCCTACTCAGTTTAACGACCCCAAGGATTTTGAGAAATATCCAATTACCCTGGGCAGTGACACCGATTTATTGGTTCAAGCCGGTTGCGACGTGCTGTTTATTCCAAGTGTAGCCGAAGTATACCCGGAAGGAATTGATGCGCCACGCGAAGTAGTTCCTTTATCCGGGTTGGATCACATTCTGGAAGGGGCTTCGAGGCCGGGACATTTTCAGGGAGTAGCCACCGTAGTGAAACGATTGCTGGATATGGTTCAACCTGATTTGTTGTTTTTAGGTCAGAAAGATTTTCAGCAAGTATTGGTTATTCGGAAAATGATTGAACATTATAAACTGCCTGTTCAGGTGGTACGCGCCGAGATTGTCAGAGAAGCTAAGGGATTGGCTATGAGTTCGCGGAATGTGCGCCTGAGTGCGGCAGTAAGAGAAAAAGCCGGAGTCATATATCATTCGATATTACAAGTTCAAGAACAATACGGCAAACGGGATATCGATGAATTGATAGCTGATGCTCAAGAACATATTATGCAACATTTGCCTGATGCCAAAATTGATTACCTACAAGTGGTTGATGCAAATTCCCTGAACCACTCCACTCAGAATACAGCAAGTGAAAAGGTACTGTTGACAGCAGTATGGGTTAATGGGGTACGATTACTGGACAACATACTACTCACACACAAATGATTATATTCGTATTCATATCAAAACCAATTACAATGAAAAAACATTTACTTACCCTTCTACTTGCAACCACATTTTGTTTTCAAAATGCACAGGCGCAACTTTATGTTGACACGGCATACTCCGCACAACAGATGATTACCGATTTCTTTGACGGAACAGGAGTTGAAATTTCAAACATTACTTACAACGGGCCATTGAATGCCATCGGTTTTTTTGATGCTGCAAATACTAATCTTGGAATAAATGCCGGGATTTTAATTACATCGGGGTCGGTAGGTAATACTGTTGGGCCAAACAGCATGTCCGGTATAACTCAATCCAATAATATGCCCGGAGACTCAACGCTGAACAGTTTAATTCCCGGATACATGACTTATGACGCTTCGGTTATAGAGTTTGACGTAATTCCGGATAATGACACACTATATTTTAAATATGTGTTTGGCTCGGACGAATACATGGAGTTTGTGAATTCGAGTTTTAATGATGTGTTTGGGTTCTTTATCAGTGGACCGGGCATCAACGGTGATGTCAATATGGCTTTAGTTCCTGACACTAACATAGTAGTTTCAATTAACAATGTTAATTGTCAAACTTTTCCTCAATACTATGTGTGCAATGACTTAAACTCTCCCACTTGCATATTAAATTCTTGTCCGTTATCAGCGGACAGTACCACATTAGAATACGACGGGTTTACCGCAGGATTAAAAGCCTGTTCATTGGTTCAACCCGGCGAAACCTATCACATCAAAATAGCGGTTGCTGACGCAGGAGACATGATTTTTGACTCCGGTGTTTTTATCAGCATTGAAAGTTTAGATGGTGGAAATGGATTGCCTTGTGTGGCTAACTATAATCCTAATTATAGCGATAATACCGTACAATTTAATTACACCGGCAAGTATGCGTCTTCTTATTTATGGGATTTCGGTGATGGTACATTTTCGACAGAAAAAAATCCAACACACACTTTTGCCGACCTCAGCACACAGAGTTACGCCGTGAAACTGGTAGCATCCAACTTTTATATGAGCGACAGTGTTACTTACAATGTGGGTCTGAATGTTGGATTGGCTCAGTCGTTTCAAAATGACTTTTATGTGGCACCCAATCCTGCACAGAATTTGGTCAACATCAAGTTGAACAGCAATAAAGAGGTTACGGTTAGCATCATGAATCTTTCCGGGATTATAGTGAAGCAAACAACTGTGCAAAATGGTTTGGCACAAATAGACCTTGGTGACATAGCTCCGGGATTATATATAGTGCGAGGACAAACTGATAGTCAGGTTTTCAATCGTACTTTGGTTAAGCAGTAATTCGAGCATTATAAAAAGAAAAAAGCCGTACGATGTCGTGCGGCTTTTTTTATGCTAACAAAATTTTTTAGAGTATCAAGAAATTCCTAAAAGTTCTACATCAAAGATGAGTGTACTATTTGGAGGTATGCTGCCCACATTCATGCTGCCATATGCCAAATTAGGCGGCAAAAACAAACGCCATTTGCTGCCAACAGGCATTAATTGTAGGGCTTCTGTCCAGCCGCTGATAACACGGTTCAGCGGAAAACTTGCCGGTGCACCACGTTTCACCGAACTATCGAATACCATTCCGTTGATTAAGGTGCCGTGATAATGGCATGATACTGTTTGTGTGGCAGTTGGCTTAGCGCCAGTACCTTCATGAAGTATTTCGTATTGCAAACCACTTGGCAGTGCTACCACACCGGGTTTGTTCTTGTTTTCATTCAAGAAAGCGAGGCCTTCATTAAGGTTGGCTTCGGCTTTGGCTGCTTTCAGGGCAGCTAATTGATCTGCTACTCCCATATTATGCGACTACTCCTTCAATGAGTACGGTTACTTTGTTATCAATTACTTCGCAGAAGCCTCCAGTGATGCTGAACGACTTAGAATCTTTCTCGGCATCTACTTTCACAATACCTTGCTTCAATGCAGAAACCAGTGCAGCATGATTGTTTAATACCTGAAAAGAACCATTAATACCGGGTAATTGTACGGCAGTAGCATCGCCACTGAAGAGTTTTTTTTCCGGAGTGAGAATATCAACTATCATAGAGTAGTTATTAGTTTTTAGCGCTCGCCAATAACTTTTTACCTTTCTCAATAGCTTCGTCGATAGAACCTACTAGGTTAAAAGCTGCTTCAGGATATTCGTCCACTTCACCATCCATAATCATGTTGAAACCTCGTATTGTTTCTTCAATAGGCACCAACACGCCTTTTAAACCAGTGAACTGTTCAGCAACGTGGAATGGCTGTGACAAGAAACGTTGAACGCGGCGTGCACGACTAACCACTTGTTTATCTTCTTCGCTCAATTCATCCATACCAAGGATAGCGATAATATCCTGCAACTCTTTGTAACGCTGAAGAATCATTTTTACACGTTGAGCAGTGTTATAATGTAAGTCTCCAACGATAGAAGCTGTGAGGATACGAGATGTAGAATCCAATGGATCAACCGCAGGATAGATACCCAACTCAGCAATTTTACGACTTAATACTGTAGTAGCATCCAAATGCGAGAAGGTTGTAGCCGGAGCCGGATCGGTCAAGTCATCGGCAGGAACATAAACGGCCTGCACCGATGTGATAGATCCACGCTTGGTTGAAGTAATACGCTCTTGCATTAATCCCATTTCGGTAGCCAATGTAGGCTGGTAACCTACGGCAGATGGCATACGACCCAGAAGGGCTGATACCTCAGAACCGGCCTGAGTGAAACGGAAGATGTTATCAATGAAGAAAAGGATGTCTTTTCCTTTGGGTTCATTCGGGTTACCATCACGGAAATATTCAGCAACTGTAAGACCGGAAAGTGCCACACGTGCACGTGCTCCCGGAGGTTCGTTCATCTGTCCGAACACAAGAGTTGCCTGAGACTTACCTAATTCGTTTTGGTCCACTTTGCTCAGATCCCAGTCACCGTTTTCCATTCCGTGCTTGAACTCTTCGCCATAACGGATTACGTTAGACTCAATCATTTCACGGAGCAGGTCATTACCTTCACGAGTACGTTCACCCACCCCTGCAAATACAGATGTACCTGCATAGGCTTTGGCAATATTGTTAATCAACTCCATAATCAATACGGTTTTGCCCACACCGGCACCGCCGAATAGACCAATTTTACCACCCTTGGCATAAGGCTCCAGCAGGTCAATTACTTTAATACCTGTGAAAAGCACTTCCGTATCTGTGCTGAGTTCTTCGAAAATAGGGGGTTTACGGTGAATAGGAGCTCCACCAGCGTTGCTTACTTCGCCGATACCGTCTATAGCTTCGCCAACTACGTTAAACAGGCGGCCTTTGATCTGGTCGCCAACCGGCATTAATATGTTAGTACCAAGATCCACCACATTCATTCCTTTGCGCAGACCTTCGGAAGAGTCCATGGCTACAGTACGAACGCTGTCTTCGCCTAGGTGCTGTTGACACTCCAAAATGAGTTTCTGACCATTGTCGCGCGTTACTTCAAGCGCGTTCATAATTTCAGGTAGTTGACCTTCAGGGAAAGCCACATCAATTACGGGACCGATGATGGATTTTATTTTGCCAATTTTTGACATAATAGTTTGATTTTAAGTGATTTCCGCTATAAGCGGATTTTTAGGTGGCGCAAAAGTAATGATTTTGATTGTTGATGGATGGTTTTTTGGGGATTTGTTTTTGTTGGCTTAAAAAAATTCTGTTATAGATGTATGCAGTGAATTAATCCTCATTCATTTACTTTGGAAATTATGAGCATTACAGGACACTGCGTTCAAGCAACACACTTAAATTTTTGCAGCAATGAAAAAGTGCGTCATCTTAGTTTTTACTTGTTCTCAGTGAAATGAATTGTTAAGGGCAAGCACTTTCTCTGAAAGGAAATGGAGAATCAGGAATTGCCGGTTACTACTATGAATGGGTTATTCATCAATTACCAAATGACTCGGTTGTTATGTTGTGTTCACTTAAACTGAATAGACTTGAGCTAAATCAATTTAGTTCAGTTTAGTTTATTAATTTTCAAATCAAATAAAATCAACTCTTGTGAAATTATCATTTAGTTTATTCTCGACATATCGATTACTTCTGCAAAGTATTCTTATTTTATTTTCAATAGATGCTACTGCGCAGGATTTATTTCTTCAATGGGCAAAGATATTGGGAGGCAAGGGCTACATTCAGTCAGGTGCCCTAGAAGTTGATGCCAATGGCTTTGTATATACTACAGGTTCATTTTTACGGGACTCTACAGACTTTGATCCAGGACCTGGTGTGTATCATATGATTTCGTCAGATACATTGTACGGTGACATTTTTGTTTCACGCTTAGACAATAATGGAAATTTTAGTTACGCTTATAGTATGGGATCTGCATACGGTAAGCAGGATAAAGGGACTGCTTTAATCTCAGATGCCACTGATAATATTTATGTAGCAGGATATTTTTTTGATACCACCGATTTTAACCCCGCTCCCGGAGCTACTTTTAATATGATTTCTGCCGGACAAAGCGATTGTTTTATTTCAAAACTGAACAGTAATAACGAATTACAATGGGCTAAAAGAACCGGAGGAGGTGGTAGAGATACTTATAATGCCATTGATATGGACACTGACGGAAATATTTATACAACAGGCATCTATGTAAATGACTTTATTGTATACAAAATCAACCCACAGGGAGATACCATATGGTCAAGAAGATATGCCCCCACTAATCAGGTAGCATTGGGCAATGACATTGCAGTTGATAATGATGGCAACGTATATGTTACCGGATATTCATGGGGTATGGGTATTTTACCAACCAATGGAAATGAAGATGCATTTGTCATAAAGTTTAACAGCGACGGTGATTTAATCTGGGTAAAGGGAATTGGCGGAACAACTCTTGATTTTGGGAATGGGCTTGTACTTGATGGTTCAGGAAATATCTATGTTACCGGGTTGTTTTCTGGAGTAGTTGACTTTAATCCAAGCACAGCTTCTGCAGACACCTTTTATCTTTCCACAACAGGAGGAAGTGACAGAGATGTATATATTTTGAAGTTAACAACTGATGGTGATTTTGTGTGGGCTGTAAAAGCAGGTGGCTCCTCGACTGATGCAGGAGGGAATATAGTGATGGACAGTGAAGGAAGCATATATGTTACCGGTAGTTTTAGCAGTACTGCAATGTTTGGTGGGTTATCGTTAATCTCCAATGGCGGCACAGATGCATTCTTAACAAAACTGAATAGTGCAGGAAGTTTTCTTTGGGCAAAACAAATTGGGGGGTCAGGCAATGTTGACGCTATCAGAGATATTAAAATTGATGCTACTGATAACATATTTCTTACCGGAACTTTTAACGACACTGTTGACTTGGACATTGATAATGGGGAGTTTATTGCTATCTCTCAGAAAACAAGTTCGTTCATATTAAAATTTAGCAGTGATCCGATAACCGGAATTGAGAAAAATAATTATGAGCACTCACGAGTTCATGTTTATCCGAACCCTGTAAAGGATTTCATAATAATAGACAATCTAGGATCAAGAACCCGGTATATCTTGATGAATACTTTAGGGCAAACTGTTATGACAGGTGAAACAGATAAGTTAATCTGCGCAAACGGGCTTTCATCAGGATTTTATTTTCTTAGGCTCGAGAATGATAAGCATAACGAGACGGTTAAAATAGTTAAGGAATAGTATTCAAACTGAGAGAGCTAATGAAAGAGAAAGTGCCATTAAAGATTACGTATTTATTAAGCACTTCGGTTTCAATTAGTACAGTTTATTTGTTGAGTGAAAATGTAGAATTTGGGGAAGCCTTAAGACCCGATGAATATAGCATGGGCACTCTATATTATGTTTTACTTTTTTTAGCGGCAATAGTGAGCAGTGCACTTGTAGTTATGTTTACTCAGTATTCTAAACCTATTGAAACAAAATTTAGGGTGTGGTTAAAAGCAAATTTTATTTCTATAATAGTCATAATTTTAGGGGTACTTGGTTTTGCATTATTATACGGAATAGCAATGTCCACAAGTCATTGGAGTTTTGGATGAGTAAGTTTTGTTGGATTATTAAATCAACTACAAATACTTGTCCCCTTTCAATCTCTTGATATCACTCACGATGTTTTTAATCTCCTGCTCTTTTGTTTTTTGACAAACAAGCAATACATCAGGTGTGTCAATTACGATGTAATCATCCAGTCCCTGAAGAACTACTAATTTCGTATCAGGCACGTGCACCATACAATTATTAGTGTCATATACCATGACATTCTTTTCATTGTTTACTGCATTGTGCAGATAATCTTTAGTGTGAACAGTATATAAGGAAGCCCAGGTTCCCAGATCTGTCCAGCCGAATTTTGCAGGGATTACCATCACATTTTTTGCCTTTTCCATAATAGCAATGTCTATGGAAACATTAGGGCATTGCATATAAACACTTTCAATAAATGATGCTTCTTTGGTAGTGTTGTAAACCTTTCGACCTTCGGCAAATAACTCGTGAAGTTCGTGCAGAAAAAGATTAAATGCGCGCTGCCAGTTCTTAACATTGGCAATAAATATCCCTGCATTCCAGAGGTAATCGCCGCTTTGATAAAACTGCTTAGCTATTTCGAGTGTAGGTTTTTCAACAAAGGTGCGCACCTTATATGCACCAAGGCTCTCCGATTCTTCGTGAAACTGAATATAACCGTAGCCGGTATCGGGTCTTGTAGGCCGAATTCCCAGGGTCAATAACACATCATCGGTTTCGGCAATGGTGAAACCCGATTCAACAGTTTGACGAAAAATATCTTCGTTCAAAATAACATGATCTGATGGTGAGATGATGATGTTGGCATGCTCATTCAGGGCAGTCAACTTGTAAACCGCATATGCCACACAAGGTGCAGTGTTTTTACGGGCAGGTTCGCTGATGATATTGGCTTCGTGCAGTTGAGGTATCTGCTGTTTGATTAAATCGCGGTAGTTGTCATTGCCTATGACATATATATTTTCAGGCAAAATAAAAGTAGCAAAGCGGTCGAATGTCTGGCGCAACAGCGACTTGCCGGTGCCCAGCACATCAAGAAATTGCTTTGGGTATCCACTACGGCTAAGCGGCCAGAAACGGCTGCCAATGCCGCCTGCCATAATCACGGCGTAGTTGTTGCTTTGCATCGGGGGTCTAAAAAAGTTGCGCAAAGAAACAAAAATTGATGAAGCACGACGGAAAGAGATGCCGCGTTAATATTTTGATAAATTGCAAGCGGAACTATTGAACCGAATGTACTCCTGATGAAGTTTCCCGGATATATCAAAAGTAAACTGCCACAGGCAGGCACCACTATATTCACTGTGATGTCGGCACTGGCTAATGAACACAAGGCCATTAACCTTTCTCAGGGATTTCCCGATTTTTTGTGCACTGAAGAGTTGATGCGGAAGGTGGATGAATATGTGCGCAAAGGATTTAATCAATACGCGCCGATGCCGGGTTTGCTTTCGTTGCGTGAACGCATAGCCGAAAAAGTTCTTTCGCTACACAACTGCAACATTAACCCCGATACAGAAATAACGATTACTCCTGGCGGCACTGAGGCAATATATGCAGCGATTACAGCAGTTATAGAGGAAAACGATGAAGTGATTGTATTTGAACCTGCATACGACAGTTATGCACCAGCAATAGAACTCTGCAAGGGTATTCCCAAATATATTAAGCTGGAAGCCCCTGATTACAAGATACCCTGGGAACAGGTAAAAAAATCTATCACCAACCGTACACGAATGATTATGATTAACACACCGCATAATCCAACAGGCAGCGTGTTGACCAAAAGCGATATGCAACAGTTAGAGCGTATCATTCGCGAAACGAACATCATTATACTCAGTGATGAAGTTTATGAGCACATCATCTACGACGGGTTGCAACATGAAAGTGTATTGCGCTATCCGGGTTTAGCAGAGCGCAGCTTTGTGGTGTATTCTTTTGGCAAAACCTATCACAATACCGGCTGGAAAATGGGATACTGTATAGCTCCTGCTGAATTGATGAAGGAATTCAGAAAAGTGCATCAATACATTGTGTTTAGTGTAAACACGCCTTATCAATATGCTTTTGAAGAAATTATGCGTAACAAAAATCTTTATCTGGCGCTGAGTGGTTTTTATCAGGAGAAGCGTGATTACTTCTGCAATATGCTGAAACAAACACGTTTTCAGTTTAAACCTGCTTCGGGTAGTTACTTTCAGTTGGTAAGTTACAAAGGTATGAGCAACGAGAAAGACACCGACTATGCTGTTCGTTTGACAAAAGATGTTAAAGTGGCTTCTGTTCCAATATCCGTTTTCTACAGCAAACCATACGATCAGAAGATGTTACGTTTTTGTTTTGCCAAAAAGAAAGACACATTAGATGCTGCCATTGAAAGGCTGATAAAAATTAAATAGGAGATGAGTACGCTACGCTTGACGATGATTCAAAGCGAATTGCATTGGGAAAATGCAAAAGCTAACATAAAGATGTTCGATGAAAAAGTAAATGCCTTATCCAACACCGACGTTATCGTTCTCCCCGAAATGTTCAGCACCGGTTTTTCTATGCAGCCGGAATTATTTGCTGAAGACATGAACGGACAAGCAGTGCAACATATGAAAAAATGGGCTGCTGCTAAAGATGCAGCAATATGTGGTTCATTAATGATGAAGGAAGGTTATAAATTCTACAATCGTTTTCTGTGGGTTCAACCTGATGGACATATTTTTTCTTACAATAAAAGACATCTCTTCAGCTTAGGCGATGAACAAAAACATTACACCGCAGGCAATGATATATTAACTGTTTCATGGAGAGGCTTTCGCATTCGTTGTGCTATATGCTACGATTTGCGGTTTCCGGTTTGGCTGCGCAATAAACAGGATTATCACTTGCTTCTGATTATAGCCAACTGGCCTGAGCGCCGTATATATGCCTGGAAGCAATTGTTAATAGCACGTGCCATAGAAAACCAATGTTATGTAGCCGCAGTAAATAGAGTTGGTAAAGACGGCAATGATATTTACCATAATGGAGGCTCCTTGTTTATTGGTCCCAAGGGAGAAGTGCTCGATGAGCAAGTAGACGATGAGTGTATGATGCAACACCTATTCTCCCTATCTGAGTTAGAACAAGTGCGTAAGGATTTGCCTTTTTTGAACGATGCTGATGTATTTAAGATAGAACTATGAGCGAGTTGTATCGTAATTTGAATTTACCTGTGCATCAACGCTGGTTAGAGTTAAGAAAAAAATTGCGCGAGCAATTTGGTAAAGCACCTGACTTGAATGCCGTGTTATTGTTAATTGGCGTTCGCGAACTCGGACGTGTGCAGGAAAAATTCAGTAAGGAAGAGAAACAGGATCTAATGCACATTGCCACTTGTGCCGTATTAAGTCGTTCAGGTTATTATCAATTAGATTATTTAGATCAGGAAGGATGGCCTCACTGGAGCATCCAGAAACCTTTGCCTGCATTGAATCTGAAAGAACAGGAAGATTTTTTAAAGGAGCATATCCTTATGTACTTTGAAGAAATGGATTATTAAAGCGTGAATATCTAATCTGATTGAACCTGAATCACGTATTACTTTTGTAGCACATTTTAGCATTATGAAAAAAATACTGTTACTCTTAATTCCTGTTTTCCTTTTGTCTTTCGATAAACCGAAAGAAAAAATTTATATCGTGTCTATGACCACCAAATTTGGTGCAATCAATCTTCGCCTGTACAATGAAACACCAAAACATCGCGACAACTTTTTAAAGTTGGTACGCGAAGGATTTTATAACGGAACTCTATTTCACCGTGTGATAAAAAATTTTATGATTCAAGGTGGTGATCCTGATTCGAAGAATGCCAAGCCCGGGCAGGCATTAGGTAATGGCGATGTGGGTTACAGGGTACCTGCTGAGTTCAACACTAATTTGTTCCATAAGAAAGGCGCATTAGCCGCCGCACGTGACAACAATGCCGAGAAAGCTTCCAGCGGTTGTCAGTTTTATATTGTTCAAGGGAAAAAATTAACTGATGCTGAGATTGATGCTTTTGAATCCAAGTTAAAAATAAAATTTTCACCGGCTCAGCGCGAAGCCTATAAGCAGATTGGTGGTACACCACACCTTGATATGAACTATACTGTTTATGGCGAAGTACTGATTGGTTTGAATGTTGTTGATTCAATAGCATCAGTAAAAACAGGAGCTTACGATCGTCCGGTTGATGATGTGGTGATACAAATGCTGAGTGACTTGAAACCTATGTCCGAAAAAGCTTTTCAGAAGAAGTACGGACAACCTATAAAATAATTATTCGAACTGCATCAACAGTTCACCTTTCTCCACTTTTGAGCCGGCAGCCATTTTTATGGTTTTCACTTTTCCGCTACCTGAAGCTTTTATCATATTTTCCATTTTCATGGCTTCAAGTACAAGCAAAGCATCTCCTTTACTCACGTTATCTCCCGGTTGTACCAACACTTTAACTACAAGCCCAGGCATCGGAGCCTTTAGGTCGTTCAGTTTAGCAGATGTTGAAGCACCCATACCCAGTTGCTTCAATAGTGCGTCAAATCGATCGGTAAGTTGTATATTGAACTGTTGGTTGTTGATTTTTAGCTGAACTGTTTTTTCCTCCTTGTTTATGGAAACTATCTCTGCGGTATAAGACTGATTATTATGAATCAGGTGCATGCGTGTGTCATCCACACATTTCATATCCCAATGCTGAGGTGTGCCATTTACCAACCATTCTGCACCATTTTGTTCAATGGAGAACTCTGATTTATCGTTTACACGTGCTTTGTATTGCATACGCCAAATATAAGTTCATTAATTTTTCTACTTGTGATACATCCTGGCTTTCAAATAAACTGTCATTTTTACATCAATTATTACAATATGATAAACCGTATTTCCTTAATAACTTTTTTAATTGTTATAGTGCTACTGTTATTTAATAGTTGTCGCTTATTTAAAAAAAACAAATTTGATTATGAAGACGATTACGTTTATGACTATGATACAACCAGTTATAAATACGATGATGAGCCTTTAGACTTGTACGACTCACAGCCTCAACAGAGTGCTTATGAAATAATAACCGATATCGTTCATACCAAATTAGATGTGCGATTTGACTGGGACAAACAATATCTCTATGGTAAAGAATGGATCACACTCAAGCCCCGCCTCTACCCTGTTGATTCTGTGATTCTAGATGCACAAGGAATGTTCATCAATAAAATTGAGTTAGTAGCCGACAAACAGAACACACCATTAACATTCTCTTACTTTGACTCAGTACAACTTCGCATAGCACTCGGCAGAAAATATGCTCTGGGTGAGTCTATAACCTTATATATAGACTACATATCAAGACCTGAAAAACTAAAGGATCCTACAGGTAGTTTAGCCATTACCGGTAAGAAGGGATTGTATTTTATCAACCCTAAAAATGAAGAGAAGGGCAAGCCTCGTCAGATATGGACACAGGGTGAAACTGAAAGCAACAGCGTTTGGTTTCCGACTATTGACAAACCCAATATGAAATCCACTCTGGAGTTAAGTATGACTGTTGACACAGCATTAAAGACTCTTTCCAATGGTATAATGACTTCTTCGAATATACATAACGATGGTACCAGAACCGATACGTGGAAATTAGACAAGCCTTTTGCACCATATTTAGTGATGATGGCTGTTGGTAATTTTAGCATCTCGAAAGACAAATGGAAGAACATAGATGTGAATTATTACACTGATCCGGAGTATGCCTCATATGCAAAAAAGATTTTTGGCAACACACCGGAGATGCTGACTTTTTACTCAGAGAAATTCGGCTACGAATATCCCTGGCCTAAATACAATCAGGTGGTAGTTCACGATTTTGTAAGCGGTGCTATGGAAAATGTAACTGCTACCGTGCACTACGATGGCTTGCATCAGACTTCTCGCGAAATGATTGATGAAAACCACGAAGACATTATTGCTCACGAACTCTCACATCAGTGGTTTGGAGATTTGGTAACCTGTAAATCGTGGGGACAAATACCGCTCAATGAATCTTTTGCTACTTATTCCGAAGCATTATGGATAAAATATAAATACGGCTCTTTCGAAGCTGACAAACATTCGGAAGATGATTTAATAGATTATCTGAATGAAGCGGATGTAAAACAAATGCCTTTGATACGTTATCGCTATTGGGATAAAGAAGACTTATTTGACGCACACAGCTATCAGAAAGGTGGATATGTATTACGTATGTTGCATGCCCTAGTAGGTGATGATGCATTTACTAAGTCGTTAAGTTATTACCTCAAAAACAACGAGTACAAGACCGTTGAGATTGATCAATTGCGAATTGCATTTGAGACCGTAACAGGAAGAGACTTAAAGTGGTTTTTTGATCAGTGGTTTCATCGTCCCGGGCACCCCCATATTAACATTTATCAGGAATATATTGACAGCTCAGGTACACTTTCGGTTTCAATTAATCAATCTCCATCATACTCATTTATTTCAGAAGATCCTAGCTACGCTCAAGCCTACCGACTACCCTTAGCTATTGATATATACACAAATATTGGCATACAACGTTTCAATATAATTTTTGAATCTCTTGACTCAACTTATTACTTCAACATCAAAAGCACACCATTGCTGGTTAATGTGGATGCAGATAAAAAATTACTCTGCACCAAAACCGACAATAAACCGACAAGTCAGTTTATTTATCAATTTCAAAATGCTCCTTTATATAAAGACAAGATGGAAGCGCTTCAAGAGTTTGCGAATCAACAATATGAGGATTCTCTTTGCTCAAGCATGATTCAAGAGGCACTGAAACATAAACACTGGGCTATACGTGATGTAGCTTTGGAATATCTTGAAATCAATGATTTAAATAAAAAATCATTACTTCCGCTGTTGAAACAAATGGCATTAAGCGATTCATCTTCAAAGGTTCGTTCTTCCGCAATGAGTAAATTCTATTCTTATGATGCTGTAGACTACATTCCTGTGCTTATTCAGGCACTTAACACTGACAGTTCGTACAAGGTTATTGCCGAAGCATTATACGCATTGAATCAGGCTGACAACAAACTCGCATTACAAGAAGCACTTAAACTGCATAATGAAAATAATCCTGTTGTAAGCACCGCTGTATTAACTGTTTATGCCGGCAGTTCAGATACAAGCATTGCAGAAAAATTTGCACAGAAAATTGCTGCTGCGAATAGTAATTACAAGTTCAACGCATTGATGATTTATGGTCGTTATTTGATTTCATTATCAACAACTGTACAGCCGAAATTATTGCAGCCTTTATATACTGCTGCCGAGTTTGAGAAAAATTGGCTTATGCGTTATGCCGCAATCTCAACTCTATATCAGATGCGGTCCGAATGGGAAGCCGAAACAGGAACGCTAAGTGAGGAAATGAACAAATTAAAAGAAGACAGCAATGAGTATAAAGAAAAACAGAAGAAACTTGATTTGATACAGAATCAGATTGAATTGATGAATCAGAAATTTATTCATCTACAATCAAAAGAGGAGAATGATTTACTGAAAAACTTTTACGGTAAATAAGATGGCGCTCATTCAATCAATTCGTGGAATTACACCACAGTTCGGTAATAATATTTTCCTAGCAGATAATGCGGTGGTTGTCGGCGATGTGGTTATGGGAGATGATTGTACGGTTTGGTTTCATGCTGTTGTACGAGGCGATGTACACAGCATTCGTATAGGCCGTAATGTAAACATTCAGGATGGTGCCATTATTCACTGCACTTATCAGAAGGCCCCAACAACTATTGGCAATAACGTTTCTATTGGGCACAGAGCTTTGGTGCATGGGTGCATTATCGAAGATAATGTTCTAATAGGTATGGGAGCAATTGTGATGGATCATGTGGTGGTGAAAGAAAATGCACTGATTGCAGCAGGAGCAGTAGTGCTTGAAAATACTATAGTAGAATCAGGGTGCATTTACGCCGGTGTTCCTGCTCGTAAAGTAAAAGAAGTAAGCCCTGAAGTTTTTGCACATAACAATCAGCGCATCGCCAACAACTATGTAATGTATGCCTCCTGGTTTAAAGAAAATAAATAGACTATGAAAAGCGAAGCAAAATTACTAGCCGACACCTTTCAATTGAGCAGAGCTCTTAGTGAGCGTTATATTCAACGCGCTCTTAAAGGTAATATTCAGGAACAGATTATTGTTGGGGACATCCAACTTAACTGCACACAATGGTTAATTGCTCACATGGCCTGGGCCGAACACACTTTGTTATTACAGTCACTTGGTAGTTCAACACCTCTGCCTCAGGCATTAAATGTTTTTAAGATTGGAAGCAACTCCACACCTCAGCCCGAGTGGCCTTCAATTAATCTAATACTTATTGAAATGAAGAATGTGCATGAGGCTTCAATGCGATTCGTGCAATCATTAAGTGATGATGATTTGCTGCAACCCAATATAAGCGGATTGAAATTTGGCGAGGATAACACCAAGCGTGTCAGTATTCAACATGCGATACGCCACGAGTCTATGCATTGCGGACATTTGTCTTGGGTATGTAAACTTCAGGGATTGAAGTAGTTATTTCTTTCTGATGTTTTTAAGCGACAACTCCACATCTAAATCCCAATTAGCACGTACTACAATTTCGTTGATGAATACAATAACGGCCTCAGGTTGTTGTCTTAAATGAAAATTGCCGTTATCAAAGACTCCATTACCATTAGCATCGGCTATAGCACGGGCACGATATGTGCCGGGAGGAAGATTATTTAATACAAATCTTTTGTCTTCTTTAATAGTGTTGCTGAAAACAACTTCACCAGTGTTATTTCTAAGTTCAAAAATATAGTTCCCACTCATTCCAGTTCCAAACAATGATAGATTCAGGTTGCCGGTTGCAGTTTCGTCGGTATATAAGAACGAAATTGTGGTACTATCGTTTAACTGACCGTTTTTATATCGCCATAACCCTCGAGGAATATTCAATGTGTATTGTTTGTCTGGCAGCAACGGCGCCTGCAATTCAATAAATTGTTCGTTTGTATGTGTATGTGTTTTAAGAAAAAGTTTTGCTTCTATTGGTTTGCTGTCAGACTTTAAAATGACATCAAGTTTTAACAGTGAGTCAACAATATCCTGTGGAGTGAACTTTAAAAATTGCTTATAGAACAACACTGTCTTTTGTTTCTCTGTTGTCAAATTGTTTCGCAGTGGTTTGTTGTTATATGTGCTTAATGTGTCTTTAATATTATTTTTTGAACCTGCTGATTTAAACAGCACTGTAGTTGTATCTTTTGAATCCTTGGTTGAAACTATCATACGCAGACTATCTTTAATAATAGGATTAAAGAATAGCATACATGTATCGCTAGACGGATTATATGTGATGTGCCAGATTGATTCGATTGTATTCACTAACTGTACATCCAGTTCTGTTACCGAGTTAGCCATGGCTATTGAAATTCTGCCGGGACCCATTTGACGTGCACTCAGAAGCCTGTTCACATATCGCTGTGGTTTAAATAAACGCAGCGCCACAATACTGCTTGTGTCTTTTACGGTAACCAAAGAATCCCGGAATGCTACATTTTCTTCATCATCATATTTTAAATCCTGATTCACATCTTCAAATGCAATCAACTTGTACTGAGATGCTTTGATGTTTCTGATTTCAAAAAGTCCTTCTTTATCACATCTTGTAAAGTAGTCTGGTCGTTGCTTGTATATAACAGAATCGTCGGAAGAAAAATAAAGTGCAACAACTGCAGCGTGAACTGGAGAATTATCCAATGCCCGTACTACTGTGCCTTTAATCAAAAGAGAATCTATATAACTGCCGGTTGAAAACACATACGTGTAGTTCAAAAGAGCGTTGCCTTCATTCAAATCTCGGATGGCATTGCCAAAATAGATGGTGTACGTAGTGTTGCGAATCAGTGTATCTGTCAAGCTTATAGTTAGCTCCTTGTTTCTAATACGATATTCCGGTTTCTTACCTGGAAACGGTGAAATGTAAATCTGATTGTTCGCGTCATTCAGTGTAATGTATTCATCGAATGTGATAACTATTTCTTTGGCAGAATAATTTGTACTCAGGTTTTGAGGGCTTTCTTTAACAACTTTTGGAGGTACCTCATCCTTACTGCCCCCAGTGGGTATTACCTGGTTGGCACACCTCGTCAGCAACATATTGGTGATTACTAAAATAACAAACCCGCACCAGCGCACGGGTTTAGAAAAAAAGTCATTATTTGTCATGCTTCGTTACAGCATATTCAAACGCTGAAGTAATTCTTTCTTGTATGATTTACTTACAGGTATCAGTTTGTTTTCCACTAAAATAATGTCTTCAGAAATCTTTTTGATTTTATCGAGTCGTACAAAGTAAGACCTGTGCACACGAACAAATTCATAAGGTGGTAGCTTCTCCTCAATGTTTTTCATCGTGCTAAGTACTACCATCTTGCGTTGCGGTGTGATAATGTTGATGTAATCTCCAAGTGCTTCAATCCACAGTATCTCTTTGAAAGAAAGATTAATTAGTTCACTATCCACTTTAATAAATACAGACTCGCTGGTTACTTTATCAAGCGGTGCAGGCTTCAATCGTGCCTTGGCTTTCTGGAATGCCTTGATAAAACGAGAGTAGTCAACCGGTTTTATCAGATAATCTATAACCTCATGCTCAAATGCTTCAACGGCATACTTTTCCTTTGATGTAATCAGAATTATCAGCGGTTTCTCGTCTAAAGATTTCAATAGTTCAAGTCCCGTCATCTTGGGCATTTCCACATCAAGAAAAATCAAATCCACATGATTTTTACTTAAAAAATTATTGGCCTCAATCGCCGAAGGAAAAACTCCAAGCAAATCTATGCCTTCAGTATCTGCGGCATAGTCGCTAATTAGTTCACGCGAAATTTTATCGTCATCAACAATAATACATCTCATAAGGGCAAGTTGATTATGCTCTAAAAATAGTGCAATAAATTTTATGGTCTCATTTCAGCCACAAACAGTATGGTGTTGGAAGTTTACTTTTTCTTAAGTGAAACTCGCTTAGTGAGCACACCCAAAGAACGTGTGCTGTTCTCCGGCACAAAGTCTTCTTTAATTGATGTTGGCGAAGACAGCATATTGAGGTAGTCAATCAACCCGGAGATTAGCTCAGACTTTGAGAAAAGACGTGAAGCCCTGTGAGTAATTGCAAGACGTAAATAATCTGCATTCACCACATCAGAATATCCAATCATTTTCGTGTTTTTCAACTTCACTTTTGTTTGTAAAAACTTGATGGACTGTAATTGAGTAGGGTGATCCATTTCAAAATCGGTTATGATGATGTCGGGGGTCTGATTTCTCTTCGTCCATTTATATGCTTCATAAAGAGTCTCAAAACATTCTACTCTGTGTGCATGCAGGAAAACTTCTTTTATTTTCTCGTGCATCACTATATCGGTATCTATATATAAGATAAGCATGGGGTGTTTGGTGTTTTAGTGGGTCATTAGGTAATCAACTTCGCGCTTCAATTCATCAGCATTAAATGGTTTAGAAATAAAACCATTGGCTCCAAGTTTAAAGCTATTTAAAAGGTGTTCTTCTTTACTCTTTCCTGAAACAACCAAACAAGGAACATTTATAGTATTAATATGTTCTCTGATTTTCTTCAATAATTCCAGGCCATTAAGGCGTGGCATTTCAATATCGGTGATAATAAACTGTGGTTGATTTCCTTCGGTTAACCAGGCTATGGCATCATCGCCATCTTCTTTGGCCACAACGTTGAAATCCTCGGAGAAATAGTGCTCCAACAGAAGCCGTACCCCGGGTTCATCATCTACAATAAGCATCGTTTTCTCCACAGTAATAATTGTCGTTTGGTGTTAGAGCACGCAAAGTACTTTTTGGAGTATGCCTTAGTATAAAATAATCGACAATTGAACCAAATAAGACGATAAATTGCATCTATTGTTCTGTCATGAATACAATTTCAAAACGACAATAAAGACCTTTGTCGCTAAACCGACAAGTTTAATTAAGCTAAGAAACTGAGTATTGAGCAAGGGCAATTTTAAGCTCTTCAACAGCTAACTGATACAGAGTAAAAAAGTCGTTGAATAGCGCCGGCATTTCATTTAGGCCTACCTGTGCGTCGGAGTCCTTTTCCAATTTCAGTATCATACGATCCAACTCAGGATTGCCCATCAAGTGTATATTGGGCTTCATTTTGTGAGCCAATGCACGCACTTCAGGCCAGTTTGATGATTCAATACCCTTACGAATTCCTTCCACTGCAGGTGGAGTTTGATCTAGCAATAGCTTGAGCATTTTTGCAACAAAGTCATTCTTGCCACGAGAGAATTCCAGAAGGTTATGAAGGGATGTATATTGGAAAGTGGTAGTAGTGGTCACTGATTCGGGTTGTCGTATGGCTTGTTGGGTTGATTCAGTTACTTTTAGGGTCCCTGAATTATTGGATGAAGATAAGCGCTTTTTGGTTGCATCCGTAAAATTCTTCCAAATTATTTTATTCAACTCCAATGGTATAAATGGCTTAGTAATATGATCGTTCATACCCACGTCGAAACACTTTTTAATATTTTGCTTTATAGCATCAGCTGTCATGGCAATAATTGGAATTTGTTTGATGGCAGGATCAGAGTACTGACGGATAATCTCAGTAGCTTCAAGACCACCAAGCACCGGCATTTGTACATCCATAAGCACCAGATCAAATGAATCTTCTTTGAGTTTGGCAATTGCTTTTTCACCGTTATCCACCATAGTCAATTGAGCACCCCAACTGCTAATTAAGTCAAAAGCCAACAACTGATTAACCATATTATCCTCAGCTAATAGAATCTTAGCTCCGACAAGACTAATTACTGAATCGGATTCATCTACCTCAGCTTCCACTTTTGAGGCTATTTCAAAATCGATGTGAAAATAAAACTCACATCCCTTACCGGTATCGCTATCGAGATGAATTTCGCTGCCGTGAGCTTCAACTAATTTTTTTACAATTGAAAGCCCAAGACCTGTGCCTCCATATTTTCTTGAAGTTGCTGTTTCAGCCTGTTTAAAGCTTTCAAACACAGTACCGAGTTTTTCTTTTGCTATTCCTATCCCGGTATCCTTAACCATAAATCGTACTGTAGCTTTATTATTTAACTGTTTTAACAATTGAATACGCAATTCAACGTGACCTTTCTCGGTGAACTTAATAGAGTTCCCAATAAGGTTCACAATAATCTGATTTAAACGTACCGGGTCACCGGTTAACCAACGAGGCACATCTTCGCCACAAGTTATGATAAACTCTATTCCCTTTTCAATTGCTTTCAGAGAATATGTGTGGTTGATGTTATTTAGAATATTATCGAGGTTGAATGGAATATGTTCAAACTCCATATGACCTGCTACAATTTTAGAATAATCTAAGAGGTCGTTGATGATGACTAATAAATATTCACCGGACTGTTTAACTGCGGAGATATAGCGCTTCTGTGTTTCATTCATTGGTGTTTTTTCCAATAGACGTGTTAACCCGATGATACCATTCATTGGTGTGCGTATCTCGTGGCTCACATTAGCCAGAAATGTTTCTTTTGCTTTTGAGGCATATTCCGCTGTTTCTTTTGCCAGCGTCAATTCATTTTCATTCTGATGGCGAAGAATTGTGCCTGCAATACCGGAGCAAGCTGTTTTTAGTATAGCTTCTTCTACAGCGTTCCAAACGTGAAACTCTGTATTGTATGAATAACACATAATTCCCCACAATTTATTATCCACGGTTACAGGCAATACGATCACTGACTGAAAATTACCATCGTGAATAAGTGCTCGTTCATTGTCTGTAAAGGATGTATGAAATCCTTTCACCAGTGTTCCATTATTTAAAATGTCGTACCAACGTTGCAGATAAGATGAAACAGACAGATTCTGTTTTGTCAAATCTCTGAAAGCTACTTCATCTTGTACAGAAGTCCATCCATATAAATGATTCAGACACAAATCACCATGTTCATTAACAGTAACCTGATACATTGCAGAGGCATCAACCTGCAAAGACTTAGACATGATAGTCATTGCTGCAGGTACCGATTGATCCATATTATGATTACTCAATAATTCTTTTGATGCTTCTGTTAGAGATTTAAAAAGGCGATCTTTTCTTTCTGTCTGATGCTCAATTTTCTTGCGTTCTGAAATATCGCGCGAAGAGGAATGATAACCGGTGATAACACCACTATCATTATGTATAGGTTTAAAGATGGTATTTACCCACAATATACGTCCATTCTTTTTTGATATTCTGTACTCAATACTTGTAGGTTCGTTATCAATCTGTTCGCAGTACAGAGGACTTACCAAACGTATCAACTTTTGGTCATCAGGATGAATGATGGAGAGAAAATCCTTTCCTAATAATTCTTCGGGCAGGTAACCTGTAAGTTTAACAACAGCAGTTGATACATACTCAAACAATCCATTTTTTGAATGCTGACAAATCATATCCGCCGAGTTCTCTGAAATCATTTGGAAATGCTTCAGACTCTCGTTCAGTTTGCGTTGCAGCATATATTTTTCTGTAATGTCAACAGCCATACCACGTACTGTAATAGAGCCTGTTTCATCACGCTTGGTGGAATTATTAAATTCCAAAAGCTTTAACTCTCCCGATTTGCTAACTGCCTTCATTACACCTTTGTTTTCCCCTTTAGCAACAAGCTCATCGATGTATTTGTAAAAATCATTTCTATGGCGTTCGGGTATGTAGTCAATAATATTGGTACCACTAATCTCGTGTTCATCATAACCAAGAACGGTACTGAATGCTTTATTGGCAACCTGTATTCTACCATCTACATCGTGAATGCAAATCAGGTCTTTAGAATTTTCGATAATGTCGCGGTAACGCTCTTCACTCTCAACTAAAGCCATTTGCGATTTCTTAACTGCATCTATATCTGATATACGTACCAGAAGAAAGTCTTTATTCTTAATGGTCAGAGTTGATATAGCCGTATCTGCCCAGAAACTTGCTCCATTTAGTTTATACAGCATTACTTCTTCAACTAAGGTCACTGCTACATGTTTTTTACTATCAAAATCAAGCAGTTCCTTTATCAAACTTGTATTTCGGAATAAAGCCTCTAGGGATTTAAAGAGCAACTGATCTTTCTTATAACACTCAAATAACTCGAGCGATTTTTTATTACAATTTACTATTTCTTTTTTCTCAATATCAATAAACAAAATGGCATCCGGAGCATCATTGAACAACGAAGACATAATCTCAGCCTTTAACTGATGTTGATTCTTACTGTTTAAAAAGTTGGTAACTATAATTTGCATAAGAATCTGAACAGTCAGAATATTTATCTCATTAAACAACGCCTCCTTGACCGGATTAACTGAAAAGTTGGAAATGCTAAAAAGAACAAAGAATGTCAGATTGTATATAGCTAAGTGTTTGGCCTGAGTGAAAGACACATTAAATATGGTTAACACTAACATGAATCCTATAAATATTCCTGAGTCATACTGAGAATAATGCAGCTCGTGTAAGGATTGAAATGTACATGTGTACAGAACCACTTGGGCAAAAACTTCAACACGATCACGGACAAATGCTATGTAGTATGTAGAGAGATAAAATGCCAAACACACTACTGACATAAAGAAAGTCAGATATAAATTATCAAACTTGGCGTGCGCAGACTGTGAAGTAAAATAGTAAATGAGCGGATAGAGTATCATTCCGGCCAAGCTCATGGCCCTGTATAGCTTGAGGTATTGACTTGATTCCGTTCGATTATCAAAGCCAAATACTTTATAGGTGTTTAATACAGACATTGGTTGTTTTTTGATGTTGCTTTTATTCGTTCCCATTTTATAATAGTTACATCCGGCTTTATTAAAATCATTGAAATTTTAGAAAAAACCGCATTTTCTTCTATTTGGAACTATTACACTTTGGTCTCGTAAAGCGCCAAAATTTCAGTCGAATGACTATACGCTCTACAAACAAAGTGCAGGTTCGCACACACAATACACTAAAAACAATCCTGATGTATTCCCTGTTTGGAATAGCCACCGGTAGTGTAGTAAGTACATTATTATTATTAGTGGCAGATCAATTCAGGAGCAAAGATGTAAAAGCACGCACGTATTCATTTTATGTTTCAGAAAACAAGTCAATTTGTCAAGGCGATACTGTGTCTCTGAAGGCTTATGGAGGTGATATATATGAATGGGCACCTGTAAAATACCTGGATAATGCCAATTCGGCAACACCAATAGCTTCGCCTAATAAAACAACGACATACACTGCTACAATATATAAAAAACAAGAACGCGTTTTTGGTGAAAGTGGAAGACACCTGATTACTTCTGAATTATTAAATAGCAAGGAGCGCATTTTTTACAGAAAAGAAATAAAACTACAGGCTGGTGTTGATTACCTACTCACTTTAAATGCACGCACACTATCCGCTCTCGACAAAGGATTGTTAGAAATAATAGTTAATAGAAAGTTGGCTGGTAAATACTTCATAAATAATTATTTCCGAAACGGGTTTCAATTTGTTTGGAGAAATCAAAGTGCCGATGCTGTAAACATTACCATGTTGCTCACACATTACGATGGCGATGGCGACATTATAGAAGTATCTGAATTCAGTGTACGGCCTGTAGTGAAACAAGTGTTAAGCACTGTAGTAAATGTGCGCACCGACTGCAGCAAATGCAAAGCACCGGAGATCATCTCGCATAAGGTAACATCAACCAATGCTGCTGTTATTACACTTTCTAACACCGGACCTTCAACCATCCGATTTAAAAAAGAGCAAGATACCGACTGGCAGATGATAGAAACATCAAAAAATAGTGTAACCCTCACTAACCTTCAAGAAGGAGCCAACTATGTCATAGAAGCTTCAACAGTTTGCGATAAATCAAAATCAGAGAAAAGCAATTGGAGCAACAGCTATATATTAAAATCAAGCGACCGTATCATTGAAAATGTTCTGGCTGAAAAAGGTCGCGTTTATCGCGGTCTTTCTATGCCTGTTATGATTACACCGGATTCTTCAGGAACTCATCTGCACACTTACTTTAAAATCGACAGTCCCGAGAGTATGGTAAAAGTTGAAGTATGGGATGCAGCAGGCAACTGTTTTTATACCAATAATATAGGGATTGATAACAGTACTATTCAGCAAACACTCACACTGAATAAAAACATGACTGCCGGTAACTATGTGCTTAGGATTATTGATGGCACAAAAAGTTACAACAATCAATTCGTTGTAGAATAAGTGTCGTAATAATTGACGACATTTCCTGAACAAACAGGACATTATTTCCGTTTTCCAATATGGCACATATTTTTGTGTGCAATCACTTCAAAAATTTAAATAATTATGTTTTTCGTAATTCTAATTTTCTTTATGGCAGTCGGGATGTTGGTTCAATGGCGTTTAAAAAGCAAGCTAACAGAATACTCTAAACTTCCTCTTCGCAATGGTATGTCAGGCCGTGATGTGGCTGAAAAAATGCTAAATGATAACGGCATTTATGATGTAAAAATCATTTCTGTACCGGGCTTTCTTACCGACCACTATAATCCTCTCAACAAAACAGTAAACCTGAGTCCCGAAGTTTACAACGGAAATACGGTAACAGCAGCAGCAATTGCTGCTCACGAGTGCGGTCACGCAGTGCAGCACGCTCAGGCATACTCCTGGTTAACACTCCGCAGTAAATTAGTGCCGGCAGTGCAGTTCTCATCAAACATAGTTCAATGGGTATTATTAGGTGGTGTTCTGTTGATCAATGTATTCCCAGGTTTACTTTTAGCAGGTATCGTATTGTTTGGAGTAACAACATTGTTCTCTTTCATAACATTGCCGGTGGAATTTGATGCCAGTAACCGTGCGTTGGCCTGGCTGGACAAGACGGGTACTCTAAGTAGTTCTGTTGACCACGAAAAAGCTAAAGATGGTTTGTGGTGGGCTGCTATGACTTATGTAGTTGCAGCTATAGCGTCATTAGCTACTTTAATATACTATATACTGATATATATGCGTCGCAATTAATCATCGAATGCATTCATAAGAAAGCCGCTGCGAGATCGCAGCGGCTTTCTTATTTATTATTGTTCTACAATATCCGAAATATCATCCTATCTACTGTAACATCTTCACTTTAAACAAGTAAAAACGGAAAGTTAAAAAAACAGCTCCAATTACAATGTTTAATTTTATTAAGAAAGCGGAAACAACTCCGGAAACAAAAAACGAAACGCCTACACCAACAGTTAGCCCAGACAATCGTCACATCACAAAGATCTTTATTGTTGAAGACAATGATTTGTATGCCACTTTACTTCAGCATTCTATTGAAACTGAAGACAAGTACGACATTCATATTTTTCAGTCAGCTGAAGATTTATTCAAGAATATTCACTTGAACCCCGACATAGTAACTATTGATTATAACCTGCCCGACCGAAATGGCCTGGATGTTTTGAAAGAAGTCAAGAATTACAATAAGGACATTCAATGCATAATTCTATCCGGACAGGATAAGGTTGAAGTAGTGGTTGAATGTTATAACAACGGCGCAAGCGGCTACCTCATGAAAAACGATAACACCATGGTGAAGTTGGCAATAACTGTTGAAAACCTGAGTAAGAATGTAAACCTTCGTAAGGAGGTAGATTATTTGCGCGAGCAAATTGTTGATCGTAATAAGTATAACAAAATAATTGGTGAAAGTCCTGCAGTTTTAAAAGTATTGCGTCTGATTCAAAAAGTGGAAAAGACCAATATGCTTGCTTTGATAACCGGCGAAAGCGGCACAGGCAAAGAGTTGGCAGCAGCTTCAATTCACTTTAATTCTCCACGCGCAAAAATGCCTTATGTATTAGTTAACATGGCTGCGATTCCTGAAGACCTCATGGAAAGCGAATTGTTTGGCCATGAAAAAGGTGCATTTACCGGAGCCGATGCAAAAAGAATTGGAAAATTTGAGGAAGCAAACGGCGGCACCATTTTCCTCGATGAAATTGGTGAAATGGATTTGAACCTTCAAACTAAGCTTCTGCGCGTATTGCAGGAGAATAAGATTATGCGTTTAGGTTCCAATAAAGAAATACAACTAGATGTACGTGTAGTGGCGGCAACCAATAAAAATCTGGCACAGCGTGTTAAAGATGGAAAGATGCGCGAAGATCTTTATTATCGTTTGCAAGGATTTTTGATTCATCTACCCCCATTACGCGAGCGCGAAAACGACAGTATCCTGTTGGCAAAACATTTCCTGAAAGAATTCTGTGATAGAAATAAATTACCCCAAAAGAGTTTCAACTCACAGGCACTACAAAAAATTGCCTCACATACGTGGCCCGGTAATATCCGTGAGTTAAAAGCGCTTGTTGAACGTACGGTATTGATTTGTGATGACAATATAATTTCACCGGACGATATGATTTTCTCCGCACTGATTTAATTCTTTTTTTTGTTTTTTCATAGAGAAAGCGCTTCACCTCTGGAGCGCTTTTTGTTGTTTAAGGAAGTGTCAAATAAGCGATTGGCATTAGCGTTATTCTATTACTTTTGCTCTAACCCGAAATAGAATATATGCAACAACACATTGAATCCCTCATTTTTGCTGCCGACAGTCCACTTACCCTTGAAGAAATTCAAGGCTGTATTAAGAAGTTATTGGGCACCGAATTAAGTCAGGAACAAATACAGGCAGAATTAGACATATTGGTTAATAAATACGAAGACGAACAATTTGCTTTTCATATTCTTCCAATCGCAGGTGGTTATCAGTTTTTTACCAAGAATGCCTATGAACCCACAGTGGCCGAGTATGTCAAGCAAAAGTTGAACAAGAAACTCAGCACCGGTCAATTGGAATGTCTTTCAATAATTGCATACAAACAACCAACATCAAAAAGTGATATTGAGCAGATTCGTGGTGTTAACTGCGATTATGCCATTCAAAAACTGCTGGAAAAAGATTTAATCATCATTAGCGGTCGCAGTGAAAGCGCAGGCAAAGCCATTTTATATTCTGTGAGTCCATATTTCTTAAACTATTTTGGAATAAACAGTACAGCTGACTTACCTAAGTTGAAAGAAATTGAGGTTATAGAAGAAAACAGTATCGGCGTACCCAGCGAAGTGCTATAAGTGCTGCATTAACCGGCAATCATATATCTGCCTTCTTTTGAAATTGTAATGGTTCGCAGTTTTTTATCCGTTTCAAACATTGTATAAACTGGTTGCAGATTTTGCCAGAAAGCTTGCAACTGAATATCTTGAGTCGATTTTAGAAGTTCACCAAGTTGATTTTGTGAGAGTCTAGCCGGAAAAATATGAACAGGTATTTGCTGCTGACCATTGTTTCTTGCTTCTACACAATACACATAAAGCTCCTTTATTCTGTTGTCTGTAATAGGAATGCAACCTATGCTTACGCAGGAGCCGTGAATAAAAATATCGCCACCCGGATTTGATGTTCCTAAGATTTTATCTGATGCATTGGGGTAATTAATGCCGAGCGATAAATAAAAATTGCTCTGCGGATTGAAGCGGTTGATATGATAAACACCTTCTGGTACCTGGCCATCTCCCTGACGGCGCTTGGGACCAAGCATGCCCGACAAAACACAGAAAGGGTATGATTGAATGAATACAAACTGCGAGTCGCTTTTATTCTTAGACCAGAGTTCTAAAGTTTTCTCTTTTTTAAAAGCCCGCAGAAAAATCTCATTACTTGTCAGGTTGATTTGATGTTGTTGCAAATGATTTTTCAACGAGTCGGCATACTCTGTATAAGCGGTGCGAACACGCGGATAGGTAAGTTGTTGTTGCTTGAATGATTGTTGAATGAACAGATACAAGAATAGAATCAGTATGGTTAATTGCAACGGCATACCCACTATAAAACATTCATCAATTGTTCTTTGATTTTTTCCAATTCATCTTTCATTCGTACCACGTGTTGCTGAATACCGGCGTGATTAGCTTTAGATCCTAAGGTGTTGATTTCGCGTCCCATTTCCTGAGCTATGAAATTCAATTTGCGTCCGGCATTTTTTTCCTTACGCATAGTTTCCAAAAAATAATTGCAATGATTTTGTAATCGTTGTTTTTCTTCAGTGATGTCCATTCGTTCAATATAATAAATCAACTCCTGCTCCAGACGGTTAGCATCTATTTTTTCTTTAGGTACATGTTCGTTGAGAAGCTGTGATAGTCGTTCGCGGATGCTTACCAAACGTTCAGGGTCTTTTGCAGCAACTTCATTTAAGGTGGCAAGAATGGATTGTATCATCTTTTCAAATTCACTAATGAGAGACTGTCCTTCCTGTTCTCTAAACTGATTCAGTTGATTAATGGCACGCGAAATAGTTTGTTCTGTTAAGGTCCAAATGATTTCAATGTTATCGTTTTGAGCAGAGCTAAGCACGTCGGGCATTTTCATAGCAACCGGAATCAAGTCATTGTCTGTTTGATTTAATTCAGTTGCTACGCCTTTCAATTGTTGAACATAATCTTTGAGTAAGGCTGTATTAATGCGGTGCGAAGATGTTCCTGATGTAAATTCCAATGTAATGTTTACATCTGTTTTGCCCCGTTGAATTTGTTCGAGCATAATGGCACGTATCAAGTGTTCTTTCTCTCTCAACTGTTGTGAAATCCTGAGATTCAAATCAAAATATTTTGAGTTCAGCGTACGTATTTCTACTTTGATATTAAAATGTTCATCACTGTGTTCGGCTTTACCGAATCCTGTCATTGATCTAAGCATAGTCAATATTACAGCTATTTAGCAAGCTGTGTTGTATGTTTTTTACCTGCAAAGCTGACCAGGTAAACTCCAGTAAAAATCATCAGCGTAGCCAACATCTTTTCCCAACTGAACGTATCTTTTTGCATTAGTAATGCAAACATGGTTGCTATTGCTGGCTGCGAATAAATATAAATACCTACCACACCCGGTGAGGCGTGTTTCATAGCAAGAATATTGAACAGATAAGCAAGGAAGGTAGTTGCTAAAACAATGAATGCCAGTTCAAGTAATATCATCTGTGGCATCAGATGCCAGTCGATTTCGATAAACTCAGAATATCCAATTGGCCATACAATAAAACTTCCAAACAAAAAAACAAGTGTGATGATGGTAATCGGATGATACCTGAACATCAAAGGCTTTACAATGACTATATACACTGCGTAGGAAGCCGCATTTATGAAAATGCACAAATCTCCGAATCTGCGGCCACCGGTAAATGAAACATCCTTACCATATAATATAATTGTAAGTGCGCCACACACACCTAATAGAATACCTACAACGCGCCACAGGTTCATATAATCACGACCGGTGAAATAGGAAATCAAAACAACCATTATGGGTGTAGTTGTCATTATTAATGCCGCATTGATGGGTGTGGTAATGGACAAGCCTTTGAAAAAGAGTAATTGATTTAGTGCTACTCCAAATAGCCCGCAGGCAGCAATGAGTATTAAATCGCGGCGGTAAATTTTTTCGCGAATAAATATGAAATACGAAAGTGCAAATAATAATAGCGACACTGAAACTCTGATAACAATAGCTCCGAAGGGGCCAACATAAACCGGTACAACATCTTTGGCAATGGTGAAGCTAACCCCATAAATGAGGTTGGCTAAGAATAAAAACAAATGGGCTTGCAGTTTACCGCTCACGTATTACCGGGCAATCAGGATAATTTCTCGTGTGTTTTCAGCCAGCGTTCGGGAAGTTCCTCGCGACAGGCTTGCTGATAATCATCGTAAGTGCAGGGAATCAAATGTTTTTTGTTTGGTCTTTTACTCTTGTGTCCTGCCGGTACTTCCATCCACCAAATATCATGCTTCACATTTTTCCAAAACACCAGTTCATAATTATGCTCCGCCAGATGAACAATAAACTTAGTGAAGTCGGCATCGTTATCTTTTGGTATCAGCTTTTTGCGATTAGCAAATCCTTCCATAAAATACCATATCATCTGAGAAGCAAGCATTAACGTTTGGTTGCGATTATCCATTACAGGATTAACCTCATAAAGACCAAAAGAGCTAAGGCGGTCGCTGAGTCCGGCATAACGGGCTATCTGACAGGCATCTTCACCTGTGAGTCCGTTAGGTGTGGCATTGCCATTACCCGGAGCATCGCTGAAACGAACAGCGCTGATGTCGAAGCTCACCATATCCGTATCGCGCATCAATGGCTCTACCGCATGTATGTTTTCGCGTAGCTTACCCAAACGATACATATCAAAATACAACTTGTCCAATGTATCTATAGTCATCGGTGAGGCATAATGCACCTGATAAGCCAACTGACTATAGTTGAATAAGAAATTGGGTTGATGAGTAAGTAAGTTGATTAAAAAATTATCGGCATTGATTTGCTCTTCATTTTCACGTATGTCGATGAAACTATCAACCACAGCAACATTGATCATCTTACCAAATTCCTGATAGCCGCCATACTGCCCATAACTCACATCGTGTGAACCACCAATGATGATGGGAACAATTTTATGCTGAAACAGCTCAGTTACTATTTTACTTAAAGCCACATAGGTGTCACGTGGCTTGGCTCCTTTCTCCAAATTACCCAAATCAACAATCTTCAGATGTTTATGTGGCATATACATTTGATACAACTGCTTGCGAATGGCGTCAGGCGCTTTGGCACAACCCTTATTACGTACCGAACCTCTGTCGTCTTTAATGCCAATAATTGCAATATGTGCCCCCATAATATCAGGCACTACAGTTTCGTGAATGAGAATGCAATTTGCCATTTGATCGGGACTGAGCGCATCGCGGTCAACTATATCCTGTACACTAAGGGAAGAGAGAAATTCGTCGAGCATAAAAATTTTAGGTGTGGCTAAATTAAATCGCTGACAGTCTATTATCTGTTAGAGTTCATTCTTGTTTCCCACAAGTTGCATCTGCTGACCGATAAACTGTTCAATGATCTATCAATTTTTATTTCAAACTATTTTTGCAATACATATTCATATGAAGATGAGTGAACTGGAAAAAATCAAAATCCTGGATAACACCTTAGACGATTGGCTATGGGTTGCGGGATTAATGCTTTTTGTTTTTGTATTCAAACGTTATTTATCCAAATTACTTGGTTCAGCAGTTTATACCATTTTCCGAAGGTTTTCTAAAGAGAACAAAGTAAAAACCTTCAATGAGTTGGTTCTGGAACCTGCACAGTGGATGCTGATGCTCATCATTTTCAGTTTCGCCATAAACCTGTTGCACTACCCTGCCAAGTGGGATATAGACTTCAATGACATTCATCTTAACCAAGTCCTTTTTGACATTCTAAAACTAATGCTTGGCATTAGTTTCACTTGGTTTGTATTACGCATCATTGATTTTATAGGTGTGTTAATAGCAGAACGCGCAACACAAACAGAGTCGAAAATGGACGATATGTTAGTTCCATTTGTAAAGGATTCATTAAAGGTGATAATTGTTGTTGTGTCCTTGTTTGCTGTGCTTAGCAACATTTTTAAAGTCAATATTGCCTCACTAATAGCCGGGTTAGGTATTGGAGGTTTGGCTATTGCATTGGCAGCACAGGAAAGCCTGAAGAATCTTTTTGCTTCCATTACCATCTTTCTGGACAAACCATTTGCAATAGGAGATATTGTCAGAGTTGATGATATTACCGGAACTGTTGAAAACATTGGCTTTCGCAGTACACGCTTACGCACCTTCAATAAAACATATGTAACACTGCCGAATAAGATGATGGTAGAAACAAGCGTGGACAATCTTTCCATGCGTACCTATAGATATGTTGATACCACTATCATACTTGGTTATGAAACAGGAACGGAGTCATTAAAAAAAATTGTTGAAAAGATTTCAGATTTTATGCTCAACACCGAGTTTATTGAAAATGATTTTGTGGTTTGCTTCAACGAGTTTAAAGATAATGGCTATGAACTATCGCTGGTTTACAACATCAATCAGATAGAGTTCAGAAATTTTATGGAATACAAGGAGAAGGTGAACTTTCAGATTGATGACATTATATGCAGGCACGGTGGTGTATATGCAAAGGCTACCCGAATCATAGAAATGAAAAATAAAAGTTAATAACGGTGAAACTTGAAGACATAAAAACAATTGGTGTGTGCGGTGCTGGTACCATGGGAAGCGGTATTGCACAAGTTTGCGCTCAGAGCGGTTTTAAAGTTGTTCTGTTTGATATTGAAGGAGCCTATGTAAGTAAAGGTTTGCAACAAATTGAAAAAAACCTTGCTTTTGCAGTTTCAAAAAACAAGATAACCGAAGCGGATAAATTGAATTATTTATCTCTAATTAAAACAACGGACGACATTCAACAAGTTAGAGCAGAAGTGGTGATAGAAGCTATTGTTGAAAATAAAGAAGTGAAACAAAATCTTTTCAGGCAATTACACGAAACAAACGGGACGAACACCATACTTGCCACAAACACCTCATCAATACCTGTAAATAGTATTGCAGAAGAAATTCCTAATCCTGAAAGAATAGTCGGAATGCATTTTTTCAATCCACCATTCCTGATGAAGTTAGTGGAGGTGGTGCAAAGCACAACTACATCCAATGAAACTGCTCAATGTGTTTTTGACTTATGTATCAAGTTGGGCAAAGTTCCCGTTCGCGCTAAAGACCGTCCGGGCTTTATCGTTAACCGCATTGGCAAGATGTATCATACCGAACCCATTAAGATAGTAGAAGAAGGAATGGCTGATGTTGAAACAGTTGACATACTTCTAGAATCCTGCGGGTTTAAAATGGGCCCATTCAGACTCATTGACCTGATAGGTGTGGATGCAAATCTGAATGTTACCAAGTCACTGTATGAGTTAATGAACCATGCACCACAATTTGCTCCAAGCCAATTACAGCAAAAATTAGTTGATGAAGGAAGATACGGTAAAAAAAATGGTAAAGGTTTTTATGATTACTCATCATAACACATCTTTGTAAGCAATTATTAATAATGACTTTAAATCACGAAATAGACTATCGCATTCTTGGAGAAGAAATGCAGTGCGTAGAGATTGAACTCGAACCCACAGAAACCGCAGTTGCCGAAGCCGGTGCTATGATGACTATGGAGGAAGACATACGTATGGAGACTATATTTGGTGATGGTTCGCAACAACAAAGCGGGCTGCTCGGAAAAGTTCTATCAGCAGGAAAAAGACTGCTAACCGGCGAAAGTCTCTTTATGACAGCTTACTCCAATTATGGAACTATGAAGCGTCGCATAATATTCGCAGCACCATATCCCGGTAAAATCATTCCTTTAAACCTGGCTCAACTCAATGGCAAGATGATTTGCCAGAAAGACTCTTTCCTGTGTGCTGCAAAAGGCGTTTCTATAGGAATTGAATTTCAACGTAGGTTAGGTACAGGGCTCTTTGGTGGTGAAGGATTCATTATGCAAAAACTTGAAGGAGACGGCTTATGTTTCGTACACTCTTGCGGTTACATTATGGAGAAAGAACTTCGACCCGGCGAAAAACTTCGCATTGATACCGGGTGCATAGTTGCCTTTACACCAAATACAAATTACGATATTGAATTTGTCGGTGGAATTCGTAATACGCTATTTGGAGGCGAAGGGGTGTTCTTTGCAACGCTCACTGGTCCGGGCAAGGTTTGGATTCAATCTATTCCCATCAGCAGGTTAGCCGAACGTATCTTACGCTTCGCCACAAGCAAAAGCAGAGAAGAAGGCAGTATACTCGGCGGTTTAGGCAACCTGATTGACGGCGACAATAAATAATAAAACTTACAACAGCATATGATAAAAAAATATCTGACTTTACTCTTAACACTGATTTCCATTGCTTCACAGGCACAACTAGACTGCAGCGAGTCTATGATTACCACGCCCGATACGACAGTGTGCAAAGGAGAACCGGTTACAATAAAGGCCCTCAAACGCCAAAACAGATACAGCGTTCGTTTTGATGGAATCAACGACTACATTGCCGTATTGAATAACAGTTCACTAAATATTGATACGTCTTTTACCGTTGAATGCTGGTATAAGCCCGATACTATCGGTTTTTATTATCTAATATCTAAAGGCCCCGACACTACAATTGGCTGGTATGCTTTAGGTCGTTATCCTGATTTTGTTGGAAACAGTTATTTCGGTGGTTTCCGTGCACAAGGCTCTCCTTATCCGCAACCAATGAATATCATTTACGGGCCAAATATGAATCCGGCCTTTGGACAATGGGTGCACCTTTGCTATACAGGGAACAACAACATACGCCGTTTGTACATAAATGGAGTATTAGAAATTGAAACCACCGGTACAATTTCATTCGGACAAAACAATTACAGTTTAAACATAGGCCGTCATCAATACACTGCATATCCTTATTATACACGTGGATGGATGGATGAACTGCGCATATGGAAGCGCTCGCTCTCGCAACAGGAAATAGTTGACAAGATGTATCGTCAACTAAAATCGTCAGAAGAGAGTCAATTGTCTTTATACTTCGATTTCAATCAGGGTAGTGGTTTTCTGGTTAGCGATAAAAGCGGTAATAACAATTTCGGTTCTTTGTTAAATGGTGTCCTATGGAGCAATGATGTACCATTTAATAACTACAGCAATGATTATAACTATCAATGGAGCACCGGAGACACAACCCAAACAATCACATACAATATACCCTCTTCGGTTTCTGCTTCCATAATAGTTACTGATGGCAATACTATTTGTTATGATACTATTCAGGTAAACGTTTTTGCAGGACCAACATTAACAGCAACTTCATTATCCTTTTGTAGTGGCGACAGTGCCATACTTACTGCCAGCGATGGATTAAGTTATCTGTGGAACACCGGCGATACACTTCAAAGCATTATAGTGTACGAGTCAGGCCAATATCAAGTAGAGGTAAATGATTTGAATGGCTGTAATAGTCCTTCGGATGTAATAACCATAACACAGAGCGACAACCCTGAACCGGTGATTAACAGCAGTGGCAGCACTTTATTTTGTAGTGGGGACACTATTATATTAAGTACGGCTGAATATCAGAATTATCAATGGTCTAATGGCAGCACTTCCAGTGCTATTAATGTTATCAACAGCGGCACATTTACAGTTACCGTTACCGATTCCAACGGATGCAGCGGCGCATCTCTCGAACTTGATGTAAGTGTGGTTCCTGCTGTAAACACCTCTCCAATCATCGGACCTATGAATGTAAACGCCTTTCAGAACTATAATTATTCTGTGACACAAAACACAGGCAACACCTACAACTGGACGGCTACAAACGGTGCTATTCTCAACGGGCAATCAACCAACAGCATTAGTGTCACCTGGAACGACAACACTACAGGACAACTAATAATAGTAGAAAGCAATGGCGTGTGTAACGACACCGCTTACTTAAATGTAAGTATATTCAATTCTGTTGGCACCTTATTCCAGATTCCTGTTCATGTTTATCCTAATCCTTGCAATAATTTATTGTATATCGACGGACTATCTGGCAACAACACATATATCATTCAAATCTCTGATATACTTGGACGATTGATAATTTCACAAACATCAAGTTCTACTACTTTCATAGATGTTTCAACACTCAGCCCCGGCACCTATCAGCTGCATATTAAAGATGAACACCAAAAACAAAGCATCATTCGCTTCGTGAAAAGCGAATAAAAAAAGGCGGCTGAACAGCCGCCTTTTTATTGATAAGGATAACCATTTACACAGTCATAATTTCTTTTTCTTTTGCTTCGAGATGTTTATCTATCATACTAATGTATTTATCAGTTAATTGCTGAACTCTGGTTTCCCCGGTTTTAATTTCATCTTCGGGCACCGAATCTTTACTCAGTTTTTTAATATGTTCAATAGCATCGCGGCGAATGCTGCGAATAGCCACACGTTCGTGCTCTGTGATCTGATGCGCTTTCTTCACAAACTCTTTACGACGCTCTTCAGTGAGCGGTGGCATAAACAGTTTAATCATAGTGCCATCGTTCATTGGAGTAATACCAATGTTGGCGCCAATGATAGCACGCTCAATGGCATCGAGCATTTTCTTTTCCCAGGGCTGAATAGTGAGTGTGCGTGAGTCTGCAACAGAAACATTCGCTACCTGATTAATGGGAGTTGGAGCGCCATAATAATCCACTGAAATGCCATCAAGCAGCGAAGGAGAAATTTTTCCTGCACGAACTTTAGTCAATTCGTTTTCTAAATGCTGTAATGTTTTCTCCATATGATTTTTCGCATCATCGAGAAAGTGTTGAACGGTAGGCATAAACTCGTTTGGTGTTTTATTGAGGCGCAAATTTAATGTTTGCCCATCACTTTTTAATCAATACGTGCAAGTGTTCTTCGGTGCTCGAAGCCTTATGTTGGCGCGCATCAGCTTTGTCTGCACGAAATCGTTGATATGGTTTTTTAATCAACCTATAAGAGCCGTACTGTTCGCAAATCTTCTTCAGCGCATCTTCATCCAACAATCCTTCATTATTATAACTGATAAAAATGAATTCAAAATCGGCATTGAACAACAACTCATCAAAAGCTGCATACACCTGCGTACGGCTGCAATACGCGCTGCGACTGTATTCGGGACGAAGCCCAGTTTTGCCCTGCGGTACAAAATTATCATATAGTGCAATGGTATTGAGCAAATGATAATTGGCTCCATACTGCCTTTGATTGTATGGCGGGTCTAAATACAACACATCACCTTTAATTTTTTTGATGAGCCTATTGGCATCCTCTTGATACACTTCTGTCTTTGTTTTGCATACGATGTAAGGTGCATCAGTAAGATGTAATGAGGCTGATGCTGACTTTTTTATCTGTTTCAAAAATGCGCCGTATACCGATGCGGTATTAGCCAGTGCATCGGCACATTCCAACAGAGAGGCCAGCAACAGATAATATTCATCTTCTGAAACTTTTACCGTCTCTTTCCATTTTTCAATCTGCAATCGCATGATATCTATCTTCATTCCATTGTTATCGGTGAAATAATTTCTGCCACTGCCACTGCCTGCACAATAGTTCTTGTATATAAATCCTTGAACGGGTGTTAATCTATTTAAATCCTGTATTTTCTCTCTGCTGTCTATGAACTTCGTGTTACCGATGTAATGTCTTAACAACACATAAGCATATGCTTCAGCATCGTTCACTATCATCTTTTTAAATCTATCCTTAAGAACTCTGGCAACTGCACCTGTACCACCAAAAGGTTCTGCATAGGTTTTGTTTTGCAATGTGCCGCAGATTTTTTTTATCTCCGAAGAAATGAATGAAGCTAATTTTAGTTTTGATCCTATGTAGTTCACGTTTTCAGGCTTCTGCCCAGATAAGGTCGGTTAAAATAGTTTTTTTGTCGGGATAGTTGAGTGGTATGAGTTGCTCCGGCTTGAATGCATCCAGATATTTATTTATGATGTGGCTGAGGTATGTCAATTCGGCTTTCAGTTTCCAGTGTGCCATACTCTTACTATACAGCATCAGAAAAATTCTATTGGAAAAATGTTGTCGCTGCTCGCTGCTTTGATTGTCGTATAACCATTTGGCAAGTACTGCAGAATTTTCCTTACACCACTTCTTCGACCAAGGAATATTTTTAGGGAATACTGAAGTCTTATGATCAAAAGGTATATTGTGAATATAAAAGTCGCAGTACTTGTCTCTTTCCACTTCATACTTCCTTACCGATTTATGAGAGCAAAAGATTTCTTCAATAGCCATTGCCGAATGAAAATTGTACCATCGGTTAACCGCGTAGTTGCCAATCTCTTTAATTCTTTCATCGTGTTTAAATGAAGTTTGAATATGAACTATCAACTCATCAAACAGACTAATGTGATAAATAAAATTGGTCAGTTTATCGAAAGAATTATTCTGTCTGCGACCCCACGAATACTTGTAATGTGTTCGTTTCTTGAGCTCATTTTCTATGGCAATTATGTTCAGTGACACACTGCCAATATAATTCAAGTAGTTGAAGTATAACTTAACTGAAGTAATCGCGCATTCTGTCCATAAAGCCTTTCTCGTTCTTGCCCGGATGAGGATGGAAGTTTTTCATTTGTCTCATTTTCTCCAGCAAGGCAGATTCTTCTTTAGTAAGTTCCTTGGGAGTCCAAATATTAACCTGAATCAACTGATCTCCTTTGCCATACGAATTCAAATGAGGAAAGCCTTTTCCTTTCAGGCGGAAAATTTCACCTGCCTGCGTTCCGGGTTTGATTTTGATTTTTGCCTTACCATCTATTGTAGGTACTTCCACAGAGGTGCCTAAAGCTGCATCTGCAAAGCTGACATATAAATCATAGATAACATTATTGCCATCACGTTTCAGATGTTCGTTTGTTTCCTCCTCAATCTGAATCAGTAAATCTCCTGCTGGGCCTCCACGCTCACCTGCATTACCTTTTCCACTCATGCTCAGTTGCAAATCTTTACTCACTCCCGCCGGAATGTCAATACTGATAGTCTCTTCACCATAAACACGACCATCTCCTTTGCATACCGTACAGCGATGTGTGATGCTACGACCCTCGCCACTACAGGTGGGGCAAACAGATTGCGTGGCCATCTGACCTAAGAAAGTATTGGTAACACGACGCACATAACCCTGCCCCTGACAAGTGTTGCAGGTAGAATAGGATGTGTTGTCTTTTGCACCACTGCCATTGCAGGTATTACACTCTACATATTTTTTAACCTTTAGCTTTTTCTGCACTCCTTCAACCATCTCTTTATAGTTGAGTGCTATTTTAATGCGCAGGTTGCTACCTCTAGTGCCGCGCTGTCGCTGTCCACCGCGTTGACTGCTGCCGCCGCCAAAGAAGGATTCAAACGGTGAGCCTCCCATATCGGAAAATATATCCCCGAAGTTTGAGAAGATGTCTTCCATTCGCATACCGCCACTGTAACCTCCACCGCCACTTGCTGCCGATGAGCCTACTCCCTGATGCCCGAAGCGATCGTAACGCGCACGCTTATCGTTATCGCTCAAAACTTCATATGCCTCAGCTGCCTCTTTAAATTTTTCTTCCGCTGATTTGTCATTAGGATTTCTGTCGGGATGAAATTGCATTGCCACCTTACGGTAGGCTTTCTTAATCTCCTCTGCCGTTGCTGATTTAGCTACACCTAATATTTCGTAATAATCTCTTTTAGAAGCCATTGTTTATTTCCCCACTATAACCTTTGCAAATCGAATAATTTTATCATGCAGGGTGTAACCACGTTCCACTTCATCCACTACTTTACCTTTCATATCGTCATTGGGTGCAGGAATTTCAGTTATGGCTTCGTGATGTTCCACATTAAATTCCTGACCAATGCTGTTCATTCCTTTAAGGCCCTTGTGTTCCAGAATATTTTTAAACTTATCGTGAATAAGTAACACCCCTTCTCGTACCGCATTAATATCTTTAGCCTGTTCCATCTGTTTGAGTGCACGTTCAAAATCATCGAGAACAGGCAACAAACTTTGCAGCACATCCTGACCGGCAGTTTTGTACAACTCTATTCTCTCTTTTGCATTACGGCGTTTTGCATTTTCAAATTCGGCAAGCAAGCGGAGGTATTTATCGTTCATTTCCTCAACCTTTTTCTTCAAGTCTATCACTTCCTTTTTCGACTTTCCTTTCAAACCAAGGCGAGTTAAAAAGTCTTCTGTTTCGGCGTCAATTTCATCGGTGTGCTCCTCTTCCTCGTGCGACGTATTTTCACCTTCAGAGGCTGTAATATCTGACAAATTGTTCGTCTGCTGATTTTCACCGGCAGTACGACCACTTTCCTGAGTTTCGTCAAAACCTCGTCCTGTCGTGTTTTCCAACGATTCTTTCTTCATAAACCTATTCGTATTTAACCGCAATAGTCAAAGATGCTGCCATGCCAATTTTGCAGACAAAATGACAATTAATAGAAACAGCTCAAAAGACTATACCTCAGCCCATTTTGCTTAACCGGCTGAATATTTTTTACTCAATGCATTAAGTCAATTGTTTTCGCTCACCCATTGCTGCGTGCCTTTCTGATAATAGCCGCTGCCATCATATACTCGCAATCGCGGACTTTTCAAGCACAAATCACTGCAACATCCTTTCATTTGCCATCCGCAATCATCACACAACACAAAATGTTCGTTGCATTCCGGATTGGCACAGTTCACCATCTTGGTGGTTTTGGTATTACAAATTTTACACTGCGAAATCACTGTTGGGTTAACATAGTTAACATCAATACCTATTCGGTTATCGAACACATAACATTGCCCGTCAAAGTCTTTACCTCCTGTTACTTTACCATACTTGATAATGCCACCGTGCAGGTGAAAAACATTTTGGAAGCCCTGTTGAATAAGGTATGCTGTAGCTTTCTCGCATCTTATGCCACCGGTGCAATAGGCCAACACTTTCTTTTCTTTATATTGTTCCAACTGCGGCATCACCTGCGGTAAATCACGGAAGTGTTCAATGTCAACGGTTACGGCGTTTTTGAACTTACCTAACTCCCACTCCACTTTATTGCGCACATCGAGTACCACCACATCCTCGTCATGCATCATCTTTTCCCATTCTTCAGGTTCAAGGTAAGTGCCGGTGCGCTCCCATACATTCACGTCCGGTTGCCCAAAGTGAACGATTTCTTTTTTGTAGCGCACATGCATCTTCGCAAAAGTAGTGTTGTTCTCATCATCGATTTTAAATTCCATATCGCTGAAACGCGCATCATTATGCAGATGATGTATGAAACGGTTGCATTGTTCTACTGTGCCCGAAACGGTGCCGTTAATACCTTCTTCAGCCACCAACACACGACCGGTAAGACCTGTGTTTTTACAAAACCTCAGCAAATCGGCAGCAAACGTTTCTGCTTGCGACATGTGTACATACTTGTAAAACAATAAGGTTTGAAAGGGTTTCAGAAGTGCTGCAGCAATGCGACCTGATTGCGGCTCTGTATAAGGTTTAACCTCAGTGCTGACTGAGGATTGTTGTTGTTTCTGCATAAAATTTTCCTGATGTAAGCAGGATGTTGCAAAAGTATAACGAAGAAAGGCATCAACAATAAAATAATGTGTATTTATTTTTTCCCTTCTATCCGTTGCCTTGTTGAGGCATCAACATCATAACCCAGTGCAACGGCTTGGTTCAAATCGTTTAGAGCATCGGTAATATTTCCCAATCCTTCGTTGGCTATGGCACGGAAGAAATAAGACTGCCCGTCGTTAGGTCGCAGGGATATTAATTTGTTGTAATCACTCAGGCTTTCAGTGTATTTGCCTGCAGCCACATAGGTATATGCACGGTTTTGTAATAATGCAGTTGTAGCACCTTTAATCCTTTCCGCTTCATTGAAATCCGCAATAGCCTTATCATATTGTTTCATCATGGAATAGGTAATACCCCGATTAATATAGGCCTCTTCATTATTAGCATCCAGTTCAATGGCTTTATTGTAACACCAAATCGAAGAGTCGGGTTGCTGGCGCATACCATAAACGTTACCCATATTACTATATACCTTAGTGTCTTTCGATTTCATTCGTTTTAAGACCATGTAATCGGCATATGACTCGTTGAGTTTGCCTAATTCTTTGCCATAGTAATTGCCGCGATTTTTATAAGCAACTTCTACCGTTGGGTATTTATTAATCACATCGCTCCACAAAGAGATGTTGTCTTTCCATACCTGTGTTCGTGCATAGGTGCTGATGGATAAAAAGATAAAGAATGCTGCTGTCGCTGCAAATACAGGTGTTTTCAGCGTTGTCTTTTTTTGGTACATATCATAAAGAAAATGAGCAATCGGATAAGCCAGTCCTAAATATGGCAAGTAGCTATACCGATCGGCCATAATCGCAGAGCCCACCGAAATAAACTGCAACACTAAAGCAATGGTGATAAAATAAAACATCACTCCAAACAGTAATGGCAAATAATAACGATAACCTATGTAGATAGCTGCGGCGGCAAGAGGCCAAATCAAAAAGCCAAGAAAATACTCTGCAGGAATGGAACCTCCATCGGTAAGATTAGGGTATGGATAAAACGCCGACAGCTTGACCGGAACAAAAAATTTCACTACGTACATCAATGCTCCCCAGGATCCGAAAGTTATCTGTTGAAAAAAGGAAACAGCCTCAGGCTTGGCAATAGCACCTGTTGCCTGAATGCTGTATGCTTTCCATCCGAAGTAGAGCGATAATAACAGAAAAGGTATTTTCTCAATAATCTGTCGAGTAGAAATTTTTCGCGCAGCGTTAAAATCAATTAACAACAACACCACAGGAAGCACTACTGCCACTGCTTTGCTGAGTACCGACAACATATAAAACGTTATGGCAAGACCAAGCCACAGGTAATTATTATTCTCTTTGTATTTCAAATAGCTGATACATGACAGCAAAAAGAAAAATACATAGAGCACATCCTTTCGCTCACTTATCCAGGAAACCGACTCCACATGCATGGGATGCAGTGCAAACAAGGCTGCACAGAAAATGGCTATAAACCAATTCGAATTACTCAGCCGAAAAACGAATGTAAACATTAGTGCAACACTAAGCAAATGGATAAGCACATTCCACAAATGAAAAATGTAAGGATCTATTTTACCGTTTTTCTTTTCCGCTTGCTGATAATTCCAGGCTAATGTAAGCATGGTAATTGGATGATAATTGAGCGAGACAGGTTCCGAAAAAATTTTGCCCCATTGAGTTTGTGCACTCATCACCATAGAGTTTTCATATACATATACCGGGTCATCCCAGTTGGTAAAGTTGTTTTTCATAGAGGGTGAAAAGGCAATATAAGTGAGCACCATAAGCAAAAGCATACTGATCAAATTATTGCGCGAGAAAATTTTGTTCTCGTGTTTATGTTCTGCCTGTTTCTTTTTTCCTTTACTCATATCATAATAATATCTTCATCAAAATTGAGGGATATTACCATTGCAGAAACAAGTTTTTTAAACATTGAAAAATAAATAAAGTCATTTCCTTGTTTTTCATTTCCGCAAACCAAACAGATTGTTGAATTTTCCGGTCCTAACAAGAAACTACTATGTACACCAACAAAGAATTTTTAATCAAAGAATTGCAAAGCATTAAGGATGCGGGATTATATAAATCGGAGCGCGTAATAGCCTCAGCACAGGGAGCCGAGATTGTTGTAAACGGTAAAACGGTGATAAACCTTTGCGCGAATAATTATCTGGGCCTGTCATCTCATCCAAAAGTTCTGGAGGCAGCTAAAAAGTATATAGACTATCGCGGGTACGGTCTATCTAGTGTGCGTTTTATCTGTGGCACTCAGGATATTCACAAAGAGCTGGAAGAAAAAATCTCAAAGTTTCTAGGCAATGAAGACACCATTTTATATGCTGCTGCTTTTGATGCCAACGGTGGTGTATTTGAACCCCTTCTCACAGAACAAGATGCCATTATCAGCGATGAATTGAATCATGCGTCTATCATAGATGGCATCAGACTGTGTAAAGCACAGCGCTATCGTTACACGCATAATAATATTGACAGCCTCGAAGAGCAATTGCATGCCGCTGCCGAGGCACGTTATAAAATGATTGTAACCGATGGCGTATTTAGTATGGATGGCACTATAGCTCAACTTGATAAAATCTGTGACCTTGCTGAGAAGCATGGAGCATTAGTGATGATTGATGAATGTCATGCATCAGGCTTTATGGGTAAAACCGGTCGAGGTACACATGAGTATCGCAATGTGATGGGTCGCATTGATATTATCACGGGTACACTGGGCAAGGCTTTGGGTGGAGCATCAGGTGGGTTTACTTCGGGCAGAAAAGAAATCATTGAGTTGTTGCGTCAGCGTTCGCGACCTTATTTATTTTCCAACACGGTAGCCCCAAGTATTGTAGGGGCTTCGATAGCAGTGCTCGATATGCTTAGCGAAACTACAGCACTGCGCGATAAGTTGGAAGACAACACCAAATACTTCCGAAGTAAAATGGCCGAAGCCGGTTTTGACATGAAACCTGGCGAACATCCTATAGTTCCAATTATGCTCTATGATGCTGTGCTTGCACAAGAGTTTGCCGCCAAACTATTACCCGAAGGTATTTACGTTATCGGGTTCTTCTATCCTGTGGTTGCAAAAGGCAACGCACGAATTCGTGTGCAGATTTCTGCTGCTCATGAAAGACATCATTTAGACAAAGCCATTGAAGCGTTTAAAAAAGTGGGCAAAGAGTTGGGGGTTCTCAAATAATTTCTACTCTCTGTAGTACACCCTCTTTACGCGCTGCGAAATGCCGCTGATAATTTCATATGGTATAGTACCTGATTGTTGCGCCAATTGAATGGGTGATTGTGCTTCACCAAATACAATCACTTCATCGCCTTCTTCTACACCGGTCACATCGGTCACATCGAGCATGCACATGTCCATGCAAATATTTCCTATGATGGGAACTGAAGTATTTCGCACCAGCATTTTACCAACTCCATTACTCAGATTACGGCTCAGGCCATCGGCATAACCAATGCCTATAGTAGCCATGATGGTGTCGCGTGTGGTTTCGCCGCGGCGATCGTAACCAACTGTTTCACCGGCGCTTAAATTTTTTATTTGTGAAATGATGGTTTTCAGCGTGCTCACATTACGAAGTTGTTGTTGCCATAGTCCGGTGTTGTCTATACCATAAAGCCCTATCCCCAATCGAACCATATCAAACTGTGCTTCGGGGAAACGCAGTATACCTGCAGTGTTGCAGATATGGCGCATAAAGTTATAACACAAGGACCTTTCAATCTTACTGCTGAAACGTTTGAACTGTTCTATCTGCGCTTGTGTGTACCAATCTAGTGTTGTATTATCTGATGCTGCTAAATGTGAGAACACACTTTGAACGCGAATCAATTTTTCATTCTGTTTAATTATAGCTACTAAAGCTTCCAGATCTTTCTCTTCAAAACCCAAACGATGCATGCCTGTTTCGATTTCAAGATGAACCGGATACGGTTCATTGATGATGTCTTTGTTTTCGTGTATAGCCTGCAAAAATGTTTTCAGACTGCGCAAATTGTATAATACCGGTTCTAACTTGTACAACAACACGTGATCATACGTTCCTTCTTCAGGATTCATCACCATTATGGATGTATGAATGCCTGCCTTGCGCAGATGAACCCCTTCATCGGCGTAGGCCACACCAAGATATTCCACACGCTGTGTTTGCAAGGCGTTTGCAATTTCAAAGCTGCCGCTGCCATATGAAAATGCCTTCACCATCACCATTGTTTTAGTTTCAGGCTTCAAATGACTTTGTATTGTCTTCAGATTATCTGTAAGTGCAGTAAGATTTATTTCAAGAACTGTTTCGTGTCTCTTTTGCTCTAATTGTTTGGCAACTTTTTCAAACTCATAAGCACGTGCACCTTTCAGAAGAATCACTTCATCGTTAAACGACAAATGATTGAAGTCCTTCAATAACTCGTCCGTGTTTTTATAGAATGATGTTTGAAGATTTTTCTTTGCTTTAAATAACTTTTGCTGTTTGTTGATGGCATTGCCTACGCCAATGAAACGCTGCACCCCGCTCTGCTCAAGTGCTTCCGCTACTCCTGAATATAATTCGTTATCACTGATGCCACTTTGAAGTATGTCCGACATCACTACAGTCTTATGAGTAGCATGCTTTTGTTGTTTTAAAAAATCTAAAGCAATATGCAGGGAATGAATATCAGAATTATAAAAGTCGTTAATCAGCGTGCAGTGATTGATACCATCCTTCAACTCCAGTCTCATCTCCACTTTATTCAAAGACATCAAACGCATAGAAACCACCGATGAGTCAATGCCAAGATGCATCATTAACATCCAACAGTTGATGGCATTTTCAATGGAGGCATCATCAGTGAAAGGAATAGAAAACAAAAAAGATTTTTCGTTCCATACTGCTTCAATCTCCGTATGCTGGTGGTGCTTGAGTATATTTTTAATTGCCACATCAGCGTCGTTGTTACCATTGCGGGTCCATGAAAAAGTTTTGTACCCTTTATAATTAGGGTCGCTATACTTCATACGGTCTTTAAAGCTGGCAATGCATTCATTCACATAAGGATAATCTTTTGAATAAATGATAAGCTCTGCTTTAATAAACAACTTAAGCTTTTCATTGATCTTCTGTCTGATGTTTAAAAAACCTTCGTCGTGCGCTTTACCGATGTTGGTGAAAATGCCAATACTTGGTTGAATTACTTTTTCAAGATCTGCCATTTCATTAGGCTGCGAAATGCCGGCTTCAAACAAGGCGAGGTTATGATAAGAAGTCATTTCCCAAACCGATAAAGGCACACCTATCTGCGAGTTGTAACTCTTTGGAGAACGAACAATGTTGAAGTCGTTTTGCAACAACTGGTACAACCACTCTTTTACTATGGTTTTTCCATTACTACCAGTAATTCCTACAACAGGTATGGAAAACTTTTTACGGTGCTGTGCCGTCAAGTTTTGTAGTGCATGAATGGTGTCCTTCACTTTCAGTATTGCAGCATCCGGATACTTACTTACATCCAGATCTTTGCTAACTACAAATTGTCTGACTCCCTTTTGATATAATTCAGATATATAATCGTGCCCATCACGGCGCTGACCTTTAATGGCAAAAAACAAAGTATTTTCGGGTTGAGATAATTTTCTGCTGTCTATCAACAAATGTTCGGTAAGCAGGTTGCTGTTTTTCTGGAGTACCTGTCCGCGTATCATTTTCACTACCTGTTCGAACGTGTAGTTGTGCGTATTCATAATGCGGGCACAAAAGTACCGCACACTTAAACACTGCGTTAAATAAAAAACCCCGACAGGTGTCGGGGTTATAATGATGTGTATGATAAATTATAATACCAGCTTCAGTACTGTACCTGCTTTGAGGTTGTTAGTTTTAGAAGCACTGTTGCTCGCACGTATCTCATCAACCGTTAATCCTTTGTACTTACGTGCAATGCCATATAAAGTATCTCCGGGTTTTACTTTGTAATAAACTACAGCACCAGATGATTGAGGCCCTGAAGAATTCGAAGTTGAAGAACTTGTTGTTGAAGAAGTTTTTGATGTGCTTGAAGCCGTTGCATTAGATCCATAAACCTTTATTTTCTGTCCAACAATAATGGTATTGCTTCGCAGATTATTCCAGCGCTTTAGACTCGTCACAGATGTACGATATTTAGATGCAATTGATCCAAGAGTTTCTCCCTTGCGAACAACGTGAACCCCTGCCTTACCATTGCCGTACATAGAGTTGTAGTGATATGTAGGCACAATATATTTACTGGACAAGATAATACTATCTCGCATGGCATCATATATTGGCAGCATTTCGGCAGGTAGTTTTAATGCATATGGTTCATCGCTCCACACAGGTATCACATTCGAATTTAAACCCGGATTAAGAAATTTCAGATCCTCAATACTATAGTTCGTATACTCTGCTATCTTATTAAAGCAAATTTTTTCAGTTACAGGTACACATACAATTTCACAAAATTTATTATCAGGATATACCGGATACAACTCATGATTATAGTAATTGTTCATTACATACATAGCTGCAATAAAAGCAGGCACATAGCCACGTGTTTCCTTAGGCAAATAATTCATAATTGCCCAAAAATCTTTCTTGCCCCCTGAACGATATATTGCCTTGTCTACATTACCGGGACCACAGTTGTATGATGCAAGTGCCAGCATCCAGTTGCCATATTTATTGTAGGAGTTTTTCAGATAAGCCGCAGCCGCCATAGTTGACTTATAAATGTCTTTGCGCTCGTCAATGTCTTTATTCACTTTCAAGCCATAAATTTTAGCTGTACCGTACATAAACTGCCACATTCCTACAGCACCGGCACGCGACACCGCATTCGGGTTTAATGCCGATTCAATAACTGCAAGATATTTTATGTCTTCCGGCATATCGTTATTTCGCATTACTTCCTCAAAAATTGGGAAGTAGATCTGAGCTAAACCTAACATACGTGACACCTGTTCACGTTTGCGGTATATATACATATCTATGAAACCCTGCACATAAGTATTGTAGGTTAACTCAAGAGGTGTTTCTTTATTGAGATCATTGATAATCTCTGCAAAAAAAGAATTAGGGTATCTGCCCGAATATGTCAATGCATCCTTAACAGGATATATACTGTCGTTGTATTCTACCACAAAGTTCTCAACCTGATTTACGGTATCTGCGGGCTCCATGACCACCTCGTGCTTATCATCAATAATCACCTGAGCATGAGTCGAGTTGAATGCTGTGGTCAGGCAGCCAAAGGCGAAGAGAAAAGCTGCCAAGATTTTTTTGAAGTGGTATATCTTCGTCATTGTGTGTGTTGTGTGTTTACATGTTTTTATTAAAAAAGTTGGTCGAAAATAGTAAAAAATCAATTCTATAATAGCATTTAGGCTACACAGGAAAGCACCTATTTAATAATGCTGACTTATTTACTATTCACCACTTCTTTCAACGAGGTAAAAATGAATAAGTTATACCTATGGATGCAATTTTTTATTACTTGAGGTGAAATAATTGATAAAAAATGTTTTGAGTGGCAAATAGCTGCCATTTACTGCTAAATTCGTCGGCTAAATATGTCTCTGCATTACAGACAATATTTCTCTTTATTGATAATCACAATTCTGATTGTTGGTGTAAATATTTCGTGCAAAAAAGATTTCAATGGCAGCGATAAACCCAATCAGACACCACAAACCTATTGTGTGGCCGACACCATCATTCGAGTTGGTGATGAACGTTTGAGTGCCCTGGTTACAGCCAACTGGTGGGGAGATGACCCGGACGGGTATATTGTGCGCTATGAATACACATTCGACAGCATATCCGGCACAACAGCAAACTGGAATTCCATTTCCCGTCAGGACAGCACCTTTCTGTTACCTATACCCGCCGGAAATGACACTTTCAATTTTAACTTTTTTGTTCGCGCAATTGATAATCGCAATGCTAAAGACCCCACTCCTGCACGCCTCACCTATCCGGTGCGCAACTCACGACCAAGTGTGGTATTTGTTTCCGGTATTCAAAATCCTGTAAAGTCTTTTCCAGTAGTCAAATTCTTCTGGCAAGCTAATGACCCCGACGGCAGCGATAATCTGAACTTCTTTGAACTTTGCTGGAACGATACTTCACTTATACCCTTCACTCTTGGCATCAATGCCAATGCGGCTATGTTTGAAGCTACTACACTCAGTTCCTTAAATCCTGACTGCTTCGTTTATCAAAATAACACGGTTATTCCCTTAGATGCCACTATGACCGGAATGAAACTGAACGACACCAACCGCCTGTATATACGAGTTATAGATAAGGCACTGGCCAAGTCAAAATTTGTTTCCTCCTATCCTATCTACATTAAGAAACCGATATCCGATATTTTACTCGTTGATGGATATGGCAACAACGGAAGCACACAAACCAACTTCTATGCTCAGAATTTGATTGGCACAGGCATTTCTCAGTTCGACACTTTGACGGTGTTTTCAAGCCTGAATGGCGTGTATCAGCAGTTGGCCCCTGACAATATTACTCAGGCACATATTTTCAATTTATTTAAAACTATAGTCTGGTTCAGTAATAATGCTTCCACCTCATTATCACTTGGTCAAAAAACTTTGAACGAATTTTTTAATAATGGAGGAAAGTTGTTCTTCTCTACATATGTTTCATCTTCCTTTGATCAGCAGTCTAACTTCTTAAATTTCACTCCTGCACAAAACTTAACAATCTTACCTGCTGATACACAGTTGGTATTAAATAACAACAGTCCTATTACTTCATTGACAACAGGTTATCCGAGTCTCAGCAGCAGCTCCATTGTAAGTGTGGTAAGACCATTCAGCTTAACTCTTGGCGCCACGCCATTGTATAGCGCCGAACTTCTAGCCAAACAAGTAAGCACAGGAAACCTGAATCCTTGGACAGGCAATTCGATAATTATGGCAAAGAAGAACGGCAGCAACGGCAACACCAATTTTATTTTCACCACATTGGAATTGAACAAGTTGAACGGACTGAACAATATGAGTTCCTTGTTTCAGAAAATATTTATTGATGAGTTCGGGCTCTAAGCTCATACGCTTAAGTATTTTTTCGTCGGGTAATGGTAGCAATGCAGAAGCATTGATGCAATACTTTAAATACCACGAAAAAATAAAAATATGTGCTGTTTTTGTAAACAAACAGGAAGCAGGCGTAATAGCACGTGCTAAAAAATTTGATGTGCCTGTTGTTGTGTTTAATAAAGAAGAGTGGATGAATGGGTCAGTCTTAAAACAATTGCATGAACTACAAATTGACTATATACTTTTAGCCGGCTTTTTTTGGTTGGTGCCAAAAGAAATCATTCATCAATATCAAAATCGCATCGTCAATATTCATCCGGCTTTGTTACCTAAATATGGCGGCAAGGGCATGTACGGCATACGAGTACACGAAGCTGTTATAAATGCCGGTGAAAAAGAAAGTGGTATAACTATTCACATTATAGATGCGGAGTATGATAAAGGAGTAATTCTTTTTCAAAAAACAATTACTATACAAGAAAAAGAATCTGCCGGTAGTTTAGCAAAGCGAATTAATCTATTGGAGCTCGAAAATTATGGGCCTGTTATTGAGGCTTTTATACTTAATAGATTTGATTAGCACTTACAGCATGAATTAGACGTGTGATTATTTAGAAATAAAAAACACATAACATCTTCAAATCACCTATACAATTCACATTAAGGCTTATATTTGCGGTCGCTTATCCAGAAAGACGGAGGGAGTAGGCCCTGCGATGTCTTAGCAACCCATCCCGATGGGTGCTAATTCCTAGTAATACCGCAAACAGCGGCATTGCACAGATGAGCAAAAGCACAGGCTGCTTTTAAACTTTTGTCTTTCTGCATAACCTCACTTTTTAACCAAATTCATTTATGCAGAAACCTGACATCAAACAACTGCTTCAAGAACGTATTTTGATTATTGACGGCGCAATGGGCACTATGATACAACGCTATAAACTCAGCGAAGAAGACTTTCGCGGTGAGCGCTTTAAAGACTGGCCAAGCGACCTGAAAGGTAATAATGATTTGCTTAACCTCACACAACCACAAATTATAGAGGCTATACATAAAGAGTACCTGCTTGCTGGTGCTGATATTGTTGAAACCAATACCTTTAGTTGCACAAGCATAGCTATGGAAGATTACAAAATGTCATCGCTGGCTTATGAGCTTAATGTTGCCGGTGCTCGCATTGCCCGCAAAGCGGCGGATGATATCACTGCTCTTGAACCTCACAAACCTCGCTATGTAGCAGGAGCATTAGGCCCTACCAATAAAACAGCTTCCATCTCCCCTAATGTAAATGACCCAGGTTATCGCGGCATTACTTTCGATGAATTGGTTGTGGCTTACAAGGAACAAACCAAAGGGTTGATAGATGGAGGAGCGGATTTACTATTGGTAGAAACAGTTTTTGATACACTCAATGCCAAAGCAGCACTATATGCCATTCAGGAATATTTTGAAGAGAACAATTTCGAAATTCCTGTTATGGTATCAGGAACCATTACCGATCAAAGCGGACGAACACTTAGTGGACAAACCACAGAAGCTTTTTACAATTCCATTTCGCATGTTAATCTTTTAAGTGTAGGATTAAACTGTGCGTTAGGAGCCGAGTTGATGAGGCCTTATTTAGAAGAACTTTCTGACAAGGCCTTGTGTCATGTGAGTTGCTATCCTAATGCAGGCTTACCCAATGAAATGGGTGAATATGATGAAAGCCCTGAATATATGGCTAACACCATCAGGGAATTTGCTCAAAGTGGAATGCTGAACATCGTAGGTGGATGCTGTGGCACAACGCCTGCACATATCAAAGCAATTGCTGAAGTTGTTAAAAACATTAAGCCAAGAAAATTGCCATTACTTGAATCTGTTTCATAAAATCTATGAGCGAAAGAAAAATTATTAAGCCTTATTTGCGACTTAGTGGATTAGAGCCGTTGACTGTTACTCCCGAGACCAACTTTGTAAATATTGGTGAGCGCACCAATGTTACCGGCTCGCGTGCATTTGCCAAAATGATATTGGAAAATCGTTTTGAAGATGCCGTTTCGGTAGCCAAACAACAGGTCGAAAACGGCGCGCAGGTGATAGATGTTAATATGGATGAAGGTATGCTAGATGGTAAAGAAGCTATGGTCAAATTTTTAAACCTGATTGCTTCCGAGCCTGACATATCACGAGTACCTGTGATGATTGATTCTTCTAAATGGGAAATTATTGAAGCCGGCTTAAAGTGCTTACAGGGTAAAGGAATTGTAAATTCCATTTCTTTGAAGGAAGGGGAAGATAAATTTATTGAGTACGCGAAAAAAATAAAACGTTATGGTGCTGCTGTTGTAGTAATGGCTTTTGATGAGCAAGGACAGGCAGATTCTTATGAAAGAAGAATTCAAATATGCAAACGCTCTTACGACATACTCACCAAGAAAGTAAAATTTGCACCACAAGACATCATCTTCGACCCCAATATATTGACTGTTGCTACAGGAATTGAAGAACACAATAACTATGCAGTAGACTTTATCAATGCCACAAAGTGGATCAAAGAAAATTTACCGTTGGCTAAAGTGAGTGGTGGTATCAGCAACATCTCCTTTTCGTTTCGTGGCAATGATCTGGTACGTGAAGCCATGCATTCTGCCTTTTTATATCATGCCATCAAAGCCGGATTAGACATGGGAATTGTCAACGCAGGAATGATTGCCGTGTATGATGAAATACCAGAAGACTTGATGGAACGTGTTGAGGATGTTTTGTTAAACCGCAGACCTGACTCTACAGAGCGATTGGTTGAGTTTGCAGAAAAAATAAAATCAAAGGGCAAACAGGCTGTTAAGGATGAAGCTTGGCGCAACAACCCGGTAGAAGAACGCCTAAAGCATTCTCTGGTAAAAGGTATTGTCGAGTACATTGACGCCGATACTGAAGAAGCTCGTAAAAAATACGGTTCAGCATTAAAAGTTATTGAAGGTCCTCTGATGGACGGCATGAATGTGGTTGGTGATTTATTTGGAAGTGGAAAGATGTTTTTGCCACAGGTGGTCAAGAGTGCACGTGTGATGAAAAAGTCGGTTGCCTATCTGTTGCCTTTTATGAATCCGTCTGAAGGAACAGCGCAGCAGAAAGCCGGCAAAATATTATTGGCTACTGTTAAAGGTGATGTTCATGACATCGGCAAAAATATTGTGGGTGTGGTGTTGGCTTGTAATAACTATGAGATTATCGATATGGGGGTGATGGTTCCTGCTGAAAAGATTCTTGCAACAGCTAAAGAGATTAACGCCGACATCATTGGTTTAAGTGGCTTGATTACACCATCACTAGATGAGATGGTTCATATAGCCCGCGAAATGGAGCGGCAACAATTTAAAACACCATTGCTTATTGGCGGTGCTACAACATCACGTGTTCATGCTGCTGTCAAGATTGCTCCTAATTATTCATACCCTGTCGTACACGTGTTGGATGCATCGCGCAGTGTACCGGTTGCGGGCAATTTGTTAAGCAAGGAAACACAACAAGACTTTGCAAAACAAATCAGATTGGAGTACGATACACTACGCGAAAATCATTTGAAACGAAAAGAAGAAAAGAACTTCGTATCTATCAACGATGCACGCAGGCAAAAAACTAAAATTGACTGGACAAATTTCAAAAACACTCAACCTGCATTTACAGGTATTAAAGTTTTTAACGACTACGATTTTAACTTGATTCGTCCGAAGATAGACTGGACACCTTTCTTCAACACCTGGGAGTTGTATGGAAAATATCCTGCAATACTCAAAGACGAGAAAGTTGGTATAGAAGCCAGTAAGTTGTTTGATGATGCAAACAATATGCTCGATGAAATCATAGCCAACAAATCATTAAAGGCTCGTGGGGTAATTGCATTTCACAGAGCCAATTCAATCGACGACGACGTGATGCTTTATGATGAATCAGGTAAAGAATTTTCGCGCATACATTTCTTGCGACAACAAATTGCAAAAGCTACAGGTCAGGAATATTATTGTCTGGCAGATTATATCGCACCACAGGAAAGCGGCAAGGAAGATTACTTAGGCATGTTTGCTGTTACGGCAGGCATTGGTATAGAAGATTTGGTTGCACATTACGAATCGCAGCACGACGATTATAATTCTATTCTAGTTAAAGCCGTTGCCGATCGATTGGCAGAAGGTTTTGCAGAAGTATTGCACGAAGAAGTTCGAAAGGTTCATTGGGGATATGCTTCAAATGAACATTGTACAGTGCAACAACTTATTGATGAGGATTACATTGGAATTCGTCCAGCACCGGGTTATCCTGCTTGCCCCGATCATACAGAGAAAGAAATTTTATTTGAATTACTTCGGGCAAAAGAGAATATAGGCATCTCATTAACAGAAAGTATGGCTATGTATCCTGCATCATCAGTAAGCGGATTTTATTTTTCTCATCCGCAGTCAAAATATTTTGGCTTGGGTAAAATAAATCGCGATCAGGTGACGGAATACGCCAAGCGAAAAAATAAATCGCTTGATTATGTTGAGAAATGGTTAGCTCCTAATTTGGGGTATCATCCTTAAAACAAAAAAAGAGCGGTTCATAACTCCGCTCTTTTTTTTACCCTTAGTTTGTGATGTGTCAATTGTGTTTACCTCCTTACAAATTTCTTGGTTATTGTTTGATCAGCGTATGTGATGCTTACCACATACATACCTTTCATAAATGTAGTTAAGTCTATTTCTTCATAGTACCTGCCATCCTGAACCGTGCGTATAAATGTTTGCATCAGTCGTCCGGTAACATCATAAATATGAATATTTAATTCTGTGTTCGATGGCACATCAGCGTCTATTGAAACAAATCGTGTTGCCGGGTTTGGATACAATTCCATATTGAACTCTGCTACAGAATCAAACTCTTCTTCAAAACGGTTTCCTGAAACTGTTGTTGTAAAGAATTTCGATGCGCTCCAGTTAGATACTTCAGTCTGTGTCATATCACAGATGTTACGTACCTGATACTTGTACTTCATGTTGGATATTAATCCTTCGATGATGTAATTATTCTGAGTACCTTCAGGAATAATTATTTCCACCCATTCAGCAGGTCCTCCTGTTTTAGTGTATCGCATACGATAACCGCTTGCTGTTGGCATTTGATTCCACTGTACTACAGCACCATTGCTGCTCACCTGAGTAACTTCAAGTGTTTGAGGTGCAAAGCACAGGTTATTAGTTGTAAAAGTATATGACCCAGTAAAACCCGATGAGTCAGTTTTTGCGGGATTACAATAAGACAACATCTGGTACTCATAAACTGCACCCGGTATCAAATTAAAGAATTTGCGTACTGAGTCGTTTGGATTCATATTAAAGCAAGTCCATGTTGTAGAATTTACTACTCTGCGACGTATGCAATAGCCATATGAACATGGTACTTTACTCCAGCGCAACACCACTGATGATGATGTAATATTTGTGGGGGTAAGCACAACAGGCATACTACAGGTATTTGGTGAAAGATTTATGGATGATGTTGAAGAACAACCGTTGGCAGATGTAACTGTTAAACTATAAATGCCCTGTGGTAGATTACTCAGATTCTGTGAAGTAGCTCCGGTGTTCCAGGTATATGTATAAGGTGCTGTACTGCCATTAACAGATACACTGATGGACCCATCGTTAGCAGCAGAACATTGAGGACTGGTATTGGTTGCAGTAATATTTGGAGATCCATTTACTGTAACTGATATAGTTTTAGTTGCTGAGCATCCATTACTTGTACCTGTAATAGTATATGTAATGCTGCTTGCAGGTGTAGCAGTTACAGTTGATGATGTGGCAGAATTTAATCCTGTGTTAGGTGACCATGCATAAGTACTGGCTCCACTTACACCTAATGAAGCTGAGTTGCCACTACAGATAGTTGTGTTAGGAGATGAACTTAGTACAGGAGTATTGTTTATGGTAACAACTACAGTGCTTGAACTTGAACAACCCGAGGTAGTTCCTACAACAGTATAAGTTATTGTTGAAGCCGGTGTTGCATTTACGTTTGTCCCTGTTGTACTGTTTAATCCGGTACTTGGAGACCAAGCATAAGTTGTTGCGCCTCCAACACTTAAAGCAGCAGCATTGCCACTACATACTGAAGCCGAAGGCGTCAATGTAAGGTTTGGAGTTTGTGTTACCGTAACAGGAATTGTTTTCGATGATGTACAACCATTAGAAGCAGTACCAATTACAGTATAAGTTATAGATGAAGATGGAGAAGCACTTACCGTTGAAGCGGTAAGGCTGTTTAATCCGGTACTTGGAGACCAAGAATAAGATGTAGCTCCGGCAATATTAAGATTTGTTGAGTTGCCACTGCATAATGATGCATTGTTGCTGCCTGTTAAAGCAGGATTAGCATTAACCGTAACAGCTACTGTACTTTGAGTAGAGCAACCGTTGCTGCCTGTTCCAGTAACAGTATATGTAATACTGCTGACTGGGGTTGCTGTTACAACTGTTGAAGTTGAATTATTTAAACTCGATGACGGTGACCATGAATAGGTTGATGCTCCGCTTACATTTAACGAAGTATTAGCTCCATTACAAATTGTTGTTGCATTGGATACAGTTAAAGATGGTAATGAATTAACGGTAACTATACTTGTTTTAGTTGCGGTACAACCATTACTTGCAGTACCTGTAATGGTGTAAGTTGTAGTTGTAGATGCAGTTGAAACAACATTTGTTCCAGATGTAGCACTTAATGCTGTAGATGGTGCCCAGCTATATGTATTGGCTCCTGAGGTCGTAAGTGTTGTATTCTGTCCGTTGCAAATTGTTGGGTTATTAGACGTTAGTGTTGGAGAAGTGTTCACAGTAACATTAATTGTTTTTGTTGCCATACACCCATTAGACCCGGTACCGGTAATTGTATAAGTAATGTTAGATGCAGCAGAACATATAACACTGGCACCTGTGGTTTGTGAAAGTGCTGTAGCCGGGGACCAAACATAAGTTGAAGCACCGGTTGCTGCTATGTTTACTGTGTTACCTGTACATAATGTCTGATTGTTTGCAGTTATCGTAGGATTAGCATTAACTGTTACCTGTTTGGTATATGAGTTTGAGCCTCCGGCATTTGTTGCCGTCAATGATATGTTATATGTACCGCTTGATAAAAAAGTAAATGTAGGATTTTGCTGTGTTGATGTTGACGGTGTTGCGCCTGTACAACTCCAGCTCCAGCTTGTTGGCGAATTGGTTGAAACATCATTGCAAAGAACAGATTGTCCTGCACATATTGAGCTGGTTGATGTGTTAAAGTTTGCAACTGGAGGTGTTGTTCCACCACCTGTAGGTGTGATGATGGCATTAATATAGAATCGGCCCAGACTACCATAGTCATTAGGTCCTGTTCCTCCAAAATCATTATAGTTGGCGATTCCTGTGCCATCAATTTTAATGTAATATGTACCCGCGGCTAAATTTGTTTGCGATATAGATGAGTTTAATGTTGTGATACTCGAGTCGGCTTTTAGAAGCGTACCTGAGTTATTATATAATTCAATTTTTGTGTCAAGACAAGCAGCTGTATTATTTGTTGTATTTAAAGACCAGGGCCTTGCATTAACTGTAATGTTTGATGTTTGTGATAATGTGAATTTAAAAAAGTCAGCATCGGTGTTTCTTTCAATATTACCGGAATCAGCAAATGCATTTGAAATTATATTCAAGTTAGATGCAGAAGCTATTGTATTACCATGGTCATCGGTTCTGTACGTAAAACCATTGTTGGTAGTTATCAATGCTAAGTCATCCTGATTCGAATCAGTGCAAACAAGAGATGTTGTTGAACCTTTATACCAAACAATAAAGTTGCTATTATAAGGTGCTCCCATGATAGGGCCCCAGCTTGTTTGTCCGGTTCCTTTGCCTGAATGATAGCTCGCCGTTCGCTGGCAAGAGCTGTTATATTGTCCATGGTGATTTAACCAAAGTGTATGACCTATTTCATGTGCTGCTGCAGTAGCTATGTAATCGGGGCTGTTAGATAAATTATTACTGAATACCCATGCAGGTTGATAAGAAGCATAACCAAAACTTCCTACAAAGGCAACACCACCCGCTGATCCATACCACGATGAAGTAGGTGTTATAACTACCTGCACTCTTTTATTGGTTGCAGTTGCATTATAAACACTGAGGCTTGTTGTTACATTCACATTGAAGGGAATATATTTTTCAGCAATACGATTAAATACCTCCGTGATCTGGGCATTAGTTAAACTTGGTGCTACAGCATTAACAGTCGATGCATACCAATTAGGATTATTAACTGTTTCGCCGTCAAAGTCAAGATAAATAACAGACTGTGACCCGGGCATACTGTTAAGTACAGGCACCTGTGCCTGAATGGTCAATGCAGTTGTTAAAAGAGCTAATAAAGAGTAAAGTCTTTTCATGGTTTTATGGTGATGATAAATGAAGTGGATTGGTTTGTGATTATTCTACAACGATGTGTTCTAAATCTGTTTTAGTCAGTAGTAATTCAGATCCGTTGAATGTTATTGTAAATGCATCGGTATAGCCCATATTCTTGATATAACCTCGGTACATAGTTTGACCATTACGGGTTATTATGTTGATGATTAAATGAGTTCCCTCAGGAAAACCTAACAATTTATAGGCAACCGTTTTTTCTTCTTCGTTCCACTTAGTATAATTGAACAACTCAACCTTTAGTGGGGAAGTCTCCTGAGTATCGAGCGTTATTTTGTTACCAATATTTTCATTGGTTAAAAGACTACCCATATTAGAAGCCTGTATATGAATTTGTTCAGGTAACGCATTAAAAAGTTTAGGCCCGGGGTTTTGAATCTGTAGTAGTGTTAATAGAACGAGTAAAAGCGTATTCATTAATTCAATTTTGACCCCGTTACGCCAATTATAATAAAAGGTTACCTATTTATAGGTATATATTGAAATAAAAAAGGGCCAACTTTCGTTGACCCTTTAATTTTTTGAGATTTAACTATGATTATCTAACAATCACAATGTTTCCGGTAAATGCACCTTCAGATGTTGTTAATCTGTATATGTACATTCCTTCAGCATAGTTGTCGTTGTTAAATGTTACGCTTTGTTTAACACCGGCTTTAACCTGACCTCTGAACAAATCAGCCACTTTAACGCCTGTGATGCTGAATACTTCAAGAGTAACCATTTCATCAGAAGGAGTGATAAAATCAATATTGGCTTTGTCTGTCATTGGGTTAGGATAAACCACGATTTGAGGTTGACCATTTTGAACCATAATCACAGAAGGTTGAGTTGATTCTTCTTCAACACGAGCTGATGTAGGACAAGACAAGTAACCAAGGTTAGTTGTTCCATCAACATAATTATTATTGATATTGTCAACAGCCTCGTTCAAATCTGCAGGAGTGTATGGTGAAGGACAACCACCTATCAGGTTATTGGCAGCATTAAGTATTTGTTGTACTGTCCAACCTTGGAAAGGACCAGCCTGATTGTAGATTAAGTCTTTCAGGTTAGTAGTTGAAGAGCCAAAGTTTGGATCATACAAGTCAAAAGTTACGCTAAGAGTTAAAGCAACAACCTGACCGGCAAATACATTCTTATAAGAACTACCTGGGTTAACATAACTGTTATTCAGAATAGCAGGAGTAGTGCTTGAAGGTAAGAAGTCTTGAACAGCCTGAGGAGTAGTTAACTTCAAAGTGTTGTTGCAACCAATAGTTAATCCGTTAGGGAAAGCCGCAGCGAAATTTGCATTACGGTATACACCCGGGTTATTACCATTAGCTGAAGTACCCCAACCACCTTGAGTTTGAGTTCTGAAACCATCACAAGATGGTGGTGGCGGCACGATGTCGCAACCGATAGTAAAGTTGGCAGAACCGGTGCAGCCATTAGCATCAGTAAATGTTACTGAATAGTTACCAGGGCACAAGTTGTTGGCAGTATTAGTGTTGCCTATATTGCTTGCAGACCATACATAAGTGAATGGACCAGTACCGTTTGAAGGCGTAACTGTTGCAGAACCATTACATACTGAAGTAGTGCAGAACAGACGAGTGTTAAAATCACCATGTCCTGAGTAATCACCACTGAAGTAGAACCAAGACGACATACCGAAGTAAGTATTCTTAGAGTTCGCCTTTTCTCCTATCTGTAAACCAAAATGATAGTCAGATGGCATATGGGTCAAAGAAATTGACTTACCATAGTAGAAACCATCACCGGTAAACACGTTAGGCTTAGAAGGATCCATTATATAGTATGTCCAGGTAGTATAATCGCTTCCTGCTACGTTAGCTTCGTCTTTGTAGCCACGGCCAAGAGCTGACCAAGTAGCCCAATCAGATGCATCTTTAAACCATACTTGAACATTCCATTTTTTAGCATTGTCAAGTACATTATAAATGGTACCGGTAATTTTAGCTGTACCGTTATTATACTTATGCAATTTACCAGGACCTTCAAAGTAGTAACGTTGAGCACCTGTACCGTCGAAGTTTAACCAGATAGCATGATCATTACCTGTATTTGCAGGGTAGTTATAGTTGTAGATGTCGCAAACTTCAACCACTTCGCAATCAGTAGCATTTGATTTTTCTACTGAAGCAGTAAGTGTCTGACAAATTTCTTCATCGCAACTAATTAATATCTGAGTAACTGTTTCGCACAAATGAGCATCAGTAACTGTAACATAGAATATGTTAGTAGCACATAATCCTGTAGCAGTAGCGTTTGTAGACCCGTTAGACCACAGGTAAGTGTATGGAGCAGTTCCACCGCTTACAGATACTGTAGCTGAACCTTCGCATACTGTAGATGTAAAGCAATTATCCTTTGTAGAAGCTGAAATAACAGCAACTAATGCATCAGGTTCAACAAACGGTTCGTGGAATTGAATGTATATACAGCCGTTTCCATCAGTAACAGTTACGTTGTATTGACCGGCACACAATCCAGAAACATCTTCTGTTGTGGCACCATTGCTCCAGGCAAAACTTAATGCAGGAACATAGTTACCAACAACTGTGATGTTTAAAGAAGCATTGCAATCACCGGCACATTTGATCAATGAATTACAACCACAGATTGAAGTTACAAAGAACGGCTCAGGCTCTCCAATTTCAACTTCACCTTCAGTTGTACAACCATTAGCATCAGTTACAGTATAAGTGTAAATACCTGCGCATAGGTTTGTGATTTCACCACCTTCATCACCGTTACTCCAATTAACTGTATACGGTGAAGTTCCACCTGAGATAGAAACCATTGCAACACCATCACAACCGCCTGGGTTGTTGAACTCATTACAAGTGTTGTTACTAGATTGAGCATCAGCTTCCAACAAATCAGGAATGTTCACTACGAAGCAATCAGATTTAGTACAACCATTAGCATCAACAGTGAAACAGTAAGTTCCGTTACACAAGTTGTTTAATGCATTAACATTTGAAGCAAATGGCTCACCATTCTTTGTCCAGTTAACTGTGTAAGAAGGAACACCACTTACCTGGATTGATACACTACCTGTACAAGGTCCAGCGCAAGCCTGAATTGAAGAAGCTAAAGCAACAACAGGTACTGGCTTAACAATTACACAAATAACAGTTGATTCACCTGCCCACTCAATACAAGGTATTCTGCGGCTGCAACGTGTAAACCAACGACTTTGTGTTAAGCAACCAGGGTTGTAATACGGAACATTGCTATTTGGAATAACGACCCAATTGTTATCACCAGGAGAGATACCATCCAAATCAGCAATGTCGCTGTATAGCCACATATACTCTAACTCTCCAACACCACCTGATGGTAAGGTACCGTTAATCCCTAGAGAACCAGGGCAAACCTCGCCACATCCTAAAATGTCCTGACCAAGGTTACCACCGTTTGTAACATTGCAACATTCTTTAACATCAATCTCTTTTGATGCTGAACCAATACAGTTCAGGTCATCACCAAAGATTACAGTTACACTGTATG
>CAZXFT010000002.1:126862-128736 GCA_964640655.1 uncultured Bifidobacteriaceae bacterium | reverse complement strand
CTCAAGGTGCTGTCCGATGTTGCCTCCGTTGGTTACGTTGCAGCATTGTTTAACAGTTATCTGCTTAGATGCTGAACCAATACAGTTCAGGTCATCACCAAAGATTACAGTTACACTGTATGTTCCGCTTGATGTTACATCGATTGACTGTGTAGTCGCTCCGGTGCTCCAAGTATACGATAAGCCTGCAGGGTTAGCTGTTAATGTAGCAGGTCCTGATGCCAGGCAATGTGTTGATGGACCACTGATGGTTACTGTGCCAGGTACGCAAGGCGCACATTCCTGTATCGCTCCGCTGTTGCTCGCTGTACATCCTTTTGAATCCGTTACTGTTACACTGAAGTTTCCTGCATCGCACAATCCGTTGATTGATGATGTAGTGGCTCCGGTGTTCCATACATATGAGTATGCAGGTGTGCCTCCGTTTGCATTTGCTGATACACTTGCTGAACAAGCATACAACAACTGACAAGATGAGTTCACATTAACTCCTACACTTGGTACTGGGTTGATCTTAACACGTACTATGTTTGACTCACCTGGCCATGTATCGCAACCCGCACGGCGACTGCAACGCACGAACCAACGTGATTCACATAATTCGTAATTGATAGTGTATGATGCATTGGTAGCACCTGGTATTGGTGTCCACCATGTGTTACCAGGATTGAATTGGTAATCTTCTACAGAGCTGTATAACCACATATACTCTAACTCTCCAACACCACCTGATGGTAAGGTGCCAGGACCTAATGTGATTGTACCAGGAGCTACACATCCGCAGAACTCAAGGTGCTGTCCGATGTTGCCTCCGTTGGTTACGTTGCAGCATTGTTTAACAACGATTTGTTTCTCAGCAGAAGCAGAACAATTTAATTCTGCATCAAATATCGCTGTTACACTATAGGTACCGCTTGTTGTTACCTGAATGCTAGCGGTGGTTGCACCGTTAGACCAAACATAAGAAGCAGCAGGTATAGAAGATACTGCAGTCAAAGTAGCAGGACCAGAACCTAAACAATGAGTTGAAGGACCAGTAATTGTAACTGTTCCTGCAGGGCAGGTAGGACAATTGATAGCTATTTGAGTTGAAGCAGTACATAAAGTAATGATGTCGGTAACTGTAACTGTGTAGATGCCTGCATTACACAATCCGGTAATTGATTGAGTAGTAGCACCTGTATTCCACAAGTAGTTATAGTGATCAGGATTACCGGTAGGTATAGCTGTCAATGAAGCCTGACAGTTATTTAACAAGATACAAGTAGTGTTTGGTGTAATAGACACAGAAATTGGATCTGGATTATCAAAATGATGTAATTTGAAATCAGTACATCCATTAGCATCTGTTACTGTTACAATATAAGTACCTGGGCAAAGGTTGTTTCGATCTTCGGTAGTTGCGCCATCATTCCACAAGTAAGTGAATGGAGCCTGACCGCCATATACTGTAACATCAATTGCACCTGTACAAGCATCGTGACATTTAATTATTTCAGGACAAGAAGATGAAATTAACATGATTTCTGGCTCTGTCAATGTTACTTGACCATTGTATACGCAACCGTTTGCATCGGTTACTGTAAATGAATAAGTTCCTTCGCATAACTCGGTACGTGAAAAATCTTCACTTTCATTTTCCCAAACAATGCTATAAGGGGCAGTACCACCGTTAGCAGTAACAGTCACTGAACCATTACAAGCACCGTTATATGAATTACAAACAGGGTTGTTTTTATTTATTGTAGCAGTCAACTGTGATGGCTGCATAATGTTCACACATTTAATAATTGAACATCCATTAGCATCGGTTACGGTCACGCAATATTCAGCTGCACACAGTCCCTGTACTGATGACATTGTACCACCATTTG
>CAZXFT010000002.1:0-126762 GCA_964640655.1 uncultured Bifidobacteriaceae bacterium | reverse complement strand
GACCATTACAAGTAACATTTACTTTTGATGTCTGACCTACCAGTGGTTGTGGTTGTTCGATTGTCTTAGAACCTGTAGTTGTACAGTTGAATTTATCGGTAATGGTATATGAATAGGTACCGGCGCAAAGTCCGCTTAATTCATATAGTCCGTTATATGCAGCGTTGTTCCACACAATAGTGTAAGGAGCACTGCCACCGCTATAAGTAACTGTCATAGTTCCGTTACAAGCTTCGAAGCAAGTAACATTAGTTTTAACTGATGAACTGATCAATACGTTAGGCTGCATAATATTTACGCACTTAACTATTGAACATCCATTAGCATCGGTTACGGTTACGCAATATTCAGCTGCACACAGTCCCTGTACTGATGACATTGTACCACCATTTGACCAAGCATAAGTGTATGGTGTTGTTCCACCGCTTACTGATACTGTTGCTGATCCGTTGCACAGACCATTACAAGTAACATTTACTTTTGATGTCTGACCTACCAGTGGTTGTGGTTGAGAAATAGTAACTAAACCATTTGTAGAACAACCTTTAGAATCAGTAATTGTGAAGCCATAATCTCCAGCACAAAGTCCAGAAACATTAGCACCGGATAATGATGGATTAGACCAGCTAATAACATAACCACCATTACCGCCGCTAATAGCCAATAAAATTGAACCATCGCAAGCTTGGTAACATTTTGCATTATTTACAGTTGGTATAACTGTTATTTCAGATTGAGGTTGAGAAATTGTTTTGCAACCTGATGCAGTACAACCTTTATCAGATGTAACTGTATAGCAATAAGTACCTACGCAAAGATTATTTAAAGAATTACTGTTACTGTTGAATGCAGAACCATCTTTGGTCCAGTTAACAGTATATGAAGAAACTCCCGTAATGGATAAGTTGATTGAACCATTGCAAGCTTCGTAACAAGTAACATCAGTTGAAGTTGCTGTTACAACCGGAACAGGATGAACAATTACACAAATCACTGATGTTTCAACCCATTCGGTACAAGGTACGCGACGAACGCAACGAGTGAACCAACGAGATTGAGTTAAACAACCGGGGTTATAATAAAGAACATTGCTGTTAGGTATAACTTCCCAATTAGTGTCACCAGGAGAAATACCATCTAAGTCTGCGATATCGCTGTATAACCACATGTATTCAGGAGTACCTGAACCGCCTGTTGGTAAAGTACCATTGATACCGAGAGGGCCAGGACAAACTTCGCCACAACCTTCAATGTCAGCACCTAGGTTACCACCATTCGTGTAGTTGCAACAAGGTTTAACCGTTACTGATTTAGAAGCAATTGCTTTACAGTTAGGATCCTGAGCACTGAAGTATACAGTTACAGTATAAGTTCCTGTGGTTGTAATTGATGTAGTAGCTGTTGTAGCACCATTGCTCCATATATATGAAATTGGAGTACCACTTGTAACGTTTGCAGTAAGTACAGCCGGTAAGTCAGAAGGGCAAACCTCATCTAAACCATTTATTACTACACTACCTTGAGGACAAACAGGGCAGTTTAAACCTAAAGAAGTAGTTGCAGTACAACCCTTGCTATCAGTTACTGTAAGATTGTAAATTCCTGCGCAAAGGCCTGTTATTGTTGGAGTTCCCTGACCTGAGAATGAAGCTGCGCTTCCCCAAGTGTATGTATATCCACCATTACCGCCATTAACAGTAGCTGTTATGCTGGCAGTGCAATTATCTATTTGTATGCAAGTTGCAGAAGCAGATAATGAAACCGTCAACAGATTTGGTTGCTCAATGGTAACCGAACCGGTCTTAGTACAATTCTTATTGTCTTTAACTGTGAAATTATAAGTTCCTGCACATAAGCTGCTGCGGAAGAAACTGCTGGCACCATCTGACCATAATATGGTATATGCAGGTGATCCACCACTTACAGAAACTGTTGCAGTACCATTGCAGCCATTAAAACAAGATACATTTGTTTTAGAAGTTGTAACGATTAACTTCGAAGGCTGGGTAATTGAAATAGTTTTTCTAGCCGTGCAATTATTTGCATCCTTAACAGTTACAGAATATGTACCTGCTGTTAATCCAGAGATATCCTCGTTAGTTGAAATTACAGTATTGCTACCAGATTTCTTCCAAATGAATGAGTAGGCAGGAGTTCCACCGGCCACAGTCAAGTTGATTGATCCATTGTTTCCACCGAAGCAAGAAACATTTATCTTAGTACAAGTTATTGAAATAGCAGGTACAGAATTAATGGTGTAACAAGCAGACGCAGTACAATTGTTAGCGTCTTTTACTGTAACACAATATTGACCAGGACAGAGGTTTGATTTTGTAGAAGTATTCGTATTAGTACATCCATTACCACTCCATGAGTAAGTATATCCGGGAGTTCCTCCAGTTACAGCAACTGAAATTGTACCCGTACATTGTCCGGAACAAAGTGGATGTGTACCTGTAATTTGAATGTTTATTGGATTTGGTTGAGTGATAGTAACCTCTCCAGTTTTAACACAATTAAACTTGTCTTTAACAGTGTATGTATATGTACCTGCACAAAGACTGGTACGACTGAATGAGGTGTTTCCATTGTTCCATACAATAGTATATGGGGCTGTGCCACCTGAAGCAGTTACTGTAGCTGTACCAGTACAAGCACCGTTACAATTTACGTTAGTTTTTTGAACAGAAGCATTTACAGGATTTGGCTGAGTGATTGACTTCGAAGTGCTCGCAGAGCAACCGTTTGCATCGGTTACTGTAACACCCAAAGTGCCGGCTTGAACACCGGTTAATGAAATATTGGTATTGCTGGTACTAACATTAGAACCTGTTGACCAAGAAACGTTAAAAGGTGCACTACCACCTGTTATAGTTAAGTAAGCTACTGTTGAGCCACCATTACATAAGATTGGATCGTTAGTTAACGAAATCTGTAATGCAGGCGGTGCAACTATAGTTACAGAAGTTGAAGCTGAACATTGGTTAGCGTCATAAACTGTAACGCCGTATGTTCCGGATGCAAGACCACTTGCATTAGGACCATTTTGTTGAGGTGAAGTTCCCCAAACAATTGTGTAAGGTGAAGTTCCGCCACTTACTGATGCAGATGCAGAACCGCTACCACCTGAACAAAGTGGGTTGGTAGCCTGAGCAGTGATAGACAAAACTGGAGGTTGAGATATTTGAGTATTAGCACTCTTAACACAACCTTTAGAGTCGGTAACAGTTACGCTTACTGAACCGGCACCTACTGAAGTTGATGATGTGGTTGCACCATTACTCCATAAATAAGAATATCCGGGTGTACCACCGGAAACTGTTGCTGAAACTGAACTTGTTCCACCGTTACAAGGTATTGGTGTAGCATTGATTGAAACAATCAGTTGAGCAGGATTTGGTAAGTTATAATTTTTTATAGCCTGGCAACCTTTACAATCTGTAACAGTTACACTGTAATTGCCTGCGCAAAGGTTGTTTCTTATAGAAGCTGTTGAACCATTTTCCCAAGCATACATAAATGGTGGGTAACCACCACTTACTGAAAGAGCAATCTTACCGTTGCAATCATTGTAGCACTTGATAGGGTCAATTGTTTCGCCAACAATAATCATAGGGTTTTGAACTACTGTTCCGCTGGTAATACGCTTACATCCTTTTGAATCTGTAATGGTAACCCAGTAAACGCCGGGGCAAAGATTAGATATGGTTGTTACATTACCCGCTGTATAGCCATTAGGACCGCTCCACTGATAGGTGTATCCCGGAGTTCCGCCTGAAACTGTCACAGTAGCCTGTCCATTGCATTGGTTGTAACAAGCAGTAGGGCAGTTTACATAAGCAACCAACATTGGAGGATTGCTAAGCACAAACTGCTTAACACCAACTAACCCGTTAGCAGACGTAACGGTTACGGTGTAAGTACCTGCAGCAATGTTAATGTTGTTTGCAGTCGTCTTACTGTTGCTCCACATGTACATGTAAGGAGAGTTGCCTCCGCTTACAGACAGAATGATGCTGCCGGTATTGGCGTTAAAACAAGCTGGATTCGTTACCTGTCCGGTAATCGTAAGCGAGCCTAAATTGTTGGCACTAAGCAGTGCATTGCGAAGTGTTGCAAACTCCGTAATGAACTTGTTGCCGAAGAACGCTGACTTTCCAGCATTGTCGGCTGTGCCCGTTGCTGTGAGACTGGAGGCATTAAAGTCGAAAGCCACCAATCTCGTAGTACAGACCAAAGTCAGCAGTAGTACTGCTAAGAATTTGGTGTAACGAGTAATTGTTTGATTCATAAAAAAGGATTTATTGGTTAAATAATTAAGTTTCTAAGCTTTTATGAGCCGCCAAATATATTTTGGCAATGAGGGGTTAATTCTTAATTTCGATAAGTTGTCAGTTTTATTCGATAAAACACCCCATTTTAAGCATAGACAGAATTTAGGAAACATTCCGGTAACATGACAGAAATCAGTATTTTATTAGCATGTGCAATATGAAGTGAATATGAGGCAGGAAAAACGGTTATTGGGGATAAACATGAAAAGCACTTCTTTGTATTACTAGAGCAGATGATTTAATATGGCAATTCTATTAATTAAAATTATAGAGACTTGATATGGATGAATTAACAAAAACAGAAAAGAACTTTTTAAAAGGTCCGCAAAGTCGCTCCAGAGAGCTCTGGTTCAGCATTAAAGTGTTGATGGAATTTATTAACGGATTCCGCAAACTGCACTTCATTGGGCCATGCATAGCAGTGTTTGGTTCTGCACGATTCAATGAGAGCCATGAGTATTATATAAAAGCGCGTTCCTTGAGTGCTAAAATTGCCAAAGCAGGATTTACCATTATGTCAGGAGGAGGCCCCGGTATTATGGAAGCTTCAAACCGAGGCGCCAAAGATGTTGGAGGTCATTCTGTGGGTTGTAATATCATATTGCCTTTTGAGCAAAAACCTAATCCTTATTTAGATCGTGAAGTAAACTTCAAGTATTTCTTTGTCAGAAAGGTGTTGATGTTTAAATATAGTTACGGCTTCGTGGTGATGCCCGGAGGTATGGGTACTTGCGATGAATTGTTTGAAGCATTGACATTAATTCAAACCAAGAAAATTTCTGATTTCCCTGTGGTATTGTTTGGAAAAGATTATTGGAACAACCTCAATGAAATGATCTTAAAAATGGCACAGGCAAAAACAATCAACGAAGAAGATCTGGAGCTTTTTTTATTTACCGATGATGAAGATGAGGCGTTAGAACATATACGTAAGTATGCTATTCGCGAACTTAAAGAAGCACACGAAGAAAGAAAATCTTTCAGCCCTATGAGATGGCTTGGTGAGCGGAAGTTATTTTAGCCTCGTTCAGAAAAGAATGGACGTAAGTTTGTGCGCCATTTTCGCATTATTCAATATGTCCCAAACCAAAATTCAACGCGCCTTAATTTCTGTTTTCAATAAGGAAGGGTTAGATCAGATTATCCGTTGCCTTCACCAACATCAAGTAGAATTTTACTCTACAGGAGGTACGCAGGCTTTTATTGAGTCATTAAATATTCCGGTTACCAGCATTGAAAGTTTAACCGGCTATCCGTCAATATTAGGTGGTCGTGTTAAGACGCTTCACCCTAAAGTGTTTGGCGGCATATTAGGCAGAAAAGACATTACGGATGATGTGCATACATTGGGGCAATATGAGATTCCGTTTTTTGATATAGTTATCGTTGACCTATATCCATTTGAAGACACCATTGCATCTACCACAGATGAAAAAACAATTATTGAAAAGATTGACATAGGCGGGGTTTCGCTCATTCGTGCGGCAGCTAAAAACTTCAAACATACTTTAGTTTGTTGCTCCAAGAATGATTACACAGAATTATACAAAATACTGACTTCGCAAGAATGCAGCTCGGATTTAGCTACACGCAAACGCTTTGCTGTAAAGGCTTTTGCGGTTACCTCACACTATGACACATGTATTTATAATCATTTCAATAAAGAGACTAACGAACCCTATTTAAGAGTAAGCAGTAATGCTCAAACACATCTTCGCTACGGTGAAAATCCTCATCAAAAAGCAATGTTTTATGGCCGGTTGAGTGAGGCTATCAAACAGTTGAATGGCAAAGAACTTTCATACAACAATATACTTGATATCGATGCTGCAATGAGTTTGATGAATGAATTTTCAAATCAGGCTTTTGCGGTAATCAAGCACACTAATGCATGCGGTGTGGCACAAGATGAAAACCAACAGGAGTGCTGGAAAAAAGCATTGGCAGGCGATCCGGTGTCAGCATTTGGGGGTATTATTATTACCAACAGATTATTATTGGCAGAGACTGCGACACTAATTGACGAGATATTTTTTGAAGTCATTATTGCACCAGGATACGACAGCGCAGCGTTAGAAATATTAAAGAAGAAAAAAAATCGCATAATACTTGAGCATAAAAATTCTTCCAACAACACCATATCAATTCGCACCGCAATAAATGGCTTTTTAGTCCAGGACAAGGATAATTCTATTTCTGAAGCACAATCATTACAACCAGTAACACAACGCAAACCAACAGTCGATCAACTTAATGAAATGATTTTTGCCGAGAAAATATGCAAACATCTGAAGTCGAATACTATTGTGCTTACACGCAACAAACAATTGCTGGGTATGGGTTGTGGACAGACTTCGCGTGTAGATGCATTAAAACAAGCCATAAGCAAAGCGAAATCTTTTGGATTCGATTTAAAAGGTTCAACTATGGCGAGCGATGCTTTCTTTCCATTCACCGATTGTGTAGAAATAGCGAATAACGAAGGTGTCGAATTTGTAATCCAACCTGGCGGATCTATTAAGGATCAGGACTCGACTATTTATTGCGATAGCCGGAGCATGTGCATGGTACATAGTGGTACAAGACACTTCAAACATTAATACCGGCTAATACCGTATGAATGAAATTTTACATGATTCACATATTCATGGGCATAAACATTATATATATCCCAAATTATCCTCAAGATTTAATGAAATTTGCGCTGAACAACAATTTCCACACATAACAGTATTATGAGGCTTTTTAACTTTCTGACGCAGGATATTGCCATTGACCTTGGCACTGCCAACACGGTAATTATTCATAATGATAAGGTTGTAGTGGATGAGCCTTCAATAGTTGCCATTAATCGTATAACCGGCAAAGTAGTGGCTGTCGGTAAAAAAGCTATGCAAATGCACGAAAAAACGCACGACAATCTGAAAACGATTCGTCCGCTGCGCGATGGTGTAATTGCCGACTTTCAGGCTGCCGAGATTATGATACGCGAAATGATTAAAATGATTAATCCCCGTGGATTTCTTTTCACCCCATCGTGGCGAATGGTTATTTGTATTCCTTCCAGTATTACAGAAGTTGAAAAACGTGCGGTTAAAGATTCAGCAGAGCAGGCAGGTGGACGTGAAGTGTATCTGGTGCACGAGCCTATGGCCGCTGCATTAGGTATAGGGATCGATGTGGAAGAACCCATCGGACATATGATCATTGATATAGGTGGTGGTACAACTGGTATTTCAGTTATAGCATTGGCCGGAATTGTTTGCGATCAAAGTATTCGTGTTGCCGGTGATGAATTCACTGCGGACATTGTGGACTATGTTCGCCGTCAACACAATATGTTAATTGGCGAGCGTACAGCGGAAGCCATTAAAATTAATGTTGGTGCAGCATTGCCCGATCTGGATGATGCCCCGGAAGACTATATGGTGAATGGTCGCGACCTAATGACCGGTATTCCTAAACAAATATCGATCTCATACAACGAGATTGCTCACGCATTAGATAAATCTATTTCCAAGATAGAAGAAGCTGTGTTGAAAGCACTGGAAACCACACCCCCTGAATTAGCTTCAGATATTCATCGTACCGGTTTACATCTTACCGGTGGTGGAGCATTGCTTCGTGGGTTGGATAAGCGCTTAGCACAAAAAACCAAATTGAATGTACAGGTTGCTGATGATCCATTGCGCGCTGTTGTTCGCGGAACAGGAATTGCCTTAAAGAATCCTGCACGCTATCCTTTCTTAATGACCTAAAAGACAATAAGCACTGACAGCTATTTTGAATGCGTAACCTCATACTGTTTTTAATTCGATACAACGCATTCGTCTTATTTCTTTTGTTAGAGACTTTTTCTGTTTATCTTATTGTGCAGAACAACTCATTTCACGAAACCGGTTTTATTAAAACAGCAAATGGAGTCAGCGGATTTGTTTTTAGTCGCTACAATGATGTGATGTCATACATCAATTTGAAGAGTGAGAATGAAAAATTGGTGAACGAGAACGCTTACTTACGAGCTATGATGCCCGGTGCATTTTATGACAACTCTTATCAGGTTGTGAGCGTGAGCGACACTAATAAAAAGCAGATTTATACATACATCCCATCCCGAGTCATTTCCATCTCTACCAATAAATTCAACAACTACATCACCATTAATAAAGGATCACTTCAAGGCATCAAACCTCGTATGGCTGTAGTTTCTCCAGAAGGCATAGTAGGTATAATCAAACAGGTAACTCCACATTTTTCAAGTGTAATTACCTTGTTGCATCAGGACTTAGAGGTAAGCGGCAGAATAGGCATAGAAGGATTTGTTGGCTCGGTTTATTGGGATGGCAAAGACCCCAGGTATGCCAAGCTGAAAGAAATACCTAAACAGATTGTAATTAAAAATGGTGATAAGATTACTACAAGCGGTGGCTCTATTTTCTTTCCTGAAAATATAGTAATAGGCACGGTATCATCTTTTTCCAATGAAACAGAAGATAACTTTTATGACATTACTATTCGATTAACAACTGATTTTTCTACACTACAAAATGTATATGTAGTGAATTATCTATTACAAGCAGAGCAACAAAGTGTAGAACCTGTAAACGGAAAATGATAGCGAACATAGTTCTTCAGATATTACGTTTTGTGCTGATTCTGTCTGTTCAGATTCTGGTGTTAAATAATATCACCCTACCGGGAATATTCAATACATACATCTACTTCTATTTTATAATGACGTTACCGTTAATGATGTCGCATTCTGCACTCATTCTGGTTTCTTTTCTGTGTGGTCTGAGTGTGGATGTTTTTAGTAATTCTATGGGCATACATGCTTTTACCTGTACATTCATAGGATTCATACGTCCATACCTGTTAACAATTGTGAAGCCCTCTGGAGGATACAATCCTGAAGACAAACCAAGGCTTAAAAGTTTAGGGTTCAGATGGTTCATACTATATTCTTTTTTTACATTATTGCTCGCTCACCTAATATTATTTCTGATTGAAACACTAAGTATCCATCAAGTGCTATTGGTCATATCCAAAGCATTTATGAGCAGTGCACTGGCTATAATAATAGTCTTGCTGATCGAATATTTTTTTTACAACAGAAAGCGATAGAGGATGGATTTATTTCAGTCGAGGCGTTTGGTTTTACAGGGAGTATTTATCATAGTGGTTCTCGTATATATTTTACGCTTGTTTTATATGCAGGTTATTGATAAAAACTATAAGCAGTTGGCTAATAGTAATTCACTGCGACGCGTAAGCGTTTATCCTGCACGCGGACTGATATATGATCGCAAACAAAAATTGATTCTCTACAACAAAGCAGAATACGATTTAATGGTAATACCTCTTCAGGTGTCGCCATTTGACACAGCTGAATTTGCTAAAGTGCTTAATGTAGAAGTTGAATATGTTAAAAAGACTTTGAGAAAGGCCCACAAAACCTCCCCTTACAAACCATTTTTATTTTTAAAAGGAATACAAGCCGAACAGTTTCAGTCGGTGCGTGAGAGTTTATTTCAGTTTTCGGGGTTTTACTCTCAAGTGCGTACAGTACGCTCCTATCCATACTTAGCTGCAGCACATGTGTTAGGATATATTGGTGAAGTGAGTCCCAAACAAATAGAAAAACTCGGCGGCTATTACAGACAGGGAGACTACATTGGCATTACAGGTATTGAAGAATCGTACGAGCAGATACTACGGGGAAACAAAGGTGTGCGCTATATGTTGGTGGATGTTAACAATCGAGAGCAGGGAAGTTTTGCTGAAGGCAAATTCGATACTATAGCATCACCCGGACTCAATCTGATCAGTTCTATTGATGTTGAGCTGCAACAATACGGTGAAAAACTGATGCAAAATAAAATCGGTAGCCTGGTTGCAATTGAGCCGGCTACAGGTGAAGTATTGGCTATGGTTAGCAGTCCGTCCTATGATCCAAGTTTATTATCGGGTAAAGACCGCGGAAAAAATTTTAAGACCCTTTATGCCGATCCAAACAAACCATTGTTTAACCGCGCCATCAAAGCTCCCTATCCTCCCGGCTCTACATTCAAACCTTTGATGGCGGCCATAGGTATGGAAGAAAAGGTGATTCAACCCTGGGCAGGTTTTTCAATGTGTCATGGCGGAATCAATATTGGCAGTTTGCATATCGGGTGCCACCCGCATGCTGTCATTCCTGATGTATGCGTAGCGATTGCTGTATCATGTAACGGCTATTTCGCACACTACTTCCGTGAGGTGATCGATAATCGTAAAAATCATAAAAACATAGCCGATGGGTTGAATGCCTGGAATAGCTATCTGAAAAAATTTGGACTGGGAGTTAAAACAGGAATTGATTTACCCAACGAGGGGTATGGTTTTGCACCGGATTCAAAGTACTATACCAAACGATATAAAACTAAGGAGTGGCGTTCCAGTATGATTGTATCCATTGGGTTTGGACAGGGTGAATTAAGTGCCACACCACTTCAAATTGTAAATATGATGTGTGCCTTTGCTAACAGAGGTTATTGGTTCTCTCCACATTTAGTTAAGAAAATTCAGAACGATACAAATACGTTAAAATCAATTATTAAGAGACACGATACTGGTATAGATACTGCCATTTGTAATATTGTTGTTAAAGGAATGGAAGATGTGGTAGAATCCGGCACTGCTCGTATAGCTAAAATTCCAGGTATCAGTATTTGCGGTAAAACCGGAACGGCTCAAAATCCACATGGCAAGGACCACTCTTTATTTGCATGCTTTGCACCGAAAGATAACCCCAAAATTGCAGTTGCAGTTATTGTAGAAAACTCTGGTTTCGGTGCTACCTGGGCTGCTCCTATTGCCAGTTTGATTATAGAAAAATATCTGAATGACTCCATTGATTCGAAGAGGAAGTATTTGGAACAACAGATGTTTGATGGCAACCTGATTAATCCCACTCCAACACTAACACCAGCGCCATGAGCATGGATAGAAGAAGTACATGGAAAAATCTTGACTGGCTTATGATTGGTATCTATGCGGCCTTGGTATGTTCCGGTTGGGTTTCGGTGTATGCCGCCGGGTATGATTTCACCAACACTATTGGTACCTTTTTTAATCACGTTTATGGGAAGCAGTTGATCTGGATAGGCATAAGTGCCATGTTTGCCCTAACCATACTTATAACAGACAATAAATTCTACACTGCATTTGCATATATATTATATGGTATAGTCATAGTCCTGCTACTTGCTGCGATAGCATTAGGAGGTGTTGTTAAAGGTTCAAGATCATGGATAACCTTAGACGGGCTTCAATTTCAGCCTGCCGAGTTTGCAAAATTTGCTACCAGCCTAGCATTAGCCAAATACTTAAGTACATTAAATATAAATTTAAAAAATGCAAAAACATGGCTAATAGCAATCATCATTTTTATGACTCCAATGCTCATTATCATTTTGCAAAATGAAACAGGGTCTGCACTTGTGTTTGCTATTTTCTTTTTGGTAATCTATCGTTTTGGCTTTCCCGGTATCTTTTTATTGATAGGATTATTTATAGCAGCATTAGGGTTACTTGCTTTATTATTTGATAAATACTACCTAATAATTACCCTTGCATTTATAGCTTCTGTAACTATTTACCTGATTCGACGTGAACGAATAGCCATTATCATTACATCGCTTGTTTTTATATTATCAGCAGGTTTTGTATATACCACAGACTATATATTTGTGAATGTTCTGGAGAAACACCAAAAACAGCGAATAGATGTATATCTGGGAAGAGAAGTAACTGTTAAAGATGCCGACTACAATGTTCGTCAATCAAAAATTGCAATAGGCTCCGGTGGTTTCAGCGGTAAAGGTTTTTTACAAGGCACATTGACTAAATTCAATTTCGTACCGGAACAAACAAGCGACTTCATTTTTTGTACCATTGGTGAAGAATATGGATTTATAGGTTCCTCTATTTTATTATTGATGTTCTTGGGGTTAATATTGAGAATCTTGTTTGTCGCAGAACGACAGCGATCACGGTTCTCAAAAATTTATGCATATGCTGTAGCCTGTATTATTTTCTTTCACATACTGGTAAACATAGGAATGACCATAGGTCTTGTACCTGTTATCGGAATACCATTGCCCTATATTAGTTATGGTGGTTCATCTATGCTGGCATTTACCATTCTGTTATTCATACTCATCAAACTGGATGCTGACCGATTGAGTGTGTTGCGTTAGAATTTCACACAGGTTTCACTTTCAATTGTTGTAAATCAAATACTTTTACACATCTCTAATTTTTAACATTGAACAACATAGCGGCACGTATCATTGGCTTCTTTCTGCGCGGATTACTTTTCGTAAGCCCCATATTCATTACTGTATATGCCATTTATGCCATCATACATTTCTTTGACGGACTCATCCCCGGACTCTATCCCGGAGTTAGTATTGTAATAGTTATAGTCGGCATTACTATAATCGGGTACTTCAGTTATAATATATTACTACAGTCACTATTGAATCTGTTTGAAGGCATAATTTTTAAAACGCCTGGACTGAAAATCATATACTCGTCTATCAAAGATTTATTGTCCGCACTGGTGGGGAATAAAAAATCTTTCAATCAACCGGTGATGGTGATGATGTCAAAAGAGACACGAATTCACAAGTTGGGTTTTATTACTAAAGAAGATTTGAGTGAAGTTGGAATCAAGGATCTTGTAGCCGTCTATTTTCCACACTCCTATAATTTCAGTGGCAATTTATTTTTAGTTCCTCACGAGAGCATTACTCCGCTGCCCGATTTTAAATCTTCTGATGCCATGAAATTTATTGTAAGCGGTGGTGTAACTGATTTAATCACTAAGGAAGAGGATGAAAAAAAGTAGTTCATGAAAATCATTAAATACAGTTTCATAGTCCTTATTACGGTGCTACTCATTTCAACAATTGTAAAACGCAGTGATGGGTGGGGCTTTTGGGGACATAAACGGATCAACCGTATTGCCATTTTCACCCTGCCTCCTCAGATGCTCACCCTCTTTAAAGAAAATATCGAATACATCACTGAGCATTCTGTAGATCCTGATAAGCGTCGATATTCCAGTCCAGATGAAGCTCCAAGACATTACATCGATATAGATCGTTATGGTCTGTATCCTGATTACGATTTGCCGCGCCGCTGGCGAGATGCTGTGATGCAATACTCAGAAGACACTTTAAAAGCACACGGAATAGTGCCCTGGCATATACAGACTATGATGTTTCGTTTGAAAGAAGCATTTGAGAAAAAAAATAAAGCACGCATTTTACAAACCGCTGCAGAACTTGGTCATTATGTTGCAGATGCTCACGTGCCTTTACATTGCACACGCAATTATAACGGACAGCTTACAGGTCAAAACGGCATACACGCTTTTTGGGAATCGCGCATTCCTGAACTATACGGCGATAACTACGACTACTTTGTTGGCAAAGCAGAGTTCATAGATAATGTTGAAGACTTTATCTGGAAATTTGTGATGGAAAGCGCTTCACAGGTAGACAGCGTTTTATCCATAGAACGCGAATTGAGCAAACAATTCTCCGATGACAGGAAATATTCTTTTGAGCAAAGAGGCAACGTGATGGTGCGTGTTTACTCCGCTGAATTCAGTGACACCTATGCTAAAGCACTAAATAATATGGTAGAACGAAAACTTCGCAAAGCCATTCTGAACTTAGGTTCTATATGGTACACCTGTTGGGTTAATGCCGGTTCTCCCGATTTACAAAACATGAAATATGTGGAACCAACTCCTGAAGAGTTGCAAGAGATAAATGCCCTGGAGAACGCGTGGAAAACAGGTAAGATGCAGGGTCGGGAACACGATGAGCATTAATCTATTGTAGCGATACATTTTAATTCAATGGCAATGGCTGTTGGCAATGAATTTATTTCGACTGTAGTTCGGCAGGGAAGGTTGGCTTTAAAATATTCTGCATAAAGTCTGTTCATCACAGGGAAGTCTTTCTTCATATTAGTAAGAAACACGGTTACATCAATCATCTTGTCCCAACTGCTTCCACTTTCTTCGAGAACGGTTTTTACATTTTTAAAAACAGAATGACATTGTGCTTCGATATCATAATTCATCAGATTGCCATGTGCATCATATTCATTACCCGGAATAGAATTATCTGCGGCACTGCGTGGCCCTATGCCGGACAGGAACAATAGATTTCCTACTCGACGAGCATGTGGATAAAGTCCTACTGGTTTAGGCGCTTTATCTGTATTAATTATTTTGTTTTCCATAGTTATGATTCAATGAGTTGAAATACTTGCTGCGCTATTACATCATTCATATAGGTACAAATGTGCAGGTTGTTTCTGCAAGCGTCGCAGTTATTTTTTATGCTGCTAAGATAAGCTGCCTTTTTTCCAAGAGGCTGCCATCGTGCAGGATGCATCGGTTTGATGGGGAGATAAATACCAATAAATTTTATACCACATGATGCGGCAATATGTAGAGGGCCTATGCTTGCAGCAATCAATGCTTTAGCGCTTGCTATCAATTCTATGTTTTCATCTATGGTCATTTTACCCATGGCAGCCACTATGTAAGCCGGCAATGTTCTAAGCTTATCTTGTGTCAATTCTTTTTCTTTTGATGTGCCGCAAATAATAATCTGATAGCGCTCAGGGCTGAGCATCTCAATATGTTTTTTTATAATGTTAACGACCATTCGCGAGCAGAGCCTGCTGATTTAAGGTGTAACAAATAATTTCTACTCCGGCCTCTAACATACCCTGTATGGCTGATGGTATGTTTTTTCAGCCTTAAAATAAATGTACGCATCTGGCTGATGTAAACATACATTTCACGAATACCTAATGTTTGCAACAATTGCAGGCTCAGTTGCGCATCGCGCATCGGTGAGTTTATTCATTTTACATCAATCCTTTTATTACAGGTAGCCAATGGAACCCACGTCTAGAAGTGCCTACTCTGAGAGGTATTTGCAAGTTGCACTAACTATGCTATCCTTCGATTTGAAAACATGTATTACTGCATCAAGTGTCAATGCTTTCAGTTGGTCAATAGCTATTGCGTCATTTTACCATTCATCATAATTCAATACCTGAAATACATCAATGCAACATCTGAGCAAGGGTTGTGTATAGTTGTGTAGCAAAAAAAATATCTGTGTATCTGGGTAATGCTTCATCAATACACCACAAATAGGCACCATAAGCATTACATCCCCAATAGTATCGGTGCGCGAAATGAGAATACGCATATTCGGCTTCAGACTCATTACTTATTTTTATTCAGTTTATGGAGTTTAAAGTATTTCAGGTAAGATGCATAAGCCGACAAACGACAAATTGTAAATCCTGACGAGCCATCCAGAAAACCAAACTTTAGAAAATAATCACGTAAGAATCTTATTGCTGCGCTGAGGTATGCAAATAAAATTGTCGAGCTCTTATTCTTTTGGTATAAAGCCTTTGCAGCAATGTCGGTAAAGAATGCAATCTGTTTTCTGTGGTCATCAATAGTATAATAGCTATAATGCAATAAATCACCTTTCAAATAACCTGTCTTACTTTCAATATCCATCAACTCATATCTGTCGTGCGGATTTGTACCTGTCCAACGACCTTTGCGAGAGTCCCAAAGACGCAATTTTTTGTCGGGATACCAACCACAATACCTCACCCAATGACCACAGTAATTGGTAAAGCGATTCATCACATAGCCGTCGTATTGCCAGTTGTTTTTTACTTCATGTATGGATTGTTTCAATTCCTCACTCAAACATTCGTCGGCATCGAGAGATAATATATGCGGATAAACCGCCTGAGTGATAGCGAAATTTTTTTGTTGTATGTGCCCCTCAAAAGCGTGTTGAATAAATTTTGCTCCATATTGCTCCGCGATTTCTTTTGTGCGGTCGGTAGAAAAAGAATCAACTACTATAATTTCATCGGCAACGCTTAGCAGGCTTTGAAGGCAGCGATCCAGATTGCGCTCCTCGTTAAAAGTGATGATGACAACTGAAAGTTTAACGATCATGGTTTTGTAAAATCATCATTACCGACAACAAATAAAAAATCAAGTAAAGTGCCACACCCATTTGCGACTCTAAGGTAGCCTCGGAAAGCATACTGGAATGCAACACCACAAGAAAAACAATAAAGTACCAGCTCAGTTTATTTCGGAGCAACCAAACCGGCAACAACAATCCCGCTGCAAGAAGAATGAGACCAATAACACCTCCGCTTACTGCAGTCCACAACCATTGATTGTGCGGCAAACGCTTGCTGTCTTCTATATTTTGATGATGTGCATAATGCACATTCATTTCATCAATTAGATCACCCGCGCCAACACCAAGTAATTTGTTCTGATTGAAAACTTCCCACCCCATTTTTAGTGAAAACAAGCGCTGACCATCGGAAAGATTAGAGGCATCACCTGAGGAGAAATATTGTGAAATATCGTAGCTCACATAGTTAAATTTTTCTTTAAATGTGGGTACAAGATAATATGCCAATATCGGCACAACGAGTAAACCTACAGCAAATGAAATTCCTTCTATCCATTTTTTATTTTTTACAGTGTAAAATCCGGCAAGAAAAAGTGTGCTCAGATAAAATGCCACTAGACCGCTACGTACAGCCAACACATGTAGAAACAGCATCAACCATAAACCTGCTGTCAATGCAATAAATCTTGTTTTTGTTTTATCGTGTATAAAAATGTATAAGGCTGTAAAAATGCTCATACAAACTGTGAGGCTGTATCGAATATGACTGAATGGCGTTTCCATGACATCACCTCGCCAATAGTTTACTTCTGTGCTCATAGTGAAATATTTCACCAACACATAAATAGCCGATGCACTTACCACTAGAACAAAGGTTTGCAACACAAGCAGTAAATGTTTCTTACTGATTTCTCTAACTGAGAGAAACCCAATAGGCAAAAGCAGAAAAGGCAATTTCATTTGTACCCACTCCAAACCATTGCTAATGTTTGAAGTATTGATTAATGAAATAAGCACCTGAACAAAAATTAATGCCGGCAAATACAAGACTCTTATATTCAACAGCCACTTCAGATTAGATTTTAAACCGGGATGCACCAATGAATTTATAACCAATACTATCATAGACACACTCAATACTACTCTGGAAAGCACTAATGCGCACAACATTCCGGCTAATGCCAAGCAGGCCACTAAATAATGAAATCGGGTTCGGGAGAATTCAGACATACGCCAGCTGTAACGTCCAAATATAAGTTCGCGTGTGATAACACTTTAGTTCAATTGATTTATTTTAGTGCCGTGAGTGAAGAATTAACATCAAAATCTGCCGACCACTTGTTTGAAGACGAATTTATGCCCTTGGCAGATTCGCTCTACAACTTTGCATATAGTTTGGTTCTCAACGAAGACGATGCTAATGATTTAGTTCAGGATACTTATCTGAAAGCGTGGCGCTTTATTTCATTGTATCAGGAAGGAACCAATGCTAAAGCATGGATGTTCAAAATCCTTAAGAACACTTTCATCAACGAATACCGCCGCAAAAAGCTGCGTCCGTCTGAGGTGGACTATGAAGATTTCATCACCTATCACGATGCTGATGAAAGTTCTCAAGTAGGCAGCCTCGACTTGCGCCACGAAGTGTTTAGTGGCATGCTTGGCGATGAAATGACTAAAGCGATTAATGAACTACCTGTGGATTTCAGAGCCATTATACTATTGTGCGACATAGAAGAATTCAGCTACGAGGAAATAGCAAAGATTCTGGACATACCTATTGGTACTGTGCGTTCGCGATTATTCCGTGCTCGCAATATGTTAAAAGATAAATTGCGCGAATACGCCAAATCGCGTGGTTATAAAGAAAACCGTTAAACCTATGACCGATCATCAAGACTGCAACGAAGGCTACTACGAACATAACTGCCGCGAAACCATTCAACGGGTGATGCTGGCCTTAGATGGCGAGCTCGGTAACGACGAGGAAGTGCGCTTCATTCAAGATTTGAAGATATGTTCCCATTGCTTAGAGAAATACAATATCGAGAAAGAATTTAAGCTATTTCTGAGTCATAAGGTGGAGAAGAAATGCTGTGCAGAAGAGTTAAAAGTGAATATACGTTTGCAACTGTCGCGCCTACGCTACGAATCTTGATTATTATTTTATGTCAACAGCAACTGCGCTGCTTCAACAATTAAAACAAGCCGACTATAAAGCCTTAGCCCGTGTCATTTCTCTTGTAGAAAATGATCATCCCGATTCACAGGAAATATTGTCACGCTTAATTGTGCAACATCAGATTCCGTTGGTAGGAATTACCGGACCTCCGGGTGCAGGAAAAAGTTCACTGGTAAATGCATTGCTAGCCGAATATGTAAATCAGAATAAGAAAGTAGGCGTCGTGTCTGTTGATCCATCATCACCATTTAACTATGGCGCCATTCTCGGCGACAGAATACGCTTAACCGATTACTTCAATCATCCCAATGTATATATCCGCTCTTTGGCATCGCGCGGTTCTTTAGGCGGTTTGTCGGATAAGATTATAGAAGTTACCGACGTGATGCGCAGCTTTCCATTTGACATTATTTTGGTTGAAACAGTTGGGGTAGGACAATCTGAAGTGGAGATTGCAGGATTGGCAGACACCACAATAGTGGTTCTTGTGCCCGAAGCTGGCGACGATATTCAAACCATGAAAGCCGGTTTGATGGAAATAGCGAATCTCTTTGTTGTGAACAAAGCAGACCGGGAAGGAGCAGATGCACTGCTTAAGAATCTACGTATGCTCACCGCTTCTCACCACGGTGCCGCAAGTGTACCGGTTTTGAAAACCGTTGCCATCAGCGGCAGTGGTATTCAAGAACTTATGACGGCTATTCAAAAACATAGTGCGGCATTGCGTCAAAATAATAAACGAGCACAACTACTGTTGGAAAAGGCTATACGTCTGATACAGAAAAACCGATTGCAGGATTTAAATCAAGCTAAAATGCTTGCAGATATTGAAAAGAAACTGGCTAGCGGAAAATTTAATCTGTATAACTGGGTATTGCAGTTTTATCACTAATCATTTTCATTCCTCATTAATGTAATTAGCACATTTTGCTGCCCAGTGGCATATATTTTTGTGCTAACAAAACTTACACTATGAATTCTATTCAGCGCGTTTTGATTTTCCTTTTTCTAATCTGGCTGAACGGCATTCATACCGGCACTGCACAGAACAGTACCTACAAAACCGATAAAGCCATTTTTTACGAAATCAGTGGAAATGGTTTACGCAAATCTTCTTACCTCTTTGGCACAATGCATTTGCTCACACAACAATATTTAGACAGCCTGCCTTTGGTTATGGATTATTATGGTAAGTGTACACAGGTAGCCGGCGAGATGATTTTAGATAGCAGCACATCTATGAAGATGTTGCCTGCCACCATGTTAAAAGGTCAGACCTTGAAAGAAGTATTACCCGATGATTTATATAAAGCCACCAACCTATGGTTAAATGAATTGAGCGGATATGACTTAGCCCTGTTCAATGCGCTTAATCCTATGACGATAAATGTTACACTGCTCCAATTAATACAAGCCAAATATTATCCCGTTCCACCCGGTTCAGTATTAATGGATAACTATTTTCAACAACGCGCCAAAAAAGAATACAAAGAAGTAATTGGACTGGAAAATGTTGAAGATCAGGTGAACGCTTTGTTCAACCAGTTTTCTATTGAGCGTCAAACAGAATTGCTCAAACAGTTTGTTCAGGAAAAATATAAAAGCATCAGTGACTTAGGCAAGATGACTAAACTTTATCGCACTCAACAATTGGATGAATTGGAGAAACTGATGTACGATGAAACATACAGTAAGGAAGAGATAGAAACATTGTTATATCAACGTAATGAAAAATGGGCAAATCAGTTGCCGATGATTATGATGCGTGCACCCACTTTTGTTGCCGTCGGTGCACTGCACTTAGCCGGTGAACGTGGATTAGTGAATTTACTTCGCAAAAAAGGATATACCGTAACACCTTATTATTTCTAGTTCGTGACGAACAAGCAGCAACTATACTGGGCTTTGCAATTTGGTGGATGGACTTTCTATACACTGGTCAATTATCTGTCACTGCCTCTGTTTAACATGCAGTTGCCTTATTCGGGATTATACTTTTTACTGAGTGGCGTAACCGGTATTGCGGTAACACATTTTTACCGACTGGCAATTAAAGAATACCGTTGGTTTCAGCTGAACATACTAAAGCTGATACGCAACATGTTGTTTGGTGCTTTAGCAGTAACTGTATTCTATTTTATCGTTCTTACCTTGATTGATGCTATGCTGTTTGTGTTTGCATTCTTTCTGTTTAAGATTGAAATGACAGCACCAACAATCTCTTTAGATACTTACTGGGCATACTTCTATCTGAGTATGATTAATGTCTATGCTGTATTTCTACTTTGGTCACTGCTGTATTTTGTATTTCAATATTTTGAAAATTTCCAAAAAGCCAAGTATGCACAGGTGATTGCACAGTCGCAGTTAAAAGATGCGACATTATTGAATCTACGCAATCAGATTAATCCGCATTTTTTATTCAATGCACTGAACAGCATTCGATCACTGACTGTCACAGATACTAACAAAGCCCGCGAAGCTGTTACGCTGCTGAGCGAGATATTACGTTACTCGCTTAACTCAGAACAAAAGAAATATGTAACCCTTAAAGAAGAATTTGATGTGGTGCGAGATTATTTAGAATTAGAAAAAATTCGTTTTGGTGAAAGATTGAATTACAATATTCAATTAGATGACGGCAGCAACGATATTCAAATACCCCCACTGATGGTGATGACCTTGGCAGAGAATGCTATCAAGCATGGCATTTCACAACTCAAGAATGGTGGCACAATTCAAGTGCAAGCCAGTATCAGGCAAAATGGACTTGAAATAATTTTAAACAACAGCGGCACATTCAGTGAAAAACAACACGATTTAGAAAACAGTGGCATAGGGCTGCACAATACCAGACAACGATTGGCTATGTTGTACAATAACAAAGCACAGTTCAATATCAAACAACAGGATTCCGATACAGTAACCGCATCCATACAAATACCATTAAGCATATGAAAATAAAAGCACTACTCATTGACGATGAAGCGCTGGCACGCAATGAATTAAAGTTTATGCTCAACGACTTTCCGCAGATACAGGTGGTTGGAGAAGCAGCTAATGCTGATGAGGCACTTGATATGGTAGACACACTCAAGCCAGACTTGTTGTTTCTAGACATATCTATGCCCGAGAAAAATGGTTTCGATTTTCTGGAAGAGTTGACTCATTCACCAGAAGTGATTTTTGTAACAGCTTACGATCGGTATGCCATCAAAGCCTTTGAAACCAATGCACTCGATTACATATTAAAGCCGGTAAAACAGGAACGCCTGCAACAAGCTATTGAAAAAGCAAGCAAACAAATTGAAGAGCGCATAGCGCGAGCAGGCAACAACAATCTTACCGGCAACTCGCAGGTTTTTATTAAGGATGGCGACAAATGTTATTTCGTTCGGATTGCAGATATATTCTTACTTGAAAGCGCCGGCAACTACGTAAAGGTATATTTCGAAAATAAAAAACCTTTGCTGCATAAATCGCTGAACCTGCTGGAAGAGAAACTACCTCAGGACATGTTCTTTCGTGTAAACCGCCAACAGATGATTAACCTCAACTACATTCAGAACATTGAGAGTTATTTCAAGGGAGGCCTTCACGTAACATTGAAGTCGGGCAACTCAGTTGAAGTGAGTACACGTCAGGCAGTAAGATTTAAGGAGTTAATGAGTTTGTAAAAATTACATTCTCATGACAATGTAATCGGTTTAATCAATACTTCGTGTACATATATTTACATTCATATACTGATACATGAAAACACTTTACTCCATTGGACTGCTATTCATTTGTACATTCGTGAACGCTCAGGACTTACCATTAATATTTTCATACAGTGCTGTACCCGATGATGGATTTTGTAAAAAAAATAGTCCAACTGAAATTCATTCGATAGCTTACGACAAAAGAGGCAATTACTATTATACCTATCCTAAAGGTGGTAAGGGCAATTTTATTACTGCCATAAATAATCAAGGCGAATTTCTTTGGAGTGACAGTGCATATTATGTAAGTTCTGAAGGAAAATCATTTGTATTAATTGATAACTGGGGGGGTATATATTATGGTTTCACTTAAGGATGGTTGACTCAGAAAGAAAATTATTTCTGAATAAGTATGAAACCAATGGCACACTAATTTCTTCTAAACTATTAATTCAGGGAAGCACAGTCATCAACGATATCATACCATATAATGATTACTATATTTTAACCGGGTGTAATGGATATTACGATACTATACTCCAACAACAAATGCCAATGCTGATGATTCAACTTCTTGTTGATAATGAAGGGCAATTAATTCACAAAATAGAATAAGTGCCATAGGTGAAAGCTATACTTCTGAACCTTATCAAAGTATAGTACAAGTCGATACCATTACTATGGCCGGTTATTATACTGCAATGTCAATGATTGGCAATAAAGTTCATCTTAACAGATATCCTGCGATTATGAGTTGCTATCTTATACAGAATAGTTCTATGCAATTTATAGATACTACAATCTCAAATATGCATTACTCTTGTTTAGATAAAACTCATAATCGAATTTTTTTAGTTCAGACGCCATTGGATACGGCTGATATGCTATATATTGATGTTTTTGACAAGCAGCTGAAACTATTAAACAGAAAACAAATAACACTACCAAAAGCCTATTTCTGGTGCAAGGCACAAATAAAAGCACAAGATGATTCGGTCTTTGTTTTTTGCTTTAATTCAGATAAAGATACAATATTATTCTACGCTGGCGACACGGCGCTAAACTTTAGTACTGTAAAAAAGATTTATCGCCATACCAATATCAATTATTCATACCTCAATTCGTTTAAACTTAACGACGACAAATCATTCACTCAATACTATATTGACTCTTGTCATCAACGAAATTCACTAATCATTCAGAAAACATACTATCCTGAATTTGATAGCGAGTATTTATGCTATCCATTACCTGATTCTGTCAACACTGTAATATACATCAACCATGCAGATCAAAACATACTCATAGGTGCATTACGAACTTATAGCTGCCGGAATTATCCCTTCCCCTTTAAACAGAATAGTATTACCCATTTTATAGCCCACTATAGCTCTAATACAAATTTCATTAACGACAACAACCTCCTGACTTTCCCCAATCCAGCATCTGTAAGTACTACTTTATCAGTACCCGAAAATCTGAATAAGAATATTCAGATAAGGTTATTCAGCATAGATGGTCGCCTATGTCAAGTAAATTATGCTATTCAGGAGGGGCACATAAAGATTGATTTATCATCACTCAACAGTGGTTTGTATGTGATGCTTGTGAATAATGATACCTCAGTTTTTAAATCCAAGTTGATTGTTCAACGATAATGAAAAGCTTTCAGATGCTTCAAGTCAACTTTAATGGTGAAGTAATAGTTATTTTCGTGTACATAAATTTTAAGATCATGAAATACATCCTTACACTGATAGTAATTGTACATATTGGGCTACAATCATTTGCTCAAAAAAGTAGCAAGAACTATTATAAATCCAAAGACAAAGAATACGCCAAGCAAAATGCTGATGGCTCTTTTGGAAAATCATTCACTATACCAAATTCTTTTGAAACTAAACAACAGATAGAAACCGGGCTCACTCAAAACGAGTTTTATCCTTTAATGATTAAGGGTACTTGTCAGTCCATTTGTCAAACCAAAGGTTGCTGGCTGAATGTGCGAACAGAAGATGGACTCGATTTATTTATAAAGTTTAAAGGATATGCTTTCTTCCTGCCGAGAGATATTGCTGGTAAGACAGTAATACTGAATGGCTCGGCCTACTATGAAATTATGTCGGTTGAAGAATTAAAGCACTATGCCGAAGATGCCAAGAAAACCAAAGAAGAAATTGATGCAATCACCGAGCCCTTGAAACGCTTGCGCTATGAAGCCACAGGTGCTTTTGTATTGAAATAACTTTTCTATAACTTGAAATAAAAAGAGCTTGCCAAATGACAAGCTCTTTTTATTTGATGAGAATGCTTGTTATGGCAATATTCTTCCGTACATACGCGGGAAAGGAATGGTTTCGCGAACGTGTGGCAGTTTACAAACCCATGCAACAAGGCGCTCCAGACCGAGCCCGAATCCTGCATGCGGCACTGAACCATAACGACGTAAATCCAAATACCATTCGAATGCCTGCATTGGTAACTGGTGCTCAACAATTTTTTCTTTCAGTAAGGTAATATCTGTTTCACGTTCGCCACCGCCAACAATTTCACCATATCCCTCCGGTGCTAACACATCCACTCCTTTGGCCCAACGGGCATCTTTATCGCGTTTAAGATAAAAGGCTTTTACTTCGTGCGGCCAGTTGTAAACCATAATAGGTGTATCGAACAAACGGGTTAATACGGTTTCATCGCTGCCACCAAAGTCGTTGCCAAATTCAAAATTCCGGGCACTGTTAATCCATTGTGGAATATTGCGAGTCTGTTCTTCAAGATCTTTTAAATCATTTTTCAATGCATCGACCTTAGCCTGATTAAAGCTCACCTCACCTTTTTTCAATGTTCCTCCGGCAATTTTAGCTTCACGATCAGAAATCTCATTTTGTATAGCAACAATTTTTTCCTGCACATCTTTTAAGTCCTGCTCAAACGTAGCGATGGAATATTTTCCATTCACTGCTTCTTCGCCTTTTATCATTCGAACAGCTTGTTCGTAAGTGATGCGTGGAAAAGGTTGTGTGATATTTTTTAGAACCGTAACATCACGTTCTATAATCAGAAGTTCTGCTTCGCAATGTTTGAGTACATCCTGCACCACATATCGTAACATGTCTTCAATCAAATCCATGTTCATATCCAAATCATAAAAAGCCATTTCGGGTTCTATCATCCAGAACTCTGAAAGATGGCGGCGTGTCTTGGATTTCTCGGCACGGAATGTAGGGCCGAATGTGTAAATCTTACCCATAGCCATAGCCATAGCTTCGCCATACAACTGACCTGATTGAGAAAGATATGCAGGCTCTCCGTAGAAATCGGTTTCAAACAGGGTGCTTGTTCCTTCGCAGGCATTGCCTGTAAATAAGGGTGCATCCATTTCTACAAAATCGTTTTCCTGAAAAAAGCTGTGAATGGAAAAGATAATCCGGTTACGTATTTTCATGATGGCCCACTGACGGCGGCTACGCAGCCACAGATGACGGTTGTCCATTAAAAAGTCAACACCGTGTTCTTTTTTGGCTATTGGAAATTCATCGGCAATACCAAAAACGCTGAGCGAAGTGGCCTGCAGTTCATAACCACCCATTTGCTTGTCATCTTTAACGATAGTGCCTTCAATAGAAAAAGAACTTTCCATTGTTAAGCGGCGTGCATTTTCAAAGGCTTCAGCAGATACTTTAGCTTCATCAACCACACACTGACAAAAACCACTGCCATCGCGCATGACAATAAAAAACAAACCTTTGCCGGAGCGTTTGTTCGAAACCCAGCCCTGCAAACGCACCGTTTGCCCGACAAACGCTTGCATTTCTTTGATAGAAATAAGAGTCATAAATAAGAGTAAAAATTGAGCCGCGAAATTAGTGATTCTTTTGTGCAAGGCTGTGAAAAGCACAGCAGCGGCATATTTGACACATAGGCTGTATATTGCAAACGCAAATATTTACAATGTTAAAGCAAGGTCAATACTTAAAACAATTACAAAAACTATCACCGCAACAAATTCAGTTTATGAAACTGTTGCAGATACCTACTGCAAACCTTGAAGAACGTATTAAAGAAGAGATGGAAGCCAATCCGGCTTTGGAAGAAGGAGAAGACGAAGATGAAATGCCGGTGGTAAATGAAAGTGATGCAGATATGGAAACTCCTGTTTCGCAGGATGAAGAGGACAATAGAGCCGACGACGAAGCTGAAGTGAATAATCTACAGGAAAAAGTTGAAGAGATAGAAACTTTTGATGAAGAATCTGAGGCAGATGATACACCAAGCGACAGTGAACCCGACCTGAGTGAATACCTGGCAGACGATGATGAGGTAGCAGATTACAAACTGAGCGCCGAACGTGACCCCGATGCCGAAATGACACGCGGCACCCCGGTGGCTGTTTCACGCAGCTTTCATGAATTTTTGGAAGAGCAGCTTTTGATGCTTGACCTGAACGAGCGCCAGATGCAATTGGCTCAATACATTGTGGGCAGTATTGATGGCGACGGTTATTTACGACGCACACTTGATGCCATGGTAGATGACATTGCTTTCAGCATTAACATCGAAACTAACGAGACCGAATTGGAAACCTTGCTGAAGTTGATTCAACAGTTGGAGCCTGCCGGTGTGGGTGCACGCGATTTGAAGGAATGTTTGTTGTTACAAATTCAGCGAATCAAGGAACATCCGGTTATTAATAAGATTGCCATTGATGTAGTAGAAAATTATTTTGACGAGTTTGTTAAGAAGCATTATGAAAAATTGCAAAAGCAATTAGAAGTACAGGATGATAGTTTCAAAATGGTGATGGAGACAATATTGAAGTTAAATCCTAAACCGGGTTCAGCATATCAGGGTAGTTCAACGGCAGAATATTTCCTGTTACCCGATTTTTATTTAACCAATAACGATGGAGAGTTGGAAGTAACGTTGAACGGAATGAATGTGCCAGACCTGCGCATCAGCAGCAACTTCAAAGAAATGCTTAAAGAATACAGTCTAAATGCACAAAAAGATAAAAAGCAGAAAGAGGCTGTGATGTTTATTAAACAGAAGATAGATTCCGCCAAGTGGTTTATCGATGCCATTCGTCAAAGACAAAACACTCTTCTGTTTACGATGAATGCTATTGTTGATTATCAACGCGAGTACTTCCTAACCGGCGATGACACAAAGTTGCGGCCTATGATTCTGAAAGACATTGCAGATATCATTGGCATGGACATCAGTACCATTTCGCGTGTGGCAAACAGCAAATACATACAAACCGAGTTCGGCACTTTTAAACTTAAATCATTTTTCAGCGAATCACTCAGCACTGACAGCGGCGACGAAGTTTCTACGCGTGAAGTTAAAAAGATTCTTACTGACTTAATTGAAGCAGAAAGCAAGAAGAAGCCACTCAGTGATCAAAAGCTGACTAAGTTGTTGAATGAGAAAGGTTACAACATAGCTCGTCGTACCGTTGCCAAATACCGTGAGCAATTGGATATTCCTGTAGCCCGTTTACGCAAAGAAATTTAATGATGCGAATACTTGCCAAAACCATTTCAATAATCTTTCATCCACTGTTGCTTCCAACATATGCTTTCATTATTGTCATCTACAGCAATCCTTTTTTATTTGCTTCGTATGAAAGCGGCAAGTGGATTTTTATTTTGCGTGTATTCATAAATACCTTCATATTCCCCGCTATCAGTTTACTGTTGTTATGGCGGCTAGGCTTCATCAAGAATTTAGAGATGCCTGAGAAAGAGGACCGCATCATTCCATACATTGTTGTAGGGACTTTATATATCTGGTCATTCATGACCTTCAGAAAATCCGATGATCCTCAGATGCTGAACATCATTTTACTGGGTTCGTGTCTTACTTTATTTGCATCGTTTTTCACCAATATCTTTTCTAAGGTAAGTATTCATGCAGCAGGAATGGCCTGCTTTACAGCAATAGCCTTAGTGCTTAGTATGCAGAGTTATTATGATATGCGGATGGTATTTATGCTGATTCTTTTTCTTGCCGGTTTAACCGGCACGGCAAGGCTTTATTTAAAAGCACATAGTCCGCAAGAAGTGTTAAACGGCTACTTCATAGGCTTCGCAGCTCAAATGATCGCGATGAGGTTTATTTAGGAAATCCGTCAGTATTCATAACCCGCAATGACTGATTAATATGCCGTTCCATATGTTGAGTGAGAATTAATAGAGCATCAGCTAATGTGTAAGTAATAAATGCGGCCGCGGGTGAACTCATAGGTATCTCATCGAGTGGTTTGTTCTTCAGCAATTCATAAAAAGAAATCAGGATATCACAATGGGATGCAAACTGAGTAACGGTTATAACCGGCAAGCGACTCGACGAAGGTTTGAATGCCGGCGGGTTTTTTGTTTTTCGTATCGGCTCAGATGTGGTCATTAAAATTATTTGCTTTGCCCAGAACTTATTAATTAATGCCGACTGCTGATACCATTTACTCTTATAACGATTATTAAAAACTGCTTCAAACACAGGGAAGTACATTTCATTGGATACAATCAGGTGATTGAGACATTGCGCTATGCTCCAGGATTTCTCATTAGGCTTCCAGTTCAGTTGCTCTTCGTTAAGCGATTGAAATTTTTCTAATGCTATATGCTGTGATGCCTTACAGCGTGAGATGTAGTGTTCAACTGTATTTGAGTGTTTCATTGATAGGCAAATTTAACACGACAGTTCAGACCGTTTCATGGCTTTTCTTGAGTTCCTTAAGTAAAAATGGCGCAGTAAAAGATTCACTGTGTTTAATAAGTTGTTCAGGAGTACCTTCAAAAATAACCTGACCACCGCGTTCACCTGCTTCAGGTCCCATTTCAATCATGTAATCGGCCTGTTTAATAACATCCATATTATGTTCAATAATAAGAACGGTGTTTCCTCTGTTCACCAATTCGTTCAATACATTCATCAGCACACGTATGTCTTCAAAATGTAATCCGGTTGTAGGCTCATCAAGAATATAAAAAGTATTGCCTGTATCGGTTTTTGTTAACTCTGTTGCCAGCTTTACCCGTTGCGCTTCACCGCCACTCAATGTGGTAGCTTGTTGTCCGAGTTTGATATAGCCCAATCCAACATCGTAAATGGTTTTTATCTTTTTATTGATCCGTGGCATGTTTTCAAAAAAAACAACCGCTTCTTCTATAGTCATATCCAACACATCTGAAATTGATTTACCACGATAGCGCACTTCCAGTGTTTCTCGATTATATCGTTTACCGCTGCATTTATCACATGGCACATATACATCAGGCAAGAAATTCATTTCAATGGTACGCATGCCCGCACCCTGACACTCTTCGCAACGGCCTCCTTTTACATTAAAAGAAAAACGACCAGGCTTGTAGCCACGGATTTTTGCCTCGGGTAGTTGTGCAAACAAATCGCGTATATCGGTAAACACACCGACGTATGTTGCAGGGTTACTTCTCGGTGTGCGTCCTATTGGTGATTGATCTATCTCTATCACTTTATCAATATGTTCCAAGCCAGCAATCTTTTTATACGGCAATGATTTTTGACGACTGTTATAAAAGTGTGCCTTTAATGCTGGATAAAGTGTTTCATTTATCAACGAAGATTTGCCACTACCTGAAACTCCTGTTACCAGAATCAGACAACCCAGGGGGAAATGAGCCGATACTGTTTTAAGATTATGACCAGTACACTGTTGAATAGCCAACTCTTTACCATTACCTGCACGACGCTCGGCCGGTACAGGAACTTGAACAACATCGTTTAGATATTTTGCTGTTAGTGATGATTGCAGAACAAATTGTTGCGGCAAACCTTCTGCAACTACTTTGCCGCCATGCTCTCCGGCACCAGGGCCCAAGTCGATAACATAGTCAGCCTCAAGCATTATATCTTTATCATGTTCCACAACAATAACCGTGTTGCCTACATCACGCAATTCTTTCAGCGCTTTAATCAGTCGTTGATTATCTCGTTGATGAAGACCAATGCTCGGCTCGTCGAGTATATATGTAATACCTGTTAACTGAGAGCCTATCTGTGTTGCCAAACGAATACGCTGTGCTTCACCTCCACTCATACTTCGTGCCGGACGGTTCAACGACAGGTAATCCAATCCCACATCAAGTAAAAATTGTAAGCGCGTTCGAATTTCTTTGACCACATCACGTGCAATTATTTTTTGCCGCTCATCGAGCTGTGGTTCCAGTTCATCAAACCATTTCTTTAAATCATTCACCTGCATATCGCTCAGCTCAGAAATATTCTTGCCAACTATCAGATAACTCAGCGCTTCTTTTTTTAACCTTCTGCCATCGCATTCTTTACAGGTAAATGTGCTGATGAATTCTTCTGCCCAGCGACGAACGCCATCCGATGTTGTGTCTAAATAAAAACGATACACCATAGGCAATACACCTTTAAAGCCATCGCTGCTATTCATATAAAACTGTCGTTCTACGCTATCGGTCTCTTCGCCATACGTTTTAATACCATCCTTATTACCATACAAAATCAGATTCAGCGCCTCATAAGGAATATCTTTGATTGGTGTCGCTAATGTGAATTTATATCGTCGAGCAATATCCCGTACGGCATCAAACATATAGTTATCGCGCACTTCTCCCAAAGGCAATATGCCCCGATCATTCAAACTCTTTTCATAATCCGGTATCACATTTTTCATGTCGATATCATACACATATCCAAGCCCCTTACAAGATGGGCAGTATCCATAGGGAGAATTGAAAGAGAATGTGTTTGGAGATGGATCTTCATAAGCCAGGCCGGTTTCAGGATCCATCAGATGTTGTGAATAATAACGTAACTGCTCGCTGTCTTCATCCAAAACAAAAATTAAACCTTTGCCATGCTTCAAAGCTGTTGCAACACTTTTATCCAGACGATCTTCGCTCTTAGTACCGAACTCAATTCTGTCAATCACCAGTTCAATATCGTGAACCTTATAACGATCTACCTGCATCTTAGGCATCAGATCTACCACTTTACCGTCTACTCTAATTTTTAAAAAACCTTTTTTCCTTACTTCCTCAAACAACTCTCGGTAATGACCTTTACGACCACGTACTACCGGTGCCAGTATTGCAATTTTCTTGTCTGCAAAATTTTCAAGTATGCTTTGTAGAATATGTTCAGGTGTAAAGCGCTTCATAGCTTTGCCGGTTCGGTAACTATAAGCATCTGCGGCGCGCGCATACAGCAAACGCAAAAAATCATAAATCTCTGTGATGGTTCCTACGGTGCTTCGCGGGTTATTGCCCGTCGATTTTTGTTCAATAGAAATTACCGGACTCAGACCTACAATTTGATCCACATCAGGTCTTTCCATATCACCAATAAACTGTCTCGCGTATGCACTAAAACTCTCCATATATCGACGCTGACCTTCGGCATAAATAGTATCAAAGGCCAAAGAAGACTTACCACTGCCGCTAAGACCGGTAATTACAACCAACTTGTTGCGCGGAATAGCAACATCTATATTTTTTAAATTGTGAACACGCGCGCCAAATACCTGCAACAGTTCTTCATCAGTGGGTGCTGTTGCAGTGTCTTTTTTTTTCTTACTCATTATATATAGCTGACCCCGTTAACAAAAAGGGCTGCTAAAGTTAACGTAAATGCATGGGAGCTATCGAAAAGGGATTACTTTTTCCCTTTCTCAAAGTCACCGGCAAAAACGTAACAGATTTTTAACGGGTCTAAATATTTGCGCAGTGCAGCATTCACCTGCTCCACGGTTAGTTTCTCAACTTTCTTCTCCAGAGTGTCAAATTCATCTATGGAGACATCGGAACGCATTGCATCATTAATCAAAGAGATGATAAAACCATCGTAACCCAAACTGGTATTACGTTCGTTCTTCCAGGCAACTATAGATTGCTTCAACTCATCTGCTGTAAAACCTTGTTTTAAAGCTAAACTGATTTCGTCGTGCATGGCACTGTCCACACGGTTAACAGCATTAGGATTGTAAAAGGCATAAGCACCCCACTCCGATGCGTTATTATCAATAGGTACACTTAAAAAAGAACCTGCACCGTAGCTGATTCCTTCTTTCTCGCGCAGGCGTGTTGGAATTCTGGATGTCAGAAATCCGCCACTGCCCAACATTTCATTAGCCATCATGAGGGCTGGATAATCTGCATCCATCTTTGTAATTTGAATATTGATACCGCAGTACAATGCTCCATTCTCTTTATCGGGTGTATTGATACGCTCATAATGCGCCTTGTTGGAACTGTATGTTTGTTGAAAACGCGTGTAAGGCTTAGGGCTTTTCCATGTGGCAAATACCTTTTTTATTAATGCTGAAGCCTGTGCTGCATCAATATTGCCAAGCATGGTTCCATAACCATTACTTGCTCCCATAAAGGAATTGTAAAAGTCCAATATCTGTTGACGGGTTACTTTAGATTGTTCATCAATTTCCTCCTGCGGAGAGTAACTATAAATTATGTGACCGTATGGATAGCTGTTTAATTTTCGGTTTAACGCAAAGTATGCCACACTCTGTGGGTCTTTCATTTGTGTTTCGAGCCAGGTTTTATTTTCAGTTTTAGTTTTCACTAATTCATTTTCCGGAAACACCGATTCGTTTAAACATAATCTAAGTATCTCGAGCACTTCAGGTAATTCTTTCTCATAAGAGTTGATGTTGATAGTTAATGTTTGACCATACCAGTTGAAGCCAATGTTACTTTTAAGCTCATCCAATCTGTCTTTGATTTGTTCTTTAGTCATGGTTTTAGTACCCGCCTTTAGCAGGTCTGCCATCAGAGACGCTATAATGGCTTTGTTTTGCAAACTCTTTTCGTCAGCTACGGGAATACGAAACGTGGCTGCAACCTTACCGCCTTTCAACGGCTTCTTGACAAACGAATAACGGAAGCCATTTTCAAAAGAACCTGTGGTCATATTGGCTTTGATGTTCGTGATGGTATTTTCAAATGTGGCATTAGACGTTTGAAATTCTTTGCCTTTGTATCCTTTCAATAATTCCTGTATTCTATTATCCTGAAATTCTTCCGGCATCACACGAACTTCATTTTCAGAAGGAATAAAAAATCCAATCGTTCTGTTGTTAATCTGAAAATATTTATTTGCAACACGCTGCATATCTGCTGATGTTACTTTCTCCATCTGATCTCGTGACAAAAACCATAAACGATAATCACCGGAACCAATGTATTCAGTCAAGGTAATAGCCAAGCCAATAGTATTGTTCACTGTGTTTTCAATTTGTTTCATGTTAGCCGCTTTTCCTCGCTTTACATCGGCGTCTGAATATGTGGTTTGAGAAATCTGATTCAATGCCTCAATAAATGACTTCTTAGCTGCGTCGTAATTTTTATCTTTAGGCACATCAAAAGCAATAGTTGCAAACCCCGGATCGTGCAGCACCTGTGTATATGCATATACAGAACTTCCAATTTGTGTTTCAATTAGTGACTTATATAAATATCCCGACGGATTGCTCGACAAAACATTCATCAACACTTTAACAGCAGCATAATCAGCATCGGCTAATGCAGGGGTGTGGTACACCGCAATCATATTATACACATCGCCTGTACGTTTCAACTCCACCATTCGCTCGCCATCCTGAGCCGGTTCTACCGTATATGTTGGCTCTAGTTTTCTTGTTGGTCGAGGAATGATAGAAAAATAATCACTGATGTACTGCAATGCTTTAGCCTCATCAAATTTTCCTGCTACTATAAGTACGGCATTATCTGGCTGATAATACTTTTCGTAAAACAAACGAAGACGCGGAGCCTTAACCCGTTCAATATCTTCTTTACTTCCTATAGTACTCTTGCCGTAGTTGTGCCATAAGTAAGCAGTTGAAAGTACTCGTTCTTGCAGAACGCTTCCCGGATCGTTTTCTCCAATTTCAAATTCATTGCGCACCACAGAAAATTCTTTATCCAAGTCTGATTGTAATATGGTGGCGTTAATCATGCGGTCTGCCTCCATTTGAATGCTCCAACGCAGGTTGTCGTCGTTGGATGGAAAAATTTCATAGTAGTTGGTGCGGTCGTACCAGGTAGTACCATTGGCATTACCTCCTTTATCGCTCAGCATCTTCTTGATATCGCCTAAGTTCTTGGTGCTTTTAAACAACATATGTTCCAGCAAGTGCGCCATCCCTGTTTCGCCATAGCCCTCGTGGCGTGAGCCCACTTTGTAAACAATATTCACCACCATATTACTCTGCGTAGCATCGGGTATCAGCAATATCTGCAATCCATTACTCAAAGTATATTCCTTAATACCTTCTATGTTCGAGATATACTTTGGAGTTTCTTGTGCAACAGGTTTGTTTTGCGCTGTAACAGTAAATGCTGAAGTAAATAACAGCACACAGAATATGCTGAAATGTTGTAGGGTGGATTTGGTCATGGATTAGATTGGTTTTATATACTTATGTGAAGTTAGTGTAACTGACATTAATTATTGAATTCCTAAAATAGGAAATGGTCTTGAGGCAAAATTCTCATACTCTAACTTCAAGAGAACTTAGATTATTGATTAAATATAAAAGCCCCTCTTACAAGGGGCTTCAACCATATTTTATTTCGTAAAAGATTACCCACCGGCTAATGCTTGGGCACCACTCACTATCTCGGTAAGTTCGGTAGTAATAGCAGCCTGACGCTGACGGTTGTATTGTATACGTAATTCTTTCAACAACTCGTTAGCATTGTCTGAAGCCTTATCCATAGCCGTCATACGTGCACCATGTTCAGATGCGTTAGAATCAATCAATGCTTTGAAGAATTGTGTGTTCAATATTTTAGGAACCAAATAGTTTACAATCTCTGCCTGATTAGGTTCAAATATGAAATCGGTTTTGCTCTTCTTACTGCTTTGTGCCGGCTTGGGTACAGGCAAATATTGTTCTGCTGTAAACAACTGAGTGGCTGCATTTTTAAATTGTGCATACACCAGCTCTATGGCATCGTATTGTCCCTCGGCATATTGCTTCATCATCCACTGAGATACGGATGTGGTTTCATCAAAAGTCAGATTGGAAAACAATCCAACAAACTGCTCTATCAAAGTGTACTTACTACGCTTAAAGGCATCGTATGCTTTTTTGCCTACCGGCATAATGCTAATGTTGCCATTTTTTTCCTGAGTACTATACTTTTCAGAAATCAGTTGCTTGGCTCTCTTAATCAAATTGGCGTTAAAGCCTCCACACAACCCGCGATCGGATGTGATTACCACAATCAACACTTTGTTCAACTCACGTTCTTTTGCCAATGCCATATTCACATCACCTTCTGATGCTGCAATAATGTTCGACAACATTTCTTGCAATTTATTGGCATACGGACGCATCTGAATAATGCGATCCTGCGCACGGCGCAACTTGGCCGCGCTTACCATCTTCATGGCTTTGGTAATTTGCTGTGTGTTGTTAACCGATTTTATTCGGTTTCTGACTTCTTTAAGATTGCCCGGCATACTTCAGTAATTGCTTTATTTGGTAAAACGTCCTGCAACTTCTTTGGCAGCCGACTTTAACACATCGGTAACACTTTCATCAATTACCCCGCTACGCAATTTGTCAAGTACATCTTTATGACGAATGTCAAGCACATTCAAATAGTCGTGTTCAAATTCTTTTACCTTATTCACCGGAATGTTTTGAAGCAATCCCTGAGTACCAAGGTAGATAATAGCAATTTGCTTTTCTACGGTTACCGGAGAAAACTGAGGTTGTTTCAACACTTCCACGTTGCGAGCACCTTTGTCAATAACCGCCTTGGTAGCAGCGTCGAGGTCAGAACCAAATTTGGCAAATGCTTCCAGTTCGCGGTACTGTGCCTGATCGAGTTTCAGTGTACCTGCAACTTTTTTCATGGATTTAATCTGTGCATTACCACCTACACGTGATACCGAGATACCTACGTTAATGGCAGGACGCACACCTGAGTTAAACAGGTTAGATTCGAGGAATATCTGGCCATCGGTAATGGAGATTACGTTGGTAGGAATGTAGGCTGATACGTCGCCGGCCTGTGTTTCAATAATAGGTAAGGCAGTTAAAGAACCACCACCTTTCACCAAGTTCTTAATGCTGTCAGGAAGATCGTTCATCTTCTTGGCTATCTCATCGCGGCTGTTAATTTTAGCGGCACGCTCCAGTAGGCGGCTGTGCAGATAAAATACGTCGCCGGGATATGCTTCACGACCCGGAGGACGTTTCAACAACAACGATACTTCGCGGTAGGCCACTGCTTGTTTTGATAAATCATCATAAACAATCAAAGCCGGACGGCCTGTGTCGCGAAAATATTCGCCAATGGCACAACCAGCGAAAGGTGCATAGAATTGTAAAGGAGCAGGGTCAGAAGCAGAAGCAGCTACCACAACGGTATATGCCATAGCGCCATACTCTTCCAGTGTTTTCACCACGTTGGCTACTGTAGAGTTTTTCTGTCCGCTGGCTACATAGATGCAATATACTGGCTGGCCTTTATCGTAAAATTCTTTTTGGTTGATGATGGTATCTAACGCAATGGTTGTTTTACCGGTCTGACGGTCGCCGATGATCAACTCACGCTGACCACGACCAATTGGAATCATGGCATCTATCGCTTTGATGCCTGTTTGAAGCGGTTCTTTAACAGGCTCACGGTAAATAACACCAGGTGCTTTGCGCTCCAAAGGCATTTCGTAAAGTGAGCCACTCAACGGACCTTTACCGTCTATAGGTTCGCCAAGTGTGTTGATTACACGGCCAACCATACTTTCGCCTACATTAATAGAGGCAATTTTTCCGGTACGACGCACCGTGTCGCCTTCCTTAACGTTGGAACTGTTACCCATCAACACCGCACCGATGTTGTCTTCTTCAATGTTCAGTACTATAGCTCTGAGGCCGTCTTCAAACTGCACCAGTTCGCCGGAGCGAGCTTGTGTCAAGCCATAGATACGCGCAATACCATCACCCACCTGCAGCACGGTACCAACCTCTTCGAGTTCTGATTCGCTTTTAAAATTTGAAAGTTGCTGGCGGAGTATTGCAGAAACTTCATCGGGTTTAACTTCTACCATTTTTTATAAGGAGTTGATTGATTAATTATTGTTTTAAATTTTCTTAACGTAATCGTTATTCAGGAATTGATCATCTATGATTTCGAGTTTGCGCATCACACTGGCGTCAATCATATTGTCGCCAAATTGCAAAATATATCCGCCAATGATACCGGGATTCACCTTGCTTTCCAGGACAATTTTATCTAATCCTGCTTTTTGTTGCAGGAGTGATTTTACGTGTTCAATGGTTTGCTCATCGGGTTCAACGGCTGTGGTTAATGTAACAGATGTAATGTTGTTATGTGCGTTATACAACTCGATAAATGCCGTAGCAAACTCCGGCAGAAACTCTGAACGGCGCTTGCGCAATACAATTTCAAAAAATGCTTTGCTGATAGGATGAAAAGCATCAAACAACTGATTGAATATCTGTTGTTTTTTGGAAATATTGATCTCCGGATTGCGCAATACCGCACGAAACTCAGGCGCTTTTTTCAGTATAGATTTAAAATATGTGATGTCGTTGAACACGGGCTCCAAAGCGTTTTTCTCTGCTGCAAGATCCAACAGCGATTTGGCGTAACGTGAAGCTAAGCGAAAAGCCGACATGGATTAGTTCAGTTTTGATTTATCCAACATACTGTTCACATACTTCAGGTGCTCGTCTTTATTGCTCAATTCGCGTTGCAATATTTTTTGACTCAGTTCCACCACCATGTTGCCCACATCGTTTTTCACTTCGATGAGTGCTGCCATCTTATAGTTGTCTATTTCTTTTTTGGCCTCGGCCAAAAGTTTAGATGCTTCCTCACGTGCCTTGTCTTTTGCCTCATTTACTATGGCATCTTTGGTTTCTTTTGCTTCTTTAAGAATCAAGCTTCGCTCTTCTTTAGCCTGACGAAGTAAATCTTCGTGCTGACTTTTCATCTGACTCATTTCAACGCGCACTTGCTCGGCAGTTTTCAACTCGTTGTCGATGTGAGTTTCGCGCGCTTTCAATGCATCGAGTATAGGTTTCCAGGCAAATTTTGAAAGCAGAAAATAAACAACCAATATGATGAGGGCTGTCCAGAAGATGAGGCCTAATTCGGGTTTAAGTAATTCCATTTTTTGTTTCTTGTTTTTTGTTTAAAAAAATCTGCCGGCAGCCAACCGCTACCGGACAGATTTAATGGTTTTGATTTGTTCTTAGAGGAACAGTACCAACACGCAAACCACCACACCGAAGAGGGCAACACCCTCAACAAGAGCAGCAGTAAGAATCATGTTAGCGCGAATGTCGCCGGCAGCTTCAGGTTGGCGGGCAATAGCTTCAACAGCGCTAGACCCGATTAAACCCACACCAACACCGGCACCGATGGCCGCCAATCCGGCGCCGATTCCGGCACCCATTTGCGCCATACCGTCGATGGCTAAGAACAAAATACTGAGTAAGTGTAACATAATGGTTTATTTATGATTAAAAAATGGTTTTATAATTAGTGCGCATGTTCTCCGTGATGATTGTCGTGAGGCAAGACTTCGCTGATGAACAGTGCGCTCAGATTAGTGAATATGTATGCCTGTAACACAGCAACCAACAACTCGAGACAGTAAATGAATACTGAAAATGCTAAAGAGAAAATAGAAATACCATAACCCGCCACAGCACTCATTTCGCCGAAGATAAATATGAGCGAAAGGAAGCTTAACACAATCAAGTGACCTGCGGTCATGTTTGCAAAAAGACGAATGAGCAATGCAAAAGGTTTGGTGAAAATGCTAAGTACTTCAACCAAAATCAAAATAGGTTTAACACCCATAGGTACACCCGGCGCAGTAAGCAAGTGATGCCAGTAGTGCCCTGATGAATTGAACATGGTGATGAAGAAAGTAAACATGGCCAAAGTAACTGTTACAGCAATGTTGCCTGTAACATTCGCAGCTGATGGCAATAAGCCAAGGAGGTTATTAATCCATATAAAAAAGAATACAGTAAGCAAATATGGAAGGAAACGGTAAGTGTTTTCCTTCAACATGGGTTTCACGATTTCGTCGCGAACAAATATGATAAGTACTTCAGCCAGATTTTGCATGCCACTTGGTGCCTTTAGCGGGTTAACCTGATAGCGCTTGGCTACAGAGCGGAACAGTAAGAACAACAACAGAGAGCTGATCAACATGGCCAAAACGTTTTTGGTAATGGATATATCGTAAAAAGCAGAACCGTCTAATGACTGAATATGATGTTTGGCATCAAGGTAGTATCCCTGATATGCTTTATGTCCGTGCTCGAATTGATTAAACATAAACACCGCTAATCCATGTTCCATATTATAGAGTATAACAGGCAATGGAATGCTGATATGCGTATGTCCTTTTGAAAAAATTTCCCACTCGTGGCTGTCTGTAATGTGATGCATAATTACTGCACCGGCATTATATTTCTCGTTGCTGTGATCACCCGCATGTTGTTCGGTACCGTGTGCCTCTTCTTGCTTTTCATCGTGCTGATGACCTGCAAAAACCGGTTGAAAAGCGATCAGGGACAAGAAAGTTAAGACCAGATATAACATTTTGTTTTTCAACGACTTAGACGGCATTTTTCGGGTGTCTCTTTGTTTTAGGCGCGGCAAAGATACCCATATGAGCCTAATAAACAAGTGAGGCTCAACATGTCCGCGAGGAGTTGAATAGGCTTTTAGCCGTATATCTCCACGTGAATGCTAGACTTGTCGTAGCCCATAGCTTGTAATCGGGTGCGCGCTTCGTTCAGCATATTTCGCCAGCCACACAAATAAAAATGAGCAGGTCTTTTATCGGCAAAGAAATGCTCGTAGCAGGTGTGCACGTAACCAATATGTCCGTCGAAGTCTTCGGGCTTTTCACGCGAGCAGGAATAATGATAATGGAAGTTAGGCATCACCGAAGCCAGTTGTGTGAGTTCCTCTCGATAAAGAATGTCCTCGCGCATGCGGCAGCCAAAAATTAAATACACGTTTTGATAGGGTATATTATTTTGGTGCAAGTAATGCACCATAGAACGAAAAGGTGCAATGCCGGTGCCTGTGCACACAAAGCATAAATCTTGATCTATCACTTCAGGTAATGTGAAATGACCCAAAGGACCGCGGACAGGCACTTTAGAGCCTACAATAAAGTTTTTCCATATATAAGGTGTACCAAGCCCATCTTCCACCAATACTATGACCAACTCAAAAACATTGGTATCGTCGGGGGCAGAAGCAATGGAGTAGCTGCGAACGCGCTTGTTCTTCTTTTCGTGAATGGGCAGATCTAAAGAAACAAATTGTCCGGGCTTGAAAGTGAACCTGGAAACGCCGTGTACCTGAAACCAAAAGCGACGAGTACTCGGTGATTCATCCTGTATGCGAATCACTTCTGCTTCGAGCCAAACTTCTTCTGCCATAAAAAGGGATTTTTGTTTTGTTAAAGGAACAAAAAGAATTTGATGAAAACGATGACGAAGCATAATAAAATGTCAAAGCTGTTATGGTGGCTTGGTTCTATCTGTGTATTTCTTGTAATTCTATTTCTGCTGCGGTTTACTATTATGCACAGCCTCGCTTCATTCCTTATCGTGGAGTACAAACCATCCAGATCGGAAGCCATCATAGTTTTATCGGGCAATGCCTACGACCGCGGCAAATATGCCGCTACCTTAATTGAAACAGGCGTCAGTAAAAATGTTATTTGTACCGGGGGTAATAAAGACCCCAATGCGTTGATTCTGGGAAAAGATTTTTACGAATGCGAGTTGACCGAAATGGCTGTGAGAAAATTTTGTACAGATACGCTTTTCACGATGGATACACTATGCAGGGGCACATCAACACTTGAGGAATGTCAGGCTATTAAAATCCTCTGTGCCGAAAAAGGATTGAAGCATATTACGATAGTATCATCGGCGTTTCATACACGGCGTATCAAAATGACCTGCAAAAAAGTTTTTGACAGCACAGATATTCAGATAGATATTGCTCCGGCATTGCCAAGAATGTACGATGCCACTACGTGGTGGAAAAGTGAGTATGGACTGATTGAGCTAAACAACGAGTATGTCAAGCTTTTCTATTACTTATTCAAGTAATTGTGAACGAAACTACCTTTGCCTTGTTAAACAAAGACTTCAATTATTAAAATACAATGAATACTGCAACTATACCCGTAACGATATACTCCGAAATGACACCCAATCCGGAGACGATGAAATTCGTAAGCGACCGCATGCTTTTAACCGGAGAAAGTGTGGAGTTTAATTCTTTAAACGAAGCTTCGGAATCACCGTTAGCTCAGGCCTTGTTTGATTTTCCTTTTGTGAAAGGTGTTTTTATTATGAACAACTTTGTAACACTTACCAAAGATGGCGCTTCCGACTGGAATGATGTAATCCCTACCCTTCGTCAGTTTATCAAATTGTATTTAGACGATAACAAACCTGTATTTAATGAAGGATTTCGTATTACACAAAATGGTAACGCACCACACGCTGACGACAATGAAGTGATAGGAAAAATTAAAGAAGCCCTCGACACTTATGTGAAGCCAGCGGTTGAAATGGACGGTGGCGCGATACAATTCAAATCATATCACGAAGGTATAGTTACGCTGATGCTCAAAGGTTCATGTAGCGGATGTCCTTCATCAACAATAACATTAAAATCTGGTATTGAAGGATTACTAAAACGGATGATACCTGAAGTAACAGAAGTGATAGCCGAGAATGGTTAATACTTGCTTACAAACTCATTGCCTTTTATATAAAATCGATATTTCCATTTAGCATGTGCGCCGGCATAGTCCACACCAATTCGCGTTGTAGTTACTATCTGATTTCTGTATAGTTTATTTCCTCTGTCTTCGATGTAAACCACACTTTCCTGTAAAGAGAGTGCGTTATGATTTTTTGAAATGCCCAGGGCTTTTGACACAAGTCCTGGACCTGCAGTGCAACGAGGTAATGATTTTTTATTCAAACGTTTTAATATAACATCAATACCCTCTATAGGCTCTATAGCTCTAATCAATATGGCATGAGGTATATCCTTTTGGTTAGATACGATGTTTGTTAAATGATGAATACCATAGCAGAGATATACATATAACACTCCCCCCTGCATATACATGGTTTCTGTGCGCGGTGTGCGACGGTTGTTGTAAGCATGCGATGCTTTATCTGTTACACCTTCGTAAGCCTCAGTTTCCGTGATTATACCTGCGGTGCGTTTGCCGCCAATGTTTGAAACCATCACTTTGCCCAATAGAAATCGACTGAGTTCGCAGACATCATAATGCTCATAAAATGTTGAAGACAGTTTCACATCTGTAGTTGATAATACAGGTTGAAAATTAAGATATACAGAAGTTCATGATTACTTTTCCGCAATCAATATGCACAACTTATTTTTAGTTCCGGTTCCCTTGAGCGAAGAGGCAACAGACTTACATGCCATTCATTATCCATTGTTAAATGGCATTCGCATATTCATTGTTGAATCGTTACGTGAAGCGCGTCGCAATCTAAGGCGTATAGGCTTCACCGGTTCTTTTGATGATTGTATTTTCTATGAATGGAACAAACACGATACGGCATTAAACGATATTTCACTTTGGTTAAAACATTGTGCTCTTGAAGATGTGGTGCTGCTCAGCGATTGCGGTTGCCCCGCAGTAGCTGATCCGGGTGCAGATGTAGTTGCTATAGCACATCAACTCAAAATTCCGGTATTGCCTCTCATTGGACCATCATCCATTTTGCTTGCACTAATGGGTAGCGGGTTAAATGGACAGTCGTTTGTTTTTCATGGTTACCTGCCAGTTGAAAGTAGAGCACGAAAAGAGAAGTTGAGATTGTTTGAACAACATTCTAAACAGTTTCATCAAACACAAATTTTTATTGAAACACCTTATCGCAATCAGGCTTTACTGAACGATATCTTATCCTCTCTGCACGATAACACAAGGCTTTGTGTAGCATCAGGATTAACTACAGCGCAGCAAAAAATTATTACTGACACCATAACTCAATGGAAAAAGAAAAATGTAGCACTCGGTAAAACACCTGCGGTATTTTTATATCTATGCGATGCATAATATATGAGCGACAGTAATAAATATTTACCTCATCTGGATGCACTGCGTTTCTGGGCTTTTATGGCAGTATTTATTGCACACAGCATGCACTACAGTCAACCCGAACTGCACGATATCAATTTCTGGCAATCGATAAAAAACGCTTTACAGGTTGGTGTGCTTGGCGTTAATTTCTTTTTTGTACTCAGTGGCTTTCTAATTACTAGGCTTCTGCTTTTTGAGAAGCAACAATATGGCAGCATAGATGTGTTAAAATTTTATATGCGCCGATTATTACGCATCTGGCCTTTGTATTTCATAATACTCTTGGCGGTATTTATTGTATATCAATGGACTCAGAAAGAAACCAATACACATTGGATTTATTACTTCAGCTTCACCGGAAATTTCCACAACATCATTCACGGTGCGCCGCAGTCTCCTGCATTGGCTAACCTTTGGACTATAGCCGTAGAAGAACAATTTTATTTTTTGTGGCCATTGATGTTGTTTATTCTCTCCAAACGCAGTGTTCCAATTTTGCTGTTTTTCATTTTGATTGTTTCCATGATTTTCAGAAGCTTTTTCGTTGCCGATTCTGTGCAACTTTATTTTAATACACTCAGTATTTGTGGAGACTTTGCCATTGGGGCAATGGGTGCATGGCTGAGTATATATCACTTATCTTTCATACAGCGTATCACAAAAGACAAAGTCATCGTTGTACTTAATTATATTCTACTACTAAATGCCTTAGCATTTTATTTCATCATTTTTTCAGATAATGTAATTGTTATAGTGGAACGCTTTCTGTTTTCAATCCTCTTTTTATACATCATCCTTGAACAGGTGTATTCAGCATCTGGGTTTTTTAAGGTTGGAAACAATTCAATTACCTCCTACTTAGGAAAAATATCTTACGGTTTATATATGTATCACGCCTTCGGCTTGCAAATCAGTTATCGTTTGTTCAGCAAGACTTCATATATCAACGAACCTTGGATTTACATGCTGGCTTATCCAATGATTGCATTAAGCATCACCATCATGATTTCTTCCAGCAGTTATTCATTCATTGAAAAACCCCTGCTGAATCTCAAGCAACGATTTGCAAAATAAATATTGCGAAGCGGATATGCTTTCATGAATGCAAAGGGCTTCTTATATTTCGGACAAAATAAAATCTGAGATGAGTACCATACCTGTAGTGAATCTCGCCGACTTCAATTCCGGCGACGCAGACAAGAAAAATAAATTCATAAAAGAACTTGGCGACGCTTACCATACCGTTGGCTTCGTAGCAGTTAAAAATCATGGCATCAGTGATAAATTAATTGATGAATTATACCGCGAAGTAAAAGCCTTTTTCTCTTTGCCTGAACCCATTAAATTGAAATATCAAAAAATAGAATTAGCTGGTCAGCGCGGCTATACTTCTTTTGGTCGCGAGCACGCTAAGGGCAGCAACTTTGGCGACCTGAAAGAGTTTTGGCAGTTTGGGCAAATGGTGATGGATAATGACGTCATCAAATCTGAATACCCAGATAATGTTTGGGTTGACGAAGTTCCCGGCTTCAACGAAACCAGCGTTCAGGCTTATCGTGCTTTTGAAGTAGCCGGCTCTCAACTGCTTCGTGCTATTGCGTTGTATTTAAAACTTCCCGAAAATTATTTCGAAGAAAAAATTCATAACGGCAACTCCATCTTGCGTGCTATACACTATCCCCCAATCAATGGCGATCCACAATCTGCCATTCGTGCTGAACAACACGAAGACATCAACCTGATTACATTGCTTGTTGGTGCTTCTGCAGACGGATTGGAAGTACTAACCAAGCAAGACGAATGGGTTCCGGTAACCGCATTGCCCGGGCAAATAGTAGTGAATGTTGGAGATATGCTTCAACGACTCACGAATGATGTGTTACGCTCCACTACTCACCGAGTGGTTAATCCGCCTCGCGAACTATGGGGGACTTCACGCTTTTCAATTCCTTTCTTCCTTCATCCACGATCAGAAATGCGTCTTGATTGTTTACCCTCCTGTGTCAACTTCGACAATCCTCGCAAGTATGAGAATATTTCAGCAGGCGAATATTTAGATGAACGATTGGTAGAAATTGGATTGAAAAAGGCTAAGGCCTGATGCGCTCGCGCGACATCCTTTTTTTAAAAGATCTTTTCATCATCGGGTTCACTGCTTTCGGCGGCCCACAGGCACACATTCCTGTTTTGCAAAGTGTTTTAGTGAAGAAACGCAACTATCTCAGTAATGAAGAATTGCTTGAGATTTATTCACTATGTCAGTTTTTGCCCGGACCTTCATCTACACAAACTGTAGTAGGTATAGCATTGAAACGTGGGGGCACACTGCTTGCTTTACTTGCCTTGCTGATGTGGATGATGCCTGCTGCTTTTTTAATGTCATTGCTTGCTGTGATGTTCTATGGTTTTCAGCGTTATGCTGATTTCCCCACTGCATTATTTCAGTTCATACAACCCGCAGCCATAGGCATAGTAGCTGTTGCTGGAATTGATATGAGTCAGCGCTACCTACACAGGTATTATTTAACATTCCTCATCATCATTGCATTAGTTAGTACGGCATTTATTACAGGACCCTGGACATTTCCGGTTGTACTAATATTAGGTGGAGTCGTTGCCAATTTTTGTGAAAAAAATACAAGCACAAGAGAACACAGGCATCCACTTAAATGGATACAATCCTCGGTGAGTTTAATGTTGTTCGTTCTAATTTTTATTTCAGCTGCTGTACTGGGTGCCATCACAGGATTTAAGCCATTGGTATTGTTCGAAAACTTTTACCGTTTTGGTTCCATCACATTTGGTGGCGGCTATGTACTTACACCTATGATGTTTGAACAGTTTGTTAAACACAGACAATATCTCACAGGCGAAGAGTTTCTGACCGGCTATGCCATCAGTCAGGCTATGCCGGGACCATCGTTTGCGTTTGCTTCATTTGCAGGTGGCATGGCCTTGCACGCTTTGGGTTATGACTATACTTTATTAGGTTGTCTCTTAGGCACGGTTGCTATCTTTCTTCCGGGCTTTCTTATTTTAATGTTTGTATTTCCTTATTGGGAGTTCATTAAAAATTTTTCCTTCATTCGCCGCGCTATGACGGGCATCAATGCTGTTGCGGCAGGAATTGTTTTAGGTGCTGCCGTAGCCTTGTATATGGATTTGGAGTGGTCGGTATACAATCCTTTTGTTGTGCTTGTTACTTTTCTTTTGCTCAAGTTCACGCCACTGAAAGCACCACACATTATTATTGCCGCACTGTTTTTTGGTGCCGTGGTGATGCAGTTGCAATAAGAAATTTATTCTGCGTCGGTGCTGAGTTTAAAACGACTGATACGACCATTGTTTTTATCCGCCACATAAATCACTTTTTTGAAATAACAAACGCCACTGGGGTCGTTGAACTGAAAGGGTCCGCTGCCGGTGCCTCCAAAGGATGCAAGTACCTGTTTAGTAATGCCGCTGTTTGCCGGAGGATTAACTCCTTCAAAACCTTTGTTCATGAATTGATACAAGGAATCTTTTTCACTGTCTACCACAAAAATATATCCAGTGATATCGGGAGCTATGTATACATCCTGCGCTGATGAAAACCGGAATGGCTCATACAAAAACTTATCGGCCTTGGTAAAGTCGAATAATGTGAGGCTGCTGTTCTCTGTAAAAATTAATCCACCATCGGGGTCAACAGTTTGTTTAATCCAAAGTGCGGCAAACTGTGCCTGAGGTGAGTTTTGTAGAATGATAAAGTCTTTTAATTTGTTTACTCCAGCAATGCTTTGTGGCGGAGCAGCGAACGTAGCTATTGAAGAAACATTAAGGCAAGACTTTAAACTGGATGTAATTGGATTTAATCCTGCGCTGTAGCCTGTATTGTTTCCATTCTTATCGAAAATCAGAATGGTGTTATCCGGTCTGGATGTTGAAGTTAAATCGTTGGTGGGTCCTGTGCGTGCCAGATAAATGGTGTTATCGAAGGTGCATGCGATGCCCGTAAATTGCACCTGTTCATCAGCATTTCCACGAAAAGAAGTGTTATTGCGCGACACATCATTGAAAGGATGAATTAGTGTATCGGTAATTATAGGAATGCCAGCTGTGCTTACATTGGCAATTTTATAAACCGCAGCCAGATTAAATGTTGTTCCTGAAATTGTTTTTGTAACACGACCTAACACATAGGTATTCAGCATGCGGTCTTGTGAAATATCTGTAGCTCCGGGTATTGATATGGTGCGCTGCAATGTGCCCTTTTGGTCTAGAATATTTACACCGTTATCATCAATCACATATACCATTTCATCATAACCTACAAAAACATCAATGGGGTTAGAGAAGCCCTGCCAGAAAGGCAAAACAGGCAGGTAGCCCACCTGATTGGGATAGAGATTAGGGTCAATATTTCCCTGCACAAATATCTGATCAATGGTGCTGTCATCTTTTTTTCCGAATAATACATCGCAGGCACTAAATAAAGTGACAACAAATAGCAATGAGGTGATGACCTTAAATTTTTTCATTATTAAAATAAGCTAAGCATTAAACCAAAACGATGCATAGAACCCAAAAGCATTTTATTCTGATAACCATAATCAATCTGTACCATTCCGAAATTGCGTTTGAAACGAAGTCCAAAACCAAATGATGGCAAGCCGCGCTCATCCTCGGCGAAGGAATACCCACTGCGGGCAAACAACATTTTGTGCCACACATACTCCACTCCCAGTGCATATGTTTCGTTATTGTCAGTAGGATGATTCAACTGTGCAGCTAGTGTAAGCAGGTTTTGATCGTTTTTGATGGCATCCCAAGCAAAGCCTATTCTAAACACAGCAGGCACAGCAATTTTATCGAAGGTGATTAAAGTATCGGTGCCCGATAAAGTTTGAGTGATGATTGAACCGCTGGCATCGTTGCTGAAACCAAAATTGCTCATACCCACCGCAAAGCGTGTGTTGGCTTTACCAATATCATAACGAAAGCCAAAGTCGAGCGCACCATTTTGCGCATGCACACCGGCAAACTGCTCGCGAATAAATTTTCCGGTTACACCAAAGCTGAAGTTAGAGGTTAAAATTTTGGAATACGTTAATGCGGCAGCCACATCAAAAGCACGAAAAGTAAGACCGTTGCCGTTGGGCATAAACTCAGTAGTAACAGGCATTTCGGGGGTGGTAAAATAAAGCACTGAAGCACCAATAACGGAGGCCTTATCGAGGCGGTATGCCGCCGATGCAAATGATAAAGTACTGGCAGCAGTATATTGTGTTTGCGACACCATAAGGTGCACTTTCTGTGTATCGAGTTTGGTAAGACCTGCCGGGTTCCAGTAAGAAGCCGATAAATCGTCAGTTACGGCAAGCATACAGCCGGAGAGGCCTGCACCGCGTGCATCGGGAGTAATTTTGAGAAACTGAAAACCCGTGGTACCCGTACGTGTGCCGCCAAAGGAAGGCAATAGCTGAGCCTGCGCATGAAGAACGGCAAGCAAAAGAAAAAGAAGAGCGGCAAAACGCATGACTGCAAAGTAAATAAAATAATGCGCTTGCCAACGGTAACAGGTGAAAGGCGATGTGTAAAAAATGGTTAAGAGTGCAATAAAAAGAAATATGTTTCGAGTTGTATACTATGAAGAGGATGCTATCTAAAGCTGCAATGTTATTGCAGCTGTATATCTGATTGCCATTAAGGTTGTAGTAGTTCTGATGTTAATCTTATCGTGAAAGGATACTGCTTATTAACTACTTTAGCAAAGAATCCTTAACAGCTTTTCTTAATTCTTTTTATGTGACATGACCAATAAACAAACTAAAAAGCTACTAATAACATGTAAAATTAATGTCGCATTATTTTTATTGTTATTCTCACAATGTACACTTGCACAAATTATCATTAATGAAGGTTCCAATAAAAACTTTCAGTCCATAACAGATAATGATGGTGATAACCCGGACTGGATTGAACTCTATAATAGCGGAAACAACAATGTCGAGCTTGGTGATTTCTTCCTGACCGACGACAGCCAGAACACCACTCAATGGCCACTTCCGGGTTTTACTCTCGCTCCAGATTCATTTTTAACGATTTTTTGCAGCAATAAAAACCGTTATCCACTTCCGCCATACACCAACGTTTTAAATTCAGGAATCTATACTCCCACAAACGCTTGGAATACCCATGTCTTTACTACAGCATATAATTGGGATGGAATATCCAATATCATTATCAATATGTGTTCATACAGTAGTGCGGGCTATACGAGCAATTCCGTTGTAAAGCTTACAAACACCTCTTACCGATCAACCATTGCCGCTGTCAATGATGGCAACGATGCATCTTGCAGTGCATCTTCAGGCACTCCGTTTTATAGTAGACCACTGATTAAATTAAATAACATAAACATTGGCACACCAGACACTGAAAACTCTCCAACGGATTATCCTGCACCTTATGGCAACTGGTACTGGTGTGCACGACATCAGTTTCTGATCCCTGCTTCAGAATTAATTGCAGCAGGACTCAGTACAGGCCCAATATCATCGATAGCATTTCAGGTAGTTGCTTCTGATAATGCAGTTTATGATGACATCAGCTTCAGCATGGGCCCAACACAGTTGAGCGAGTTTAGCAATACTTTTCAAAGTTCTGAAGGCAACATTGAGTGGCATACCAACTTTAAAATAGACGCACAGGGGGAACTTGTTTATTTATATCATAACTCACAGCCTGTAAGTTCCTTACTGGTTAATGCACCCGCTATAGATTACAGTGTAGGTTGTCAACCTGATGGCAGCACCACAATCAAAACATTCCTAACACCTTCTCCACAAGAGTCAAACAATGCAAATATTAGTTACACTCAGTTCACCCCTGATCCATTTATATCTGTGTTATCGGGATTTTACACTCAACCTAAATTAGTGCATTTCACATGCTCGGATACCACCGCCAATATATACTACACAACAAATGGTAATGAGCCTGATACAAGCGATAACCTGTACAATGGATCCCCGGTTTATATTGTCACATCATCCGCGGTTCGTGCACGGGCTTTTGCACCGGATAAATTTCCCAGCAATATATCATCCTCAACTATACTGATTAATGTAAATCATTCTACACCTGTTCTTTCAGTGATGGTAGACAATAATCACCTGTACGGCCCGGAGGGAATATTCGACAATATATTTCAGGATTGGAATAAGCCTGCCGAAGCCGTTTTCTTCGATAGCACAAAACAATTCATCTTCAAATCACCGGCAGCCATGCGTATGGATGGCGGCGCAGGTGGAAGCCGCACACATCCGCAGCGTTCATTTCGATTAAACTTTTCGGATGCGGTTATGGGCTTCACACCCATTAACTATCCATTTATCCCGGACCGTCCTCAAAGGAATATATACAGTAAAATATACCTGCGTAATGGCAGTAATCAATTTAATGTTCTGCCATATAAAGATGCTTGTCAGGTACAGGCAATGTGTAAAGATGTAAACGCATACTACTCGGCATACCGGCCAGTAAGTGTATACATTAATGGGGGATACTTTGGTCTCTACGAGCTTCGTGAAAAACTGGATGATGAATTTTTTATTCAATCAGAACAGGCAAATCCGGAGAACATGCATCTGCTCTCTTTAAGTTATTATTATGGTAGCATACTCCGTGCTCAGATGGGTTCTGTAGACACCTTCTATCAGGACTATAATAACTGGTTGCAGATTAACGCTGCCGATTCGTCATATTGGAATCTTGCCGATCAATATTTTGATTTGAAATATTACACTGACTATATTATTGGTGAAACGTGGATGGCTAATGTTGACTGGCCTGGTAACAACATTAAAATTTACAAATCAGATAAAACCGATTTTCGCTGGCGTTTTGCTACAATTGACCTGGAACTGGCTATGGCTCCTAACTCATGGACCGATTGCTATTCCGATAATGTAGAATACATATTGGGTCAGAGTACTGATAATCCATATATAAATGTCTTTTTGAAAAGCTTACAAAATCAGCGATTTCGGAATTATTTCATCAATCGATTCGCCGATGTAATGAATTATTATTACACCAATCAGATACTTGAGCAACGCGAACAGAACATCTATAACTGGGTAGTTCCCGAAATGCCCAATCAATTCTTTCGTTGGGCCGACCCCAATGATGTAACATCAGATATGAACAACTTCAATCAAAATCATTTGGTCTTCCGTGATCAACTTCTTCTTCGTACAAACATTGTTCAAGATCATCTAGTCAATAATTTTCAACTTCAAAACAAAATTCCTGTTACACTCAATGTTATCCCTCCCGGTGGAGGAAACATTAACATCAGCACCATTACGCCACAGCAATACCCATGGTCTGGAACGTATTTTAATCGTGTTCCTATTGGCATTAAAGCAATACCTGCACCAGGGTTTGAATTTTCTCACTGGGAACCCAATGTAGTTCTCAACGACACCTTATCCAATTCATTCACAGATACTCTCAATACAACAAGCCCAATTTCTTTCACTGCCCATTTTAAATCTGTTTACACAAACTTGCCTCAATACTCAGATCGCAATTTGCTTGTGTATCCTGTTCCTGCAAATAATCAGATATATGTCCTTGTCAAAAAGAATGAAGCTTCTTCTTTAAACTATACAATATCCGATTGCACCGGTCGGCAAATCCTAACCGGAACTTTATACGACAATAAAACACACTTAATTTCAACTTCAGAAATTGCTTCAGGCACTTATCTGTTATCTATATGGAAAGCCAACCAAAGCGTTAATCATTACCCTATCATTATTATGCATTGATTTAAGAAAATGCAATAGGTTATTTTATAAGTAATAATAATATGTTCATTAGGTTTATAAAATATACTCTATAGATGGATACTATCTGTTGAGTATTAAACGCTCTACTATTTACTGTACTCTTCCTTCATCATATCCTTAAATATTTTTTCAAACTTCTCCAGTTTAGGTTGTATGACAAAGCGGCAATACATCTGATCGCCATTGAGGTTGTAGTAGTTCTGATGATAATCTTCAGCAAAATAAAACACTGTGGCCGGGCTTACTTCGGTAACAATAGGTTTATCATATACCTTTTGTTGGTTCAATTGCTGAATTACCTTGAGCGTTTGTTGTTTCTGTTGTTCGTTATGATAAAAAACAACAGAGCGGTATTGCGTGCCTTCATCATTACCCTGACGGTTAAGTTGTGTAGGGTCGTGTGTGGTAAAGAATACCTGCAGCAGTTGCAGAAATGAAATTTTTACTGGATCATAAATAATGCGACAAGCTTCGGCATGACCAGTGGTGCCGTTGCACACTTCTTTATAAGAAGGATTTTTTACAGTGCCCCCTGTATAACCCGATTGAACGGTATCCACGCCTTCGAGTCTTTGAAACACGGCTTCTACACACCAAAAGCAGCCAGCTGCAAAGGTGGCAGTATCGCGTTGCGATGAGGAATCTTTACTGTTAGAAATGGTTTGTTGCTTTTGTTCTGACATGTTGTTTGTATTCGGTTGGCAGGCCGGCAAAAACAAATTCATTAGAATCATTGCAAGGCCATAAGTGATATTCATAGTAGATGATAAAAGCAATTAATGCGACGAATGGTTCAGCATCCCGTCGAAATTTTATTGACGCGCGCCTGATGTCTTCCACCTTCAAAGGTTGTATTCAGAAAAGTATGTACAATGCCTTTAGCCTGTTCGAGAGATGTAAATCGGGCAGGAATACAGAGCACGTTAGCGTTATTATGCTGTCGAGCGAGTTCGGCAATTTCTTTCATCCAGCATAGCGCTGCACGAATATGTTTGTGCTTATTGGCTGTGATGCAAACACCGTTGGCACTGCCGCAGAGCAGAATGCCTGTGTCGGATATATTTTCTTCCAATGCTTTGCACAGCGGGTGCACATAGTCGGGATAATCCACCGAAGCTGCTGAGTCGGTACCGAAGTTGATCACTTCGTACCCGGCATGTTTCAAATATGTAATCAGGGCTTCCTTATATTCATAACCGGCGTGGTCGCAGCCTATTGCAATGGTTTTATTCATCGTTGTTGTTTTGAATGTTTTCGTATTCTACATCGGGCTGTTGCTTATATACTCGAGCACTCACCCAGATGCTGATTTCGTACAATAAATATAAGGGAATGGCCACTATGCTTTGGCTGAACATATCCGGTGAAGGAGTAATGATGGCTGCTAAAAATAAAATCCCTACTAGGGCATACTTGCGATAGGTTTTTAGAAACTGAGGAGTTACAAATCCTAATTTGGAAAGGAACAAAATGATGAGCGGAAACTGAAAAGTTAAACCGCAGGCAAAAGCTAAACCGGTAACCGAATCCACATAAGAGGAGAGGTCAACCGTGTTGTCCACTTCGGCACTGAGTTGATAGGTGCCTAGAAATTCTATAGAGAATGGTGCTACAAGATAATATCCAAATAGCACACCTACATAAAACATGAAGGAACTCATCAGTACTACATTACCTATTTTGCGTTTCTCCTGTGCATAAAGAGCCGGAGCCACAAAGCGCCACAGTTCCCAGAGTATATAAGGGAACACAAACACCAATGCCACAATAAACGACAACTGCATATGAATCATAAACGGTGCCGACAGGTCGCGGTTGATGATGCGAAAGTTGATGTTTGTGACGCATAAATCAGATGAAAGATTATAGTGAGCAGCCAGATAGCACAAAGCACGGTAGGTAATAAAGTCAGGTTTCTTAGGACCTAAAATGATTTCATCAAAGAGAAATGATTTGTTTACGAATAAGATGACTCCTACAATAACTATGGCAATCAATGACCGTGCAATATGCCAGCGCAACTCTTCCAGATGATCCATAAAGGACATCTCAGCATCACCTTTACTGCGTAAGTCAAGTAGCTTCTTAATCATGAAAAATTGGCGCGGCAAAATTGCTTAAAAAAAGCCTGCCACACACAGCAGTGCTATATCACTACTTATTAATCAACTGATAAAGTTTGCTGAGGTCGGGAGTCAGGATAATCTCGGTGCGGCGGTTCTTAGCACGACCTTCGGCATTGCTGTTATCAGACACCGGCGAAAACTCTCCGCGACCACCGGCTATCACACGCTTGGAATCCACTTTATACTCTTCCAGAATTCTGATGATAGATGTAGAGCGCAGTACACTTAAATCCCAGTTGTCTTTCATAGCGCCGCTGCCGTTGAGCGGCACATTGTCGGTGTGCCCTTCTACATTCACAGTGATGTCGGTGTTTTTGTTCAACACTTCAGCAACTTTCTTCAAGGCCTCTTTTCCTTTCGGGTCAACGGCAGTGCTACCCGATTTGAACAATAGCTTATCTGACATACTCACATATATTTTTCCGTCCTTCTCATAAACTGTCAGGTCTCCTTTATCGAAACCGGTGAGTGCATCGTTTACTTTGTTTCTAAGGGCTTTCATAGTTGAGTCTTTACTTGCCAGAATAGATTCGAGGTCGTTCACTTTTTTCTCACGCTCCTTTAAATCGGCAAGTAGTTTATCAATTTGAGATTGTTGTTCGCTGAGTTGTTGCTGCTTTTTATCGAGGTCACGTTTGCGGTCTTCCAGTTCCTGTGAAAGTTTCTGGTTGGTAGCCGATGCATTGGTCAGTAGTTCCTTATTCTGTTTCACCACCTGATCGTAGAGTTTGTTCAGCTCATTATTCATATCACGCTGGCGGCGATAGTTCTCACCAAATTTAGTGGTGTCGCTAATCAAATCCATCTTCTCTTTTTGCAGGCGAATATATTTCTCATTAAGGTCGTCGTACATCACCTGCAGTTCTGCTTTGGATGCCTTACATTCATTATTGTCTTTCAATAATTTTTCATTCAGCGTTTGTACATCTTGAAACTTCCGCGCTGGCACACAGGAAGCCAAGGTTAACACAAAAAGCAGTGCGGCTAATACATATTTATTAAACATGGTGTTTGGTTTTTGACTGTTAACAACGAGCCAAAAGTATCAGTTGGCATAAAAAAAACGGCGGGGCTGATTAACAGCCCCGCCGCAGTTGTACTATATTCTTTGCGCAATCAGTTGTGCATAATAATTATTTCTGAATCATGAAACGCTTCATACGACGATCGTCACCGTTTACGATGTTCATCAGATACATGCCATTATTTAAGTCAGGCATGTTAACCTGAAAGGTATTCATACCATCAAATACTTCCTGTGTACCGTTGAATACAATACGACCAGTCATATCCATAATGTAAACATTCAACTCGGCAGGATTCTTAGAGAAGTAATCAATACTGAAGTTTCCTGTATTAGGATTAGGATATACATTGATGAAAGACAATTCTTCTTCTGTGATTGAAGTACCATCTTCTCTGAAGTTAGATGCCTGTGACGCTACACTTAAAGTATAACAGCTTGTTGTACTGAATGCGCCATTATAACCATACACGCGCACATAATAAGTGCGTCCGGTAGTTGCTGAGTTGTAAACAATTTGTTCTGATGTAGTGCCTCCATTTTGAGAAATACCTATTTGCGAGCCGGATGAATTGTACAGACGCACATCGTAGTCTAACGGGAGGTTGGTGAGATTGATTTTAACTTTTGGTGCTGATGATGTAGTGGTAAACTTAAAGTAGTCGTTATCGGAAGAAGAGCTTATCAATGCCTGAATGGACCCATTGTTGGAGATAGTTTTTGCAGCACTTAAACTATTGTTTGATTCATAAACATCAGAGCAAGTTGAAGCTGTTAATGTTGTAAAAGATGCTGTTGAAGAATAATTGCCTGCTGTGCCGGAACATACAGACTGCACCCGATAGTTGTAAGTAGTAGATGAAGATAGTCCAGTTATGCTCAGTGATGTCGCTGTTGTTGAAGTAGTAGTCCAGGTTGAAGCTGAAGAAGTTTTGTACTGTACATTGTAAGATGAAGCACCACTAACAGCAGACCAGCTGATGGTTGCAGAAGAAGTCGTGATAGAAGCCGCACCTAATCCGGCAGGAGTGCCGCAAGTTGCTCCACCTGATGGAGGCACACAACCGAGTGATGTTGATAAAGATGCACGTGAACCACCGGCAGCCAATACCGCATTCATACGGGCAGATTGACCCAAAGTAAAAATGTTCATGCAATTATCATAGGTGTAATCCATGTAGTTCATAAACATTTCCGCAGAGGTGCCGCAAGTGTTTGATTTAGGGTGAGCAGGGCAACCACCATTACTGGTTTGATGAACAGGAGTGTCATTTACCTGATCGTTACCACAAGTAGCGTCTCCCCAAATGTGGCGAAGGTTAAGCCAGTGACCTACTTCGTGAGTTGCTGTGCGGCCAAGGTTATAATTAGTTGCAGTTCCAGGAGTTGTCATACTTCCAATTGAAGAGAATAATAAAACAACACCATCCGTACTTGCCGTTCCTCCGGGGAACTGTGCATAACCCAACAAACCACCACTCAGGTTACCTGACCAAATGTTCAAATAGCTGTCGCGTGACCATGCATCGCTTCCACCATTTGCACTACGCTTGATGTTATCGTTTGAAGAAAATGAAGTAACTGTAGTTGACTTACGAATAATGCCTGTTGTAGCATTGCCATTAGGATCGCGTTTTGCCAGACAAAATTGAATTTCAGTATTGGCACCTAAACTCTGAAATGTGGAAGGAGTATTTACTGCATCAGTATTTAAACGGGCAAAGTCCTTATTCAACTGATCAATCTGTGCATTGATTAATGCATCAGAAATGTTTTGTGAAGTAGTATTGTAAACAACGTGAAACACAACAGGGATTGTAATTACAGCTCTTCCTGAAGGATCGTATGTCTGTTCAAACTGATGTGTGTGTTGTTCAATCTCGTCAATAATCTGTAGTAAATGCGGGTTATTCTGAATTTGTTGTTGCATGTACTCTGAAGTGCCGCAGTTGCGTTGCGCAGAAAGATGCGATGCCAAAACCATTAGGATGGCCGTTAAAAAGAGTGTAATTTTTTTCATGTGTGTTTTGCTAGTTTTATATAAATGTATGGTAATTTTTAATTACTAGGAACATTTTTTTCAATTAACGATAAAATAGTGTCTTATATAGGATATTCGTGCGCTGATGAGTAAGGTTAAAACAGTTTACTTCTGTCAGAATTGTGGCGCACAAAGCGCCAAATGGGTTGGTAAATGTTCCTCATGTGGTGAGTGGAATACATATGTAGAAGAGGTATTACAAAAACCTTCGACACAACCTATACACACTCAGTTTGGAACTGAAAAAAAGGTAGCGGCAAAACCGGTTCCATTGGTAAATATTGAAGCCACAGAATTTCCGAGGTTCATTACCCCCGATCAAGAACTGAACAGAGTATTAGGTGGCGGAATAGTTCCGGGTAGTATCATTCTTATGGCCGGCGAACCTGGTATAGGCAAGTCTACATTACTATTGCAATTAGCACTTAAGCTCAAATCAAAGAAAGTGCTTTATGTAAGTGGTGAGGAAAGTCCGCAACAGGTGAAGATGCGTGCAGACAGAATAGGTATAAGCAATCAGGAGTGTTATGTGCTGGCAGAAACAAACACTTCATCCATCTTTCAATTCATTCATGATTTGAAACCGGAGTTACTCATAGTGGATTCTATTCAGACATTGCAAACAACTGTGATTGAATCGGCAGCAGGTAGCATTTCTCAGATTCGCGAATGTGCCGCTGAGTTGCAGCGTTATGCCAAGGAAACCGGTACCCCTGTTTTTATCATCGGTCATATCAATAAAGAAGGAACCATAGCGGGACCCAAGGTTCTAGAACATATGGTGGATACGGTGATTCAGTTTGAAGGAGACCGTCATTACACCTATCGCATTTTGCGAACATTAAAAAACAGATTCGGCTCAGCATCGGAGTTAGGTATTTATGAAATGCAAGGTGAAGGATTGCGTGAGGTGAATAATCCTTCTGAAATATTAATCACACAACGCACCGAACCATTGAGCGGCATTTGTATAGCCGCAACGCTGGAGGGAGTGCGTCCACTGCTTATCGAGACACAGGCACTGGTAACGGCAGCGGTATATGGTAATCCGCAACGGACCGCTACCGGTTTTGATTTGCGCCGCCTGAGCATGTTGCTTGCTGTGTTAGAGAAGCGATGTGGTTTTCCGTTTGGGATGAAAGATGTTTTCTTAAACATTGCCGGAGGAATAAAAGTAGAAGACCCTGCTATAGACTTAGCCATTGTAACAGCACTGATGTCTTCTTTCAACGATACACCTGTTTCCTCATCAGTATGTTTTGCGGCAGAGGTAGGCCTTAGCGGCGAAATACGCGCGGTAAACAGAATAGAACAACGTATCGCAGAAGCAGAGAAGCTTGGCTTTGAAAGAATATTTATTTCAAAGTATAATAAAGTAAGTCAGTCGAGACGAGGCATTCAGGTGGTTGCTCTCAGCAAGGTAGATCAGTTGATTCAATCATTGTTTTAATATCCTCTTATGTTGTATTGCAACTCACGGCCTTTGTAGAACAAGGGTTGGATTTCTGTTACCATAAAAAGTATCATCATCGTTAACCCGATAATAAAGTATAGGAGTGTCACTACTTCAGCACTGAGTGTAAAACCTAAAACTACAATCGGCTGGGTAAACTTGTTTTTGTAGGCAGTGAATCGCATGATAGCGTATATGGTCAATAATATTCCGACTACGAGTAGTATAAAGCTCATTTTGATTTTTTATTTTGGCAAAACAAAATTGCAGCATTTAGGTTCTATGCTCAAAGCAACTAAAAAATCCAGGTCATTGGGAATAGTTTCTTTATGGAACGATTTGTTGTCTTTGTGGTATCCCAATATATGCGCAGGCTGCAGGCGCACCTTGCTTGGTTCTGAACAAGTGATCTGTACATTTTGTAAAAATGCTTTGCCTCATACCGGATTTCATAAACTACCGGGAAACCTGATGGAGAAACAGTTTTGGGGCAAGATCAACTTTGAACGGGCAACCGCTTTCTTATTTTTTCACAAACAAGGTATCACTCAACAACTCATTCATCAGTTGAAATATAAAGCCCGTACTGATATTGGCGAATGGTTGGGCAGGCAGCTGGGACAAGAGTTGCTGGATACATTTCCTTTCAGTCAAGCAGATTATATCATACCGGTGCCTCTGCATCACAGTAAAGAAAGGCTGAGAGGATATAATCAGTCCGATTTTATTGCACTTGGCATGTCACAGGTTTTAAAAATTCCCGTAGATAAAAAGTCGTTGCTTCGATTGCGTATGAACGAAACACAAACACGCAAAAGCCGATTGGAACGATGGAAAAATGTAGATGAACTTTTTGAATGTGTACATGCTGAGAATTTATCGGGCAAGCGAATATTATTGGTGGATGATGTAATCACCACAGGCTCTACGATGGAAGCCTGCGCACAAGCTGTTTATGATGTTTGTCCGAATGTAAACATCAACTTTGTAAGTGCTGCTATGGCTCATCATTAATGGACACTAATTGAAAAACTTTGTCGTTGTTTTGCATCTTCATTCACCGATGCGATACTTTTTCATACTTGCAATCTTATGGGCTGCAACTACTATTATTAGCTCCTGTCGCAAGGATGTATTCAACAACGATCCTGCATTTGAATTAAGTTTCTCACGCGACACGGTAATGTTTGATACCGTGTTTACCACTCAGGGTTCTGCCGTTCGCCGCTTTCGCGTCTTTAATAACAGTAACAAAAGAGTGAAACTAAACTCTGTATATATAGCCGGTGGAGATGCCAGTTATTTCAGATTGAACGTGAATGGCGTTCCCGGAAAAGTTTTTTCCGATGTAGTTATTGAACCCAAAGATTCTATTTATGTATTTGCTGCCGTAACCATCAATCCTAACGACGACAATAACCCCTTTATAGTGAAAGACTCTGTTTGGTTTGAGGTGAATGGCAAACAACAAAAAGTGTTGTTATTGGCATATGGGCAGAATGCCTATTTCCACTATGGCGAGCGTATTAATACGGACACAACTTGGCCAACCGATAAACCACATGTTGTGATTAATTCTCTGGTGGTTGACTCATTCAGGACTTTGTGCATTACCGCCGGAGCAAGAGTTTATATGCATGCCAACTCTGCCATGTTTGTCTATGGCACATTAAAGGTTGTCGGTACAAAAACTGACTCTGTTGTTTTTCAGGGAGACCGATTAGAAAACTATTTCAAAGACCTCCCGGGCAACTGGGGTTATATCAGATTTCTTCGTTCCAGCACCAACAATTATTTAGAACACGCAGTCATTAAAGATGCACTCTTAGGTATTGTCTGCGATTCGTTATCGAACAACACTAACTATAAAGTAACACTCAGGAAATGTACAATTAAGAACATGTATTACTCCGGTATATCTGCGGCATTCGGAAGTATAAAAGCGGAAAACTGCCTTATTAATAGTTGTGGTGATTACTGCGCACAGTTATACTTCGGAGGGGATTACAGTTTCGATCATTGCACATTTGCCAACTACTCCAACGTTGTTATCAATCATCAAAAGCCTGCTTTTTTGCTCTCGAATTATTATGTCCTCAACAATGTCATATATCCCAACTCCTATACCAATGCATCCATACGTAATTGCATTATCTATGGTGGAATTGAAGATGAATTGTTGGTGGATTCGGTAAATGCTCCCGGATTTATCTTTAACTACAACTTCAGGAACTGCAATATCCGCAGTACCAACTCTTTGAATGCGAATTATCAAAACACTCAGCAGAACCAGAATCCATTGTTCGAAGATTTCAGCAAACTGAAGTTCAACATTTTAAATACATCTCCATGCCGAAATGCCGGCATGATGATACCCGGAATCACAGATGATATCTGCGATAAACCGCGCGATGCACAACCTGATATAGGTGCTTATGAAGTGCAGTGATTTTTCTGACTGCTCAATTAATCTTACACACCCATTATCCTTTCTGAATAACTCCACAATGTGAAAGTTACTGTACCGTTAATTTAATCGGGCAAATTCCACATCATACTTTGCTTCAATACCTGCGAAATATTTGGTTTTCGTTTCCTGTCCAGTTGCTGGTTCTTTTATGCAGAAGACATTTGTTTTTAATTCTGTCTTTTCTCTTTCTTGTACTTCTTGTTACCAAAGGTTTCGCATCGCGTTATGGCGTTGCCTATCTGTTTCTTGACCCGGAGTATTTGGGCCATGTCAGTTTTCTCTCATTCTATCTGGTTGGGCTTGCATACGGTGGCTTTACCGTTTTATGGAACATTACAGCATATATACTGGTATCTCATAAGTTTCCATTCCTGGCTACATTTCGAAAACCGTTCTTTCGTTTCTGTCTGAACAATTTTTTAATACCACTTCTTTTCGCGGCCATATATGTTTACGAACTCATCCACTTTCAAACCAATGCCGAGTTCAGTTCTTCTCTTGATATCTTCTATGATGTCAGTGGTTTTTGTACAGGTGCATTAACCGGGTTTCTGGTAACATTTACACGTTCGCTGAATACTTATAAAAAAGAATATGCTGAGATCGAAGAAGAGATGTTGCCGAAGCCGAAAAGGAAAAGTTTAAATCCATGGAGATTTAAAAACGACGACAACGAGAATCAATACCTGAGTATTAGGGTTGATTTCGCATTGATATATCCTTGGAAAACAAGGCGCGTTCGAAAGGTAGAACACTATCGTCGCAGTGTGCTGCTGGCAGTATTTCGTCAGCATCAACGTAATGCATTGATACTTGAATTGATTGCGCTTGAAATCATTATTCTGCTTGGTTTTTTGATGGACTGGCCTGTGTTTCGATTGCCTGCCGCAGTAAGTATCTTTTTGTTGATGGCTATACTGATTGGTCCGATAGGTGCTTTTTTCTATTGGTTGCGCAGTTGGGCTACACCAGCTTTTGTCGCCTTATTCCTTTTATACAATTCATTCCCGCTTTTCAATCAATGGTCGCACCGCAATCAACTGTTCGGAATGAATTATGATGGCGAAAAAAAATCGTACACAGCTGAATCAATAGCAGCGGCGTGTGCGGATGATGCAATTCACAGAGACAGTCTGCTCATGATTGATGTGTTGAACAAGTGGAAACTAAAAGCATCGGCAATTCAAAAAATCGAAAAACCGAAAGTGGTTATACTAAACTCCAGCGGTGGTGGTATGCGTTCGGCTGTGATGAGTTTTTATCTGATGCAACAATTAGACAGCATCTCACAAAAAACATTCCTAGATAATGTACTTTTCATCAGTGGCGCAAGTGGCGGCACGCTTGGATTATCTTATTACAGAGAGTTGTATCGTCAACGAAAGAATAATGCTTCATTGAATCTTCATGATAATCGATATGTAAATAATATATCCAAAGATCTGCTGAATGCAGTGTGTGCAGCATTAGTAGTTAATGATATGCTCATCCCTTGGCAAAAGTTTGTTCGCAGTGGTCATAGATATACTAAAGACAGAGGTTATCTGTGGGAGAAACAGCTCAATGAGAACACAGAAAATGTAATGAACAGGAGACTAGGTGATTATGCTCAGGATGAAAGAGATGCTTTTATTCCTTTCGCTATTTATACGCCTACCATTATCACTGATGGAAAATCATTGAACGTCTCTAATTTGCCGCTTTCATTTCTAAGCAGAAACAAATCTTCATTACAAGGTAAAGCGGCACGACCAGACGCCATTGATGCCATTAACTTTTTTGGTGAGGCAGAGACACATAACATGAGTTTAAGTAGTGTAATACGTGCTAATTGTACTTTCCCTTATATAATGCCAACCATCTTTCTTCCCACTACGCCTGGAGTGCAATGTATGGATGCGGGTATGCGCGATAACTATGGTGTTGAAACAACATTGCGCTTTCTGTATTTCTTTCGAGAGTGGTTAAATGAAAATACCAGTGGCGTTGTTTTGTTACAAACACGTGACTTCCCCAAGAATTATTTCCCCGATATTGAAGATGATCCCAGTTGGATTAGTCGACGATTAGCTCCTGTTGGTGCTATTTATACCAACTGGATGGATATTCAGGACTATAGAAACGAAACACTCATGGCAAGCACAACAGGATGGTTTAAACACCCGCTTCATTTGATTTCGTTTGAGTACATCCCTGCTCAGATAAAGAATGCGGCAAGCATGAGCTGGCACTTAACCAGTTTAGAAAAAGCTGATGTTTTATCCTCTATATATACGGACCTGAATCAAAAGGAACTTAACAGATTAAAGCATATTCTCGATTACCAATAAATACTTATTATTGTAACAACAAAATAAACTTTATGAAAAAACTTTTAATCCTTTCAGTAGGTGTGCTTTTAGTAGCCGGCATGACATCATGTAAAAAAGACTACACTTGTAAATGTACCGTTGCCGGAGTTTCTGCGACAACTACAATTAATGACACAAAGAAAAATGCTGAATCCAAATGTAATGAAGGCGATTCAAATGTCTTAGGTGTTGTTACAGAGTGTGAAATAGAGTAATTCACATTTTACAAGACTTTATCTTTAGCCGCTTTCATAAAAGCGGCTTTTTATTTTATGCGATTTATCAATACTGTTTTATGTATAATACTTGGCGGATTATTTATCCTATCAGGTTATCTGAAACTATATCCCATAGAACCTTTTGAGTACAATTTTGTGCGATTGGGTGTGGCCAACTGGTTCACAGCACCAATAATTTCGCGCGCATTGATCGGTTTAGAATTTGGACTTGGGTTAATGTTGCTATTACAATTGCATCTGAAAAAATTTACACTCAGAGCAACACTTTATTTATTACTATTTTTTTCAGTTTATCTAGTTTATCAACTTATCGCCGAAGGCAACACAGGTAACTGCGGTTGCTTTGGAACTTATTTAGAAATGACTCCATTGGAGTCATTGATTAAAAATGCGATGATGATTGGTGCAGTAATGTGGCTAATAATAACGGGTGTATTTCCTAATAATATTTTCACCGTAAATAAAACAGTTGCACAGATATTACTACTCACGATAATTCTGACATCATTGGTTCTGCCTTACACGATGAATATTCCTGAGTTTATGACTCATAGTCAATATGATAAGTCGGCTCAGAATTATATCCTTGACCTCAGCAATCTGTATGAAAATAATGCCGAAGCTCCAAAACTAGATTTACGAAAGGGCAAACAAATACTATCACTAATGAGTTTGAAATGTGAGCACTGCAAGATGGCCGCGTTCAAAATGGCAATTATGTACAAGCGCCATCCAGACCTGCCGTTCTTTATCCTTTATAAAGGAAATGTCGAAAAAAACCTGACTACCTTTTTTCAGTTTACCCATGCAAACAACATTCCCTATATCATCTATAACACCAATGATTTTGTAACACTTTCCGGCGGCGAACTACCGGCGATATATTGGTTAAACAATGGTGTTGTGGAACATACGTCAACCTATCTGGATTTAGATGAGAATGATATTCTTCGCTGGGTTAAAGAGCCTTAGAAAAATTCAGTCTTGTACGGATAACGTATCTGATACAGGCGTTTGATTTCGTCATACATCATATAGCGCAACACATCGATATTTTCTTTTTTCACCGCTGAAATAAATACCGCTTTATTGTTGGTGCGCTGCTGCCATCCACGATTCAGGTCTTCACGAATTTCATTCCTAACATCATCGGGCAAATACTCATCAAAATGTTTTTGCTCATAAGCATCCATCTTGTTAAACACCAATATGGTTGGTTTATCAAAAGCCTTTAACTCTTTTAGCGTTTCATTCACTACATGAATATGGTCTTCATATTGACTATGAGAAATGTCCACAACATGCAGCAACAAATCTGCTTCGCGCACTTCATCTAAAGTGGACTTAAAACTTTCCACCAGATGATGCGGCAGCTTACGGATAAATCCTACCGTATCGCTCAGAAGGAATGGCATTCGTTCAAATACTACTTTTCTTGTTGTAGTATCCAATGTTGCAAAAAGCTTGTTTTCGGCAAACACATCCGACTTACTCAGTAAAGTCATAAGCGTTGATTTACCTACGTTAGTATAACCTACTAATGCCACTCGTATGTACTCGCCGCGGCTTTTGCGTTGGGTTTGATTTTGTAAGTCAATTTTCTGCAACTGTTTTTTCAATAACGAAATCTGATATTTCACTATCCGGCGATCCGTTTCAATTTCTTTTTCACCAGGACCCCGTGTACCAATTCCGCCTTGTTGTCTTTCCAGATGCGACCAAAGTCCTTTTAATCTTGGCAGCAAATATTGCAGCTGTGCAAGTTCAACCTGAGCACGTGCCTGAGCTGTTTGTGCGCGTCCGGCAAAAATGTCGAGGATTAGATTGCTACGGTCAACGATTTTAACTTTCAGTTCGCGTTCAATATTATTGGTTTGCGATGGACTTAAATCATCATCGAAGATGACCAGATCTATCTCTCTGCTTTGCACATACTGTTGAATTTCGATCAGCTTTCCACTTCCAATAAATGTGCGAGAGTCGGGTGATTGCATTTTTTGTGTAAAGCGTTTTACACTTATTGCACCCGCAGTTTCTGCCAAAAAAGCCAGTTCATCTAAATATTCGTTTACCTGTTCTTCAGTTTGCCCTTGTGCTATCAAGCCTATCAAGACAGCTTTCTCGGGGCCTAAAGATGGGTCGCGTTTTTTAATTTCTATCACTAAACAATATTCTCTTTATTCGTGCAAAATAAAAAAGAGCCGCACCATGTTAGGCGGCTCTTTCATAAAGTTATGTACCTGGTTTAACGGTTCACAGAAACTTTTACTGTCTTGGTTACTTTACCAGATGTTAATTGTAAAATATATATCCCGTTGGTGATGTCTTGCAAATCCAACGTGGTGTTGGTGATATTTTGAGTTAACTGTATTTGTTTGAGCAAACGTCCATTGATGTCGAACAAATTAACTGATGCATTAGGCGTTTGAACTGATGCACTGATTTGAATAAAATCTGCTGCAGGATTCGGATAAACCAAAAACTGATCCGGCACTTGTGTCAGATAATTATCACTAACAACTACGCTACCTCCTGCATCTTTAAATCGCTGACTGAATTCCTGAAAATAAATGTTTGCAATGGTTGCATCATGAACAATTACTGTATTTTCGTCGTTTCGGAACGTAGCACTATTACTCCAGTTATATGAGCCTGTAATTACTTGTGGATCTGAATTAACATCAAAAGCATCAACGATTGCATATTTATGATGCAACTGATAGGGGAGTGGAAATATCCTATGATTATTCGTACCAACAGCTCCTACGATAATATTATAAACTGCAGATGCACTGGACGTATCGTCTACCATTCCTTGTACAATCGAAGCTCCGGCAGTATAAGCATCTGTTATCGCATAAGCAAGCTCCGTGCGGGTAAAGCCAAAAACACAGTAGTTTATCGAATTATCCGCCGTCAATAAGGCATTTTTAACTTGTGTATTTACAACATCGGATGGAGAAAAGTACATTTCCACCCGTTTGTTCCCTATTACAAACTCTTTTGGTGTATTGTCAATTTTATACGGGCCGAAGGTATTGCCAAACATTTCGTTAAATTCAATTAATGCGGCTCGAACAATACTCTGATCCTGGAAAATAATTACATCCTGTGCGTCGATGATAATTTGATCCGTCGTGAAATTTGCGGAACCTGTCCACAGGATAGGATCGTTTGGATTGGATGAGTTGGCATCGATAATTACCATTTTGTTATGCATAATTCCATACTCGGTACCGGTTGGGCTTTTAATTTTTGATATGGAACTGGAGAAATTATTCCAGTTTGTTGAGGTAATACCATCATCACCGATCACACGAACCGTTATACCATTGGCAGCTGCCTGATTAATAGCCGTGATGATATTGTTGGCATTATCAACATTATAAATGGCAATATCCAGAGTAAACTTAGCGCGTCCAATATAAGCAATGAGTGTATCATCCATTACCTGATCTAAATGAATGGCATTTGTGCCAGAAGAAACAGTATTGTCAACAGTTCGGTTGAAATAAACTTTGATATCACCTGTTGATAGAGATTGAGTAGCCATTGCCTGAACAGCAGATGAAGAAGTATCGCTGCTTGCACTTACAGAGAAACCTTTCAGATAGTATATAGTACCTGCTGTTAAACCTGTAAGATTGATACTGTGATTTGTTGTTTGTGTGGAAACAAAAGCAGTTTGATTCAGATTGTTTGGAGTAAGGCCATACTTAATAATCGTATTGCCATTTGACTGAGTTGTAAATGAGACCGTAAATGATGTTGTTTGAATATTGGATTGTTTCAAAGAAGTGGTAAATACAGGAGGATTACCTATGGAAATGAAGTCATCGAGTTTACGGGGTAAGAGTTGGTAGGTAGAAGAATATTGACCCATAATTCCAATGATATCGATAGAATTTGATGGCATTGGAGTGGCAACAATATTCGAACTTCCGTTTATCCGCACCTCTCCTGTGCTGCTGCCATCGGTAATATCGTAATTAGTATTGCCGGCAAATGTTCCTGATGTTGCAAATGTGATGTTGTTAAAACGTACCAGTTGGCCTTCATAAGCTTCTGCATAACCCTGAGTAAAAGTTACCAGTTTTGGGGCTGGAAGAGGATTATTTGATGAGATAACTGTAATTGAAGTAACGGCAATCTCCATCAGGTTTTGATAAGGAGAAATAGTTCCGGTTGCTTCAACACTATCGCCACGTACAAGAGAAGTCAATGCAGGTAAACTTGGATTATACAATCCTATGCCTGCAGTAGGGTCTTGAATGAATCGCAACGGGTTGCCAAATTCGGAGCCGTTGGTAACCACACCACGTACAGTTACGGTTGTACCATTAGCCTGTGTTCTGGCAGTGGCAACGCTGATGACCTGTGCACGCAGTTGTGTTGTTAGTAAAGTCAGTAAAAGAAGTAATGAGAATCTCATGAGTATTTTTTTTAAGGGCAGTAAAAGTAGCATGATTCATGCTGTTCAATAGAGCCTGACTTATTAACTAATTGTGAAACAATTTACCTTTATATCAAATTATTTTTTGCAGCCTCATATTCCTGAAGCAATCGCTTAACAATTTCGGCAGCCGGTGGCACATCATTTATCATCGCACTCACCTGCCCTATTTCCAACTCCCCTTCATCCATATTGCCTTCAAACATGCCTTTCTTAGCGCGTCCTCTGCCTAATAGTTTTTCCAAATCTTCTTTGCTCGCACAGTTGAGCTTTGCTAGCTGAACATCATCAAAAAACTTATTACGCAGCAAGCGAACAGGCGTTAATTCTTTTAACGAAAGCAAGGTGTCCCCTTCCTGAGCGTCAACAATTTTTTGTTTGAAAGCATCATGGGCAGAGGATTCAATGGTAGCCGCAAAACGCGAACCCACCTGAACAGCATCGGCTCCCAATGCAAACGCTGCCAGCATTTGTCTTCCATTACCGATGCCCCCTGCTGCAATAACAGGAATCTTTACCGCGTCAACTACTGACGGTATCAGACACATGGTTGTGGTCTCCTCACGTCCATTATGACCACCGGCCTCAAAGCCCTCAGCAACTATCGCATCAACTCCGGCCATTTCACTTTTTTGAGCAAACTTGCTGCTGCTTACTACATGTACTACTACGATTCCTTTTTCTTTTAAAGTCGATGTCCAGGTTTTGGGGTTACCTGCTGAAGTGAAAACTATTTTCACTCCTTCTTCTATAATAATTTGAATATGTTTATCTATATCAGGGTATAACAAAGGCACATTAACACCAAACGATTTTGAGGTTGCAACCCTGCACTTGCGTATGTGCTCGCGCAAAACATCAGGATACATTGAGCCACTGCCGATTAACCCCAGACCTCCTGCATTACTTACTGCCGAAGCCAGTTTCCAGCCGCTACACCATATCATTCCTGCCTGAATGATGGGATATTGAATGTTAAAGAGTTTTGTGCTGCGAGAATTCATATCAGTTACGAAGATCGATTTCTGTGTCGTCGCCAAGGTTTAAACTTTTACTTCTTCCTATAATAGTGGCGTCGTTTCCAATCACCGAACGGTGTAGCATGGCATTGCTGATAACACTATAAGAACCAATGATGGAATCGCGAATGATGCAATCATTTATCTGTGAATGTTCACCTATAGTTACATAAGGGCCAATGATGGCGTTGTTGATAATACATGCCTTGTCGATTGCTACGGGTGGTATGATGATGGAGTTGGCAAATGAGAGAAATTCAGTTGGTAAGTCGGTACGCTTGCGAAGTAATATGGTATTGGTATCTAAGAGAGAATCCTTTTGTCCGCAATCGAACCAGTTGTTCACTTTACACGCTTTAAACTGCTCCCCTTTATCGATCATATACATCAGCGCATCTGTCAATTGTATAGATTGATTAGTACGCACATCGTTTTGAATGATGTATTGCAATGCATCGAACAACTTACTACTGTTATTTACTTTGTATAAACCAATTAATGCCTGATTGGAAACAGGTATGTTTGGTTTCTCAACTACTCTGGTGATATAATCCTGCTCATCGGTTACCGCAACGCCAAAACCGCGGGGGTCTTCCACCTTTTTTATTCCCAGCACAGATTCAGAAGTATGAATTACTTCTTTCATATCAATATCAAAGACACTGTCTCCCAACAAAATCAATACAGGTTCATCAGCAATGAAATAATCTTTTGCCAGCCATATAGCGTGCCCCAGGCCTTCGCGATCGCGTTGTTCTATATAGTGAGAAGTTATCTGAGGGTATTGTTCATGAATGAAATGTCTGATTTTATCGCCTAGATAACCGGTAATGAAAATAAATTCCGATGCTCCTGAACGAATCAACTCATCGAGCATAAAAGAGATAATTGGTTTGCCTGCAACAGGAATCAATGCCTTAGGCTGCGTATATGTATGTGGCCTAAGTCGCGTTCCTGTTCCTGCAACCGGTATAATAACTTTCATAGTTAGTGTGGGTTCTTATTAGTTACCCATTTCACTGACGAAGGTGAGTCGCAGCAATCGCAATTCTTCTTCGCTGTAGTCGTTGCCCAACTCATTTTGTGCCTCATCTATGGAATCGCTGTGAGATGAACGGAAATAATCCATAGCATCTAATTGCTTGTCTTCATCCATGACTTCGTTCAGGTAGTATTTAATATTCACCTTAGTCCCTGAACTCACAATAGCTTCCAGTTCATCTAAAACCACCCCGAAACTTAATCCTTTACTGGAAGCAATGGTGTCGAGAGGAATTTTTTTATCAATGTTTTGAATGATGTAAATCTTATTTGCGGATTTGTTTGCTACAGATTTGACAACAATCTCCATAGGCTTCTCAATCTCATTGTCCTCCACATACTGCTTAATGAGCGATACAAATGGTTTTCCATAACGATCTGCTTTACCCTTACTCACTCCCTGAATTTTAGTCAGTTCATCTATAGTGCAAGGATATTGTGTAGCCATATCTATCAATGAAGACTCCTGAAAAATGACATACGGAGGCAAGTTATTTTGCTTAGCAACTTGTTTGGTTAGATCCTGCAACATTTTCATCAGTGTTGGATCTAATGATGTGGCAGAACCGCCACCGCCGCCACCAAAGTCATCGTCGTCTTCAATGTTTTCAAAATCACGATTCAGCGAAATCTCTACAGAATATGGTTTTTTCAGGAATTTTTTTCCTTCCTCAGTCAAGGTCAACACCCCATAGTTTTCGATGTCTTTACTGATGAAGTTCATCAACAATGCCTGACGGATAATTGCATTCCAGAATTGTGTGTTATGATTTTCACCTTCGCCATAAACATCAAGATTGTCGTGACCATAGATGCTGATTTGTTTGTTCTTGACTCCTATAATAATGTCCACCACATAATTCAAAACGAAAGACTCTTTTAATTCTTTAACCGCTTTCAACAATGTAGTGATGTATTCTTCTCCTTCTATCTTCTCTTTCGGATTAAGACAGTTATCACAATTACCACAATTATCTCCTTTTAACTCCTCTCCGAAATAATGCAACAGAAATTTGCGTCGGCATACAGATGTTTCAGCATAAGCTTGTGTTTCCATCAACAAATGTCCCCCTGATTCACGCTCGAAACTTGACTTGTCTTTCATAAACTTTTCCATCTTGTTGATGTCGGCAGGATTATAATAAGTAACACATAACCCCTCTAAACCATCGCGACCTGCGCGGCCGGTTTCCTGATAGTAGTTCTCTAAACTCTTAGGTATGTTGTAGTGAATCACAAAACGCACATCGGGTTTATCTATACCCATACCAAAGGCAATGGTGGCCACAATTACATCAATCTCCTGCATCAGAAACTGATCCTGACGCTGGGCACGGATAGCTCCTTCCAGTCCTGCATGATAAGCTTCGGCTTTAATTCCATTCACTTTCAGAGTCTCTGCAATTTCTTCTGTACTCTTACGACTCAGCGAATAAATGATTCCACTTTTGCCTTCATGCTGTTTAATAAACTTGATAATAGATTTTAGAGTTGCTTCTTTTTTTGCTTTAGGTCGTACCTCGTAAAAAAGGTTCGGACGATTAAATGAAGCAATAAAGACACTAGGTTTTTTTAAGCCCAAAGTCTTTATGATATCACTTTGCACTTTTGGTGTTGCTGTCGCAGTAAGCGCTATAACAGGAACTTTTTGGTTGAGTGACTCCACCATCTGTTTAATCTTTCTGTACTCCGGACGGAAATCGTGACCCCACTCCGAAATACAGTGCGCCTCATCTACAGCAACAAACGAAACTGTTATCTCACTCAAAAAGTCGACGGTATCCTGTTTGGTTAAAGTCTCGGGAGCGATATAGAGCATTTTAGTTTTGCCTTCGCGTATATCGTTTTTCACCGTCTTAGCCTGTGTCTTGGTTAATGAAGAATTCAGGAAGTGCGCCACATGATCTTTGTCGCTGTATGAACGAATGGCATCAACCTGATTTTTCATTAATGCTATTAATGGAGAAATGATTATGGCTGTGCCGGGTAACATTAAGGCAGGTAATTGATAGCACAATGATTTCCCTCCGCCAGTAGGCATGATTACAAAGGTGTCTTTGTGCGCTAGTAAGCTCGATATAACATCGTGTTGCAGACCTTTGAACTTGTCAAAGCCAAAGTGCTGCTTCAATGCCTCAATAAGGTCTCCGTTATTGTTAGTACCGGCAGCAGGTTTTGCTGTGGTTTTTTCTTTTGGTGTTTTCGTGGACTTCTCCGCTCCTGCAGCTTTTTTAGTCGCTGCTTTCTTTGATGCTGTTTCAGCCATTTCTATATTCTTTTGTGTGTGTGGTGATGAAGATAATTATTTTTGTTGAATTACAAGCATCACCAACAATTTTATTTAGTTAAAATCTCTCGTTTTTGAAAAAGGAGTCCAAAAGTATAAAAACTGCAAAAGAAACCATCCGCCTGCAGGCACAATCCATCCAAGATTTAACATCGTTTATCGATTCTTCATTCGAGAAGGTGGTTCAAACACTATTTAAATGCTCCGGCAGAGTGGTAATTACCGGCATCGGTAAAAGTGCCATCATCGCACAAAAAATTGCTGCTACCTTAAACTCTACTGGTACTCCAGCTTTGTTCATGCACGCAGCCGATGCTGTACACGGCGATCTGGGCATGATACAGGATAATGATGTGGTAATCTGTATTTCAAAAAGCGGCGAGAGTCCAGAAATTAAAGTATTGACACCATTGATCAAGCAACGCGGCAATAATTTGATTGCTATTACGGGATCTATGCAATCTTATTTGGCCAAACAAAGCGACTATACTCTAAATACAACGGTTAAAAAAGAAGCCTGCCCCAATAACTTAGCGCCTACTACAAGCACCACAGCACAGTTGGTTATGGGAGATGCCATTGCTGTATGTCTTTTACAGCTGCGCGGTTTCAGTGCCGACGATTTTGCAAAATATCATCCGGGTGGAGCCCTGGGGAAACAATTATATCTGACTGTGGATGAGTTGTACAAGAAAAATGAAAAACCATTTGTACATATCGATACCACTTTAAAAGAAGTTATTCTTGAAATCAGCAGCAAGAGATTAGGTGCAACCGCAGTGATTGATGACAAAGGTCAATTGAATGGCATTATTACTGACGGTGACTTACGCCGCATGATGAATAAGAAGTTTGATATGAATTCCACCACCGCCAAACAAATAATGACCGGCAATCCGTGTAGCCTGCAATCAGGAGAACTTGCCGTGAATGCACTTCATCTTATGCGTAGTAAAAACATCACACAGTTGCCCGTACTAAACAAAAGGCTTTACCTCGGTATGGTTCATATTCATAACCTGCTCGATGAAGGTATAGTATAATAAATACCTATCTCGAAATTTTAAAGTCGGTATAATTTTTCAATTCACCTTCAAGGACTTTTACCTGCTCAACACGAGCACCATCAGGGCCGTTGTGGCACCATAAAGTGAACTGTGCCAGCTTAGCTACCTCAGCTTCCGCTTCAATATAGACTGTACCATCCGGCTCATTGCGCACTATACCATGCACACCCATTTCATCAGCAACTTTTTTTGTAGTTGCTCGAAACCAAACTCCCTGAACCAGGCCTGTGATATGAAGTGAGATATGTTTTATGTGCACCTGCGTAAAAATAACCTAATGTTCGAATCACCATTTTACTCTGCTTACTTTCGCCAAAACTTTTTAAAATGAAATTATTATCTCTTTCTACTACATTACTTTTATTATGCTTCGGCTTATTCAGCCAAGCGCAACCTGCGGTATCCTTTGGACAGGAAATGGAAACCAAAAACCTTGGAGGCGCTATGAACATCATACTGCACACTACTGCTGATGGCTATTATGTGCTCCGTATGGAAGGAATTGCAGAAGACGATGCACAAATGGCGTTGTTGCAAGATAATCCCGGAACCGGTGCAGCTATGGCTATAGCTATTGGTTATGGTGTTTGTACTGACGATCATCGTCTTTATGAAATTGAAAGTTATATGGGCAACAATAATGCAAACATGTTTGCCAAGTCCAAGTTTTTTATTCAATACTATGATAATGCTTGTAACCTTCAGTACTCGAAGCAGTTCACCATTATGGATGGTGAAATACAAATGCGATTGAAAAATATTCTATGGGTCAATAACCGTTTGGTGGCGTTTGCATCATCGTTCGACAAGAAGAGCTATATTACTACACTGTATGCTGTACCGTTTAATGCTGATGGCTCTTTAAGCAACGAGAAGATAAAACTGGATCAGGTGAGTGGAAAAAATTCTGCATTCACCAATATCACCAATTCATATAAGGTGATGGGTAATGGAAATAACAGCCGCTTGCTGATTTATTACCACACGAACATGCCTACCAAGATGAAGGCTGAAAGTTTTACACTAAAAATGATGGATGCTGATTTCAAAGAGCTGTGGCAATCGAAGTATGTAATCAACATGCCCGATAATAACTATGCCATCACACGCCAATACATCATAGGCGAATATGCTTATATACTGTTAAAAGTACAGGCAAACTCTGCCGACAAAGACAAAGGAGCCAAGGCATTTAGTTTTCAACTGATTAAATCGGGTAAGGATATTAAAGAACCCAAGAACCTGGAGATAAGTGTTACAGGCAAACTCGTCACGGACATTTATATTGATGAAAAAGAAAACGATGAAATTGCCGTATTTGGATTTTACTCAGACAAGGGATCAGCAAAAGCAGGCGGTGCTTATGTATATACTATCAATAAAGATTTTGTACTCAGTAAAAAATCCTCCAAGGATTTTACTCCCGCAGTGATTCAATCCATTCTGGGTGATGATGCAGAAGACAAGCCCGAATTGGGAAACATTCATATTCGAACAGCTTACAAAAACAATAACGGATCATATACACTTGTCACCGAAAATTTTTCAATTGTTACCAGCTCGGGTTCAAATGGCTCTATGAATTTCAGCTATCGTTATACCAATATTCCCGTTTTCAATATCAAGGAAGATGCCTCTGTTGCTTGGTCAACAGTAGTTAAAAAAAGGCAAGTAAGCTCCAATGACGGTGCCCGATATTTATCTTTTGCTCATCAAAAAGCCGGCGATGATATTTATTTGATTATGAATGGCAACAAAAAAGAGCTCAGTCAGCGCATGGGTAACACAGACAATGCTATGGTATATATAGTTAAAGTTAACAGCACTGGCGAACTAAGTACAAATCCCTTGTTCAGCACCAAAGAAATTGACACTACTTTACTTCCAAAAACAACTAAAATATTTGATGATAAAACCTTGTTGTTTATGAGTAACGATGGATTGAAATATCGTTTCGGTAAAATAACCTTGTAAGCATTTATTTGTTTCTGTAACAAATGAAGAAAAAACAAGAGCGCACATACGACTTCCTCGTCATTGGCTCCGGCATAGCTGGATTAACCTTTGCATTGAAAGCCGCAAAGCACGGTCGTGTGTGCATTATCACTAAAAGTAACGAAGACGAAAGCAACACCAAGTATGCACAAGGTGGGGTGGCAGCAGTTGCCGATCTAAAGAAAGATTCTTACCGCAAACATATCAAGGACACGCTCGACAGCGGCGATGGGTTATGTCATAAAGACATTGTTGAGATAGTAGTCAAGGAAGGTCCCGACAGAGTAAATGAAGTGATAGAATGGGGTGCCCGGTTCGATAAAAATCAACGCGGCGAATTTGATTTAGCAAAAGAAGGAGGGCACAGTGCCCATCGTGTGTTGCATCATAAAGATGTAACCGGATTGGAGATAGAACGTGCTTTGCTTAAGCAAATACAAAAGAACGAGAACATAGATTTCTTCACGCACTATTTTGCCATCGATATAATCACACAACATCATCTTGGAGCTGAAGTAACACGCCGCACCAAGAACATTGAATGCTATGGCGTTTATGCTTTGGATACTCGCCGCAACCGGGTGGACACCATTTTATCTAAAACCACCATACTGGCCACAGGCGGAGCCGGGCATGTGTATCTGAATACTACCAATCCTACCATAGCCACCGGTGACGGCATTGCTATGGTGTATCGTGCCAAAGGCAAGGTGATGAACATGGAGTTTATCCAGTTTCATCCTACGGCATTATATAATCCCGGCGAGTATCCTTCATTTTTAATTACTGAAGCCATACGCGGATTCGGCGCAGTGCTGCGCGATGTAACCGGCAAAGAGTTCATGCAGAAGTATGACAAGCGAGGTTCACAAGCTACGCGCGATATTGTGGCTCGTGCCATAGACAATGAAATGAAAATTTCAGGCTCAGATCATGTGTGGCTTGACTGCCGTCATCTGGATAAGAAAAAATTCATTGAACACTTCCCGAATATTTATGAGAAATGTCTGAGTCTGGGTATAGATATTTCAAAAGACATGATACCTGTAGTGCCTGCAGCTCATTATCTGTGCGGAGGCATCAAAACGAATGAACACGCACGAAGCAGTATTAAGAATCTTTATGCCTGTGGCGAATGTGCCTGCACCGGACTACATGGAGCCAATCGGCTGGCATCTAACTCCTTGCTTGAAGCTATGGTGTTTTCGCACCGCGCTTATTTAGATGCAGTGAAGCAATTAAAAAAAATCACATTACCCACTAACATTCCTGACTGGAATGCCGAAGGAACCATATCGCCGGAGGAGATGGTGTTGATTACTTTCACTCGAAGTGAACTGCAATATATTATGAGCAACTATGTAGGAATCGTGCGATCAAATCTGCGATTACAGCGAGCCTGGAAGCGGCTTGACTTAATCTATCGAGAAACAGAGGAGCTTTATCAGCGAACTGTTGTATCGCCACAGCTTTGCGAACTGCGCAACCTTATCAACATTGCCTACCTGATTGTGAAGTGCGCCATGCAGCGACACGAAAGTCGCGGGCTGAATTACAACACCGACTATAATAAAAAAGTACTTGTAGCAAGGGATATGGTGGTTTAGTATATTTGAAAGAAAATTTTATGAAACATCAAACATCTTTTACAGATTTTATTGATTGTAATGGCTACTTCATGTAGCACAAAAAATAATTTAATAAACAATGAACCTGCCATAGGTCTTCATACAGATATGATTCTATGTTGTATCAAGCCCCCAACGGTTGGGTGATCAACAGAGATCGCGCTTCACAATGGGATAGTTACTGTGACTCGCTTCGAACCTTGATTTTAAACGATTCAATGTCAGTATATAATGAGTTATTTATCATTCCTTCATTAGCAAACGACACCTTAAATAAGTATCTCAAAAAGTATTTCCATGAAGTCTATTGTATAGCTGAGTGGAATGGTGAGCCTGTTCCGGGAATGGCTTGCGACCCCAGCGGAAAAACTTGTTCAAAACAATTTGGTTGCTTGTATTGCCCTAATTGCAAATAATTTCATGAAGTATTATTTGAAATGAAAATAGTTTATTCAGTTGCTCCTTATCTTTTTTTCAGTCTATTGTTTTTACAAACTGCTTGCTTGCAAAGTCAGGGTGTTGTAAAAGTAATGATAGATAGCGTCAATATCTTGCCTAATTGCCAATTAGGTGTGTTAAATGGAAAATCTCCTTCCACCTTATATATACAAGACAGTATATATATTGGATTAGAAAATTGCACAAACAATTGTCTCAATATCATCAACATTCAGAACCCATCATGTTCTTATACTGATAGCACCTTAAATTCCCTATGTCAAACCAAAAATTCCTTTTGTTTTATATCAAGACACCAATACTACATATTAAATTCTCACAATCAATTATCGCGCAGAGAAATAAATAATGATACTAAAATAACATCATTAAAAATTGATACAACATTTTGGGCTAAGTCCACTGGATTAACATCATCATATAATTTAGGTCAACTTAATCAAATCAATATTATCAAAGATTCACTCCTTTATTTCCCGGTTGATAAAAATGTGTTTTATGAGAATGGCATTTATTCAAAGAAAAACTATGATTTCCCGATTACAGCCACTTATAATATTTATTCTCACAAGATAAATTCAACAGGAATTGTATATCCTAAATTTCTAAGTGACTTTGACTATGGACTGCTCTTTCCTATACATCAACTATATCTTCAAGATGCTATCATTTATTCATTTGAATGCTCAGATGAAATAATAAAGTACGATTTACTAACAGGAATCAGCGCTAGTCATCATATCAGAAGTCGTTATGAAACTGCGCCGATAAAACCTGTTACGATTGATAAAAAAATTGGTCGCAAAGAGTCTATCTGGAATCATAAAAAATATTCTGCTGCTTACGGCAACATCATTTATGACCCTTATCGAAATATATTCTATCGCTTTTATGAGCATAGTATGCCAGTAAAAGGAGGCAACAATCTATATAATACAACAGACGACAAGCGCATGTCTGTTATCATATTTAATGAAAACTTTGAAATTATGGATGAAGTATTGTTGCCCAATGACGCATGGTATTACTATGCTATATGCAGCCCGGATGGGTTATTCATGAACACTCGAGATATATTTAAGGATGAAAACGATAATAAAATTGGCTTTAAGTTACTACGTATCCGTGTGGTTAATCATTAACTGTTTAGTTGCTTATTCTGCAATTGGGCAATCAGTATCTCATAGAGGTAAACTTGACAACGCAATGCTAATTGAATTAGGTATACCAAGTGATTATCACAGAGTCTATGTGATACGGTTCGGGTTTTGTGCTACCGGTGCAAACAAATGTGGTATGGCTCTGTGCGAATACCTCAATCATCGTTTAAAGTTAAATGATTACGTACTTACCGATGTATCAGTCGATTCACTTTTACATTTTAACAACTTATTGCCTACACATCTTATTAAAGTATCAAGACAACACTTAGAGTCCTTGGGATTGTTTTCGGTAAACAATTATTTTATAAAAAGAAATAAAGTTCAGAGAATAAAGTGATAAGGCGGTTTTATATTTCATGGCTATTGATTTTATCTTCATGTAATACTAATACACCCAATTCAAATCAAGATCTTTTAAAACTATTTCTTGACACAAATTCCTTGTATGTTAATGATAGTATTGCAGTTGCTGTTATCAACAATTCCTTTTGTGGCTCTTGTGATTCAGTGACAATTAGAAATATAAAGGCTCTCGTCCATCAAGGAATGAATCTTACCCTAATTTGTAATAAAATGAATAAAGAAACTTTGTACAATCAAATAGGTATCGATTCAATTCATTTTTTAATCATGGAATCAAATCATTTAGAGCAGTATGGTTTATTCAAAACATATCCGTTCTTGATTTTTGAAAAATCAGATAGTATTCAAATTCTTGAGATTAGTGAGCCTATATCCGGTGCTTTCTTGAATAAATTAAATTAACACTGACGCAATTTTACAAATTCTCAAGGCAAACTATTTCATCACTCTAGACCTATTAAACCACTCATTGCTTTACCTTCATTCCTGATTTTATACTCCTGCTCTAAAGAATAATCAGCCCCAACATTAGAACATGCACAGGCTTAAACTTTTCACACACATGATTACGCGTACAAGAATTGACAGAAATAGCCTTATTATACAAGGGCTAATAACACCTCATTTACTCCAAAACCAGTCTTTTTAAAGTTTTTTCGGGGGGGGATGGGTTAAAAAAGGTATTAACCACGCCTTGGTTGGTGCCAACGGAGCCTCGTTGGTGTCAACGGAGCTGCGGTTGGTGTAAACGAAGCCGTGGTTGACGCCAACAGTACCGCCGTAAGTGTGCTTTTACCCTGAATACTTGTGTAAATTCAACCGGTTTTAGGGTTTAATACCCTACACCATGTGATGCACTTAATACTTCTTCCACATCACCATCATTCCATCTCTTACAGATATAATCACATTTTGTAATCGCTCATCTTGATGCACTTTATTGTTGAAATCAATAATGGCCTGAGTGTCTTTATCGGGTTGTGAATTAATCACCTTACCGCTCCACAAAACATTGTCAGCGATAATGAAGCCGCCGGGCCTCACCTTGTCTATAACTAAATCGAGATATAACGAATAGTTTACTTTATCAGCATCAATAAAAGCCAAGTCAAATTCTTCTTCCAATGTAGGAATTATATCTGCTGCTTTGCCGCAGAGTAATTTTATTTTATGCTGCAAACCTGCTTCGTTGATGTATGTCTGCACACGCTCTTGCAACTCTGCATTAATATCTATACTAATCAGTTTGCCGTCGTCGCTTAATCCTTCTGCAAGACAAATGGCACTGTAGCCGGTATATGTTCCTAACTCCAGCACGCGCCGCGGTCGAATCATACGACTGAACATTTTCAATGCTTCTCCCTGTACTCTACCCGACAGCATCTGCGGCATCAAAACATTGAGGTAAGTATGTCGGTGAATTTTATACAACAATGGTGCTTCGGGAGAAGTGTGTTCTTCAATATATTTTTCCAGTTTGTTTGAAATGAGATGCATGACTACAGGTGTGTATTTATGCAAACAATATTAGCTGATGCCTTTTAATCATCTTTGCAACTCAATTTTTTATATTTTGGAGAACAACAACTTTGTTGACTATGTAAAAATATTTTGCCGAAGCGGCGCAGGTGGGGCAGGCTCGGTGCATTTCCGGCGCGATAAGATCACCGCCAAAGGCGGTCCCGATGGCGGCGATGGCGGACGTGGTGGTCATATTATTTTGCGCGGCAATAGTCAATTGTGGACTTTACTACACCTGAAGTTTCGCAAGCATGTTTTTTCGCAAGACGGCGAAGCTGGAAAAGGAGCCATGAAAACCGGTAAGAGCGGCGAGGATGTGATATTGGATGTACCCTTAGGGACAGTGGCAAAAGACGCCGCAAGCGGTGAAGTATTGTTTGAAATAACCGAACACAAACAGGAGCAAATTTTAGTGAAAGGTGGTCGTGGTGGTCTGGGGAATGTGCATTTTAAATCTCCTACCAATCAGGTTCCTCAGTATGCGCAGCCCGGTGAACCCTGTGAAGAGGGGTGGAAAATACTGGAGCTGAAACTATTGGCCGATGTTGGTTTGGTAGGATTCCCCAATGCGGGCAAGTCTACCTTGTTATCATCAATTACTGCAGCAAAACCTGAAATTGCCAACTACGCTTTCACCACACTTACTCCCAACCTTGGCATTGTTTCTTATCGCGACGATAAGTCATTTGTTATGGCGGACTTACCGGGAATAATTGAAGGTGCGCATTTAGGCAAAGGACTTGGACATCGTTTTTTGCGACACATAGAGCGCAACTCGGCATTACTTTTCTTAATTCCTATTGATGCTGATGATATCAAGAAGGAATACAAAATATTGCTCAACGAGTTAAAGCAATATAATCCTGAGTTGCTCACCAAACCCCGCTTGCTTGCTATCAGCAAATGCGATATGGCAGATGAGGAACTGATGAAGCTGATAAAAAAAGAATTGCCAAGACAAGTGCCGCATGTTTTTATCTCAAGTGCAACCGGATTAGGCATTCAAAAGCTCAAAGACCAACTTTGGGAAATGCTCACTGAGCCTCTTACCAAAGATTAAACTATGAACAACCAACGCATCACACTTAGCGATTGGATTATTTATGTCACCATATCGCTCGTTTGGGGCACTTCCTTTATTCTCATAAAAAAAGGACTACTCTATTTCGACCCTATAACTGTTTCAGCATTGCGCATCAGTATATCAGGCCTGGTGCTTTTGCCATTTGCTATCAAAGGATTGTATCTGTTAACTCATCGTCAAAAGGTTTTTGCCTTTTTGATGGGATTGTGCGGCAGCGGCATTCCTTCATTTCTTTATCCTGTAGCACAACAACACATTGACAGCGGTGCGGCAGGAGTGTTGAATTCGTTAACACCTATATTCATTGTGGTTACAGGTTATTTGTTTTTTGGCGTACGTTATACACTTATGCAGGTCAGTGGTATTGTGATTGGGTTTATTGGTGCTGCATTACTCATCTTGTTTCATCATTCTTCCGGTACAGAATCCAATTATTACTATGGTCTTATTATAGTTGCCGCCACTTTGTTATATGGTCTCAGCAATCAGATATTGGTACATTATCTCAAAGGTCTTAACGCTATTGTCATTACATCCGTTGCTTTTTTCTTTATGGGTATAGTTGCTTCGGCAATTCTCACACAAACTGAATTTCTACATGTGATGCAAAATAATAATCAGGCATGGAAAGGTCTGCTGTTTGTGGCTTTGCTGGCATGTTTAGGTTCTGCACTTTCATTAGTGCTATATAATCATTTAGCATCACGCACCGGAGTTACATTCTCGGGAACGGTTACTTATGTAATGCCTGTTGTTGCCCTCGGATGGTCAATAATAGATGGCGAGTATATAGGCTTTCAACACCTTGCGGCTATGCTCATCATTTTAGCCGGAGTTTACCTGGTACGTCGCGCGGCTTAACGAAACAATGATTCAAGCACGCTTAAACTATGCACATTGCGCAGGTCGGCATTATGCAGTGTGTAATAGTTTAACAACTGTTGCAACAATTCCTTGCGCTCCTGATAATTGATATTCACCGGTTGTTGATGTAAAAATTTATAAAATTTTTCTGATAGCGGCGGACTGATAGCATACTCTAATCGTTGTGGTGATGAACAAAAAATGCCCTCGCTCAAATCGAAGTAAGGTTGCTTGCTGCTGTAAGTTCCGCTCGGCGATAATCCCACATAAGTGCTCAACGCTATCAGAAAATGTAATGGGTAAGAAGCAAGTACATCTGTTGTTTGATCCAACCGAACAAAAAGGTTTTCTATAAAGAGGTATAGTGACTCTGATGGTTCGTGTTCTTTGATAACACGTTGTAAGATGTCAATATAAAATATCCCGACCGCACTTTTTAATACGTCAAATGGCAAAGCACGATACAGATAATGATGTCTGAACTCTTTGATGCGCAGCAAACTTTTATTTTCTCGAAAGTAGATATCTAACTCTAATTGCATCATCGGTTGAAATGCTGAGGCCTTTTGTTTAGACTTGGCATTGCGTACACCTGAAACAATAAAACTCAACAAGCCAAAGTGCCTGGTGTAAATATTTGTAATGATGCTTGTTTCAGAATACTTGATGGTTCTGAATACTATGCCGGTTGTTTTTTGAAGCATAGCTTATTGCACAATACTAATTAACAATAATAAACTTGCCGTGACAGGAATAAGTGCCATCGTTGCTTACAGCAGTGATGTAATAAACTCCTGTTGATGGCTTTTGTCCCAGATAAGTTTTACAATCCCAAGAAAATGTTCCTCCATTGGAACGTCCCTGATACACCATGTCACCGGCAGCATCCATCACCTTTACCGTACAATTGTATGGTAAATCGCGTACTGTTATCACACCATCGTAGTCATTATTGACAGGATTCGGACTAACGGTCAACACACACTTATCAAGGAGTATGGCTTCAGTAGCATCGCTTTGATATGCAAGCAACCCCTTGTCCGTTCCTATATATACCACACCGGTTTTATCGTCAACGGTTATAGCTATGATGATGTTTGAAAATAAAGGGCTATTGTCCACCGTGAAATGAAACAATTCTTTAGTTCCATCTTCCGACAATAACCATACACCATTCTCAGTACCTATCCATTTTCTGTTACCGCCATCAACCGCTATAGCTTTTACCTTTTCTGATTCCATTAAGTATCCGGGTATTCCATCGGCACCGGTAACTATTATCCGTTGCGCATCACAACCACCTTGTTCAAAAATATTTTGAGGACAATAAATTACACCAATGCCTTTATCTGTTCCAATCCACAACTTATCTGTTTTGTCCATCACCAAAGCATTCACATTCAAGTCAGGCAAGGCACCTTGGCCAAATGAACCGCTGAGTAGTTTAGATTTATCATCCGAAGTGTTGTCTAAATCAGCCCCGTAGTTATATACATACATACCCTGATAGATTAAACTCACCCACACCTGATTGAAACGATCGGTTACCATGTGGGTAGGTTTATTAGAAGTTGTAATAGCGGGTACTGAAAACTTTTTCCAGGTACCATCCGCTTTGCGCACCACCAACGGTTTGTTGGTAGAGGGGTTGGATGCCCAAAGATTTCCAGATTCATCCACTGAAAGACCTGTACAGGCATAATTGGTGAAAACGATATTGCTCGACAAGGCTTCCTGTTTATACAGTTTAATACTTTCTGCCGTGTACTCCACTATTCCTCCGTTCACATAAGATCCAAAATAGGTTTTTCCTGTTTTAGGATGGTGTGCCACTGCGAGCAAATCCATAACGGTGTCTTTAAGTAACGGAATGGTAAGTCCATTATAAGAGTTCCATTGATTGTCAGCATAAACAGAGAATCCGTCGCGATTATAAGAGAAATTATAATTGGCATCCATTCCTCCCGGTGCTACAAACACGTTTCCATCATATGCCTGTAACTGCCAAACATTTGATGTTGCTGGACCAGATGGCGTAAAACGTTGTGTTGTATTGTTTTTGAATTTAAATAGCCCGTTGTAAAAATCTGCAATCCATGTTATGCCATTTATTTTGTCCACACATACATCGCTTGGATAACCACTAAAAGAATTGTTCACCAACGAATCAATAATATCATTCTCTATAGTGATAATACGACTACTCTCCTCACTCACATAACAGGTATATAATTTATTGTCTTGAAAGCGCAAACGGGATATGTTGTACCCGTCACGTTTATATCTAAAACTCCACGTATTGTTTGAAAGTGAGAAAATACTATCACCAAATGCAGCATAAACAATGTTGCCACCAACTTCTATGTTATGACATTCCGACGATGGCAGATTTACAGAAGTGCTTTGTATTTGCCATTCAGCAAAATTTCCCAACGTAGGACTATTTTGATCAGCACGTAATAAACCTAAGGCAGTTGCCGCATAAATATAACCGTTACTTAATACCACACGATTAACCTTTAATGAGGTTCCTGATTGTCCTATGATATAAGTGTCCTTTATTTCCAGTTTCTTTAGATCGAGTACCACGATACCAAACCCACATGCCAGATAAGCCAAATTGCTGTCAAGAGTAACTGAATAAATATTTTTATCGCCGGAAATATTCTTGCGCTTAATATCAGGTATATTCAATACTTCGGCATCGTTGTATATGTCTATGTTACTGTTTGAGTAACAAATGATGAGGTTTCCACGCTTCGGGTCGTATGCAATATCATTAAATCCAATATCACTGAGCCCTATACATTTACTGATGCGCACCATATCGTCGTCGGCCTTATTCACATAGAATAAAGAATTATCGCAGGCTGCATAGATTCGGCTATTACTTTGTGTCAATACCCGCGGATTGGAATAGGGTAAATGATCCACCCAGGTGCCTACGGGAAATTGTTTTTGAGCATGGGTTGTTTTCAGAATTAAACAAAGAAATAGAAAGACTAACAAGTGTTTGATTATTCTCACGCGTTAAAAATAGTTGAATTGTGGATTCACCAAACGACATAAAACATATTGTAGTATAGTCGAGTAATGCTCCACTTAATATGGTGCCAAAGCATAATTCGGGTGCTTTTTACTTACTTTTGCAGCCTTAAAAAATTTAAGATAGAGTTAGAATATCATGTCGGTTTACAAAGAATATAAACAACTGAATCAGCCGGCCATAGAGCAGGAAATACAACGCTTCTGGAAGGAGAACAACATCTTCGAGCGCAGCATTTCTGAACGCGATGCCAACAATTCTTTTGTGTTTTATGAAGGCCCCCCGTCGGCTAATGGTATGCCCGGCATTCACCACGTTATGGCAAGAGCTATCAAAGATATTTTTTGCCGCTATCAGACATTAAAAGGAAAACAAGTTCTGCGCAAAGCAGGTTGGGATACTCACGGCCTACCTATTGAACTGGCTGTTGAAAAAACACTTGGAATTCGTAAAGATGATATTGGTAAAAGCATCAGCATAGAAGATTACAACAAAGCCTGCCGCCGAGAGGTGATGAAATACACCGATAAATGGGAAGAGTTAACTGAGAAAATGGGATACTGGGTGGATATGAAGCACCCATACATCACTTACGAAAACGATTATATAGAGAGTGTATGGTACTTACTCAAGATGCTGCACGAGAAAGGTATGCTATACAAGGGCTACACTATTCAACCATATTCACCTGCAGCAGGTACAGGGCTTAGTTCTCACGAGCTCAATCAACCGGGCTGTTACAAGCCGGTTAAGGATACAACAGTGGTTGCTCAGTTTAAGGTAGTGGCCGACGAAAAAGCGAAATCTATTTTCGGAAATGATGTTGTGCATTTATTAGCCTGGACCACTACACCCTGGACACTTCCTTCAAACACAGCCCTGGCTGTAGGAAAAAACATTGAATATGTTTTGGTAAAAACATTCAATCCTTATACCTCCACACTTGTATTTGTAGTGCTTGCCAAAGATTTGTTCGGCAAATATTTTTCCGATAAAAATGCTTCTCTATCATTTGATGATTATAAGCACGGCGACAAAAGCATTCCCTATACCATACTGAAAACATTTAATGGAGTTGACTTATCCGGTCTTCGCTATGAACAACTATTGCCATACACTCAACCTACTGATGGAGATGCCTTTAAGGTAGTGGTTGGAGATTTTGTATCTACTGAAGACGGTACCGGAATTGTTCACATTGCTCCAAGTTTTGGCGCCGACGATTTTCGTACCGCCAAACAAAATGGTCTTGGATCTTTAACATTGGTCGATAAGCGTGGACGCTTCACAGAGGAAATGGGAGAGTTTGCGGGTGAATATGTGAAGGAGGCATACCTTACTGATGAGGAAAAAGAGGAATCGCAGAAGAAACAGGGTGGCGAAAAATATCTTTCCGTTGATGAGCGTTTAGCCATCAAACTCAAAAAAGAAAACAAAGCATTTAAAGTAGAAAAGTACGAGCACAACTATCCGCACTGCTGGCGTACAGATAAGCCTGTATTATACTATCCGCTCGATTCATGGTTTGTACGTACTACAACTGCCAAGGAACGCATGGTGGAACTGAACAAAACCATCAACTGGAAACCTGAATCTACAGGCACCGGTCGTTTTGGCAACTGGCTGGAGAATTTACAAGACTGGAATCTTTCACGCTCCCGTTTTTGGGGCATCCCACTTCCGTTATGGCGCACCGAGGACGGTACTGAAGAAAAATGTATAGGATCTGTTGATGAGTTGAAAAATGAAATTGCAAAAGCCAAAGCAGCAGGTATACATACTTCTGATAAAACCGAAGACCTTCACAGACCTTATGTTGATGACATCATTCTAATCAGCAACAGCGGAAAACCAATGCACCGAGAACTGGATCTAATTGATGTTTGGTTCGATAGTGGTGCCATGCCTTACGCACAGTTACACTACCCTTTCAAACGATCGGAACTTGGTGGGAATTTCCCTGCCGACTTCATAGCAGAAGGCGTTGACCAAACCCGTGGCTGGTTTTTTACACTTCACGCCATAGCCACCATGTGTTTCGATTCCGTTGCCTATAAGAACGTGGTCAGTAATGGTTTAGTGCTTGATAAAAATGGAAACAAAATGAGCAAGCGCCTTGGCAATGCAGTTGACCCGTTTGATACCATAGCCAAGCACAGTGCAGATGCCACCCGTTGGTACATGATAGCCAATGCTGCACCATGGGACAATCTCAAGTTCGATGCAGAGGGTATTCAGGAAGTGAAGCGCAAGTTGTTTGGTACCCTGTTCAACACATACAACTTCTTTGCGCTCTATGCTAATGTTGATGGCTTTGTATTGGACGAGAAGAAAATAGTCCCGGTTGCTGAACGAAACGAAATGGATCGTTGGATAATCTCCAAACTGCAATCCCTTATAGAAGAAGTAAGTGATTGTTACAATACTTACGAGCCACACCGTGCGGCACGCGCTATAGAGATATTTGTTGATGAGCATTTAAGCAACTGGTATATACGTTTATCACGTCGTCGTTTCTGGAAATCGGAAATGAACGAAGACAAAAAGGCAGCATACGAAACCCTGTTCGAATGCCTGATGGTTACAGCTCAACTGATGAGTCCCATTGCTCCTTTCTTCAGTGAATGGTTATATCAAAACTTAACTACCCCTGTACGCAATAATGCCAAGGCGAACAACACTCCGCTCAAACACGATTCCGTACATCTTACTCTATTAACTCAGGCTGACAAAAAAATACAGAATAAAGAGTTGGAACTACGTATGGATCTCGCACAAACCATTTCATCTCTGGCATTATCGCTTCGAAAAAAAGCAAATATCAAAGTGCGTCAACCATTGAACCGCATATTGATTCCGGTACTACAGAATGAATTGAAAACACGCATTGAATCGGTAAGCGATTTAATTAAGAGTGAAATCAATGTAAAAAATATTGAATTCATCGGCGAAGACTCCGAAATCGTTAAGAAGAAAGCAAAAGCAAACTTTAAGGTATTGGGAGCACGTCTTGGCAAGAAAATGAAAGAGGCCTCAGCACAAATTGCTGCTTTCAGCAACAAACAAATTCAGGATTTAGAGTTAAAGGGTAAACAGAACATCAACATTGAGGGTGAAGAAATTGATATATTATTAACTGACGTAGAAGTCATATCCGAAGATTTAGCCGGTTGGTCCGTTGCATCTGATAAAGGCATAACCGTGGCACTTGATGTGAGCATCAGCGAACAACTAGTTGAAGAAGGCATTGCACGTGAACTGGTAAACCGAATCCAGAAAATTCGCAAAGAGCGCAACTATAATGTTACTGACCGAATTTTGGTTGAGCTTGAACCTAAAGACTTTTTGCACAGCGCCGTAAATAACTTTAAAATATATATTTGCAGCGAAATTTTAGCCGACAGCCTGCAATTCAGTACACATCAGCTTTCTGATGCCGAGATTATAGATGTAAACGAAAACGAATTAAAAATTCTGGTCAGTAAAAATTAACCACACACCCATTAAAAACGCGTATGGCAAACAATAAAAAAACAGCTAAGAAAGTTGTGAAGAAAACAGCCCCGAAGAAAAGTGCAAAACCGGCAAAAAAAGCTGTAAAAAGCGCTAAAACAGCCAAGAAAGCGGCTAAGAAAGCTCCGGCAAAACCGGCTAACAAAGCTAAAGCTCCAGTAAAAAGCAAACCTACTGCCACCAAAGTCAAGGCTAAACCTGCTGCCAAACCTGCTAAAAAAGTAGTAGTCAAATCAGCCGCAAAGGTTGTATCTAAACCAACTGCAAAAGTTGCTGTTAAGGCTAAGGCAACACCTGCAGCTAAGCATATGCCGAGTCCGACTGCCAAACCGGAATTAAAAACATTCACTCCTCCTAAACCAAGAAGAGGCAGACGCAGAAAAATAACAGAGAATGAGGGTGAAAAAACTACACGCAAGTTCAGACAGGCAGGCCCCGAATCTGTTGCCAATGTTACTTTTCAAAAAACGGAAAGTTTTGCCAGTCGTGCTGCTGCTGCTGCCAAGCAACAGATAAAAATCAATACCGATACACGTAGTCGTTATAGTGATAAAGAATTGGATGAATTCCGCGCTCTCGTTGAAGAAAAACTATCTGCTGCACGTACCGAACTAAAATACCTGCAAGATCAAGTAAACCGGAAAGACGACAATGGTACCGATGATACCGAAAATAAGTTCTCCAATATGGAAGACGGCACATTAACGCAAGAACGAGAGTACCTTACTCAAATGGCCGGTCGTCAGGTTCACTATATTGAGAATCTTGAAAAAGCCTTGGTGCGCATTCAAAATAAAACTTACGGCATTTGCCGTGTAACAGGCAAACTCATAGATAAAGAACGTCTTCGCATTGTGCCTCATGCAACTTTAAGCATGGAAGCCAAGATGATGCAGAAATAAACCTTTGTGAAAAAAGCCTTTATACTTCCGGTAAGTATTATTGCCGTCATTTTATTCTTAGATCAACTTCTCAAGTTTTGGGTTAAACTCTCATTTCTCTATACGGAGCACCGACAAATTACACCTTGGTTTTATCTGTACTTCATAGAAAATGAAGGCATGGCATTTGGTCTTACCTGGGGCGGCGAATTTGGTAAGTTGGCGCTTACATTGTTTCGTTTGGTTGCAAGTGGTGTAATTTTTTATTGGTTGTACCGTGCAGTTATTAATAAAGCACACACAGGACTCATTATCTGCATCGCACTCATTTTTGCCGGTGCAGTAGGCAATATCTTGGACTCGATATTCTATGGCCTTCTCTTTTCCGACAGTACCCCCGAATCGCTTGCTGCTATTTTTCCTAAAGATGGCGGCTATGCCCCACTGCTGCACGGTCGTGTTGTTGACATGCTGTATTTCCCGCTTTGGGAAGGCTTTCTTCCGGAGTGGATTCCGGTTTGGGGTGGTGATTATTTCGTATTCTTCCAAGCTATTTTCAACATAGCCGATGCAAGTATAAGTACAGGCATTATATCAATCATAGTTTTTCAGAAATGGTTGTTCAAAGAAGCAACACCTGCAACAGTTCAAAGTACAGATGATGTACCTTCAACTGAAAGTGATTCTGAAAGAAAGGGCGTTGATTGATTCTCTTTATAGAGTTACTCATATTTCTTGTTGTAAATATTATTACTGTACGAGAAGGCGCTATCTTCATCCTATTGAACGGCGCGCTCTATCTTTGCCCGTTCCATGAATTTTCAACTTACCTCCGTTTACAAACCTACCGGCGATCAACCCGAGGCTATTCGACAGTTGGTAGAAGGACTTAATCATGGTGAGAAACATCAAGTGCTATTAGGTGTTACAGGTTCAGGAAAAACTTTTACTGTAGCCAATGTAGTCGCTCAAATCAACCGACCTACTCTGGTGTTGTCTCATAACAAAACACTTGTAGCACAACTATACGGCGAGTTGAAACAATTCTTCCCAGATAATGCTGTAGAGTATTTTGTCTCGTATTACGATTATTATCAGCCGGAGGCTTATATCCCGGCATCCAACCTGTACATTGAAAAAGATTTAGCCATAAATGAAGAAGTGGAAAAGTTGCGTATGCGCACCACCACTTCATTAATGTCGGGACGCAGAGATATCATCGTGGTGGCTTCTGTATCCTGTATATATGGTATGGGGAACCCAACAGAGTATAATAATGGCATTGTACGCATAAGTCGTGGACAAAAAATTTCACGAAATACTTTATTGCATCAATTGGTACAGGGACTTTACTCTCGCTCGGAAGAAAATAAGCGAGGTACTTTTCGCGTCAAAGGCGATACCGTTGATGTGTTTCTTCCATATGCCGATTATGCCTATCGCATTACTTTCTTTGGCGACGACATCGAAGATATTGGCAGCATTAATATAGACGATGGTAAAAAAATTGCTTCAGTTGATCACGCCGCCATATTTCCGGCAAACCTTTATGTAGCTCCAAAAGAGCAACTCAGCAAAATCATTTACGAAATAGAAGACGACCTCAATAAACAGATCGACTACTATAAAGAAATAGGAAAGCATCTGGAAGCGGCGCGTGTCAAAGAGCGCGTTACGTTCGATTTAGAAATGATGCGCGAACTGGGCTATTGCAGTGGTATTGAGAACTACTCCCGCTACTTAGATCGTCGTTTACCCGGCGAGCGTCCATTCTGTTTACTTGATTATTTTCCGAAAGATTACCTGATGGTGATTGATGAAAGTCATGTCTCCATACCTCAGATACGCGGTATGTTTGGTGGTGACCGCGCACGCAAGCAAAATTTAATTGAGTATGGTTTCCGTCTTCCTTCAGCAATGGATAACCGACCGCTGAATTTTAATGAATTCGAAATACTGACCAATCAGGTAATTTATGTAAGCGCAACGCCAGCCGATTATGAAATGGGGAAAACCGATGGTGTGTTTGTTGAACAGGTGGTCCGTCCAACAGGATTGTTAGACCCTCCAATTGAGGTGCGTCCGTGTATTAATCAGGTGGATGACTTAATGGAAGAAATTGATGAAACCATTAAGCAAGGTCATCGTGTATTGGTAACCACGCTTACTAAACGTATGGCTGAAGAACTGAGCAAATATTTAGCACGGCTCAATATCAGAGCTCGATACATACATTCCGAAGTGGAAACTTTAGAGCGAGTGGAAATTTTACGTGATCTGCGCTTGGGTGTTTTTGATGTATTGATTGGTGTCAACTTATTGCGCGAAGGATTAGACTTGCCCGAAGTAGCGCTTGTAGCAATTATGGATGCAGACAAAGAAGGTTTTCTGCGTAATGCTCGCTCACTTACGCAAACGGCAGGACGTGCAGCACGCAATGTATACGGTCGTGTAATTATGTATGCAGACAAGATCACCGATTCAATGCAACGTACCATTGATGAAACCAATCGTCGTCGCGAAAAACAAGTGGCTTATAACATCGAACACAATATCACACCTGAAACTGTGGGCACATCAAAAGATAAAATTCTAAAACAGGCTTCAGTGCTGCAGATGAAAACCGAGAACACATATATAGAACCTGAAGCAAGCGCTATGGTTGCCGACCCTGTGGTGGAGTATATGAACAAAGTACAACTGGAGAAAGCTATCAGCAATGCAAGACGCAATATGGAAAAAGCGGCAAAAGATTTAATGTTCCCAGAAGCAGCACGCTATCGCGATGAGATGTTTGCCTTGCATAAAATGATGGAAGAAAAATTCGGCAAGTAAGATAGTCTTGTATCAGTATTCAACCTTTTTCACGCTTTGCTGCCATTTACCGAAAGCGATGATGGCTTCATTACGAAGTAATTGTTCCGTAGGCAAATGACGTTCAGGTATTCCACGGTTTAACTCTTCATAAATAAAAGCATCATCAAACTGAATAGCTGCGGCATCCGCTTTTGTATTGGCAAAATAAATTTTATCAGGACGAGCCCAGTAGATAGCGCCAAGGCACATAGGACAAGGTTCGCAACTACAATAAATTTCGCAACCGCTTAGCTGAAAAGAATTTAACTCCATACATGCCTTTCTTATTGCCACCACTTCTGCGTGTGCCGTAGGGTCATTGCTTGCAGTAACTTCGTTAGCGCCACGAGCTACGATTTTTCCATCCTTTACTATCACTGCACCAAAAGGGCCCCCTTTACCCTGCTCCACATTTTCAACCGATAGTCGAATAGCTTCGCGCATAAATTCTTCTTTGCTCATAACCTTTACTTTTGATGTTAAGCGAAGTTAATACTTTGCACTATTGAACTGATGAAGAACAATACAGTTGATTTTTTTGAGCAAGTCTATGACATCGTACGTCTTATTCCACGAGGCAGAGTAACCTCCTATGGTGCTATTGCCAAAGCATTGGGGAGAGCCCGGTCATCGCGCATGGTTGGATATGCAATGAATGCTTCACACATAGCACAGCCGCATGTACCGGCACAGCGTGTGGTAAACCGGAATGGTATGCTTACCGGCAAACATCATTTTGGGACACCGGATGAAATGCAAAAATTACTTGAAGCAGATGGTGTAAAAGTTAATGATGATTGCGTCGTGGATTTTGAAAAACTTTTTTGGGACCCGATGAATGAGATATGATATTACAAGAGTTAAAGAATATGTTCAAAGATTATATGTTTATCGTTAACACCATATCCCAAGCTCTTCTAAATTTGCCAAACAGCATTCTTGAATGAGCACAGCCAATCAATCTTTTATAAGCGCATCTGAGCAAACAGCAAAAGATGTGGAACTACAGCGTAAGCTGAAATTCAACATCACCAAATACGCGCAAACGGTTGAAAAAGGTGTCAAGCAGTTTTCTGATATGGAAACAGCAAGGCAGCGTGCTAAAAATGTAAAATGGAAAACAATAGAGAGCCTCGAAAAATATTTGCTCGAGTTTGAATCGAACTTCACGCGTCGCGGGGGGAAAGTCATTTGGGCAGAAACGGCAGAAGAAGCACTGAACGAAATAGAAATTATTTGTAAAAGAGCCAACGCCAAATCGGTTGTCAAGTCTAAATCCATGACTACTGAAGAAGTGCATCTGAATCAGTTTCTCGAGAAGTTGGGGATAGAAGTAGTGGAAACCGACTTAGGCGAATACATTCAGCAGCTTGATGGCGAGCCGCCATTTCACATCGTAACACCTGCTATGCATAAAAGCAAGGAAGATGTGGCGCGTGTGTTTCACGAAAAACTCGGGACACCGCTAAATCTCACCCCGCAAGAAATGACTATGGTGGCACGTAAAAATCTGCGCGAAAAATACTTACGCGCCGAAGTTGGAGTTACAGGTGGCAATTTTTTGCTGGCAGACCCCGGCGCCATAGTGGTTACTGAAAACGAAGGCAACGCGCGCTTATCGGTTACATTTCCTAAAATTCATATCGCCATTGTTGGTATTGAAAAAATTCTTCCATCTATCAACGATCTAAATCTGTTCCTTCCTTTACTTGCAACGCACGGTACTGGACAAAACATAACCGTTTATAACTCTGTACTCACCGGCCCTCGACAAGAAAATGAAGTGGACGGTCCCGAGGAAATGTATGTGATTCTGTTGGATAATGGAAGAACCAATCTATTAGCCGAAACGGATCAGCGCGAAGCGCTGTATTGTATTCGTTGCGGTGCTTGCCTGAATGCTTGCCCTGTATATAAGAGCATCGGTGGTTTCTCCTATCAAACCACTTACTCCGGACCAATTGGTTCTGTAATTACACCACACTTTAAAGGAATGGAGCAGTTCAAACATCTGAGCAATGCATCGAGCCTGTGTGGCAATTGTACGGAGGTGTGCCCAATGCACATTAACCTGCATAATCTTTTAGTGATTAACAGGAAAGATGCTGTTAATGATGGACATTATAAAGGTGTAGAAAAGATGGGATGGCAGGTTTGGAAACAAGCTATGCTGAACCGTTCGATGATGAACAAAGGAGGTAGTGGATTAAAAAATTTTATGCTCAAAACATTGTTTAAAAACTCCTGGGGTAGAAATCGCGATTTGCCTGTTATAGCCAAAAAGTCTTTCCATCAGTTATGGAAAGAGAAGTACAATGGTTTTGAGTAAACCATTAATGCTTTAAAAGCTTTAATTTTTTTCATTTTTTTTAGCATCACTATTATTAGTGATTGTGTGGTGTATTTAATAACAAGATGTTTGCGACATCTAATAACATTCAATCATGAAAAAATTAAACTTGATTCTAATTGCTTTATTACTGCTTACTCAATTATGCAAAGCGCAAAACAACCCCAGCGCCGATTCAACCTTCGGTGAATTTGGCAGATTAAAATATGAAGTGGGAATGACTACTTCGGGTCAGTCGGGTATGGGTACACGCTCGTTAAAAATGTTAGACAACGGTGATCTGTTAATTGCGACTACGTCTAAGATTGATCAGTTTACTGCCAATCGCAATTACTGGGTATCTAAATTAAAGAGTGATGGTACTGTAGATCTAACTTTTGGCGACAATGGCAAGACCATTATCTTTTCGGGTAATGATGCTGTCGGAAATGCTTTGATTGCTGTTGATATTTCGCTAGAGAATAAAATTTTATTGTGCGGGGAGCGAAAAGACCCATTTACATTTATAGAAGAAACCTACCTGATACAACTTAATTCTAATGGTATTATTGATAGCAGCTTTGGTACAGATGGAAGAGTGATATTAAGTGTTTCGCCAATTAACAGTTTTACACGAGCCCGAGATGCGAAATTCTTGAGTGACGGGGAAATAATCATATTAACTACTATAAGGGAAACGGCTACCAACCCCGTTGGTTTAGGCCATGAGTTTTGCTTTATCAAGTTGAATGAAAACGGAAGCATTGCTGATTCATTTGGCAACAATGGTGTTAAGATAGTTTCTGACCCTACTGTCAGTGATGCAGCTAGTTTCTTAAAGCTGCTTCCAAATGGTAAAATTGTTGCAGTCGGCACTTCTGGTTCACCTATTAATATAAAGCTTATTTGTATCGATTCTAGCGGAGAGTTTGACCAAACATTCGGAAACAACGGAATTGTATTATATCCTACAGAAGCAACTACTAATGTTAATCTATACGATTACGAGATAACCGATAATAATCAGCATGTTTTTTGTGGCGTAAAAACAAGTGGGGGCAGTAGTACCTTATCATTTGTTGTTCGTTTGAATAGTAATGGAACAGCGGACAGTAATTTTGGTAATAACGGAATATTTCAAACAGGGTCAACCGATGCTTTAATGAAATCTCTTGAATTGGGTAATGGTAAAAGATTACTTCTTGGTCGAGATCTTCAGACTGTTGTGCTGATGCGCCTAAATGAGGATGGCACACAGGATATGAGTTTTGGTGTTAATGGCAAAGGAAGTTTGGGAAATACTAATCCGGCAGGAACCAATGATATGAAATGCATTCTTTTTTCCGATGGAAAGCTTTTAATAGGTGGGTATTATATGACTAATCAAACCGATCATTACAGTTTATTGAAAGTAAAATTCGGTTCTTCATCCACTACAGGAGTTAATTCCCCTCAAACCAATTCATTGATACTCTACCCTAATCCCAGTCGTGGAATGCTCTATTTTGATTATTCCGAACAAATAAAAAATATTGAAATATATGACCTAAACGGTAAGACTGTATTCATTTCAAGTAATCCTGTTTCAAATAAAATTGAGTTGCATTCTTTGAAGAGCGGAATGCATCTGGTTTCTATAACAGATGTACACGGAAAAAAACACAGGCAAATTGTTATGCTTAATAATGATTAAATAATAATCTGCTCTTTTATGGCTTTCAATTAACCTATTGATTATCTATATAAACTCCTTAAGATGTTTACATTATGTCGTAATTAAGTTTATTATTATAATAAAATTGTCTTCAAACAGACATTCATTTATAGATTTTTTAAAATTGGATTAAACAATATTGAATTTGATTGGTTAATGGGGCATAATAAATCATTATGAAAAAAACAATCTTTACATTTTTAGCTCTGTGCCTTGTTTGCGCACACGGCCTTAAGGCACAAACTGCTGCCGATTCAGCATCCATTCAAATTATTCACAACGCTGCCGATCCCGCTGCAGCTACCGTAGACATTTATCTGAACGGCTCATTATTGCTCGACAATTTTGCATTCCGCACGGCTACTCCTTTTGTAACGCTGGAAGCTGGTGTTGAACATAGCATTGCAGTTGCCCCTTCAACTTCAACGTCTGTTGGAGACGCCATCGCAACTTTTCCTGTAACTCTTGCTGCAAATAGCAAAAACATTGCTATTGCAAACGGAGTGGTTATGCCTATGAACTTTGCAAGTAATCCCGATGCTGTGAGTACTGGTTTCACAATCTGGCTGGATACCAGTGGACAAACAACTGCTACCAATTCTAATAAAGTAGATGTGAAAGTAGTACACGGTTCTACAGATGCTCCTACGGTTGACGTATTGGTTGAGGGTGTTTCTACACCTCTTGTAGACAATGCCAAATACAGCGATATTACTCCTTACATTGAAGTTGATCCAACTACTTACACGCTTGTAATCACTCCCGGTAACGATAACAATACAGTAGTTAAGAAGTACAGTGCTCCTTTAGCTACTGCACAAGGAGCTGCAGCTGTGGTTTTTGCCAGCGGATTTTTGACACCTTCAGCCAATCAAAATGGCCCTGCCTTTGGTTTGTATGCTTGTCTTCCAAACGGAACTGTAATTGCCCTGCCTGAAGTTGTCGGAGCTGTTGACTCAGCTTCAATACAAATTATACACAATGCAGCAGATCCACTTGCAGCATCTGTAGACATTTATCTGAACGGCTCATTATTGCTCGACAATTTTGCATTCCGCACAGCTACTCCTTTTGTAACGCTGGAAGCTGGTGTTGAACATAGCATTGCAGTTGCCCCTTCAACTTCAACGTCTGTTGGAGACGCCATCGCAACTTTTCCTGTAACTCTTGCTGCAAATAGCAAAAACATTGCTATTGCAAACGGAGTGGTTATGCCTATGAACTTTGCAAGTAATCCCGATGCTGTGAGTACTGGTTTCACAATCTGGCTGGATACCAGTGGACAAACAACTGCTACCAATTCTAATAAAGTAGATGTGAAAGTAGTACACGGTTCTACAGATGCTCCTACGGTTGACGTATTGGTTGAGGGTGTTTCTACACCTCTTGTAGACAATGCCAAATACAGCGATATTACTCCTTACATTGAAGTTGATCCAACTACTTACACGCTTGTAATCACTCCCGGTAACGATAACAATACAGTAGTTAAGAAGTACAGTGCTCCTTTAGCTACTGCACAAGGAGCTGCAGCTGTGGTTTTTGCCAGCGGATTTTTGACACCTTCAGCCAATCAAAATGGCCCTGCCTTTGGTCTGTATGCTTGTCTTCCAAACGGAACTGTAATTGCCCTGCCTGAAGTTACAACCTCTTCTCTTCAAAGCCTGAGCAACAGCCCGGTAAGTGTGTTTCCTAATCCTGCAAGTGAATACATCATTATAAACAATCCGGATAAAAATTTGATAAATGTTCAACTTTTTGACATTGCCGGTAAACAAATTGCTGATTACGGCGTTATTCCATCAAATACTTACAAAAGTTTCAGTACGTCCGAGTTAAATCCCGGTTCTTACTTAATCAAAGTGAGTAACGGAACAGAGATAACTAATCACAAAGTAATTGTGATTAAATAATATCCCTTAAAAGGGTTTGGGTGAGTAGCCCCCTGTTGTTGAAAGGCAACTGGGGGTTTTTTGTTTTCAGAGGGTTAACAAACTGATGTACAGCTGTCTGATAACCTTGGCAATAAAGCGTTGCATGCGATCTTTTATTTTTTGTGCCATCGAAAGTGTTATGCTATTAACGCACAAAACAGGCTAATCGTGAGTGTACTTTTGTCAGAGAATTGTAAAAAACACATCGATAACACTTGAAAAATACTTTTGATATTCAAATCTGTCTAGACGTTTATAAACATCTATCATTGTATTGTAATTGAAAAACTTCATGAACGTAGATCAAATCATAGAAAAATTAAAACTCTTACCTCATCCTGAAGGAGGTTATTATCAGGAAACTTACCGGGCAACCCATTCAGCATTATATAATGACAATTTCTTTCAAAACGAAGAGCGCAGCTATTCCACAGGAATATTTTTCCTTCTAGTGAACAATAATTTTTCAGCGTGGCACAGAATAAAATCGGATGAGATGTGGCACTATTATACAGGCACAGCTTCTTTATTGGTTCACGAAATAGATGCGGAGGGCCATTACCGGGTAACCGAACTTAATTGCAACTTTCATCATAGTTCAATTCCGCAATATGTTGTTCGGGCAGGGAACTGGTTTGCTTCAGAAATAAAGAATAGGGATGGTTATGCCTTAGTTGGATGTACGGTAAGTCCAGGTTTCGATTTCAAAGATTTTGAAATAGCAAAGCGGAAAAATCTGTCAAAATTGTTCCCACAACATCAAAACATCATACAAAAGCTAACACGTTAGAATTCGTGTATGCTTCCACTGCCATTGATATTAATGTTCAACTGCGGGCTACCTTTGTAGTACACATCGCCGCTACCGTTGATGATTATCTTCAACATATCAACTGCGTTTACATATATGCGGCCGCTACCATCAATAGATACGATCGCATTGTTCAGCTGCATTTCTGCAGCAGAAATTTTTCCTGAACCGTTAATGTCATACAAGCCCTCGTTGGCTTTACCATAAAGGTTCATCTCCCCAGAACCATTGATAATAGCATTCACTTCATCTCCCGCATATAACACCTTTGCTTCACCGGAACCATTTATTTTACAATTAAATGAAGTGTTATACAGAGTATCAGAAGTAGTGAAAGTACCACTTCCATTCACTTCAAATTCTTTGATTTTATCGTTGTAGATGTGTATTTCTAAAGATGTTGGGTCTATGCGACGCATGCCGTTTTTTAGAGTAATACGAAGTTTATCTCCACTAACAAATGTTTTTATGGATGACAATAAATTATCATCGGTGATGACAATAACTTTTGATTCGGCACTGTAATGCCAGTAAATATCTGTTGCCAGATCACATTCCACACGTGAAAATGTTTCTAAAGCCCTACTATCATTAACCACATTTCCGGATCCGGCTTTTTTGATTTTATAGCAAGATGTAAATAACACCAATGTAAAAAATGAAAGAAATGAAATTGATTTGAGGTTCATGATGCTTTTATTTAATAAGTGATGAGTTTTAAAATTCGATTCGGTACCCCAATACAGGAATCAATGGAGATTGATAAAGTGTTTTTATTGAACCTGTTTCTGATTCATAGTAGTTGCCATATACATTTTTACGATTAGTCGCATTTTGAATGTCGAGTGATAGGGTATGTGTGCTTTTTATGCGATTACGTTTTAAACTTAATCTGACATCGGTTCTAAAATAATCAGATACCCTGTTCAAGAAAGGTTTATCGTTCTCAAAAACAGCACTACCATATATCATAGATAAATCTCTGTTTATAGGAGTTTCTCTTAAACCGCCACGATACATCGTTTTTAAATTAATTCCCAAGATGTATTTTTTTAAAAATCGTTTACTGATAAATTCATGACCAGACGTAAATGAAACGGTGTAGTTAGAGTTAAATCTTGTGTTATACCATTTATCATTTGCTGCTAAATACTTTGAATCAAAGAGTGATATTGAGACCAAATAATAGAATCCCTTATTCAGAAACTGCTCCAGAGTTACTTCCAAACCATAATTTCTGCCTTGACCTTTGTTGCTCAATATCAGTTCAGAATATCCCCCCTCGTAATTTAAAATTGAAAATCTATTAGCCGTATCCACACTAACAGGCACACCTTTGAGCAATTGTATATATGCTTCAGATTTTAGGTAAATGTACTGTGATAAGTCCCAACGGTATGTTAAAACAAAGTGTTGTGAAAATGGGAGTTTTAACTCATTGTTCGGAAATATGTTGCCTTTTTGGTTATCAGTATGTTTTACAAAATAGATCTGCAAGGGCATATTCTGATGATGACTACCATATGCAACACTCAAACTATGTGAAGGGCTAAAAGAATATCGTGCAGAAAATCTTGGCTCAATTGCATTATTCCTATTTAGGTCGAAATACATAAAGTGCAAGCCGGCATTAAATACCCACTTCTTACCTGCCTTATAATTAGTATTAATAAAACCTTGAAACAACCCAGCACGAGCCTTTTTGTTTAACAACTCTTTCATCACTAATAAACTGTCGTTATATATATCATTTACAATCTTAAATTGTGGTATCGAAAAGATGACACCTGATTTAATGCTCAAGCGACTACTAACCTTGTGAGTAAAAACTGAGCTTAGCGTATTCTTTGAAATGTTATTATAATCGTGTATTCTTAACTCTGACTCATATTCATTATTGATTCGATTCATTGTAAATTGAATCAGGTTCCCCGAATTAATAAATGCTGTTTTTATAAATGATTTGTTGCTGATAAAAAAGATATGAGATAACCCTACTGCATAGGTATTTGACTCAAATAATGTAGTAATACGATCGTCTTCAATTTCCCATTTCGTCGAATCTTCTTTTGCATTGAACTTTTGATTGCTAAGTCCACCAAAACCAAACAAAGAGAAGCTTCCCACTTGTTTTGTAGGTAAATAAAAATGCCAGGACAAATCCTGAAATCGAGTAACGCCACCCCCAATTTTTACTCCTATGTTTGAAAGAAAAGACAAGGTTGAGTAACGATAGTTTATTAAGTAGGAACCATCATACTTTTTACATAGAGGTCCTTCCGCTGCAAGATCAACTCCCAGTAAGTTCAACTGTGAAGTGTATTCTTGTTTCTTGTTGTTGCCTTTGCGTAATTTCATGTCAAACACACCGGATAATGCATTACCATATTCTGATGTAAATGCTCCCGTCATAAAATCTGAATTGGATAGCAACTGTGAGCTCAATATCATTACCCCCCCCCCGAAGTTCCAACACTTGAGAAATGATTGGGATTTGGAATTTCAATTCCTTCAAGTCGCCACTGTAATGTATATGGGGCATTTCCCCTAATAGATATGTTATTATTTCCATCATCTGTTCCAACAACTCCAGAAAATGACTGAACCATGCGAGCTGGGTCGTTAACAGCAGCAGCAAATTTTTGTGTCTCTTCTACAGAAAACATCCTTGTACTTACTAAAGACAGCTCATTTAGCGACTCATTCTTTAGCTTGTTCGATGTTATAACAACTTCCTTTTGCTGCAGTACACTTTCATCCATAGCAATTGTTATAATTGTTTCTTTACCAGCGTTTACTAATATATTGTCTATGGTACGTTGATAATAGCCAATGTAGGATACCAGAATCCGGTGCCTTCCTACAGAAACATTATTCAACTCAAAGTTTCCTTTTTCGTCGCTTATTACTGATTGTACTGGATTAATCGATGCTAAAACAACCGTGGCTCCTATAAGCGGTGACTGCGATATAGCATCTATTACAACACCTCTTATAACTTGTGAGTTTTGTGCGAATAAATTATTACACAATAACGAGTACAAACTATAAAAGCAGAAACAGCATTTTAAGAAATTCATATATTGAATAGACAAGCAAAGTCATCCTAACCCCTATTACTTATTCATTATATTTTACAGCAATCTTAGTCCTACTTTCCAACCAATCCAGAAGCGGGAATAAACATTTCTTAATACCTCCGGCTCATAAATACTCCTAGGCAAGAGATTATGAAATGTACTGTTGTCAACGTCGGGCTTTATGCTCGATACATATAATGATACCGATGGCCCGGCAGCTACTGCTATGCCCTTGGTTATTCTTTGTTCATAACTGACAATGAAACGGTTTATCATATTGAGCTCATTCATTTCACTCTGTATCATCATTTGATTTGCTGTAAAATCAAAATTTATCCAGGAATATTTTGATACACGCAATGATGAACCAACACCATAACCGTATTGCCAGTTTGGCGATGTCAGGCTGCCAGGTTGTATTCCAACGGAGAAAATATTATAGAAGATACGAGTACCGGTTCGTAAAGAAGCGTTAGTGGAATACACTTCATCAGCATAGATTTCTAAGGCATGATATCCTTTTCGTGCAATACTTAGGAATCCAATCTGTGGTCCACGACACGAATCTGCAATATTGATAAATCCTATTTGGCTGCCTGAGATCTTATTGGCCACATTCAGCAAGCCAGCAATTTGAGAGCCATTGATTTTTGATGCTGAAATGTTATACAAGCCTGCAATTTGTACCCCATTCATTTTTTTATATTGATGATTAGCAAGACCCGATATCTGAAGTCCTTTGTGTTCTCCAACACCGATATGTACCAAGCCGGCTATTGACACAACCGATGCAGAATCAGCATTTACATTCATCAGTCCCCCAATTTCAACTCCGCTTACATGATGTCTATTCAGATTTAGGTTCCCTGAAATCTGTACACCGTGCATGCTGCCTGCGTTTGCATTGATTAAACCTGCAACCTGCAATCCCTTTACAGATCCTCTGTTCACATTAAACAATCCACCAACTTCAAGTTTTCTAACCCCTAATGAATAGCCGCCTATTGCATTTAGCGAATAGTCGTTCACCACATTTCCACTCAGCAAGCCATTGGTTCCAACAAATGGAAGAAATGAAAAATGAAATGCCCTATGTAGCGTGTCTTGAATGTTTTTGATGTGTGCTCTTTGTTCTTTGTTAATGATAAACTCTACAAACGGTTTTGAGTCTGATGGTACAAGCGTCTCTACTGTGTCTGTTGCGCTATCAGGAATTGATGATTTGGCTGAAGGATATATGACCACATTCAGGGTAATGTCTTCCTTGCTTCCTAGATAGATGATGGTATCCTGATAAGCACGTTTATTAATGATGAGTGTAACTTCTTTGCCTTTATTCAGCTTCAGTTGATAATAACCATACTTGCTGCTAATTGTTGAAATATTATGATTAGGATCGTATATACTAACCTCAGGAATTCTATCTCCTGTAATGCCGTCGATGACATAGCCGTCTATATAATAGTAAGACGATGAAGCGTTGCTTAACGGTGGTTTGGATTGAAGTATGATATAATTACCCTTGACCTTATACTGCAACTGCTGATTAAAAACTTGTTGAAGTATCTGATAAACGGTAGCTTGATTGAATGTACCGGTAACTTTGCGTTGTGTGTCAAACAATACGGAGCTATAAGAAAAGAAGCATCCTGCTTTTACTTCAATCTGTTTTAATACACTTCCTACAGTTTCCTGACTGTATGAAATTGTAATCTTACGATCCAAAGGCGAGTCTTGTGCCTCTACAAACAAAGAGCACAAGAGGAATACGATTATACAACTAAATCTCATTTGAGCACCCCTCCCCTAAAATTTCATACTTCTTATCATTCTTAATCAGTTTCAGATTCAGGGTTTCAGAAAGTATATCCATTACCGTATCTATGCTTTCATTATTGAATGTTGCACTAAACCTGCATTGCATGATGGCCTCGTTATCAACGCTAACAGATATGTTATACAGTTTTTGCAATAGGTTAATTGCCTCACCTACAGTCGTATTGTCGAATATTATTATCCTGTCGTGATAAGCCGTTAAGTTTTTATCACGTAAAGGCTGCAGATAAAATTTGCCACTGTGTTTATCATATACCCCTTCAAACCCAGGCTTAACCAAAATACCTTCATCATTAAGCGTGTATAATTTAACCGCACCTTCCATCACCGATACAATCAAGAGTGAAGAATCCTGATATGCTTTCACATTAAATGATGTACCTATATCAGTAATTAAAACATCTTCACATTGTATAGTCAGTTTTTTTTCTGCACTGTTTCTTACCTTAAGGAAAGCCTCACCCGTTAATGTAAGGCGTTTTTCATTCTGAAAGTCTGATACATTAAAGCTTACAGATGAGTTAGTATTAAGTGTTATCTCAGTGCTGTCGGGTAAATGAGTTTTAAGCACTTTTTGAACAGCCACCAGTTGCACCGTTTCATTCTTTGGGGAGTTCCAATAATAGTAGGCCAATGCACTTGCGGTCAGTATAAATACCGCTGCAACTGCGCGCCATTTATACATCTGAAATACGCCGATTTTTTTTTGTTGATTGATTTTTTCTTTCACCCTCTTTAAAGCCATCTCGGAATCAAAATCACGAGCTTCTCTGAATTTACCGGTCAGTTCAAATACTTTTTTGAGCTCGTTGAAGTAAACTTTGTTTGCTGATGATTGAGAGATCCAATTGTTTAACTGTGCACGCTGTTGTTCGTCGGCTTCGTTTATCAAAACCCGAGCAATCAAGTCATCAATATGCTGTTGGTTATTACTCATGAAAGGTGATTCAAATTGGTGATGAATAGAATGAGCAGAATGAGGTAATCCTTCAACTCTTCTCGCATACGCTTTAAAGCTTTCCCCATGTGGTTCTCAACGGTCTTCACCGATATGTTCAGATGTGCTGCTATTTCTGCATAGCTGAACGACTCAAAACGACTTAACCTGAAAACCAATGCGCATTGTTCTGGCAGGGTTTGTATGGCCTGCTCTATGCGCGCACTCAGTTCTGAGGCGAAGTACAAATTGTCGGCTCGGTTATTTGCTTCTCGGTTTTGTACAAAATCGACATGCCTTTCAACCACTTGATGATGCTGTGATTTATTGAGCACTGCATTGCGTACTGACCTATAGAGATAAGACTTAAAGGATTGTACCTGCAGTTTTTTTCTGCGTTCCCATATCGAAACAAAAACCTGCTGCACGGTTTCTTCCGCTTCATCACCATCTCTGAGCAAAAAAGCAGCATAGCGGCAAAGTGGACTGTACCATTGTTTGAATAATTCTTCAAACACCTGTTCATTATCTAAAGCTATCGCATCAGCTATGTCTGCATCCGACAATTGCACCGTACTATCTGTTTGGGGCAAGTTAGGAAGCATTTGCTACTCACTATGACAATTGAAGCGAGGCCTACCCCTACTCTCATTAAAGAAAATTATATAGCTATCAAATCCATCTCAGCGCAAAGTAGTTCAAACACTTCGTCAATCTTACCTTCACCATCCAGCGAAATAAATTTGCCTTGCTCTGAATAGTACCCTTGCAGAGGCGATGTTTGGTTATAATATACCTCAAGCCTTTTTCTAACAGTTGCCTCATTGGCGTCATCAACGCGGCCACTGGTAAGTCCGCGTTGTATAATCCGTTTAACCAAGTTTTCATCATCCACCAAAAGCGAAAGCACCTTAGTAACGGGTGTGTTGCGTTTTTGCATGATTGAATCCAATGCTTCTGCTTGCGGAATGGTACGCGGAAAACCGTCGAAAATAATTCCCTTGTGAATACCTGTTTGATAGTTTGCATCCACAAAACCAACGAGCATGTTTATTGTCAATTCATCCGGCACTAATTTGCCTTCATCCATAAATCGCTTAGCTTCCATGCCCAATGTTGTTTTATTACCAATCTCGCTGCGGAAAATATCTCCGGTCGAAATATGCAACAGGGCATACTTGTCTCTCAGTTTCACAGCCTGTGTCCCTTTGCCACTTCCGGGAGGTCCAAACAAAATAATGTTGATCATAGAAAATTAAACTGTTTCAAAAATATAAAACCGATTGAGGAAAGGAAATCTTTGCCCCGTTAAATGAAAAATACCTTTTACATCAGCTTAATCATTCTGTTGATTGTGGTCATTATAATCAAAATGCTTATGATGTGGCGGCAAGCACCATATACATACTGCTCAGGCGATATGGCAGAATATATCCAAGCCGCATATCGTATAGTAGGCGGAGAAAAGCCCTACAGCGATTTCTGGCTTCTGTTTCCACCACTTGAAGTTTATTTCCCTGCTTCAGTGATGCATTTAACCGGTAATACTAATATGTTTAAGTATGCCGAGTCATCAATTTCCATTCTGAATGGGCTAATGGTATTTATTTTATTCAAACTGAATAACAGAACAATGCTGCACTCATTGATTTCGGGTGCCCTGATGTTGATTTGGGGAGGTAAATACTTATATATGACAATTTGCCTGTTGTCGCTCCTCAGTCTTGTTCAATTTCTGAACTCGAAACAAAAAGCCTTTCTGATTATTTCCGCACTGTTGTGCGCATTAAGTTTTGGATTTCGATTTTATCAAACATTACCGGCTTTATTAGCAGTAATTGTCATTCTAATACATAACCGAAAAACAGTGCAGGGCTATTCTTTGACTTTATTTCTAATCATATCAAGTGCACTTCCATTGCTGTTGCTTATTTTAATTGTTCCCGATGTAAGCTCCGCAGCTCAGGCCATATTTATTGATGCACTGCAACATGGTACAGCTTTCCAAATACATTATCTGCAAGAATTGAAAAGCGTATTCTTTCAAGTACAACAATATTTCAACCAACTGCATAACCCATCAGAACAGTATTCCGCAACAGGATTTGTATTTCAACTTCTCAGTCATGTTCCTCTGTTATTAGTTTATGCTGTACCATTGTTTGTAATTACATGTTTCATTGTAAACCAGAGAATATTACAATCAACATCGTCGTTGTATTTATTTCTCTGGGGTATTTTTTTTCTGCCCTATGCATGGCGGTTTGCCAATGCCGATCACTTGTTTACGGCTTACACCCCATTATTCATTTTCGTTTTAATGTCGCTTTCATCATTGCCTAATACTGGCTGCTATTATAAAGCCCGGCCATATATACTATGTCTTATCTTAATCTATTTAGGTGTTGATGTTTTCAATAACTATAAAACAATTCCTAAAAAAAGCATGCTTATACAGACACCGATGCTATCACTACATCTCAGCAATGATGGTTACTTTAAACAAATAAATAGCATTATAGATGATGTAACTCAAATGAGTGTTTCAAAAAATGATGTTGTATTTATGACTTGGAGTTTACCTGCAATGTATGTTTTGTGTCAAAAACAAAATCCTGTTTACTACGATTCCCCTATTGACTTTATATTAAAACCCGATTCAGCGAAAGAAAAAATTTTGATTCAAGAATTGTCGGATTCAGACATTAAGATAATTATTATTGAAGAAGGTAACCTCACCGGATTATCTGACCGGCACAATATAAAGTACGGTATGCCCCTGTTCTATTCTCATTTGCATTCAACTTACGAACTTAGTAAGCAAATTGGTCGTTATCACCTCTACTCTAAAAAAGTAATTTAGCCCTAATGAAATTAATTTTCACTTTCATTCTTCTCATTGTCTTTTATAGAATTCAGGCACAAGAGGCCAAAGCATTTGAGATAATTAGCTCTGGCAATTACAGCATTCCGGTTTATAGTTATGACGGCATAAACCCTTTGTTGTATACCAGCAGTGACACTGTTTTTGTTATAAACTTTTGGGCAACATGGTGTGTTCCTTGTGTAGAAGAACTGCCTGAGTTTATTAAGTTCGATCACGATTACAGAAACTCAAAAGTTAAAGTGATTCTAGTAAGCCTAGATATGCGCACCAAAGTATTGAACACCCTGATTCCCTTTTTGGAAAAGAGGAAAATCACAACGAAGACAATTGTACTAAGCGATCCCGATATGAATCGCTGGATTCCGCTGATTGATAAAAGCTGGGAGGGCACTATACCAGCGACACTTATTATCTCAAAGAATAAAAGACAGTTTTACCCGCATCCTATTACCTTTGATGAACTTGAAACAGAAGTAAAAAAATTTCTTAAACCATAACTTAATCTATTATGAAAAACATAATGACTCTTTTAACTTTTTTTTTGATCTTTTCAAACTCTCAGGCACAAACCTCAGCCGGCTATCAAGTAGGCGACTACATCGAGGACTTCTCTCTTAAAAACGTGGATGGTAGATATGTATCGCTTTCAACGTTCCCGGAAACTAAGGGTTTCATCATCATCTTTACTTGCAATCATTGTCCATATTCTATTGCCTACGAAGAACGCATCAAAGCATTAAATCTGAAATACAATTCACAGAGCTTTCCAGTAATAGCCATTAATCCTAATGACCCACAGGTACAGCCTGCTGATAGCTACGAGAAAATGCAAGAGCGTTTTAAAGAAAAGGATTTCAATTTTCCTTATTTATTCGACGAGGGACAAAAGGTGTTTCCAAAATTTGGTTCACAGCGCACACCACACGTCTATGTTGTAAGCCGCGACAATAAAGGACTTAAAGTAGAATACATCGGTGCTATAGACGACAACTACGAAGATGCAAAAGCCGTTAAAACCCGCTACGTTGAAGACGCTGTTGATGCTTTGTTAGCAGGAAAAAAAGTAACAACTACCTATACGAAAGCTATAGGCTGCAGTATTAAGGTTAAGAAATAAGATCAGTTTAAGACTTATAATAATTGATTAGCCGGCTAATTGCCGGCTATTTTATTGTAATCAATTCATTATTCGCATTCAGTTATTTTCGCTTACCGAAAAATTACATCAGCTAATATGTATAATAACCTTCTGCTTGATACTCAAAATGGTATAGCCACCATTACACTGAACAGACCTGACGTGTTTAATGCTTTTAATGATGAAATGAGTTTCGAATTACAGGATGCACTAAAGCAAGTTGAAAAAGATGCGAATGCTAGGGTGGTTGTATTAACTGGTGCCGGTAAAGCATTTTGTAGTGGGCAGGACCTTAAAGCAGCTGCTGCCGCAGGCAACCGAAGTTTTATGGATTCGCTGCATAAGCGTTACAACCCTATTATTCGAGCTATGCGCAACATGCCTAAGCCAATCATTTGCAAATTACACGGTGTAGCTGCCGGTGCCGGTTGTTCTTTGGCATTAGCATGCGATATGATTATTGCTTCGGAGAATGCCTCGCTCATTGAAGTATTCATCAACGTGGGTTTGGTACTTGACTCCGGCTCTTCTTATTTTCTGCCTCGCCTGGTTGGCTCCAACAAAGCATTTGAATGGGCAACTATGGGCACAAAAGTTTCTGCAACAGAAGCTGTGCATTTTGGTGTAGTTAATAAGGTGGTTAAACCTGAAGAGTTAGAAGAAGCCGTAAATCATATTGCGTTGTACTACGCAAATGCCCCCACCAAGGCAATTGGTTTAATGAAAAAGATGTTGAATAAATCCTTCCACTCCGATTTGGAAACCATGCTTGATTATGAAGCATACTGCCAGGAAATAGCCGGCAACAGTGCCGACAACAAAGAAGGCGTGCAGGCGTTTCTGGAAAAACGTAAACCCAACTTTAAAGGACAATAGTGAACAGATATCTTTTTCTTTTTCCCCTGCTCATCATCTTGCTGATGACTTCTTGTCTGAGCGATAAACCCTATACCGGTAATATCGACTTACAACTTCGAATGGATCGATTCGAGCAGGACTTGTTTCGTGTGGATACGCTTAATTATAATAACTATGTGCATTCACTTGAGGACAAGTATGGCGATTTTCTGCCTCTATACTTGCGTGAAATAATCGGCCTTATTGGATTTAATGACACAACCATAGCTCAGGACACATTAATGCTTTTTCTGAAGCATCCTGAAGTGTTGGAGATGTATGATACTGTACAACATAAATACACAGACCTCAAATGGCTGGAACAGGATTTAACAGATGCATTTAAATATGCCAAGTATTATTTTAAAGATGCTCATATACCACGCATCATCACATTTATAGGCGGACCGCCATTTTGTTTTAACATTGACACAGAGTTTCTGGCTATTGGTCTTGATGGGTATATGGGAAAGGATTTTAGCTTTTATAAATACTTCCCTGATATGTTCCCTCAATATAAGGTGCGCAAATTCGATAAGCCATATATGGTTCCCAATGCTGTTAATGTATGGCTCACGGGCACCTATGAATATGCAAATAAAGGTGGCAATCTTCTAGATGCCATGATTTATAACGGTAAGATTTTTTATGCAATGAAAAAATTATTACCCGATTCTCCCGACTCACTCATATTCGGTTACAATACTGAAACTTTAAAGTGGCTGGAATTGAATGAAGGTGAAATATGGAAATACTTTATAAAAAATAAATTGTTGTTTGAAACCGATCCCTTGGTTTACAGCAAGTTCGTAAACGACTCTCCCAGCACAAGCGGCATGCCTGATGGCGCTCCCGGTAATATAGGCTCCTGGGTTGGCTACCGTATTGTTCAGCGTTTTGCTTCCAAAACCGAGAACGGAAAATTATCAGCTTTGATGCAAAACACCGATGCACAATTAATATTAAACGAATCGAAGTACAAGCCTTAGGGTTCCTTTGCTATCCTGAATCTGATATACAACATTACCGTTAGTAATACAATAGCCACAGCCTGATGAAGCACTCCCCATAATGCTGGTATATGACCAAGTGAGTTAAGTACAGTAATTATTCCCAGCAAAACTTGCAATAAAACAAGAAGCGGAATAGCATCATAAAACTTCTGGAGTTCAGTTGAAACAGACTTTTTATGAATCCACCAAAATGCTACAAGAAGAAACAAGAGAAGATATGCCAAACCACGATGAATGAAATGTATGAGTGCCTTGTTTTCAAACAGATTTAGCCAAAGTGGTTCAAAGGTGTTCATTGCTGCCGGTATCCATTCACTGCCAATCTTTGGCCATGTGGGATAAAACAATGCGGCTTTATGACCAGCCATAAGTGCACCATAAAAAATCTGAATACTTAATAAAACAAGTAAAGCATTAATAGACTTGATAAAAACAGATTTGATTTTCTGTTTAGGCAGTTCCGTATAGTTAGCTATGACATGCAGAAGATATGCATATAAAAACAATGCCATCATCAAGTGGAAACTCAAATTTAAGGGGTTCACCCAGGGGTTGTCTTTTAACCCGCTTTTTACCATAATCCAGCCTATCAAGCCCTGTGCCGCTCCCAACACAAACAACACACTCAAATGAATAATCAACTTTTTGCTTAACCACCTGCGATAAATAAAATAAACGAATGGGATTAAAAACACTAATGCAAATAGTCGTGCCCAAAGGCGGTGAATATATTCCCACCAAAAAATAGTTTTAAATCCGCTTAACGTCATTTCGGTATTCATGATTTTGTACTGAGGAAACTGCTTGTACTTATCAAACAACTCCTGCCAGTATGTTTCACTTAGTGGAGGAAAAGATCCCATAATCACATTCCACTCTGTAATGCTCAAACCGGAGCCTGTGAGCCTGGTTATGCCTCCGATTACAATCTGAAAAAATATCATGACAATGCCTAAGAACAACCAGCGGCGAATAAGTTGATGAGGAATTAGACTATTCATTTAGTTGGTAAAAATATCTAAGGAAAGATGAGCTCATTTCTTTAGTAGTTATTAATAAAAGCTTATTATCTGAATTAGTTAATAAAAAAAGCCCCTACATAAGCAGAGGCTTTATCATTTATACCTAACAGAAGATTACTCCTTTGTTTCACCGCTTGCAGGTGGTATGGGGTTGGCCATAAGTTTAGCTTTAATTTTCTTTTCTACTTCTTCGGCCATTTCCGGATTGTCTAACAACAATTGTTTTACCGCATCGCGACCCTGTCCCAGTTTGGTGCCTTCGTAACTAAACCACGAACCACTCTTCTGAATAACTTCATGCTCAACCGCTAGATCAATAATTTCACCTACTTTAGAAATACCTTCACCATACATAATATCAAACTCGGCGATGCGGAAAGGTGGCGCTACTTTATTTTTTACCACTTTCACTTTCACACGATTTCCCATCACGTCATCACCTTCTTTGATTTGTCCGGTGCGCCGTATATCCAGTCTCACAGAGGAATAAAACTTCAAAGCATTACCACCTGTAGTAGTTTCAGGGTTACCGAACATCACACCAATTTTTTCCCGTAACTGATTTATGAATATGCAGCAACAGTTAGTCTTATTGATTGTACCGGTTAGTTTGCGCAAAGCCTGACTCATCAGTCGAGCTTGCAATCCCATTTTACTTTCTCCCATTTCACCTTCTATTTCACCCTTAGGCACCAAAGCAGCCACTGAGTCAATAACTATGATATCTATGGCTCCACTGCGAATCAAGTTATCTGCTATCTCCAAAGCCTGTTCTCCATTATCCGGTTGCGATATCAAAAGATTCTCCACATCAACTCCAAGCTTTTGTGCATACAGTTTGTCAAATGCATGTTCTGCATCTATGAAAGCCGCAATGCCTCCCTTCTTTTGAGCTTCAGCGATTGCATGTATGGCAAGTGTGGTTTTACCCGAAGACTCCGGACCATATATTTCGATAATTCTTCCCTTAGGAAAACCTCCAATTCCTAAAGCCAAATCAAGACCGAGTGACCCCGTGCTGATAGATTCCAAAGGCTCTATGGCACTGTCGCCAAGTTTCATAATCGTGCCTTTGCCAAATTGCTTGTCTATTTTTTCTATGGTGAGTTTGAGTGCTTTAAGCTTCTCGGTTTGATAATTAGGCATATGATGTTTGTTTTAAATGTTGTAGAATGAATTTGATGAATTAAATGTCTCGCTTTTTTTTTAAATGCGGTAGCAAACATAAGAATTTATTTTGCTAATTATTTTAGTTTTTGAATTTTTATTTAATTAACTATTAAAATTCAGACCAATTGACATCAGGTTTATTATTTCATAGTCGCTTTCCCTTAAGACCGCTTTTGCTCCATCTCATAATACTTACACCATACTCTGATGCCACATTCCCAACATTTGGGATTGCGTGCCAGACACACATACCTTCCGTGTAGAATCAGCCAGTGGTGTGCCAGAGGAATGAGTTCCTTGGGTATGTGTTTAACCAATTGCTGCTCTGTTTGCAGGGGATTTTTTGCACCACGGGTTAAACCTATTCGTGCCGACACACGAAATACGTGCGTGTCCACTGCCATCTTGGGTTGATTAAAAATGCAGGATGCAATGACGTTAGCTGTTTTGCGACCAACTCCTGGCAGTTTTTGCAGTTGCTCCACATCGGCAGGAACTGTACTATTAAAATCGCGCACCAGCATTTGCGCCATGCCTATCAAGTGCTTGGTTTTGTTGTTAGGATAGCTGATAGATTTTATCAGAGGGCATAATTCATCGAAAGTGGCTTCAGCCATATCTTCCGGTGTGGGATATTTATTAAAAATAGCCGGAGTGGTCATATTCACTCGTTTATCAGTACACTGCGCCGAAAGGATAACAGCTACCAGCAATTGAAACGGATTTTCATATTGCAATTCCGTTTCGGCCTGTGGTTTATGCTCCAGAAAATATTGGAGAATATTTCTAAATCGTTCTGCGGTGGTCATTAGTGGTGAAAAATAATGACCTTTTTATGGATTAATGTCGCACCGCGCTATGACTCTTAAATAAATATTAAAAAAGAAACTTATTTGCCTTCATTAAAAGTAATCGGCGTTGATATCTTGTTAATGTTTTTTCAAATAGTCTTGCACACTATGATATATATATATTAGCACAAAAATAAACTATTATGAAAAATAAAATCATTTTTTTGTTCGTATTTCTAGGTGTAGTTCTATCTTCTTGTAAAAAAGAGTTTCATAAGCCCACAGACAAATGCGATTGTTTTACCATTACTCAAAAATCATTTCGCAATATTATTGCAACTGATTCACGCTATAACACTGTCGAGAATGCAAAATTTGTCGAATTAATTGAACTTTATATACAAGACCGAAATGCAAGCCAAGCACTTGCAAAAAAAGTAAAATCAATGGCTGATAAAGACCATGAATTTATTCATTCGGTGCTGAATACTGGAAAACGAAATACCGAGGATACGGTTGTTATTTATGTTCCCAATTTTGATCGTGCCAATTTTGACAAGAATCCGGTGTATGCTATATCAGAAATTTTAGACGATTCAATCAGCGGGGGAGCGGACCAAATCTGGGGAGTATACATAGACGATGATGATGAAAATGAGATAAAGTATATCATTCTTGACGAAGATCATGCTATGAATACAAGTCATCCTGTTTTCATTTTTGATACCCGATTTATACCAGCTACCATCATTTTGCCCGAAAATGGCAATCCTATTGAAGGTGCCCAAGTACAGGCTGCGACCGGTGATAAATATTTCATATCTTATGTGCAATCCTTTATTGATTTAGATAACGATAATAGAATGGAAATACGTTATGGTCATTATATATGGAACTCTTATGTATTCCAATACGTATTAGAAACATATGATTACGACAATTTACATATTTACGATAATCAAATCGGCCAACAAGTGCCTACTTGGCATAATATTCCAAAGAACATGACGCAGCAAGGCAGTTCTATTTTGCCTTCAACAGTAGCGTTTCCTTTTTATAACCATCATTTTTGTTCTCTGATAATATACGACCATGATTGGCCTGCTTCAAAAAAGATATTTTACTTATATCCACCATCAATTTTCTTGCATCCATATACTCAGGTGTTCAATGTTAAATTCCCTCTTAGGATGACAAATTCAACCGCTAAATTAATTGCTTGGGGGAATATCCCTCTATCAGACACTCCTAATGGCTGGTATCTACCTGTTCATAATTGCCCGGATGGCTGGTTTGGTATTTATCACTATAACTAACTGTTTTCAAAGTATTTTTAGATAAATGAAATTGAGACTTATCATTGTCATTATACCCGTTTTTATGACATTACAATCATATAATACGCACGGTCAAGAAAGTATTACAGAACCATCAAAATACTCATTTACATTTCACAGCGGCATACCATTTTATTATGCTAATGATAGAGCGGGGTCTGAACGTGGTCGCTCCATTTATTTATTGCTCGACAAACAATTAAAACCAACCCTATCCATTGGCATCAAACCACAGTTTATTCAGTATTATACTGCTGATATTATAAACAAGTACTCTTACCTTAATAAACACCTCGATTTAACCATTCAGCTCAAAAAACAAATTATAAATCATCGTTTATTTAAACTTCAACTTGGAGGCGGCATAGGCATTAGTTATTCCGATTACATACCCTATGCCCGTTATTATTGGGGCGTGTTTCCCGGATCTCTTCCCGGTATGATTTCACAATATATATTTGAGATTCAGCCCATAATAGATCCCATGGCGGACCTTCAGGTACCCGTAACATCCTCTATTACGTTTCAAATGAGCGGTGGTATTAAAACATACTTTCTGAATTATGCCATGAACAATACCGGATTAAATTATAGTAATAACGATTTGTTTGGATTAATCTATTGGGGTGGCGGGTTAAGATTTAAGCTGTAAAAATTATTTCTTCGAATACAATAATAAACGTTTAGGTATTTCTAGTAATACATAGGGCATTACTGATGCACCTTACTGCTTACGTGTTGCATAATAATATCCAGAGAAGTTTGAGAAGGCTCGTGATACTCGTTATTTAAGCGGTTGTATATGTCTTTCATCTCCAGAAACTCTGCTGCCAATTCGGCATTGTCGCAAATGGCGCGGCCAATAGATTTACGTTCTTCAGCGTTGCAGTCGTTGTAAATGTAGCGGATGATTTGTTCGTGTGTAAATGTTGGGATCATGTATTGTTTTGAATTTGTATCTAAAACGCCTGCAAAAAATATTATTGTGAGGTACTGAAAATTTTTACAAAAAAACCGCCGCCGGAACAATGACTGTCCCAAGCGGCGGTAAATAGCCAAACCCCTATGAACTGGCTACTGTTTTATTTTCACTTTGGTTTTAACGCCTTGTTGTTCTTTTAGAATTCGGCGCATATTGAGTATGGCGTAGCGCATACGTCCCAGCGCGGTATTGATGCTAACTCCAGTCAGTTCTGCAATTTCTTTAAAGCTATAATCGGCGTAGTGACGCAATATAAGCACTTCCTTTTGATCGGGAGGTAACTTATCTATCAGAGCGCGCACGGTGCGGCTATCTTCATTACGAATAATAGCTTCCTGAGCTCCCGTTTCGTGAAAAGGTAATATGCTGAATATATCGTAGCCCTCTGGGTTCGTAACCTTGGGGCTGCGCTTTGTTTTGCGGTAGTAGTCTATGCACAGATTATTAGCAATGCGAAGAACCCAGGGTAAAAACTTACCCTCATCGGTGTAAAGACCGGCATTCAGTTTTTTTACGGCTTTAATAAATGTTTCTTGAAAGAGATCTTCTGCCAGATACTTGTCGCGCACGAACATGTAAATAGCTGTGTAAACTCTGGTTTTGTGGCGTTGCAGTAATTCAGCAAATGCCTGTTCGCGGCCGTTCAAGTATTGATGTACCAATTCCTGATCGGTAAAGATTTGTTGTTGTTGCATAACTCTACTGTTTGGTTTTGAAGTTGTTAAATGTGTGTAGAGTGTTATCTCAATAGGCTAATGTTTTTTTTTGTTGTCTTGAAATACAGATGATACAACAGTATGAATTACACAAATACAACATGAAATAATCCTGCCAAAGACAAGTGGAGTATGTAATGAAATAAGGCGCACTTCGTTGTGTGATTCGTTAGGAGCGATCAACTATTTTGTGTAGAAGTGTTTATATAGGCGCCTCGATTTTGTTTATTTAAATTTGTTACTCTTACCGATTGAATCCTATTTAGTTTCAATGCTTGTTCAAATATCAAATAATTCTTCCGATAAAAAAAATAATAATCCCGAAAACGATAAAAAAATTATTGTCCGTGGTGCCCGGGTTCATAACCTGAAGAACATAGACATACATATTCCTAAGAACAAATTAATAGTAATTACCGGAGTTAGTGGCTCGGGAAAGTCATCGCTGAGCATAGACACCTTGTTTGCCGAAGGGCAAAGGCGCTATGTAGAAAGCCTTAGTGCTTATGCCCGACAGTTTTTGGGACGCATGAATAAACCGGACGTTGATTTTATCAAAGGACTTTGTCCTGCAATAGCCATTGAGCAAAAAGTGAGTACCCGCAGTTCTCGTTCCACAGTAGGTTCATTAACAGAAATGTTTGATTATCTGCGGTTATTATATGCACGTGTGGGTAGAACTATTTCACCTGTTTCGGGTAAAGAGGTGGAAAAACATGAAGTGAATGATGTTGTGGATGCTGCTTTGGCATATATGGATGATACAACTTTTTTCATATTAAGTCCAGTTCAGATTTCGAATAAGCGTTCGCTACAGGACGAATTTAATATTCTTATACAAAAAGGATTCTCGCGGGTGTTATATCAGGGAGAGGTGATGAAGATGGAAGATTTGCTGAATGCGAGTAAGCTAAAGAAAGTAGAATGTTACTTAATAGTTGACCGTTTAATCCGAAACTCGAATGATGAAGATCAAGCGGCACGAATTGCTGATTCTGTACAATCGGCATTTTATGAAGGTGAAGGAACTTGCTATTTATACAATGATAAGAAACTTCATCCATTCACGAATCGCTTTGAAGCTGATGGGCTGACCTTTGAAATTCCAACACCACAGTTTTTTAATTTCAATAGTCCTTATGGTGCATGTAAACGCTGCGAAGGGTTTGGGACGGTATTAGGTATAGATGAGAACTTAGTGATTCCCGATAAAAATCTAAACGTATATGAAGGTGCCATTTCATGTTGGAAAGGTGAAGCGGGAAGAGAGTGGTGGCACACTTTATTGCGCAACGCGTCAAAGTTTGATTTTCCTGTACATCGTTCTTATGTAGATTTAAGCGATGAGGAAAGACAACTGCTATGGAACGGAAACGAATTTTTTGAAGGCATCAACAACTTTTTTGAATTTATAGAAAAACAAACTTATAAGATTCAGTACCGAGTTATGTTATCGCGATACAGAGGCAAGACTATTTGTCCTGAATGCAAGGGCAGTCGTTTAAGAAAAGACGCGGACTATGTTAAAATTCAGAATAAATCTATCAGCGAATTAACGAACTGGTCCATTGAAAAGGTTAAAGACTTTTTCGATCACCTGAAGTTGAACAAGTATGAACAAGAAATAGCAAAACGTATTCTGGTAGAAATCAAAAACCGTTTGCAATTTATGTGTGATGTAGGTCTTGGTTATCTGACGCTGCATCGTTCCTCGGCAACATTATCCGGTGGAGAAACACAGCGTATAAATCTTACGCGCAGTCTGGGTAGCAACCTTACTTCTTCATTATATATACTCGATGAACCAAGCATAGGCTTACATCCTAAAGACACAACACGATTAATCCGTGTATTAAAGAGGCTGCGTGATTTGGGTAATACTGTTTTGGTAGTGGAGCACGAAGAAGAAATAATGAAGCAGGCAGACATCATCATTGATATGGGACCTGAGGCTGGTGTATTAGGTGGTGAGGTGGTTTTTGAAGGTTCGTACGCAGAAGTGATTCAACATCCCAAATCTTTAACAGGATTGTATTTGAGTGGAAGAGAACAAATACTTACTCCACGTTATAGACGTAAATCCGGTCGTGAAATAATACTAGAGGGATGTAGACAAAACAATCTCAAGAATATAGATGTTCGCTTTCCACTGAATATCATGACTGTTGTTACCGGTGTAAGCGGTTCCGGAAAAACTACTCTGATTAAACAACTGCTGTATCCCACTCTTAAAAAATTAACCGGTGTTACCACTGAAAGCACTGGCGAGTTTCGTCAGTTAAGCGGCGACTATCGCGACATCAAACAGGTGGAAATGATAGACCAAAACCCACTAGGTAAATCTTCGCGTTCAAATCCTGTCACGTATATCAAAGCCTATGATGCCATTAGAGAGTTGTTTGCCAATCAAACAATGGCTCGAAGAAGTGGCCTGCAACCCAAACATTTTTCATTTAACGTGGAAGCAGGACGTTGCGAAAATTGTAAAGGCGATGGTGAAATGGTAGTAGAGATGCAGTTTCTGGCCGATGTGCATTTAATTTGTGAGGTATGCAAGGGCAAGCGTTTTAAAGATGAGATACTGGAAGTAACCTATAATAACAAAAGCATTTTTGATGTACTCGAAATGACTGTGGATGAAGCTATAGGTTTTTTCGGTGAAGAGAAAAATATTGCTGACTCCCTGCAACCCTTACAGGATGTGGGTTTGGGGTATGTTAAACTCGGTCAATCGTCGAGCACACTCAGCGGCGGTGAAGCACAAAGAGTAAAACTGGCTTCGTTTTTAGGTAAAGGTGTTAACAGTAATCACATACTATTCATCTTTGATGAACCTACCACAGGACTTCATTTTCACGACATCAAGAAGTTATTAAAAACATTTGACGTGCTGATTGAGAAAGGACACAGTGTGATTATTATTGAGCACAATATGGAGGTGATCAAGTGCGCTGATTATGTTATAGACTTAGGCGCGGAAGGTGGCGATCGAGGCGGAAACCTTTTGTTTCAGGGATCTCCCGAAGAATTAATTCACATAAAAGAATCCTATACTGCTTCTTATCTGAAAGAAAAACTACCAGCCTAAAATCCAGGCAAACATCAGTGGCGCTACTATGGTAGCATCAGATTCAACAACAAACTTTGGTGTGTCAATACCCAGTTTACCCCACGTAATTTTTTCGTTGGGTACAGCTCCACTGTATGAACCATAGGAAGTAGTAGAATCAGAAATCTGACAGAAGTATGACCAGAAAGGAACATCTTCCCACTCCAAATCCTGATACATCATAGGCACGACACAAATGGGGAAGTCGCCGGCAATACCGCCACCAATTTGAAAGAAGCCTACACCTTTTCCGCCAGAATTATTTCTGTACCAGTCTGCAAGCCACACCATGTATTCTATACCAGACTTCATAGTAGATGCTTTAATCTCTCCTTTTATCACATACGAGGCAAAGATGTTTCCCATAGTACTGTCTTCCCAACCCGGAACAATAATAGGTATATTTTTTTCCGCTGCTGCCAACATCCACGAATTCTTAGGGTCTATTTCGTAATACTGTTGCAATTCTCCGCTCAGTAATATTTTATACATATACTCATGAGGAAAAAAACGTTCCCCTTTGGTGTCAGCATCTTTCCAGATTTTATGAATATGCTTTTGCAAACGACGGAATGCCTCTTCTTCCGGTATACATGTATCCGTTACACGATTGAAATGATTTTCTAGCAAATCCCATTCATCCTGAGGGTTGAGATCGCGGTAGTTGGGCACACGTTTGTAGTGCTTGTGTGCCACAAGGTTCATAATATCTTCTTCCAGATTAGCTCCGGTACAGGAGATAATTGAAACCTTATCCTGACGAATCATTTCAGACAATGAAATTCCCAATTCAGCAGTGCTCATTGCACCAGCAAGCGTTACCATCATCTTGCCTCCTGCATCCATGTGTGTAACATATGCTTTGGCAGCATCCATCAGTGCTGCGGCGTTAAAGTGCAAATAATTTTTTTCCATAAACGCCGACAGTGGGCCTCTTGTATTTGACATACGTACGATTAGTTTTTTTAAGAGGCGGTAAAAATAATAATTGAAAACCTATTAGCGATTTTACTACTCCCTTTTCAATATGGCTCGCTGATAAGATACCACTTTGTATGAGTCCACGACCGGAATATCCTCTTCTTTATTTAGGGTACCTCCGCTTCGATCTTTAATATTTGTGTTTACACTGCTGATTGTAAATAATAGCTCATCTTCTGCTCTGCTATATGTTGCCTGCAACAAAGAACCATTCACATCAAAGCAACTTAATAACGTGTTACCAAATATTGAAACCGGAATTATAATGCTGTTTTTTTCATCAATGTAATATTCTTTTTTAAATTCATCTAAAACTAGCTCATAATTTCGTTTAGATGTATCGTATTGAATAACCCATTGCCACCGCGAAGTATCCTCGGTAAGTTTAATATGCAACCTCATGGGCACTTTCATTTTTATTACGCCTTGATTAAATATGACCAATTCACCTGACCACATACCTACCCATGAATAGGGAAATGAAAGGAAACGACTCTCAGGAGGTAATAATTTACGTTCATTTTCTTCTGTAATTTCTTCGATAACAACTTTTGTATGACCCTCATGAATATAGTCTAATGAATCAGCGGCTACCTTACTTAAATCAATGATGCGGCCTTTGATAAAAGGCCCTCGATCAACGATAGTAACTAAACACCATTTGTTATTACTTAAATTGGTGACCTTAATCAATGTGCCAAAGGGTAGTGTTTGATGTGCAGCGTAATATTTTTTATTGCTGAATATTTTTCCTGATGCGGTTTTCTTTCCGTTAAACTTATCGGAATAGTATGATGCATTTCCGGTCTGTTTAAATGGTTGCGAATATGATATTGCACAGTTGATAACTACCAACAAAGTTGGCAACAGATAAATCCATATGACATTAACTCTTTTCAAGAATCTAACGGCTATAGTTTGGCGCTTCCTTGGTTATCACGACATCGTGCACGTGGCTTTCCTTAACACCGGCAGTAGTAATTTTTACAAACTGTGCTCTTTGTAAATCGCGGACGGTTGCTGAACCTGTGTACCCCATACCGGCACGCAGACCACCAATGCATTGTACCAAGACCTCGTTCAGTGTGCCTTTATATGGGACTCGACCAACAATACCTTCGGGAACTAATTTTTTAATGTCGTCTTCCGCATCCTGAAAATATCTGTCTTTGCTTCCTGATTGCATGGCTTCGAGCGAACCCATACCCCGATAGGACTTAAACTTTCTTCCTTCAAAAATGATAGTTTCACCGGGAGACTCTTCAGTACCGGCAAACATGGAACCTGCCATTACAGTATCGGCACCGGCAGCTATAGCTTTTACAATATCCCCGGTGTAACGTATACCTCCATCGGCAATAACCGGAACTTTTCCTTTTAACACAGATGCCGCTTCCATAACAGCACTCAATTGCGGCACTCCAGCACCACTTACAATTCTTGTGGTGCAAATAGAACCAGGGCCAACCCCCACTTTAACCGCGTCAGCACCGGCATCAGACAATGCCTTAGCAGCAGCAGCTGTTGCAATATTTCCTGCAATCACATCTACCTTAAAGTTTTTCTTCACGGCCTTCAACATATCTATCACACCCTTAGAATGACCATGAGCCGTATCAATAGCAATCACGTCTACCCCATTGTGTACCAATGCTTCTACACGAGTGAGCGTATCGGATGTTACTCCTACAGCAGCACCAACCATCAACCTTCCCAGTTTGTCTTTGCAAGACATTGGGAAATTTTTAATCTTCAAGATATCCTTATATGTAATCAAACCCACCAGTTTACCTTTTTTATTTACTACCGGAAGTTTTTCGATTTTATATTTCTGTAGAATGATTTCTGCTTTTTTCAAATCAGTTCCTTCGGGAGCAGTTATCAGATGTTCTTTAGTCATCACATCTCGAACTAGGCGTTTCATATTTTTTTCAAATCGCAAATCACGGTTAGTTAATATTCCAACCAGATCGCCGTGAGTATTCACAACCGGTATGCCTCCGATTTTAAATTCGCGCATCTGACTATGAGCCTTGCCGATGGTATCATCTTCAAGTAAGGTAATGGGGTCGAGGATAAGACCACTTTCAGAGCGTTTCACTTTTCTAACTGCGTTCGCCTGATGCTCTATAGTCATATTTTTATGCAGAATACCTATCCCGCCTTCGCGTGCCATTGCAATAGCCATTTCTACTCCGGTTACCGTATCCATAGCTGCCGAAACAATGGGTACATTGATTCGGATGTTTTTAGTGAGTTGTGTGCTGATGTTGGTTTCGCGAGGAAGAACCTGAGAATACGCCGGAAGCATTAAGACATCGTCGTAGGTTAATCCTTCCAGTGCAATTTTCGGAGATGACATAACAGGTAGTTTTGTGAAAATTGCACGCAAATCTACCTTTAATCGTTTAATCGGACTTTGAACATGGTAAATACACATTCATTACACCCCTGGCATGGCATTGACACCTTTGCAGGAAAAAACAATCTTATTCATGCGTTTATTGAAATAGTGCCCTCTGACACAATGAAGTATGAGATACATAAAGAAACCGGCTGGCTGATGATTGACCGTCCACAATTGTTTAGCAACCATACACCATTTATGTATGGATTCATTCCAAAAACATATTGCGGATCAGGAACTGCAGCACTTGCTTCACAAACTTTTCAAACCTCGATAACAAAAGGAGATGGCGACCCGCTCGACATCTGTGTATTAAGCAGTAAAGAGATTTTACGAGGAGGTATTTTACTTAAAGCACGTGCAATAGGTGGTTTGTGCCTGAACGACCGAGGGGAAGCTGATGATAAGATTATTGCTGTACTAGATGCGGACGAACTGTATGCCACTGTACTTGATATAAGTGACTTGCCTAAACAAACATTGTTAAGAATTGAGCATTACTTTAAGACTTATAAATCAATACCCGAGCAACCGAATGTTGTAAAAATTGACCGCACGTATGATGCTTCACATGCGATGAAAGTGATTGAAACGTCTGTAATGGATTACGAAAAGACGATACTGAAACGTTAATTATTTATCAATCAGTCTGAAAAATGCATTTTTCTGTTTTTTTCAGAAATGGGTGTGAGCTAGGTTTTAGAATCCCTGCTGTTTGAGATGTCTTATAAATATACAAGGTCTTGAATGAATCTTTATTAGACAATTGTCGTAATAAAGTTTGTAAATTGGTTAAAATAATACGCCTATTGAAACATATTTATCGACGAATATTCTAATTTTACCGATGAGCGAATTTTAAATCAACTACATGAAAGTGCGCTTTTTTGGGGTTATTTTTTTCATTGTAATGCAATTCTATTCATTACTATGCATTGCCCAATGCACTAATGCTGACTTTGAAAATGGAACATTTGCCGGATGGACAGGCGGTAGAGGAACCCCAAATGGTAATTCGGGGAATTTTCCGGGTGGTTGCTGCCCAATTGCGATAAACCAATTCTTAACAACTATTGGACTTACAGCGCCACGCCACACAATTACATCGCCGGGATTTGATCCTAACACAAATAACAATTTATCCTATGTAGCTCCGGGTGGAAATTTTTCTGCCCGTTTAGGAGGATGGCAACGCTCGTTTTACTCCGCTACCAATCCGGGACCATTTCCTGGATCTAAATCAGAGATGCTGAATTATACATTTACAGTTACAGCCTCCAATCCATTATTCATTTATAAGTATGCGGTTGTTTTAGAAGACCCGGATGGAACCAATTTGCACTTACCACACGAAAAACCAAGATTTGAAATTAAAGTTCTAAACTCATTAGGTCAATACATACCCAATGAAGAATGCGGCCACTATTTTGTTACTTCAGATTCAAATATTGCCGAATTTCAAACAGGGGTAACCACAACATCATCAATAATCCATTATAGAGACTGGACGACGGTTGGCATTGATCTAACTGCATACATCGGACAATCGGTAAGTATTCAATTTTTAGTTGGCGACTGTGCATTGGGTGGCCATTTTGGATATGCTTATATCGATGCCTATTGTGCGCCTAATGGTATTACTACTCAGTATTGTGTAGGATCAAATAGTGTTGTCTTAAGCGCTCCGGATGGATTTTCATATTTATGGTCGCCGAGTGGTGATACTACCCAATCAATTACTATTGATAATCCCATAAACGGAACCGTATATTCTTGTCAATTAACCTCAGTTACCGGTTGTGTTGCTAATATGACAACCATTGTTCAACCAACACTGATAAACCCAAATTTTGGATACTCTCAAAACTGTAACAATTTTTCTGTTGCATTTTTTGATTCTACAACTATCCAGAATGGTTCTATTGGAAACTATACCTGGAATTTTGGTGATGGGTCACCTGAAGTCAATGGCTTACAGAATCCAATTCACGTATATGCCTCAGCAGGAACCTATCAAGTAACATTAACTATTACTTCTCAGACCGGTTGTACAAATTCCATAGTCTTGCCGGTTGTTATTTCAAGTAATTCACTAAGTGTTAGTGGCTCAGGTCCAATTTGCATTGGAGGCTCCTCTTCTTTAACAGCGAATGGAGCATCAACTTACAGTTGGTCTCCAAATGCATCATTGTCCAGTTCAACAGGCGCTACTGTAATTGCTAATCCGTCATCAACTACAACCTACACGGTAACCGGTTATTATGCAAATGGTTGTACAAATAGTGCTACTGTTTCCGTGTCTGTTTTACCAATCGTTGTAGTTTCAGCTAACACTGGTGCTATCTGTAACGGAGCTTTCATAAACTTAACTGCAGTTGGTGCATCAACTTATGTTTGGTCTCCTGCAACAGGACTGAGTGCAACAACAGGT
>CAZXFT010000001.1:0-211530 GCA_964640655.1 uncultured Bifidobacteriaceae bacterium | reverse complement strand
TGCCCGTTACATCCCATACGCACGTCGTTGGATTCCACGTCGCGGTTTCATAACACAGTACCGTCGGTGCCGGTGGCTGTGTGCCCGTTACATCCCATACGCACGTCGTTGGATTCCACGTCGCGGTTTCATAACAAGCTAAAACAGGAGGAGGAATAACATTTACCGTTACTGTGCCACTAGCACTTCCACTGCATCCATTCGCATTTGTTACGGTTACACTGTATGATGTGGTACCGCCCGGACTTACCGTAATGCTTTGAGTTGTAGCAGCATTAGACCACAGATAATTCATACCTGCCGGAGTAGCAGTTAATGTCGCACTGGCACCTACACATATTACTTGATTGTTTACAACTGGAACAGGAAGTATATCTATATTCACGGTAGCAGAAGCAGTACCGCTACATCCATTCACATCTGTTACCGTTACATTATATGAGGTTGTACTACCTGGACTTACCGTAATGCTCTGTGTTGTAGCAGCATTAGACCAGAGGTACGTCATTCCAGCAGGGTTAGCAGTTATTGTAGTGCTGTTACCGGGACATATTGTAGATATTGACGGATTGATGCTTGGGTTGATTGGAGGGAATACGGTTACCGGGAAAGTACCAGTTCCACTACAGCCGGTACAGGCATCCGTCACGGTTAATGTATATGTTGTGTTGGCTGTCGGACAAGCAGTTACCGTTTGGCCATTAGTAGAACTTAAACCTGTAGCCGGAGACCAAGCATAGGTGTATGCACTTGGAGGAGGTTGAATATTTACGGACCAACTATTTATAGTACCTGCCAAACCCGATGCGTTAACCACTACCAGGCGCCACAACCCATTTATTGAGCTTCCATTCATCAAATTAAATGTTTGACCAATGGGGAGGGCATAGGTATTTGTAAATGGTGCGGGTCCAGCAAAAGCTGCCCCTACTGTTGAAAAACATGTATTCACCATGTTTCCACCAGCAACAGCAGGATTAGATATTAATGTAACCTGTGCACCACTTGGGGACTGAAGAATAAGTTGAAGTTGAGAAATATTAGGAAAAGTTATATTAACACATACACTCAAAATACTACCTGATTGAAGAGTGCCACAATAGGTGTTTTGTGTTAATGATGAAATAGTCATTCCACTTCCAAAAGCCTGTGGCCCTGTATATGTAAAAGATGCCGGAGGCACAATCACATTATTAAATAAGTTCACGCAACCTCCCTGACATATAGGACCATATGAGTTAGGGGTTACCTGAATAGTATTAACATTAACGTTTATAGTTTGTGAAGTAGTACAACCAAATGCGCTGGTTGCCACCATAGTGTATGTTGTAGAAGCCGTTGGCGAGGCAGAAACCGCAGTACCTGTTGTGGTGTTTAAGCCAGTAGCCGGTGACCAGGTATATGTAGCTGCATTTCCTGATGTTGAAAGATTAATACTTTGACCCTGACAAATACTGGCTACAGCTGGTGCAATAGGAGTGACGCTTGGCAATGGGTTAACCGTAATAACCTGAGTAGTTTGTGCATTACAACCATTTGGTCCTAATCCAATAAGAGTATATGTTGTTGTGGCTCCAGGTGTTGCGGTAACAGTTGTTCCTGTTGAAGAACTTAAAGTTGCACTTGGCGACCATTGATACGATATAGCATTACCACTTGCTGTAAGTGTAGTGTTTTGTCCTAAACAAATAGAAGTTGCTGCAGGTGTAATATTAATTATTGGTTTTACGTCTACTACAAGTGTTGCGCTGCCAGTACATCCTGCGGCACTGGTACCCGTAATAGTATATGTTGTAGGTACAGTTGGGTTAACATTTACAGTTGCCCCTGTGGTTGCGGACAATCCTGCTGTTGGGGACCATGTATATGTATTAGCACCTGATGCGGTAACATTTGCTGCCGGTGTTACACAAAGTGTTGTGGGATTGGTGGTAACGGTGGGTATCGGATTAACAGTTAACGTATAAGTACTAATTAATGTGTAAGTATCGCCTGCGTTTATCGTTCCACTTCCATCGCTGTCGCAATAAGAATAGGCACTAACGGTTTGATTTATTGGAGCGACTCCGTTGTTAATTCCATTTGGGAAAGTGTTATCAGGTAAAGTGGTTCCGGCAACCGGTGTTACGCTTGAAAACACTACGCAATTTGCATTTGCAGTATTAACTGCATTTTGCCATGCCGTTAGAGTTGCCAAGCTACCACCACTGCAAATTGATGCATTAGCATTGGGCACAATAGCAGGAGTACAACAGCCTGAAGGCAAAAACGAACTATAATTACAAATACCTACTGTTGGAGCCTGTTGTATAAATGAAGCATTAATTGTAGCAGAAATCTGAGCGTTCCAAACACCATCCTGTCCATTAGGTATAGGGCAGGGTACACCCGGATTGTAAACAGTATTCGTAGCACCTGCTGAAAAAGAATTAGGATACACATAAACCTGTATCACACTATTTTCATTATATCCATTTGGAATACTTGACAGATTCAAATTAACAGTTGAATTAGCCGGACCAGGATTGGCCGTCATTTGGTCATATACAATTTGACCATCAATAATTATTGTAATCCAATAGGCCGTATTAACAGGTGCATTTGGTCCAGGTTGATTGAAGCAATAATTTGAAACATTTACTGTAAGTGTTAATGCATTTGCGTTGCCTCCCGAGTTGTAAGGTGGTATTGTTAATATTCCGGAATGGTTTGAGTTCGTCCAAAATGGGGATGTACCTGAAGTAACGCTGGACTGATTAAATGATTGATTATATATAATAGGAACTAGCGGACCGCCTGTTGAGCAACAATTAGGACTGCCGGAAAGTCCATTATAGGTAACCTGAAATGTTTGCGATCCAGCGCCGCATGTTGTTGGAGGAGGTAGTGTTGCTGGATTAGGCGAAATTGTAAATACTGTTCCAATGTTAGCCATCGTACAACCCGAAAGGGGTGTTACATTCCATTGACAGGTAGCCTGATTAAAAGAAATGTCAACTAAATCAGATGCCGATTGAGGCAAGTTGGGATATACTGTAACATTAGTGGTTCCACTTGAAATAACTGCACTCGTTGATTGACAAACAATTGACCAAGGTAAAGCAACCGAAATTGTGTTGCAATAATTGGTGTTTTGAAGAGTAATTGGAACTTTAAATTTCGCACAGTTATTGACCGTTGCTACAACCGGACCAGTAGGTGTATTAATTGTAATTGTGGCTGGTGATATGGCTATATTGGCGCCAAATATTGTTGTACTTGTAGCTCCAAAATTTCCATTAATAGGTCCAACAATATTTGTCCCAAGGGGTTGTTGCACTGAAATAAAACCTCCTCCAGAAAAACCATCACCAAAAGAATCAAAAACTGTAAGTGTAAAAATATTACCTGTAACTATTGGATTTAGAGGCCCGACAGCAATACTGAAATTTCCACTTGCTACGTTATTCCCTGGGACTAAATCTGAGGCAACAACAGCACCCGTTAAATTGCTGGTGATTTGCCAAGTAAGTTCAGTTGGGTAAGTCCCCCAGTTCCCAACTACATTAAAAGAAATTGTACCATTACAAGCAGTATTTAAAACTTCCAGATAATATATCTGACCACCACAAGCAACATTTGGACTACTCGATACATTGGCATACTGTGGACAATTTAAAGCAGTAACACCACATGAGGCAGGAGATGTATAAGACTGAGTGAAAGTACACGTAGCATCTGCCGAAAAACTTGCAGATACATTACAACCGCCACCGGTTGGTAATAAACCTGTTAAAGAATAATTAATAGGAGAAGTAAATGGTGGATTAAGCGTAACGCTTCCTCCACAACTGTTAGTAATAGTTAGTGTTCCGGTTGTTGGTGGATTGGTTACAAATACCTGACCGGATAAGTTATAGGTATTGGTAGCAGCATTACAAGCCGTAGGGTTGGCAGTAACATCTGTGATAGTGCATAAAATAGCACAATTGGTAGTAGCTGTGCTGCCGGCAGTATTTGTAAAAGTGATATTGCCGGCTTGGTTGGAGTAATTAGTGAGCAGCATGATATAAAACTGACCCGCCTGTGCACCAACAATGTTTGCCTGCTCAGTTGCTGCAATTGAATAACTGCAGTCAACATTTGGTGCTGTTCCGGCGGCAATTGCCGCGCAGCCGTTTGACAATGATGTAAAAGGCCCCCATAGGTTAAAGTCAACATCAATTGGTGCTCCGCCTCCTGTTTGCTGTGAAATATTTATATCCAAATTACCCGGATTTTGTATTTGCATATAATACCAAACCGGGTTCGGTGTAGTCAGTAAGCAATTAATTTGTCCAAGACTGGCAACTCCTGTGTTATTAGGAAAAGTATAAACAGTTCCTGTGCAAAAAGGCGAGGCGCTTCCGCAATCATTCCCTGTAGAAGGTGGTGTTGTTCCGCAAATTATTGAAGCTGTCCAGCCTGTACCCGTTAAAAGAAGTGGATCACTAAAAAAATCAAATGTTAGACATCCTCCAATTGTTGAGGTAACAGTACCGGGACCTCCGTTACCTGTAAAAGTTCCGATAAGTGGTGAAGCTGTAGATGGACCATTGTAAATGGTTAAATCATCAAAAGTCCCAAGATTAAATTGAGTAAAATCAAATGAAATATATTGTCCGGGTGGCGCACAAAACGTTGCTATATAATTTTGATTGAGTCCATAATTACCTCCGGGACCGCCACTATCATAAAAGTTACCCCCACAAGCATTGGTAACAGTTCCCAGATTTCCCATGTTAAAATTCTGTGCATTGAGTTTCAATACAGAGAATAGAAACATTAGTAATATGAGGTCCCTTTTTTGCATTGCTTATTTTAATACATCCTTAATTACTCCATTGTGATAAATAAATTCAATCTGTGGATAGTTTGATTCATCCTTGATGGTATATGGACTGATACGTTTGCCGTATTTTTCATTTAACTCTTTTGCTGAAAACAACTCTATGCTTACCATCTTGTCGGTAAAATATATAGTACGGCGTTTGTCATAAAATCTGTAAGCATCATATCTGTCAAAGTAGTTAGCCGCTTTCAAATAAGAAGCTGAGTCTAATCCTTGTTGGTGATAATGTAAGATAAAGTGATACCCGTCCGTCGTTAGATACTCGATTCCGGTTGAAGGTGTAGTGTCTTTTGAATGAGCATTATTGCTTAGCGTTGAACTGGTCTTACTTACAGTCTGACCAACACAACTAGCACTTATCAGAAATAAAACAATAGCCTGTATAAGTCTATTCATTCGGTATTCGGGGTTTCAAGTGAGTATAACTCTGTCGTAATTTACGCGCTGTTGATGCTTGACGTTAACCGAAGTGACTATGAACTTACGGCGGAGTTATGGTCAAATATATATTAAATTCTGATTAAAGTCTATTGAAAAATCTTTTAATTCTGCAAAATTGCCTATGAAAGAGCCTATTTAGACCTTAACTCGCGATTTAATAGATTAAACTGAGGGTTTTTACTGTTTAACAATGACAGTTTATTATCTCTCATTCAAATATATTAGTAATAAAATTTCTTATCACGTCAATAGTGCGTTTGGGATGTTCGAGCATACCCATATGACCACAGTTTTCAAAAATCTGTAAGTAGGCAACCTCGGGTATAAGAGCCATTTCCAAGCTTTTATCCAATGCAATGGTGCTGTCCTCCCGACCAATAACAATCAAGCATTTTCTAGTAAAACTTTTAAGCACCTGAGTTCTGTACTTTCTGACACGCATAGCAGCCAATGCCTGTATCACCGACTGTGACTGTGTTTGAGCACATTCATCTATAAAGGCTTTTACTGTATCAGGTTGTTGCTGCTTATAGGTTTCAGTAAATAATCCACTGAATAATTCTCGAACATATCGCTCAGTTCCGTATTGCGCTACCAACTCGATGGCTTTGCTGCGGTTCTGCTTTTTGATTTCGTCATCTTCAAACGGGTGCGAATGAAATAATCCTAATCCGCAAACCATATCAGGAAACATTTCTGCAAAGGCCAGTGCTACATAACCTCCCATAGAATGTCCAACGATGGCGCATTTGTTTATTTTTTCATGAAGCAAAACATCCCGCACCGCCTTTGCATACGTTTCTATATTCGCTTCGACAATAAAATCACTATCACCAAAACCGGGAATGTCTATTGTTAATACACACATTTCATTTTTCAAATTTTCGGCAATTCCATTCCACATGTTTTTGTTTTCACAAAATCCATGCAACAGAACTAAAACGTTTTGAGCAGCGCCATACTTTGCGTATGAGATTTTGTAAGTGTTAAACAACGTGTACATCATTCATCAAGCTTATTAGCCGGAAATGTAATTCAATTTATACTGCAATGGATTTATATCTACTTTAGGCCGCACTTAGAAATAAACTTCAATGAGAATTTTCATTTTCACTTTTATCCTCCTTACTGCGTTGTTGATTCAAACTCAGGCACAATCAACGTTTCCGGTAAATGGTGTTCCAACAGAATCAAAAACCTATACTGCTTACACGCATGCCAATATTCAAGTGAGTTATAACCAAACCTTAACCGATGCCACCCTGCTGATGCGTGAAAACAAAATTGTTGACATAGGTATTAATGTTGTGCTGCCAAAAGATTGTGTGGTTGAAAATTTAAACGGCGCATGGATTTATCCTTCGTTTATAGAAATATTCAGCAGTTATGGTATTAAGATACCTGAGCGAAAAAAAGATCAAAGCCAAGGTCCGAAATTTATTTCTGACAAACCGGGTGCTTACAACTGGAACGAAGCTATTCATCCAGAGTTGAACGCTTCTGATTATTTTACTGTAGACGAAAAAAAAGCAGAACTATTACGCGCCATGGGCTTTGGCTTCAGTGTTTCGCAAATACAAGATGGAATTATGCGCGGCACCACATCGCTGACCATGTGTGGTAATGAGCGCGAGCATAATATGATTCTGAAACCTGTTGTTTCCAATGCTTGGTCTTTTCAAAAAGGTAGCAGTACACAGGATTACCCTTCATCTTTGATGGGCTCCATAGCCTTGATTCGTCAGACACAATTCGATGCACAATGGTATCAAAATGGCGGCTCTAAAAAGGAAATTAATCTGTCGTTGCAGGCTCTGAATCAATCGCAGAATCTTCCAATCATTTTTGAAGGCACAGATGAGTATGATATTATACGCGCTAAAAAAATTGCCGATGAGTTTCATCTGAATATAATCATCAAAGGCAATGGTGCAGAGTATCAGATAGCCGACGACATCAAGTCAAGCAATTCCTGTGTTATCATTCCACTCAACTTTCCTTTGCCTTATGATGTGAGCAACGCCATAGATGCTTCTTACATTCCCTTAGTGAATTTAAAACACTGGGAGTTGGCTCCATTCAATGCACGCATTTTGTTTGAGAAAAAAATACCCTTCATCATTACTTCTTATGGCTGTAAAAACGAAAAAGAATTTTTTGATAACTTACGGAAAGCAGTTGATATGGGACTACCCGAAGTGGAAGCACTCAAAGCACTTTTATTTGAACCTGCATCACGATTAAATATTTCTTCGCTAGCAGGCTCGCTGCAGAAAGATATGCCTGCCAATTTTTTTATTAGTCCAGTTTATATCTTCTCTCCCGATTTTAAAATCACTTCGCACATCATTAACGGAAAAACATACGATGTAAAAAAAGATTACAACGATTTGAAAGAAGGTAAGTACCGTTTAATCATCAATAAAATGGCTCCGTTTGAGTTGAACATTGTTTTGCAAAACAATAATTACAGCGGCGAAATTTTAATGGGTGAAGAAAAATTTCCGGTACAGGTGAGCTACAACAAACCAAACATTGCTTTAAGCTACTCTTTAGAAAAAAACAGTAAGCAACCTGCAAACATATTAACCGGATATCTGAGCAACGACACCCTGAAGGGTTTCTCTACTCTGGCATACGGCAGCTCAGCCGTGTGGACTGCCACAATGATTGAAGCAAGCATTAAAGTGGATACCGCCAAGCTGACCAAGAAAATTGAAGTTCCTTCTCTGCTTTATCCATTTCAGGCGTTTGGTTTTGACACCTTACCCAAACCTAAAAATGTATTATTTAAAAATGCTATAGTATGGACCAATGAGAAAGATGGCATACTGAGAGATACAGATGTATTGATCAGTAACGGAAAAATTTCTGCCATTGGGAAAAATTTGGCTTCCGTGAATGCCCTGATTATAGATGCCACAGGCAAGCACCTTACCAGTGGCATTATTGACGAGCATTCGCACATTGCTATTTACAAAGGTGTAAATGAAGGCACACAGTCTGTTACTGCTGAAGTGCGCATTGGTGATGTTTTGTTGCCCAATGATGTCAATATTTATCGTCAGCTGGCTGGCGGAGTTACTGCTTCACATTTATTACACGGCTCTGCCAATGCCATTGGTGGACAGACTCAACTTATTAAACTTCGATGGGGCAGTAATGCCGACATACTGAAGTTCAGTGGCTGGCCTGGCTTTATCAAATTTGCGCTTGGCGAAAATGTGAAACAATCAAACTGGGGAGACCGCAACACGGTTCGCTTCCCTCAGACACGCATGGGTGTGGAACAATTGATTGTAGATGCCTTTAACCGTGCCCGCATTTACGAAAAACTATGGAGCGACTATAACAAGTTGAATGCAAAAATGAAGTCGGGAGCAACACCACCGCGACGTGACCTTGAGTTAGATGCTTTGGTTGAAATCATGAACAAACAGCGCTTTATTACCTGTCATAGTTATGTGCAAAGCGAAATCAACATGTTGATGCATGTTGCCGATTCTTTCGGTTTTACAATAAACACTTTCACACATATTCTTGAAGGCTATAAAGTAGCAGACAAGATGAAAGCACACGGTGCAGGTGCTTCGAGCTTCAGCGATTGGTGGGCTTATAAATACGAAGTAATTGATGCCATTCCTTACAACGGCACCATATTAAATCAGGTAGGCATCGTTACGGCTTTTAATTCCGACGATGCCGAGATGGCTCGCCGCCTGAATCAGGAAGCTGCCAAAGCAGTAATGTATGGAGGAATGAGCGAAGAAGATGCATGGAAATTAGTTACGCTGAATCCTGCAAAACTGCTGCACGTGGATCAATACACCGGAAGTATTAAAGTGGGTAAAGATGCCGATGTTGTTTTATGGTCGGGCAATCCACTGAGCATGTATTCTTTGTGCGAGCAAACTTATGTGGATGGCATTTGCTATTTCAATCTGGAAGAAAACGAGAAGAAAGAAGAGTATATACGCAATGAAAAAACACGCTTGCTAAAACTGATGTACGAAGCCAAACAAAATGGCACACAAACACAACCTATAAGCATTTATGTTAACCAACTTTATCACTGCGATTCGGAAGGTGATTTTGTAAAATAATGATAACGATGAAAAAATATTCTCTCATACTCTTCTTATTACTTGTTGCAGGTACATCATTTGCTCAAATGCAGGTTCCAGGCAAAAAGCAAGAATCGCTGATTGTTTTAATGAACGGTCGCGCACATATTGGTAATGGACAAGTAATTGAAAACAGCGCCATAGGATTTGAAAATGGCAAAATTGTTTTCGTAGGTGATGCTACTACAATTCGACTTGATCTATCGAAAGCTAAAGTGATAGATGTATACGGTAAAGATGTTTATCCCGGATTAATATCAGCCAATACACACATTGGCTTGCAAGAAATTGAAATGGTGCGTGCCACAAACGATTACTCTGAAGTAGGTTCCTTTAATCCCTGTGTCAGATCTATCATTTCTTACAACACCGATTCTAAGGTTACACCAACCATTAGAAGCAATGGTGTTTTGCTTGCACAAATTGTTCCACAAGGCGGTGTTATCAGCGGACAATCCAGTGTAGTGCAGCTGGATGCATGGAATTGGGAAGACGCTGCTTATAAAACCGATGAAGGCATACATCTGAATTGGCCATCATACTTTAAATATCAGTTTGATGAAAATGGAGATGGCACTGTTTCGCAGAATAAAAGTTATCAGCGCGATGTTGATGTCATCAAAAAATACTTTTCTGATGCCAGAGCCTATTGTTCTGTTTCGCGCCTTGAAAAAGATTTGCAATCGGAAGCTATGTGCGGATTATTTAACGGCAATAAAAAGCTTTACGTTCATGCTTCACTCGCTACAGAAATAAATGCGGCAGTTTTGTTTGCTAAAGAGATGAATCTGACATGTGTGATTGTTGGCGGCAGAGAATCGTGGAAGTGCACACGCCTGCTAAAAGAAAATAATGTTCCTGTAATACTACATCGCAATCAAGCACTGCCTCCCACAGCCGATGATGATTATGATATAGCATACAAAACACCTTATTTGTTAGAGTCTGCCGGAGTATTATACTGCAACAGCACCGATAACTTCTGGCAGGAACGTAACCTGCCATTCAATGCTTCGCAGCCTGTACCTTATGGGTTGAATGCAGAAACTGCACTAAAATCCATTACGCTGAATGCAGCAAAAATTCTGGGCATAGATAATAATACAGGAACACTGGAAACCGGCAAAGACGCCAACATAGTGGTTTCAAACGGGGACCTGTTAGATATGAAGAGTAACAAAGTAGTATATGCATTTATTCAAGGACGTCAGCTTGATTTAAGCAACAAGCAGAAAGATCTGTTTGAAATTTATATGAAGAAATACGGCCTGATGAAATAATACCTTCATTTGTGCAGTGAATTACCTCGGTCATTTCATACTCTCCCACCCCGACGAAGAATTGGTTGTTGGAAATTTTATTGCTGACTTTGTTAAAGGCAATAAGTACACTGGCTTCCCTGAACGCATAGCTCACGGTATTTTAATGCATCGTTTTATAGATGAATTTACCGACAGCCACCCATCATCTGTTGCCTGCAGAGAACTCCTGCGGCCAGCTGTAGGAAAACTCTCAGGTGTTGCGCTCGATATAATATACGACCACATTATTGCCTCTGATTTTCATCTGTATGTATCCGAACCGCTTCCTCAGTTTGCCGAGTCGGTTTACAACATTCTGTCTAACAACAAAAAACATATGGGATTAAAGGGAAAGTATGTGCTTCATTACATGTGCAAGCACAATTGGTTTTGCAGATATGACAATGCACAGGGCATACAAACCACATTAATGAATATGTCGAAAAGAATAAAGTTTAATAACAACCTGCCCTTGTCATATGACATATTCAGAGAGCATCAGGAGCTTATGAAATCAATGTTTAAAGATTTCTTCACATCATTGTGTAGTGAAGTAACCGCCAAGTATTTATCAAACCAATAAAACTCTTCAAGCAATTTTTCTGATGGGTATATGTTATGCATCTATCAGAAATGGTATTCATCTCCATACTTTCGTAAAGATGTATTGCGTGCTAAAAAAATTAGAGAGAAGCTTTCTCGTTGAACAAAACAGTGAGCAATGTTTGCCCAACAGCTTTCATATTAGTTTTATCAATCACTTTGATGTTATCGTTCAGCGTGTGCCAGTGAGGCGCAAAACCCGTTTGTGTAGTGTTGTCTAACCAAATGATATCTATACTCGGTATGCCTGCAATTTTATTGACATAGTAGTGATCATCTATAATTGCCTGAACACGTTCGTTCACAAACAGATTGCTGTAACCTAATGCCGATGCGGTGCTCCAAACTGTCTGTACAACACTTGGAGCAAATTGCATGCTGTGACCTTCCATTTTGAGTTGTGCACCATAAGCAGAACACATATCTAGCAACACCCCATAATACGCATGATAATTTTTAATGTGTGGATTCTTACACCAGTATTGAGTACCTAAAGCATAGGTGTCTCTTTCTTCGTGCGTTTTATCTTCTTTATGAGCTCCATAATCTTCAACATCGAACAATGCCAGGTCAATTCCTAAATCCGGTTTTTGTTGAGACAATACACGTGCTATTTCGATAAGAAGGGCTGTAGATGCAGCTCCGTCGTCGGCACCGTCGAAGCGTGCTTTATTATTTTGTTTATCCTGGTCGGCATAAGGTCTCGTATCCCAGTGGGCAAAAAGTAAAATGCGCTTAGTGGCTTTGGGATTAAATGTGGCTATGATATTTCGCATTGGCACTTGATTACCGTTATAAATTTTTACACTTCCTGATTGAACATATATAGTATCAGCATATTGGCGCATTTGCTTTTCTAGCCAATCGCCGCAGGCTTTATGTTCTTTGCTTCCCGGTATTCGCGGTCCAAAAGCAATTTGCTTTTGAGTAAAGAAGTATGCACTGTCGGAATCAAATTGCGGTGCTTGTTTCAATTGAACCCGAGTATTATTATCGGGCTTATCCTGCTGTTGTTGATTATCTGTACTTCGTTTACAGTTTCCTACAAACAGAAATATTACAAATACTAATCCCCCTAAAAGTATGACAATGCGTGCAATATTATTCTTCATCAATTATCCTTTATAAAACAGCCACTTCCCTAACTCCTTAAAACTCACTTTCTTGCCATACATTAATATTCCGACGCGATAAATTCTTCCTGCAAGCCATGTTGTAAATAAAAATCCTATGGCTAAAGAAGTCATTGATAATATAACTTGCCAAGCCGGTGGTTGAAATGGTAGTCTTGCGCACATCACAATTGGTGCTGTAAACGGGATCATAGATGAAACTATTGCCAGCGTGCCGTTGGGTTGCTCGAGTATATTGACCATAATCATGATAGAAATGATAACGGGTAGTGTTACAATAAATGTGAGTGATTGGTCTCCTTCTTCACCGGTTGCTGAACCTACTGCGGCAAACAATGCAGCATACAACATGTAGCCCCCCATGAAAAAGAATAGAAACAAGGAAACAATATAACCCCAGGGCAACTGCGACACACCTTCGAAGACTTTAGCAATTCCGGAAACACTTTGTTGTTGTTGCATCATACCTGCAGATGGCAGATTCTGTAATTGTGATAATTGATCGCTATACATCAACCCAACTCCCATCTGAATTAATGCCACAAGAATAATCCAGATGATAAATTGAGTGAGACCAACCATTCCGATACCGATAATCTTACCGAGCATCAGTTGGAATGGTTTAACAGAAGAAACCATCACCTCTGCAATACGGTTAGTTTTTTCTTCCATAACACCTCGCATTACCATGGTGCCGTACATCAACATCACTATATAAATAATAAAGCCCATCACAGAACCTATCATTGTGGCAATGGCGGTATTTCCTTCTTGTGTGCCACGCTCATTGCTGACTATAGCTTTTATACGCACATCTTTACTTAGTTGATCAATCATATCCGGAGTAATATCAACCTTAGCCAATTTTATTTCGCGCGTGATTCTGGACATCTGCGTTTCAATGTTGGATTGTGTTTTCAAACCTATCTGATCATTGGAGAAATATTCAACACCCGTGCCTTCATACATATTGAAATCGGGTGAGATATAGAGTAATCCGGTTAATCCAGCCGTCTGATAACCCTCTTTAGCCTGATCATAATTCTCACTGAGATACACAAACTCCATGTTGTTGTCATTCTGCAATTTCTCAAAAAACAAATTGCTTTTGTCAATTACACCAATGCTACTCTTCTCCGTTGAAACCTTACTCATCAAAATAGGCAGTATGGTAATTAAGGCAATGCCCAATGGCGCAAGAATGGTGGTAACCAGAAATAATTTTTTTCTCACGCGAGTGATATACTCTCGCTTAATGATGATCCAGGTTTTATTCATGTGTTTGTTCGGTTACTTGTTGAATAAATATTTCGTTAAGCGTTGGCAACATTTCATGATAGGATAAGAGATCTGAATCCTGTTCCACCAGTGTTTTAAGCAAGTCTTTTGAAGTAGCCCCATTCTTCAGCCTGATATGTAGCCGGTTATCCTCTTTACTGACTGTTTCAAAATATTCTTCCCGTAATACTGGTGTTACATCCTTACACTCCACTGCAAACAAGTTTTGTTTAAACTGCTGTTTAATGTCTTTTACTTTTCCATTAAGAATAATGCCTCCTTTATTGATGAGTGCTATATTTTCACAGATCTCTTCCACCTGTTCCATACGATGCGTAGAAAATAATATTGTAGCACCTTTCTTTCTCAGCTCTTCTATTTCGTTCTGAATCAATATAGAATTAACTGGATCTAAACCTGAAAATGGTTCGTCCAGAATTATCAGCTTGGGTTCGTGAACTACGGTTGAGATAAACTGAATTTTCTGGCTCATTCCTTTTGAGAGTTCTTCTATCTTTTTGCTCCACCAATCTTTAATTTCCATCTTCTCCATCCAGGCATATACTTTATCCTTGGCTACCTTGGCCGAGAGCCCTTTCAATTGCGCCAGATAAACCAGTTGTTCCCATACTTTCATTTTTTTGTACAAACCACGCTCTTCTGGCATATAGCCAATCTCTTCCACATGATGTTCCTGAAAAGGTTTGCCATTAAATATTACTTCTCCACTATCAGCTGCTGTGATGCCGGTAATGATGCGGATCATCGTTGTTTTACCGGCACCATTAGGGCCAAGTAAACCGAAAATACTTTGTGGTTCTATATTGAGATGAATGCCACGTAGTGCGTGGTATTTGTCATAGAACTTGTCAACTTGTTTGAGTTCAAGAATAGGCATAAAAAATAAAGCAACGAAAATAATCATATTCAATGCACTGAAATTTTAATTTACATCAACGATGCAAAAAACAATTTGAGTGAATCGCTAAAATGATTAATATGCTGCTACTGTGTTACAAAAAACTAACTCCCTGATTTTTTCAACATCGTAGTTGAATAGGAAATGTAAAATACTGAGGTTTACCAGTTCATTTTTTTCATCCCGTGCTTTGTACTCATCGGCAATAGTAAATTGAGTATAAGCAACTTCAATATTATTTTCTCTGAAGCTTTGTTCATCGTTGTATTTTTTTGCTCCAGTGCCGGAAAGATAAATAGAAGCCTTCAACTGTTTATTTATTTCAAGTACTAAATCACTCTTTTGAGCATCATCCACATTGATGGTGTGAGACATCACGATTTTTGTTTGAATATTCAAGTATTGAATAACAAAGTTGATCAAAGCAATATTAAGTGATGCCAGATGTGGATGATGCTGTAAAATAATTTCAGAAATAGCAGGATATAATTGTTGAAAATACGGTGCTTTTTGATAAGCATCTTTTACCATGTTCAATCCCTTATGAGGCCACCTTGGACCATAGTCAAGCTCTATTTCATTATAATTCTGAAAGGCCTTTTTTGAAAGTTTTACAGGTGCAGTAAGGTATGATGCTTGTCCGTCTTTTCTACGTAGGAAAGAACGGTTGCCTACGGAGTTCTTTGAATATTGCACATCATCCAGCAGCACAAAAACATCGGAGCGCACCATCTTATGAAAATAACCCAGCCAAGGTAAAAAGTTGGGTTGATGGATACCAACAATTTTTCGTTCACTCATAACAGCGCAAGGTACTATAAAAAATGAGAGCTGATGAAGATAGCCAGATCGCGCGGATGTGCCTTCGAATCACGTCTGATGATACCAGATTGAACCATTTTCTGTTTTGACTCCCTGATCATTTCTTTTACCCTCGGATGCTCGAGCCATTTTTCAACCGGCACATGATAGCCCAACTTATTAATGCGCCATGTTATAGAAGAGGGTAATTGTTTTTCCATCATACGGCGTAATATATATTTAGACCAGCCGTCATGAATTTTCAAATCCAACGGAAGTGAAAAGATGAACTCTACAAATTGATGATTTAAAAATGGAAAACGAACCTCAACACCATGGGCCATACTATTGCGATCGGCATAGCGTAATAATTTGTGCAAACCATAAACAGTAGTACGGTAGTGAAGCAACTCATCCACTTGATTAAAAACAGGAAATGGTGTTTCATCGTGTTTATAATCGTTCAAAAAATCATTACTTAAAAATGAGAAGTATGTAGGAGATAGAAAATGTCTTTTAATATATCCAAGTTGATGCAGCATATTCGGGAAATAGATTTCACCTGCCATACGCATTTTCAGAGGGTAATAACTGCCACGCTTATCGTAAAATGCCCTGTTTGCCTTTAACATTTTTCGCCACGATTGTACTCCAAGCTGTTTCAGCAATATCTCATAGAAGTATGTATAGCCTGCCAAAATTTCATCGGCACCTTGACCATCCAGCAATACTTTTGTTTTCTTTTCTCCCACTTTTTCCATCAACATCCATTGCGCTAGGACAGTTAAATCACTAATGGGTTCTTCCTGATGATAAAGTATCTGTGGTAGTTTTTGAAGAATTAAATCTTCATTCACCCATGCCTGAGAGTTGTGTGCGGCATAGCGATTCAGTAGAGAATTTACATAGGGACCTTCATCAAACTCGCTGTCATGTATACGCGCTGTATATGTTTGCGGGAAAGAATCTTCGGGTAAATGTTTCATGGCCTGCGAAAAAACTGCTGACGAGTCCAGCCCGCCAGAAATACCAAAGCCTAAAGGAGCATCAGCGCTAAGCATAGAAGCCACGCTACTATCGAACAACTCATTAGCTTTTGTAATTGCGTCATCAATATTCCCAGCGTATCTCTGTTTTGATTCTAATTGCCAGTAACATCCTTTACGAATTTCTCCATTTTCATATGTTATCCAGTGCGCCGCAGGCAAACGATGAATGTTTTTATAAAATGTTCTTTCAGGATTATTAGCATCTTCAACAACATTATAAACGAGATAATCGAACAACATACGACCATCGGATTCTTTCGGATAACCTCCTGCCCACAAGGCTTTCATCTCCGATGCGAAAGCAAACTCATTATTTGTCTGAGTGAAAAAGAAAGGCTTTTCACCAAAGCGATCGCGAACTGCAAACAGCATCTTCTTTTCCAGATCCCATATGGCAATGGCAAACATGCCATTGATATGTTTGGCCATATCTGTTCCATATAACTGATACAGCGGTGGAATCACTTCAGCATCTGAATGAGTTTGAAATGAAAAACCCAACGGTTCCAGAAATTTTTTAAGCTCACGGTAATTATATATTTCTCCGTTAAACAGAATGAGATATTTATTTTGCCATACAAAAGGCGTAGTGTTATAAGCGTCTTTATCAACTACTGCCAATCTGCGATAAGCCAGCGCCACATTTTTATCCTGATTGAACCAGTACCATTTTCCATCAGGACCACGATGTTTAATGGCATCCGACATTTTTGACAATCTTGCTTCGTCAATTGGATGTTGTGAAATTATTCCGGTTATACCACACATATCAGTTTATTGAGTTGAAACAAGTTTATGAATAAAATTGAGATATGGTTTCTCATTAGCACGAAAGGTGTATTTATCTGTTATGCCTTCAAACGCAATTTGTCCTATGTGTGAAAAATCGGTTTTGCGATTCATTGCTTTCAGTAGAATATCAGTCCAATCCTGCTCATCTTCAACCAAAAAACCGTTGACTCCATCATCAATTATTCCTTTGTTAACATAAACTGCGCTTGCTACAGGCACAACACCTAATGACATGTATTGAAGTAGTTTATAGGAACAGGTTCCGGAAGATTCATTAGTTCTGATTAAGGGCATAAGACCTAAATCAATTTGCAATAAATTTTCAGTTTCGTATTCTTTCGACCAGCAAATGAAATTGGAGGGAAAAGTTGTATTAATTCGTGTGTTTTCATCGCAGATAAGCACAAATTCAAACTGCTTTTTGATATTAACTTTTTCCAAAGCAGGAAAAATGGATTCAATATTTTTTAGATTATATGATGAACCCACCCAACCGATTTTAATCGCTTTGTTTTCAAAATATTTTTTCAGTGGCTCATCAAAATGAGACACACAGGTTGGCAACACCAGTTGATATTTTGCATGTTGTGTATATGGTGAAAAAATGTTTTTCAAATATTCTGTTCCGTAGACAAATCCATCAAAAAATTTTAAAGAGGCAGTAAACTTACGAGTGTTTTCGAGCATAATCATTGAAAAGGTTGAGCGCTCACGCTCTCCCTCATTCTTTGCTGCAGCTATATCATCATCAAAGTCGAGTATGATAGTATTATGCATAGAGCGCAACCATTTTTCTATAAATAGATTTCCATAGTCGTTATACATCAATGCTTCTCTTCTAACTATAAGAACTTGAGCATTTCTGCTTTTTAAACATTGTCTCACTCGTCTCAAAATTGTTTTGATCTGGAATTGCATCAATCCATTTGTACTTTGAAGACACTGCTTGTAAAAAACATAAGATGTTAATGATATAACCTCAGACCGATAGCCTGAACGATTCAGAAGGTCGCTCCAATATTTTGACCGAGCTGTATATCCCGCCATTGGCGGACCAAACAACTCCAAATAAATGATCTGATTTTTATTCTTCTTTGGTTTAAACAGAGTGAACCATATTGTCAGAGTTTTTACAACAATAAATATGGAGTAGAAATAAATGATATAGAAGATTGCCAACAACTTTCTCCTCATGTATACTTGTAATTAAACTTCTTACAAATGCTTTCTGCCTCTTTAATTTTTACTATATCCGGAACATTTTTATACCTGCCAAAAGTGGACTGAGCAGTTGGAATAGTCTTTAATGACCTTATTTGCTCCTCATCAATATCAGAAACAAGAAAATGAATAAGGTGATGTAACACCTCCTGTGAAGCACATAATTCTTCAATCTTAATAACCATGAAATTTTCTTTCAATAAGTTTTTTCCTAATGAAATACTGCGTGAATATGCTGCATCATAGAAGTTCAGCATCAATTCTTTCTCGTTTTTTTTGTTGGGCTTTGGCAAGCCAAACAAGAAATGCCAATGATATAGTTGATTGTAATTATGTCCGTACATCATATCCAATGGATGCCGTAAAACCAAAATAAATTTCATCGATGGATAATATTGATGTAGCGCATCAATAAACAAGTGTGAGTTGGGTTCTTTCCATCCCCAAAGCTGATGTTCGGAATGGTAATGATGATGCGCGATGGAACGAGCGGCATTCAACGGGAATTTATATCGTGAGCGCTTCACATAATTATTCAGCATAAACTCGGCAGCCAATCCGTACAATTGTGTGCGCGCTTTAAAACTTTTACCCCAGTATGATTTCATGACCGAGTCAAATAGTTTTATGGATTTATGAATCTCGCCTGAGTTAAAACTGCGCATACTCGCCGGTCTTCGCATCAAAAATGTAAACCACAAATTATCCAATTGGCTATTCAGGTAAGAACCCAAATAGTAATCTAATTCGAACATTATCTGAGCTATTACCCGTGTGCCGCTTCCACCTAATCCTCCAACTACAACAGGGCTGTTTGACCGTTCTGAATTATCACGCCACATAGCCTAATTCCAAAAATGTTCTATTGTGAACAGCAATGTTTTTCAATTCTTCCGTTTCGGCCTCCATGTCTTTCTTTCCTCGTTCTTTGTCGGCAATGAGTTCCAACGATTGACGCAAATTCACTCCGGTAAAACTTTTCAGACTCGATATTGAAGCATCATCATGCTGTATTAAGTCTTCGTATCTGATTTCCAAATATCGATTTTGTAATTCCTGTTTCCATTTTTTGCCTTGCAATACATATTCTTCCCATAACTGAAAACATGAAGACAAGTTAGATAATCTTTCGCTGTGCCACTTAGTTTTTGGTTGCAGCATCATATTTCTTTCATATAAACTAAGAGAAGTATCAATGCCATTCCTGACAATGTGAATGACTTTCAGATTGGGAAACAACTTCAACCAGCTACCCAGTGTGAATGTGGTTCGCGGATCTTTCCAACCCCATTTCTTTTTTAACAATAACGCTAGAAGATTTTGCGGCTTTCGTGATGCCGACATATATTCCGAAATAAAACCCTGCTCATTGAATTGAGGAGTTTGTTCGGTATGAACAGGTCTATCCCAGGCAGCTCGTTGTGTTTTAAGTAAGGCCTCATTGATTTTCTGAAAATAATTTGACTCATAGTATGCAGTAAAATCAGTCCCCATAAATATTCCGCCTCGGTGTAAAACCTGTGCAAGCATACTGGTGCCAGACCTATGCATTCCGATAATAACTATGGGACTACGAATGATATTTAACAGCATTATTTCAGACTTGTGTTAAAGGTCAGAATATTTCAATTTTCCACTAAGCTTTCCTTTTTCCAATTTATAAATAGCATCACAATAACGTAGCGTTTGTAAACGATGCGCAACAACTATAGTGGTTATCTTATTTTCTGAAAGTAAGCGCAATGACTCTGTAATCATCTCTTCTGTTTCTGCATCAAGAGCAGAAGTAGCTTCGTCGAATATTAAAATTTGAGCATCGTGATATAATGCTCTAGCGATACCTATGCGTTGCCTTTGACCACCTGAAATCTTCATGCCTCCCTCGCCAATGTTCGTATGGTATTTATTGGGTTGCGATTCAACTAATTCTTTGAGCTGAGCTATCTCGACTACTTTTTCTACTCTTTTTAAATCTATCTCCGTTCTCGAAACCCCAAAAGCAATATTGTCAATGAAATCACCATCCAGTATATTTATATTCTGGGGTACAAATCCGATTAATCGGTACCATGCGGTTTTATTAGTCTCATTCAGTCTTTCCGAGTCCACCCTAATAGTTCCTGATGTTTCTTCCAGTAAGCGTAATAAAATATTTATCAGGGTGGTTTTGCCACTGCCCGATGGACCCACAAAACCTATACTACTACCTTTGGTTATTGTCAATGTGATGTCAGACAGAATGAGCGTCGGGTTATCATCGTATTTGTAACAAACATTTTGAAGATGAATGGCATCATTAAAAGATAATGTATTAATAGTGCCTGAGTCTTTTTGTTGATCTATATTAAATGGCTGGAGACCGTTTAAGTATTCGAAAATAAATTCATTAGCCCTAATAGTTGTTGACTGTAATATTATTCTATTCGCTGAAGGCAATAATCTGCTAATAATTAAAGCAAACACGATAAGAAAATGAACCAACTCACTATTGCTATCCTTTAAAAAGATTGATATTGAAAACACTACTGCTATTCCAAGTACTGCAATAAACTCTGTAATCTTTGGAGAGAATTCATTAATGGTTGCGATTCGAGAATTCAATGAAGCAAGTTCACTGACCCCATTACCAAACTTAGACTTGAAGTATTCGGAATTATTATGCAGAATAATCTCACGATAAACACCCATAGATTGAGAACTTTGCTTAAACATATATTTACTGGATAAGTCTTTTCTGACAGAAATGTCCTTAAGATAATTTTTAATTCTGCTTTGGTAAATCGCAACTGCTGGAGCCATAATAATAGCCAACAATATGAACATCACTGGTTTATAAAATACAATCACAACCAATAATAAAATAACTAAAAACATTTCGCTGATTAATTGTATAAATGGAATTATTATTCTTTGCCCAAACTCAAACGGTATGAATAGAAAATTACGTATCAATACACCACTATTGCTTTTTAGATAAAATGAATACGGCATATGTAAATACGATTGAAAACGAGTAAGTGCAACCTGTTGAACTATGTTGTACGCAACCAGCGATTGATACCTAGCCATAAAGTAACTAAGCATTGTCTTCAGCGCGAAGAAAAGCAGAGCACACATCATAAGCATAAAGGCGAAAGATGTAATTGATTCATATTGTCCGCTTTGAAATAGTTCATTTAAGAATTTATTCTCTTGAACAATTTCAGGAGAAACCAGAATCTGAATAACCGGAAATATTGTTGCTAATCCCACTAAGTCTAAGAATGGTCTTAATAATCCAATTACTGCTATCAATTTAAAATGCCGCCTAAGGTTTTCAGGCAATATCTTAATTATAGACTTATACGTCTTTAATAATTGAATGCCTTTTGTTGCCTTAAACATTTACCTCACGAAAATACATGGAATAAACTTGATTGCACTTCTTTCATCGGTCATGTTACACAAAGTAAACTTCGTTGTGTAAGATGTGCATAAATTTTAGCTGCATTTTTATTTGATGAGGGTAATGATAAAGACTTTCCATTTCGCAACTCATTGATTCTTACTGAAAACAGAGGCTTACATTTCACACACAACATCATCGTTTAGTATTGCGGACAATCTTGTTCATTAGTCAATTGAATTCACCCTGAACAACACTTTACTTTAGAGTTTCATTTTCTAACCCCTTATCATTAGAGTTATGTCCGAAACCCTTGCACAGTCCATGTCTTCAAAAATTAAAACCACATACAGCTATCAGGAAGTTTTTAAATCCACGGTCGAGTATTTCGATGGAGATGAGTTGGCCGCATCTACCTGGATTAATAAATATTGTATGCGCGACGAAGAAGGAAACTATATCGAAAAAACTCCCGACGATATGCACCGCAGAATGGCCCGTGAGTTTGCTCGTATTGAGCGAAACTATGCGGAGAAGTTGAAATTAAATGGCGCTGCCAATTATTTATCGGCATATGGCCAACACCGCGATTTGCTTGATGAAGAAAAAATATTCAACCTCTTTTCACATTTCCGTTATGTTATTCCTCAAGGATCAGTGATGTCTTCGTTAGGCAATCCATTTATCATTGCTTCTTTATCTAATTGTGTGGTACTGCCTGAAATTCACGATTCTTACGGCGGTATTTTCTATACGGATCAACAATTAGCACAACTCTTTAAACGTCGTTGTGGAGTAGGCATTGACTTGTCAACGCTTCGTCCTGCGGGAACGTCTGTTTCCAATGCCGCAGGAACCACTACAGGTGCAGTTTCCTTTATGGATCGCTTTAGCAACACAACACGCGAAGTAGCACAAAACGGACGCCGAGGCGCATTGATGATCACTATGGACATAGCACACCCTGATGTGGAACAGTTTATTTCCATCAAACAAGATTTATCAAAAGTTACTGGTGCTAACATCTCTGTTCGACTAAGTGATGAATTTATGACTGCCGTTCAGAATGATACAGATTATACGCACCGCTGGCCCATTGATTCTGTGACTCCTAAATTGACAAAAACTGTTAGAGCCAGAGAATTATGGAACACCATTATTAGATGCGCTCACAATACCGCCGAACCCGGCCTCATTTTCTGGGACAGGCAACACAAATATTCAACCTCTTCCATTTATCCGGGATTTAAAAATGTTAGTACAAATCCTTGCTCAGAGATAGCTATGCAAGGTGGTGACTCTTGTCGTTTGATTGCTATGAATCTTTATCATTTCGTGGATAAACCATTCACAAACGATGCTTCTTTTAATTTCAGCAAGTTCTATGAAGTAACTTATGAATCGCAGCGACTAATGGACGACTTAGTTGATCTTGAATTAGAAGCTATAGAGCGGATCATGAATAAAATCAGTAACGACCCCGAACCGGATGATATTAAAAGTGTGGAGTTAAACACTTGGAAACTTTTATACGACGCCGGTAAAAAAGGTCGCCGTACAGGCCTTGGGTTCACAGCATTGGCGGATACTATGGCTGCGTTAAATATCAAGTTTGACTCCAACGAAGCATTGAAGATAGCGGACCAAATAATGAAGACCAAGTGCGAAGCAGAATTCGATTCATCGATCGATCTGGCAATAGAACGTGGCTCTTTCAGCGGCTTTAGTGCGGAGATTGATAACAGCAGCGAGTTTATACAAATGATGCGCAATGATTTGCCTAGAGTATATGAGCGCATGATGAAATTTGGTCGCAGAAATATTTCAATATCTACCGTAGCACCAACAGGTACACTCAGTTTACTGGCACAATGCTCATCAGGCATTGAACCCGTCTATATGCTATCCTATAAGCGCCGCCGCAAGGTGAATCCAAGCGACCCTAATGTGCGCGTTGACTTTGTTGACCATATGGGAGACTCCTGGATGGAGTTTGTAGTTTATCATCATAAGATAAAAGACTGGATGAATATTACCACCTCGAAAGACATAGAACAAAGTCCGTACTTTAACTCCACTGCGCCTGAAATTGATTGGCATAAACGAGTGGCCCTGCAATCGTTGGTTCAGAAATACACCACACACTCCATTAGCTCAACTGTTAATCTACCCAATGATGTTAGCGTAGAACAGGTTGGGAATATTTATCTCGAAGCATGGCAACAAGGGTTAAAGGGCATTACAGTTTATCGCGATGGCTCACGTAGTGGAGTATTGATAGCTGACGATGACAAAAAGAAAAAGAAATCATCTGAAACCGGCACTGTTAATCAAGCTTCCGAAAGGCCAGAAACTTTAGAAGCAACAGTTGTACGCTTTATGAATGGCGATGAGAAGTGGATTGCCTACGTTGGTGTTTTAAATAATAAGCCTTACGAAATATTTACCGGAAAAGCTGAAGACGCTTTCAGCATACCGGCATGGGTCGAGCGCGGATGGGTTATTAAAAATGAAACACCAAATGGTAAATCGCGATATGATTTTCAGTATGTTGATAAAGAAGGATATAAGGTTACCATTGAAGGGCTATCACGTTCATTCAATAAAGAATATTGGAACTATGCCAAGCTAATCAGTGGTGTACTACGTCATAATATGCCTTTGCCACAAGTTGTAAATCTCATTCAAAACCTCAATCTATACAATGACAGCATTAACACCTGGAAAGCCGGTGTGGAACGTGCGCTGAAAAAATTCATTCCCGACGGCACACAGGCAGTTGATCGTAAATGCGGTGAGTGTGGCGACCTCGATGGACTGGTTTATGAAGAAGGTTGTTTAAAGTGCAAAAGTTGCGGAAACACAAAGTGCGGATAACAGTCAATATGTCAGCAGACTACTTTCATCGACGATTAACTATTAGCTATCGTTGACTTCCGATTATCTGAAAGCATATTTTGCATTCTGGCATAATTTTACCTAATTCCAAAAATCGATTTAATAATCCTCATGCGACATACAGCCATTATCATTTTTCTTATATTCCTGGGAATAAAATCTTCTGCACAAAACAACAAGTGCGAATCCGCTTATTTACGCATTGGCACTCAGATTCACTATATCTTCCAACAACCTGATGAATCTGTTTATCAGGATGAATCATTCTTCAACAAACCATACAATAAACAGAAGGAAGTATCAGAACAGTATTTGAAAGAGCGTCCATGGCACGCCGATATGCGTTCAATTAAAATCAAAAATGTGTTGAAAGACAGCTCAGGCTTTATTTATTACGAAGCACTATCAAAAGACAATAAAATCCCAAAAGAAGAAAAGGAATATCTGATACGTTGTAAGGATGGCATCGTTGAAAACCTGTCATACTCCATGAAGACCTCAGCAAATAGTGACACATTGCACTTTGTGAACCAAACACTCGGAATAGAAATTTTACTTGGCGACAGTACGCATCCATCCAATGGGTTTACAGCAAATTTCCCGGTTGCATATCCAGCACAAATGATAAAAGGTGAAAGCATTCCTGATTGTTTGATGAGTTTTTCCATTCATCAACATAATGCAACGGCCTTGCAGTATACATACAAACTGTTTAACAAATCAGTACTCAAGATGAAAACCGGCAGTGGCATTGATTTCTTAAATAATCTGTTAAAAGCGGTACAGGAAACATTTGGTTTTAAACTGGCTGATGAATACATCAATCAAGCTGTTGTAACCGAGAAGTGGTTAAAGAACCGTCAGATAACCGCAGTAAAAACGATAACACTTAATGGCAAAACTTTTGAAACCTTTCTAATAAAAGAAGAGATATGGACATACTCAGGAGAGTGTAGCATTCAAAGTTCTAATGATTGGCTGATGAAGTTTAACAAGAAATTTGAATCAGAAGGCAATAAGGCCAAATCAGTACTATGGCAACAAAAACATCAACCCAATGCTGAGGGTTATCTTGTAGAAACATCAGAAACATGGTACATACCCGGCTTGGGAGCATATGATATGAAACAATATAACCCCTATGGAGTGAATAATTATATACTTGAATTAAAAGGCGTGAAATAGAGTTGTAGAGGAAGTCTACTAGGCTTCTTAAGGTAATGACATTACTCATATTTATTCAGGCTGTTCCCATATAACTTTATACTATGATGAATTCATTCAAAATGTATCAACTACTATTGGTGCTATTTATATTAATGGGAAGTTCTTGTGTAACACTCTATAAGCCCAACTCCATTAACACTCCACTGCTTAAAGAAAAAGGTGAGGCCAATGTTGGATTTGCATTAGGAATAACTGGAAATGGATTGGCCAATCTTCAATCTTCATATGCCTTTTCAGAAAATGCAGCTCTGATGTTAAATGGTATGTATCACAGCAGATCAAACGATTCTGTAAATAGTGGTGCTACAGGCAATGAGCGTTTAAATATTTTTAATGGCGAATTAGGGTTAGGTTATTTTCAAAATTTAGGTGAAGCGAAAAAAGGATTATTTCAGTTCTACGGAGGCGTTGGCGCGGGACATGCATCCAATAAGATAATCAACTATGCTAATGCTCCATATGTCAATGCCAACTATGCCAATGCGTTTATTCAACCGGGTATAGCTTTTACAGATAAATACTTTGATTTCTCTTTTGATGTCAGAGCCAACTTTGTTCAGATGTTTAATGTTAATGGCTATCTCTATACTCAATTTGAATGGTGGAACACAGATTTCGTTCTAAGCAAAGACACTGCATTCAATTTTATGAATATAGAACCTGCCATTACTTTTCGGGTTGGCGACAATCGATTAAAAGGATTTTTTCAACTTGGAGCTATTATCCCTGTTTATAATGCCGAAAATTATTTTGCCGTCAACTCTGCATCATACTTACTCCTGCCTTTAATCAAAACAAGCATAGGCGTTAATTATACAATCGGAAGAAAGTAGTTAATGCTACATAACTGCAAATTGGCAAATGATGCCACCCATGATCATCAGATTCAATATCCAGTAACCTGCATGAACAAGAATGTACCTATAACTTCGTCTTTCAAACAAGGCATTGATTGCAATAATAGGAGAAACAAATAATAAACCAACAAGAGCACCATGGAACATTCCGTGTTTAAATGTTCTGTAAGAATGACCGTACTTGTCCATAAAATCTTTAAAGTAAGTCCCTATTTCAGTTGAAGGGTCTTTAGCATCAGGAAGATTTGCAAAAATGGAATAGAGGTGTACCTGATGTACGACCATAGGAAAAAGCAAAAGGGCAACAAATGCACTGAACAAAAAGAATAGTCCAATGATTAATGGCATATTAGAAGATTTGATTTTCTCCTCTGTAACATCTGCTTCACGCATCCAAATGGCGCCAAAAACTTTTGGGTTATACCATATATAACCAAGTAAAACTGAGCTGAAAGCCGCAGCTAAGACTGTAAAAAGAAATTGCATAATGTATGAGTTTTCTGCTAATATAAATAGAAAGAATCAGGGCTGCCTTAGGCAGCCCCGATTTTCATTCTATATAAGAGCAATTTATTGTTTAATGAATGGTATCACCATTTGAACTTGTTCATTATTTATCTCAATGAAGTACGAGCCTGGTGTTAATTCATTAACATCTATACTAATATTGTTAAAACCAATAGAAACTCTAATAGAATTAGAGAGACAAACTCTTCCCAATAAATCAATTACACGAGTCTGGATTATACCATCCCACTCAGAATTTAACAATGCGTTCAGAGTAGCATCAACCGGATTAGGATAAATATTAACCACTATTTCTTTTTCTGACTCGCACTTGATAGAAATGATGTTTGAATAACGGAAACTTCTGTCAGTATCCACACAACGCAAACGGTAATAGTTGATGCCTGTGTTGGAGACGTCAATAAACCTATAGCTAGAAATTGTTTGAGAAAAGCCTTTTGCTTTTACTAATCCAATCTCATTAAAGTCTTTACCATTCATGCTTCTCTCAACAGCAAAAAAGTCGCTGTTCATTTCACTGGAAGTATTCCACAGCAAATGATTTCCATCGTGCTCTTTCACTCCCCAGAATTGAGTTAACTGAACAGGCAATGTTGAGCCATTATACTGTCCTATTCCAAATTCTGAAAATGAAGAAAGGTTTAATCGAACAGCATAACCATCAGCGACCATACGGCCATCGCCGTTATCTGAATTCAACTGACCACCTCCGGTAACCCAGTCTGCCGCAGTTGTTGAATTTTCGGCTCGCTTCACAATACCAAAGCGATTGTTTTGAAGGCCGGAAAACCCATTCATAAACACTTTAATGCTGTATGTTCCACTTGTTGGCTGAGCATCAGGTTCAAACACCCAGCAGCCGGCCGGATTTACAGCATAGTATGGATGTGGTGCAGGATTGCCAATAATTCCTGTTTCGTTTAAACTCACATCAGCATCAACGTGATTAGCCAGTGGCCTGAACCATGCATCGAGATATGAAGTGCCAACCATACTGTTAAAAGTGATTATTCCATTTTGTGATACTGTTGCGTTGCCTACCGGAAACGCATACGAGCCTGTAGAATTAATAAAACGACGCAAGGTGCCGTTCACCCAACTCACAGTATAATCTGTATTTCCAATACCTGCTTCAACAGCAGTTGTTGCATTATTACTCACTATTATTTTACGAATACCTGTATTAATTAATCCATCGGTTAGTGTAAGTTTATTGTCAATCACTATATCATTAATTACAATATCAACTCCACTGCCATCTACAATAAAATTATAAAAGGCGGAAGTTCCCGCCTGCACATCCTGAGTAGCTCCACCATTAAGAGTTACAGTGTTGCCATTGTGAGTGTATGCAGCTGTATTGGTCCAGTTACCTGCAATATCAATGTTATATGAAGCATTAGCCGCATTTAATGTTCCGCTTGAAATTATCAAATCGTTTGAAATTGTTATGGCTCCATTCATTGATCGAACGCCATTGCCGCCAGATATCGCCAGATTTTTATATGCACCACTCATTACTGTTTGAGGTGAATTTGAATCGTATGTAACCGTGCTGTAAAAAGTTAATGTACCATATCCCTGAATAGCTGCCGCATTTGGACCGGTTGCAGTTGGTTTTGTAACTGTAATTAAATTGTCATCAGAGTTTCCCATTGAAAAAGTTCCTGTGCCTACTGACCTGTAAATGCAATGATTTAATAATAACTGAGAACCATCGTTTGGCAACTCACCAAACGATATGTTTCCTGCTGCCAAAAGATTGCTTGTAGTAGTTAATAATCCACCTGCTATGCTTGGGTTAATTATCTCCAGATTGTTACAGGTAAAATCCAACGCAGTACCAAGGGTAACTGTATAACTATTATTAGTTCTGATCTTCAGGTGATTGTAACTCAGTGAAGGCACAGTTTGGTTGGCCGGCCCCCACAAACTTCCCGAGCTGAAAAAAGTTGTTCCGGTTTCGGGTTGAAAATTTGCAGAAGTAAAAGAATATACTGCAGAGGGACCTTCGATAGAAAGTGTACCACTGCCTTGTTTTAATATTCCCACTTGAGTAAGTGAATAAACGGTTAAGTCATAACCATTCATATTTACTGTGCAGCCTGTTGCTATGTTTAACTCTAATATACTACTGGTATTACCTGATAAATTATTAATTAATATATAATCAGATGCTTCTGTTATAAAAAACTTGGCTAAGGTATTATTCCCGGTACCGCTGATACTTTTACCTAATCCTCCTGCAAGACTGATCAGATTTGTTCCTTCTACCACTATAGTTCCGTTATTAACTAAATTGCCATATACTTTTAATACTCCGGTATATCCTATCAAGGTATTTAAGGAACCACTGGCATTAACTGTTAAGTTTCTGCAATAAGCATTATCGTTGGTACTTAAACCAATTTGAGGATACATCCCACTTCCAATAAATGGAATGACCACATTGTTACAAACATTAGGAACAATGGCTGGTGTCCAGTTCGAGGCTGTATGCCAATCATTAGATGTTGAACCATTCCATGTGCATGTTACCGTTGCCCCGGTTGGAGTAAAAATATAACGTGCATTTGTAGGGGGGTATGTGCTGCCACTAGTGCCAATGGCAACGGTGGAAGTAGAAATTCCGAGCGTTGAGTTAGCCCATCCGGTGCCCCCTGAACCGGCGGATACAGACCTAACAAGTGTATTTGTATTGGTGTTAGCCCTTAATCCGCATTGGAATGTTTGAGCATAAGATGTATAAGGATAAGGATTTACATTAAATGCTATCTCAATAGTGTTGGATGTTTCATAAAGTAATATTTGAAAATCTGTACGATGTCGTTGTGGAACAGTTGCAGTTCCATCTGTTGCAGAGTTGGGCCTTACATTACTCCATTCAATCGTAAATACTCTATTAGGAGATGATCCTGTAAGGTATGTTCGAATAGCCCCACCTGCGCCTCCGGTGGTATTGGTTGCAAATGAACGGCCTACCCAGTCTGAATTTAATCCGGCCACTATTCCTTCAATACTTAATGTTGAGTTTAGTGCATTTATAAATGGCGATAATGAAGAACTGCCTATGTTGGTTGGATTGGTTGAACCAAACCAGATATATCCTTTAGCACAGACTCCAATTTCCGAATAGTTCTGCCCATTATAAACAAAGTTGAATCCCAAACTTTGATTAGGCCAAGCTCCATAACGAAAAGCAGCTGCTGTTGTACCTGTTGCTAAAGTTGTAGGTCCACTAACCGGAAATGCACCATATGCTGAGGAAGTGGAATAACTAAAAGTATAATCGCATTGAACAGGTGTTGGAGGAGGTGGCGGTGCCCAAGTGTAAATAACAGTAGCCGCCGGATAACAAGAAGGCGACTCGCTAATAGAACAAGTACTTGTGTTTGCCACACCCGCCGCCGGAGCAGCCCATGAGTTGCCACTACAAGTTACCAGCCGATTATTATAATCAGTATTTACATTTCCCCTTAAGCCAACCTGAGCGGAGAAACTTCCATCTAAACAGTATGGAGCAATATTATTTTGCACATCTATTCTAAAATTCTGTGATTCATATAATTTGATTTGCAGGTTCATTCTATTAATATCACTATAGCCAAACGTAGTACACAATCCAGTGCCTGCAGTATAGGTTTTTGCTCTTACACAAAACCATTCAACGGTAAATATTCTATTTGGAGCAGAGCCTGTGGTAACATATCTTAATATAGGTGTTGTAGTTCCAGCTGGATGCCCAATGAGGTCACGACCATAAACACTAATTGCCCCATCCATACTTCCTGCATATGACAATGGTGTGTATGTAGTACTTAACGGGTCATTTGTACCAAACCAAATAAACCCATTGGTACTTACTCCTACTGAGGTATAGTTTACGTTATTAAATTTGAAAGTAAACCCAATTGGCACTCCGGTATACAAAGCATCGTCCATACTGGCTCCTGTGCCGCTGGCTAAATTGGTGCCACCACTTATCGCAGCATATGCGGCGGAGTTTGTTGCAAACGAATACCCTGTAGACACCTGTGCCTTTGAGTAATGGTAAAAGAAAACAAGAGAGGTAAGTAATAATACCTTTGCTGTAGTGGATAGTTCTTTCATGGTTTTGGTTCGGTTTTTAATGAATGAAAAAAATGGAGAGTACTACAAAGCAGTCTAAAGGCTAAAAATTGTCTTTAAATAAATGTAACTGTTTCATGTTACAAAAGCAATATTTTTATTCTGAATGACATTCTTATTCGTTGAATTAATTGGTCAGCTATCAAAAAATTGATATTTGATTATCATTACAACATCTAAATCAATTCATCATGAAATCAAAACATCCTGCCGCATTACCCTTTTTATTTTTATCGGAAATGTGGGAACGATTTGGGTTTTATCTGATGCTCGGCATTTTCTTTTTATATATGACCGACTCTGAAAAAGGTGGTATGGCATTAGATAAAAAAGAAGCTTCAGACATATTCGGAACATTTATCGCTTTGGTTTATTTAACTCCATTCATCGGCGGGCTACTTGCCGACAGGGTTCTCGGCTACAGAATGAGTATTACCATTGGAGGCATATTAATGGGGTTAGGTTATTGTGGATTGGCCTTGTCAGGAATGACGAGCTTTTATACTTCATTGCTTTTAATCATCATTGGCAATGGATTTTTCAAACCCAACATCTCTACTCTACTTGGTAATGTATATAACAGCGAGCAATACAAGTCACTAAAAGATTCTGGCTACAATATATTTTATATGGGAATCAATATTGGCGCTTTCATTTGCAACTTCTTTGCAGCATACCTGCGTAACACTTTTAGCTGGGGGCATGCATTTATGGCCGCCGGTATAGGCATGTTTTTAGGTGTGCTCATTTTCTGGTTGGGCAATAAACACTACTCTCATGCTGACGTGCGAAAAGCTAAACGCGCTGAAGACATGTCAATTCCGAAAATTTTTGGAATTGTATTACTACCCGCTATGGTTGCGGGATACATTGGATGGATTTTACCCGGAAATATTTTTGGCAGCGATTCTACGGATGCTTTTATTCTTGGAGCTCTGCCTGTAGCTGCTTTCTATGTTTCGCTCATTTTCACATCACCCAAAGAAGATCGCAAACCTTTGTCTGCATTAATAGCTGTATTTGGTGTGGCCATAATCTTTTGGGCCATCTTTAAACAAAATGGAACTGCATTAACCACCTGGGCAGAGAGTTACACGAACAGAAACATTCCTGATGCTATAGTTCCTGCGGCAAAAACGCTTGGTGTTGTTCAGAATATTACTCTAAGTCAGGATTCGGTTCCATTAACCGATTCACAATTCAGAGTACAGCGCGATGCAAATGATAAAATAATCAAGACATACGATTATCCAGTTTATTTCAAAAACATATCAGAAGATAATCGTCCGGATGAAGGTGCCTCTATCAACTTGATTTCTACAGAACTTTTTCAATCAGTGAACCCATTCTGGGTTGTTTTGCTCACCCCATTTGTTGTTGGCTTTTTTAGTTTCTTAAAACGCCGCAATAGCGAACCTTCCACTCCCTGGAAAATATTTTATGGCTTGTTCATTACAGCTCTCAGTACCTTAGTGATGGTTGGTGCTGCCTGGATACACAATAACGGGGTAGAGAAAAGTTCTATGTGGTGGCTAATCAGTTGCTACGGAGTAATAACTGTTGGTGAACTTTGTCTCAGTCCAATGGCACTCTCCTTGGTTTCTAAACTTAGTCCCCCACGTTTAACAGCTTTGATGATGGGTGGGTGGTTTCTTTCAACTTCTATAGGGAATAAGATGTCCGGTGTATTAGCATCTCTTTGGGATACTTATGAGTATAAGTACAATTTCTTTTTGGTAAACTTTTGTTTAGCCATGTTAACATCGGTTGTTATACTCCTGATGATTAAGTGGCTAAATGGAATAATGAAGGAACATAATGCCTAAAAAAGAAAGGGCCACGAGTATTAGCCCGCGGCCGATTCTTTTAAAAACCCTATTAATCCTTAAAATTATCTTAAGCGTATCTGACAACTGCTCAGGTAAGTATCACCGTTATAGATACCAATGGTGTAAGTCCCGCTTTTTAATTTTTCTTTCGGCTTATAAACCATCTCAATTTTTTTCATTGGATTACCAATAGCAACTGAACCGGAAGCATCAGCAGTTAATACTTCACTCTGTATATCAACCAGTTTATACGTTAAGCCGTCTTGTTCGGTAACCACTACTTTACCTGATGGAGTAGTTACTTTAAACTTCACGTTAGAAGCTACATCCTGAGTCAGGTTAAAACTTACATAAAGTTTGTTGGCTTTACGAGCAAACACAGTATTCTTTGCATCTTTACGTTTTAAAGCATCTGCAATCATATTATCAGTGTTCATACTGCTTAGAATCTTGATGTTTTTAGCTAACATTTCATTATCGCTCTTCAATGATTTAACCTGTTTTGCTAAATCCTGATTTTCGTTTTTCAACTTAGAAACAGTCAGGTTCAAAGCATCGACCTGTATTTCCATGTCGGCCTTCATCTTTTTAACGTCGGCCAATTGTTTCTTTAAAGCATTAGCGTCAGCATTGTTTTTAATCAGCTTTTTGATTTCCGCTTCTTTTAAAGCAAGCTCTTTTTCTTTCTTGCTCATTAAATCATTCATCTCAGCGTTTTTACCGGACAGTGAATGAACGCGCATCTTGTAATCTGTCATTTCGTTTTCCAACATTTGCTTCTGTGCAAGCACATCACCGGTTACAGACTCCTGATGAGTCAATCTGTTTTTAAGATTACTATTATAAATCAAACTGGAAGCTAAAGCCCCAAACAACACAATGGTCACCAGAGCAGCAACCAGTTTAGATTTTTCAATCTTGTTTTTCATTTTGAAAAAATTTGTTTTGAGGATTTGAACGCTATTGTTATAATATCTTCATTAAGCAATAATTAAAATGATATTAAAACCTCGAATGGTTCATTTCTGTAAACTTTTTAACCTGTTTAATAACAGTACTTTTGATTTTATGAAAATACTTGTAGTTGAAGATGAGCCAAAAGTGGCGGCATATCTGAAAAAAGGATTGGAAGAAAGCGGCTATGAAATTGATTTGGCAAATGATGGTCTTGCAGGACTTGAGTTTGCCCGAAAGAACGCATACGATCTGGTGCTTCTCGATTTAATAATGCCTCATATGAACGGCATCGAACTTTCTTACAAGATAAAATCTATTCGTCCGGGGACTCCAATAATAATGTTAACTGCACTCAGCAGCACTGAAGATAAATTGGGTGGTTTTGAGGCAGGAGCAGATGATTATCTGGTGAAACCTTTTGAATTCAGAGAATTACTTGCTCGCATTCGCGCCATTTCTAAACGATCTTCTAATACTACACAACCAAGCAATGAGACTCGTTTGATTATAGCAAACCTGACTTTGGATTTGAATAAAAAAATAGCGTTCCGCGATGAAAAACGAATTGAGTTAACCGCCAAAGAATTTTCATTACTTGAGTTTTTCATGCGCAATAAAAACAAGGTGTTATCCAAAGATTTAATTACACAAAAAGTTTGGGAGATAGATTTTGATCCGGGAACCAATGTTGTAGAGGTATATGTAAATCTTTTGCGTAAAAAGGTTGATAAAGAATATGAGCCCAAGTTGATTCATACACGTGTAGGCATGGGCTATATCTTTGGAGAGGAATAGATGGAGATAAAAAACAAGCTCACATTACAGTTTGTCATTCTGGTTTCACTGATACTGGCAACCTCATTATTTACTATATATGTATTCTCTTCAGAATACCGCACCGACGATTTCAATAGCCGATTAAAAAACAAAGCTCTTAACACGGCAAAATTGCTTATTGAAATTGATGAAATTGATGCCGGCATACTTCGTAAACTGGAGCGAGATAATCCTACTGCACTACCCTACGAGAAAATTCTGATATACAATAAAAACGACAAGTTGATTTTCTCTACCGATGAACAACATATTTTGAATATTAAACAAGATGAATTAGCCATCATCAAGGCCCGGGGTGAAACACGTTTTATTCAAGGTAATTATGAAATTGTAGGGTTATTATTTCCTGACAACAACAACAATTTTATAGTTATCACAGGGGCCATAGATATCTATGGCGATAAGCGTTTAAAGGACCTATCTGTTTTATTATTAATTGTTTTTCTTTTCACCATAATAGTGCTTTTAGTGATGGGTCGGTTATTTGCCTTGCGTGCATTAAACCCCATGAACCAGGTTGTAAAGCAGGTTAGCGGCATAACTGCATCGAACCTGAATATGCGAGTAAATGAAGGTAATGGTCGTGATGAAATATCTCGTTTGGCTAAAACTTTTAACGACATGTTAGAGCGAATTGAACAATCATTCGCCACCCAAAAGAAATTCATAGACAATGCTTCTCACGAATTACGTACACCACTGACTGCCATTTCCAGTCAGCTTGAAGTAACCTTAATGATGGAACGCAATCAGGAAGATTACAAGATGTGTTTGCAGTCCGTTCAGGAAGATATTCGCAACATGATTAACCTGACAAATCAACTGTTAATGATTGCACGTGCAGATACTGTCGGCGCTTCAGCACAAACGGGAATGCGATTGGATGAGTTGTTGTGGCAGGCTCGTGCAGACGTTATCAAAGCGCACCCCAATTATAAAATCAACATCATCTTCAGCGATAAGATTGACGACGAAAAATATTTTACTGTGATGGGCTATGATTCTCTATTTCGAAATGCCCTTATTAATCTGATAGACAACGGTTGCAAATATTCTCCCGATCATAAAGTATCTGTTGATGTGGAACCTTTAAATCAATACATCAAAATAAGTTTCAGTGATGATGGAATTGGAATATCAAAAGACGATCTGGAACGTATTACTCAACCTTTTTATCGTGGCACAAATGCTACATCCATAGTAGGCCATGGCATAGGATTATCATTAGTAGATAAGATATTTAAGATGCACCGTTGTGTAATGAAGATTACATCGGTGCTGAATAAAGGAACTATTGTTGAGGTATTAGTGCCTGTAAGTTCATAACATATAGATGATAAACAGATATTATTCCTGAGTTCACAAACTTTTATAATTTACCCCTGAAATTAAAATCAATGATAGCCTCAAAACCTAAATTAAGTCTGCTTCAGATATTCAATATGAGTTTCGGGTTTCTCGGAATTCAATTTGGCTTTGCATTACAGAATGGTAATGCGTCTCGTATTCTTCAAACATTTGGTGCCGACGTAGAACATCTCTCCTGGTTTTGGCTTGCCGCTCCAATAACAGGTATGATTGTTCAACCCATCATTGGTTATTTCAGCGACCGAACATGGACATCCCTTGGTCGTCGCCGACCTTTCTTTTTGGGAGGCGCCATCTTTGCCTCACTGGGCTTGATATTTATGCCTAATGCCGATATTGTTGCAACCATCCTTCCTCCCTTGTTGATTGGTGCCGGTGTATTAATGATTATGGATGCTTCGTTTAATATTGCGATGGAGCCATTCCGAGCACTCGTTGCAGATAACTTACCTAACGAACAACGCACCTTGGGCTTTTCAATACAAACATTTTTGATTGGTATCGGCGCTGTAGTTGGCTCCTGGCTTCCGTATGTACTCACCGAGTTTTTCGGCGTTGAAAAAACAACAACAAATGGAACAGTTCCTGCCAATGTATCTATCAGCTTTTATGTTGGTGCAGTAATATTTCTTATTGCTATTCTCTGGACAGTGGTTACCACAAATGAGTTTCCCCCTGAGGAATATAAGAAATTCCATAAAGATGACTCAGAACCCAAGCATAACGGCATCAAACAGATTTTTACCGACTTTGCTAAAATGCCTAAGACAATGAAACAACTTGGCTGGGTGCAATTCTTCTCCTGGTTTGCCTTGTTCTCTATGTGGGTCTACACAACACCCGCAATAGCTACGCATGTTTATGGCCTTTCATCAAACGATGTCAGGTCAGAGGCTTATCAGGATGCAGGCAATTGGGTGGGAATTATCTTTGGTGTTTATAATGGTGTATCTGCCCTGTATGCATTAATGTTACCTCGCATTGCCAAGTCAATTGGTCGAAAGTTGACACATTCACTCTCACTTACCTGCGGTGGAATTGGGTTAATATCTATTTACTTTATTGGCAATCCCGTTTATTTAATTTATTCAATGATAGGAGTTGGTATTGCTTGGGCAAGTATACTTGCTATGCCATATGCCATACTTGCCGGGGCATTACCTTCCTCTAAGATGGGGCTATACATGGGCATTTTTAACTTCTTTATTACTCTGCCCCAAATTGTAAACGGAATCATTGGAGGTCCAGTAGTAAAATACTTATATGGCTCACATGCAATTGGTGCTATAGTTATGGCGGGTGTTTTTATGCTTATTGCCGCCTTTACTGTTACTCGGGTTGAAGATAAAGACGACATCACAAGTCCGGCTTGATAAAATCATGCAGATTATTTATCATTTTTTATTACTCTTAACTCTCCCGATTACAGCAAGATATATTACCGGAGATAGCACCGGTTTCTTTTACATTGCTGACGAAAACAACTCCATTATAAAGATTGACAGTACCGGCAAAGAATGGTTTAGATACAGCGACATCACTCAGGGAAATATCTATTCTATCGATGCTTCTAATCCGTTCAAGACATTGGTGTTCTATCGTCAACAGCAGGTAATACAAATACTCGATAACAACTTTGGATTAGCAGGTACCATTCAATTACGTAAGAACAATCTTTTAAACATCAATGCTGCTGCAAGAGCATCTGATAATAATATCTGGATATATGATGCTTTAGACATGAGCATTAAAAAAATAAATGACTTTGGTAAACCCCTTTCAACAGGAGCAGATCTGTTTCAACTTGTGGGTCATATTCCCCAAGTAACATTTATGAAAGAAGAAAACCATAAACTATTTGTATGTGATACCACTACAGGTATCCTACTTTTTGATGAATATCTGAATTATGAAAGAACAATCCCAATAAAATATATTGATCGTTTACAGGTTATTAATCAGTCTATCATGTATCTCTCAGATAATATGCTTACCGAATTCAATATGAACAGTCGCACCGAACGAACTGATAGCATCAAGACAGAAAGACCTTTTAGATCTGCTTTTTTATTTAGAAAGTTTATGATTGCCCAAGAGCAAAATGCGGTAAGTTTGTATCGCATTACGCCATGAATAAGGCTTCAAACTATTAGCTACACTGCTTTTTTCGGATTACTCTCCGATTAATTCTCTTTTTCACTTTTTTCATTACTACATGATAGACAAATTACAAACACTAAAAGATAAATTCGATAACATAGCTGAACGACTATCCGATCCTGCGTTAATTGCTAATCAAAAACAGTATACTCAGCTAAACCGTGAGTATAAGGAACTTCAACCCATCATAGATGCATTTGAGAAATATAAAGTGGTCATCAGTAATATTGATAATAACAAAAACATTATAGCAAACGAAAGTGATGAGGAATTCAGAAGTATGGCAAAAGAAGAATTGACCGTTCTGGAAGAAGAGAAAGAAGAACTTGAAAAGAATATACGCCGGTTATTAATTCCTAAAGACCCGCAGGACGATAAAAATGCCATCATTGAAATACGCGCAGGCACCGGAGGAGATGAAGCGAGTTTATTTGCCGGTGATTTATATCGCATGTATGTTCGTTATTGTGAAACCAAAGGTTGGAAAGTATCTGTTGTTTCTGAAAGCGAAGGGACCGTTGGTGGTTATAAAGAAGTAATATTGGAAATAGAGGGTACCGGAGCGTATGGCATCCTCAAATTCGAATCAGGTGTACATCGTGTACAACGCGTGCCCGATACTGAAGCCAGTGGAAGAGTACATACCTCAGCAGCAACAGTTGCTGTGCTGCCTGAAGCCGAAGAAGTTGACTTCGAACTAAAAGAAAGTGATGTAAAAATGGAAACGGCTCGAAGCGGTGGTGCCGGCGGTCAAAATGTAAACAAGGTTGAAACCAAAGTAATACTTACACATATTCCATCAGGAACGGTTGTAATGTGTCAAACAGAGCGTTCGCAATTAGCCAATAGAGAAAAAGCCATGCGTATGATGCGTTCTAAATTATATGAAGAGCAAGTCAGAAAACATGAAGACGAAATAGCGCGCAGCAGAAAAAGTATGGTCAGTACTGGAGACCGTAGTGCTAAAATCAGAACTTATAACTATCCGCAGGCACGAATCACAGACCATAGAATCGGCCTAACATTGTATAATCTGCAGGATGTTATGAATGGTAAGTTAGATGAAGTGATAGACGCACTTCAGTTAGCAGAAAACACTGAGAAGATGAAAGCCGGTGGTATGCTTGTTTAAAGCACCTCAAGTACCTGTTCCAGCTTCATGGCTCTCGACCCCTTTAACAGTATTGTAAAATGCTCAAGAGTATTTCTAGAAACATATTGAATTAACTCTTTCGTTCCAGGAAATACTTTTTCAGCTATAGATATGTGTTCGTTTGCTTTTGAAAATTCTGAGCCTACAAGCCAAATGTGCTCTATTCTATTATTTTTTGCAATCTGCAACATGCGCAAATGCTCTTCACTGCTATAACTACCTAATTCATACATATCACCGGCTATCAATATCTTCTTCCCGCTGTATTTCGATAGATTATTTATAGCTAATTCCATACTTGACGGATTAGCATTGTAGCAATCAACAATAATTTTATTTGATCCACGTATCACCAATTGCGAACGATTATTTCCAGGAATATATTCTTCTATAGCTTCTTTAATTTTTTCGACAGGCACTTTAAAATGATTACCTATAGCAACAGCAGCCATGATGTTTTCAATATTATAATCACCTACTAATTGCGACGTTATTACAAACTCTGTTACATTGTCAATGATGATTTTAGCTTTTACATAATCGCCGGATAGTATTTGACCTTTAACTTTAGCATTCTTATATCCATAAACAGTTCTGCTTAATTCTTCAGACTGATTAATTAAGTCTTCCTGCCACTCCGACACAAATACATGACCTCCATGTTGTTTGACATACTCATAAAACTCACCGTTCCCTTGTCGCACAAGTTCAATGCTTCCGTACCCTTCTAAATGATCTTTACCGTTATTAGTAATTAACCCGAAATCCGGTGCTGCAATATCACAAAGCGCTTCGGTTTCTTTTAAATGATTGGACCCTATTTCGATTACTGCCATTTGATGTTGTTTATTCAATGAAAGCAGTGTTAGTGGCACCCCTATATGATTATTCAGATTTCCCTGAGTTACAAACGTGTTATATGTGGTCTTGAGCACCGCTCCTGTTAATTCCTTAGTTGTTGTTTTGCCATTACTGCCACAAATTGCAATTAGGGGAATGTTTAATTGTTTTCTGTGGAGATGTGATAATTGTTGCAGTGTTCTCAATGCATCATCAACAAGTAAACACCGATCATTGAATTGAAAATCAGATTCATCAATAATGCAATAATCCGCACCGGATTCCAATGATTGTTTTGCAAAATGATTGCCATTAAAATTTGGACCTTTTAGTGCCACATATATATTCCCCTTCGCAATCTTTCTTGTATCAGTTGATACTCCTGTACTTTGAAGAAAAAGTTGATACAAATATTCTAAGCTGCTCATCATTTACAAAAGTCGCACTCACTTATCAAAGTTTGAAAAAGCTTTTAATAAAAAAAGAGCGGAATCAAATTCTGATTCCGCTCTTTTCCAATTTAAAGCATAGATGGTTAGTTGCCGTGCTTCCAGGTTCTGTTATAGAACTGTTTTTGATTCGATGTTTTTTTGCCCTTAAAGTAATTACCGGCTTTTTGTTTGTTGCCCGATGGACTACCTAAGCGCACCATTGCACAACGAAAGCCAAGTGTAGGTAATCGTTGGTTTTCATCTAAGAAACGTCTTGTTCCTGGAGAAAGGTAGTATGCACGGTCAGCCCAACTTCCACCTTTAAATACGCGGGCCTTATCGTTAATTAATGAAGATAAAGTGTATTGGTAAACAGATAATGACATGGAATCACCATCAAGATAATTGATGTTATCAGACTTTTTATAGTTCAAACGATTAACGTTTTCTGATTCGGTAACAGAAACCTGAACGATACGTCCCAAGCTATCTTTTTCTATACGGTTATAGTCTTCATCTAAAGAGTCCTTGAAGAATACGTTACCACGGAATGAGTTGAAGTCAACCTCGTCGTAAGGAGTATTACTTCTGTATACGTCCATTACCCACTCGCTCACATTACCAGCCATGTTAAACAGCCCATAGTCATTTGGAAGGTAAGAATATATAGGAGCCGTGATGTCCGCATTATCATTCAAGCCACCTGCAATACCCATCATATCACCATTTCCTCGTTTATAGTTAGCTAGGAAATCACCCTGCCATGAGCCGTGACGGGAGTCACGCATGCTGCTGTTATTCCAAGGATATATTTTTCTGTCTGATATTAGTTCTTCCCCTTTGTATGGGTTATTACCAATCAGAGATAAAGAAGCATACTCCCATTCAGCTTCAGTTGGTAAACGATACTCAGGCAAAAAGATACCATCTTCAATTTTTACTTTTCTCTCACCACTACCGTTCGGATGTAAGTCTTTAAGATTTTTGCGAACGGCCCCCTCATATTGACCAACAACGTATGAACGTGTATTAAAGTTATCGGCACCAACCTGATTTGGATTCTTTTCCAAAATTCCTTCGCGCACCAAAATCATTTCATTGACACGATCAGTACGCCACTTACAAAACTCAGTGGCTTGTATCCAGGAAACACCTACAACAGGATAAAAGTCGTATGCCGGGTAGCGGAAATAGTACTCAACATATGGTTCGTTATATGCCAATTGGGAGCGCCAAACCAATGAGTCGGGCAGGGCTCTGCGATATACTTCAGGAAAATCTGATCCAAAAACTCTTGAGGTCCAATCGAGGTATTCACGATAATGAACATTTGCAACTTCTGTTTCATCCATATAAAATGAAGAAACTGTCACACGGCGCGGCACGTTACCAAAATCATAGGTTACATTTTGCTCGGTATTACCCATTGCAAAAGTTCCACCCTCAACAAGTACAAGGTTTGGTCCTGTTTCCTGTCCCTCAAATTTAGTTGACACAAAAAATCCTCCCCATTTAGAATCGTTGTAATTCCAACCGGTCATGGATGATTTATTTTTTTTGCAGGATTGTAAAGTGGATGCTGCAACAATGACAGCAAGTGCAACAATCAGGCTTTTAGCTTTGGGCATCATATTGATTTTGTGTGTGTTAATTTGGTGCTTGTGGAATTGTGGATAACGCAAATGTAATTTATTTATTAGCAAATCAAAGAAGTGCAGGACAATCTAAAGAATTCTTCAATTTTCTTTTTGCTGCCGCTTTTTTGCCCTCACTAAAATTAAGTATAAGTGAAAGCTCGTGAGCACCACCTGATTTTCCTCTGATATTACTATAAGTATTGTCGTAACTGTAAACTGTTCTGAATACTCCTTTCTGAATTCCTACAAAAAATATAACAGCGTCGCTATTCTGAAATGCGTTCCTGTAACCCATTCCGAGTAATACCGGTGACGCAATAAATAGCACCTGTCCGTGAATCTGTTTGAATTTTGCCTGTGACAAGAACATGATATTGGGGCTTATATACGTGGACTTTCCCCTTTTTGTTCTGATTTGGGCACCAAAATTTGCAGAAAATCTTACAGGAAGATTAGATTTATATGATTTATAGTACGATTCGTTAGGCTGGTTCAGGTGTTTAGCCGAAATACCCCCATAAATATTTTTTGAATAAACCACAAGTCCGGCACCTATATCGAGTACTCCTTTGCTCTTAAAATCAGGAATTTGTTCTAAGGTTCCGGTAGCTGTAGGCAGAGTTGTAGACTGGTCAAACTGATCGTAAAAAACCAAACGAGACCAATCAAGGCGCTTTTGAATAAAGGAAGCATTCATACCCGCACGAATACCGGTTTTATCATTTACCCTAAACATATGATTGTATCCCCCAGAAACTAATGTTGTTTTTATTATACCATTTGCCTGATTATCAGAAAGTATCTGGAAACCTACACCACCACCAATATTATCGAAATGCTGGTCATACGAAACGGAAAACGTTTCAAATGCTTTTTGCATAGCAGGCCATTGATTACGATAATTGAATATTATCCTTGGGCCGCCATTGATTCCATACATTCCAGGGCTCAGGTAAACTGGATTATAGAGAAATTGTGAGAATTCGACATCTTGACTATAACTATTTTTTAAAAAAAACAGCGTTGTCAAGTAAACTATCCAGAACCCTTTGTGATTATACATTGTCGCTGCACTAACGCCGCAATAATAACTTAATTATGTCGTTAGCTTGCACCACTTTAATTACTGAACCCGCATGAAGATGAATATTAAACACTACAGACAAGTTAGTCTGCCATCCGGACTCATAACCATAATGATTTGGCTATTTGCAAGTTATGTTTCTGCTCAGAACAATACTATACAGGTTAATATTAACTGGTCTGATACTGCACGTTCATTAGAACTTTCTGACTTTAAGCCACATACTCTTCCCTATTTTGAAGGGGCACAATACGATGAAAATAAAGGGTATCTGCCATATTATACCAGTCGTGTTACGCTGCCATTTAATGCTACGGTTCAGGCTCGGATAGTGCAATCAGAAACCATTCCACTGAACTATGAAGAGGAAAAACTGATAGCCGCTTGCATTCCATTTATAACTAAGGACAATGAATTGAATACATCAACAGTAATCAGTGGTAAGATTACCGAGGGAGTTATTTATTTACCCGCCATTGCATATAACAACAGAAGCGGAGAATTAAGCAAAATAACTCAGGCAGTGATTGAATATACTCTCACACCTGTCAATTCTGCAGTATTGCGCAATTACCCTTATGCTGAAAATTCTGTCTTAAGCAGCGGAACTTGGTATAAAGTTCCTGTTAACCAGGATGGAATTTATAAAATTGATAAATCCTATTTAAGTAATCTTGGCATTAATATCAATAACATTAATCCCAAAAATATACGCATCTATGGAAATGGAGGTGGAATGCTTCCTGAATCCAATGCTCAATTTCGTTATGATGATTTAGTAGAGAATGCTATTTATGTATTCGGTGAAAGTGATGGTGTTTTTAATGACGATGACTATATTATTTTTTATGGTCAGAGTGCTCATCGATGGTTTTTAGATAAAACAACCAATACTTTCTTCCATCGCACAAATGTTTATTCCGATTATACATACTATTTTCTGACAGTTAGCTTAGGTGAAGGAAAGCGTATGAATGAACAACAAAGTACTGATGCCGCTGCCACTCATGTTGTCACTGATTTCGACGATTATCAATTTCTGGAGCAAGAAACATTTAATCTGATTCAATCGGGAAGGGAATGGTATGGCAATGAGTTTCGTTTTGAGCAGCAACAAACATTTCCATTCAGTTTCTCAAATGCTAATACTACATCTCCTGTTACCATAAAAGTTGAGGTTGCCTCACGCTCTCTTGATGCTTCAAGGAATTTTAACATAACTGCTAATGGGCAATCGATAGGGAATATCAGTATTGGTAATACAGGAGCGAATTACACTGACACCTATGCCTTGTCTAAAAACAGTTCATTTATATACAACACCAATCAATCATCAATTAATGTTGGCCTTAATTATAGCAGTACCGCAAACGATGCCAACGGCTGGCTTAACTACATAGAGGTTATTCTTAAGCGTAATCTTTTGCTTGTTGGAAATCAAATGCATTTCCGATCACTGAGTAGTGTTGGTGCCGGTAATATAGCATCATATACTATTGGTAATTTCAATTCAGCTTTTTGGATTTTAGATGTTACTGATCCAACCAATGTTTTGCGTCAGCAAACTGAAATAAGCGGTAACGCAGCCAACTTCAAACTATCCGCAGATACTCTCAAACAGTTCTGCTGTTTTAATCCTAATTCCGGTTTATTAATCCCTTTGGCAGGTTCTATTCTTGCCAACCAGAACCTTCATGCAACAGGTCAAACAGATTACGTGATAGTTGCGCCAAGTGAGTTAATAACTGCCGCAGAAGCATTAGCCTCATTTCACAATCAAACCTTTCAATACAAGATGAAGATTGTGACCCCCAGTGCTTTGTATAACGAGTTTTCAAGTGGCGCTCAAGACATCACAGCTATCAAAGAATATATGAGGATGCTAAGAAAGAAAGCAATCGCCAATGGCTATGAGCCTCCTAAATATCTGCTGTTGTTTGGAGATGCATCATACGACTATAAAAATAAAATATCATCAAACACCAACAGAGTTCCAACTTATGAAAGTGTAAACTCACTATCACCGGTGCTTACATTTTGCAGCGACGATTACTTTGGCTTTCTTGATGACAATGAAGGGAGTAATATTCTCTCAAGTACAGATGGAATAGATATAGCTATTGGCCGCCTTCCTGCAAACACTGCGGAGGAAGCTTGGGCTGTGGTAACCAAAATAAAAAACTATGTTATCAACTCTGAGCGTGGCAGCTGGCAAAATGTAATCGCGATGGCAGCGGACGATGGAGATAATAACGAGCATTTTAAGGATGCAGAAAAACTCTATAATTATATTAACACTAATTATCCTGTATGGAACATCGATAAGATATACATAGATGCCTATCAACAGGTTTCCGGGTCATCCGGTCAGCGAGTTCCCGATGCAAAGACAGCCATTAAAAACCGAATGTATAATGGCGCTTTAATATTTAATTATTTAGGTCATGGTGGGGTTAACGGGTTAGCTCATGAGCGTATTTTACAGGTGTCAGATTTTGACACTTGGAATAATTGCTGCCGTCTACCCTTGTTTGTTACTGCTACTTGCGAATTCAGTCGCTTTGATAACCCGGAATATATAAGTGCCGGCGAAAATCTGGTTTTAAAATCTGACGGCGGCGCAATTGGTCTGGTAACTACGCTTCGTCTGGTATATGCATATGCCAACTATCTGTTAAACAGCAACTTCACTTACAAAATTTTCGAACCAACCGGAGATTATTATTATACTTTAGGCGAGGCATTCAGAATCGGAAAAAACAACACAGTAGGGTCTTCTTTTGGAGATGTTATTAATACCAGAAAATTTGCGCTATTAGGTGACCCGGGCATTTATTTAAAATATCCCCGCGAAAATGTAATCACAGCTGAGATCAATACACAACCATATAGCAGTACGGATACAATCAAGGCTTTACAAAAAGTAACTATTAAAGGAAAAGTAACTGATAAAAATGGAAATACATTAACGTCGTTTAATGGCCGTGTTTATCCTGTCATATATGATAAGCCACAAAAAATTCAAACTCTTGGTGACGAATCCACAAAAGCTACTTTTGACTTACAACGCAATATTATTTATAAAGGAAAAGCTACAGTAACCAACGGTTTGTTCAGTGCTGTATTTGTAGTTCCAAAAGATATCAATTATCAATTTGGCAACGGTAAAATCAGCTACTATGCTGAAGATGGAAGTACTGATGCTCATGGATACAATACAATCATTGTGGGAGGTGTTTCCGATTCTGCAGTAATTGACAATGATGGACCTGTTATTAAATTATTTATGAATGATGAGAAATTTGTGTTTGGCGGATTAACAGACGAGAACCCATTTATTTACCTTCAATTAAAAGATGATAATGGCATCAACACAACAGGTAACGGTATAGGGCACGATATAACCGGAATACTTGATAATCAAACAAAATCATCCTTTGTGATGAACGATTTCTATGAAGCCAATCAGGATGACTATACATCAGGAACAATTCGGTATCCGTTGCGCGACTTAGCAACTGGTAGGCACTACTTAGATATAAAATGTTGGGATGTTCTAAACAACTCCAATACAGCATATACTGAATTTGTTGTGGCATCATCAGCCAGTGCTGCATTATCTCATGTCTTAAATTATCCAAATCCATTTACTTCTCAAACTGAATTTATGTTTGAACATAACCTGCCAGGAATGAATCTGGATGTGAAGGTAGAAGTGTTTACCGTTTCGGGTAAACTCGTAAAGACATTACAAACGAACATTATCGGAAACAATAACGTAGAAGGCGCAAAAAACTGTAACGATGAATTCTCAGACTATAATGTAGGCACTCGTGTAGATGGGATAATTTGGGATGGCCGAGATGATTTTGGCGATTTGATAGGAAAAGGCGTTTACGTTTATCGCGTTAGCATTAGATCAGACAGCGGATTGAAAGCTGAGAAGTACGAGAAGTTAGTAGTTTTAAAATAATTTGATTCACTTTGCATAAATACCAAACATTGAAAATGAAGAAACCCATTATCAGACTGACGGCAACACTATTAATTATTGCCGCCACAACCAACAATTTGTTTGCACAATTAAACCCGAACAATACCAACTTGAGCGGAGGTACTGTTAACACAATTTTTACCGCTGTTCCATTTCTAAGAATTACTCCGGATGCACGTAGTGGCGCTATGGGTGATGCAGGGATATCATTAAGCCCTGATGCCTATTCTATTTACTGGAATACTGCTAAGCTTGCCTTTGCAGAGAACCAGGCAGGTGCAGCGTTAACTTACACTCCTTGGCTGCGTCAATTAGTAAATGACATTTATCTGGCATCGCTTACCGGTTATTATAAGATAGATGAGGATCAGGCCATAACAACCTCTCTTCGCTATTTTTCACTTGGACAAATTCAGTTTACTAACCAACAAGGACAATTTATTCAAAACTTCAATCCACGTGAATTTGCTTGGAATGTTGGTTACGCAAGAAAGCTTTCCGACAATTTCTCTATTGGATTAAATCTGGCTTACATTTATTCAAACCTTGCTGCCGGACAGATGGTTAACGGTGTGGTTATCAAAGCCGGTAATGCAGCAGCCGGTGATCTTTCCCTTGCTTATTCTAAAAAAGTTGGTAAAGACAACTGGAATTGGGGGTTAACCATTGCCAATATTGGATCAAAAATTACTTATACCCAATCTGCTGAAACAAAAGACTTTTTACCTACCAATTTCGGACTAGGAACAAGTTATACTTTCAATTTCGATGAATACAACAAATTAACTTTGGTAGTGGAAGGCAATAAATTGCTTGTGCCTACACCTGATAGTTTAGGAGACTTTAGAAAAAAATCGGTGCCTGAAGGTATCTTCGGATCTTTTGGTGATGCTCCTGATGGCGGCAAAGAAGAGTTACGCGAAATAGCAATAAGTGCCGGAGCTGAATATTGGTACAAGAATCTTTTAGCTATTCGCGCAGGTTATTTCAATGAGAGTAAATTTAAAGGAAATCGTCGCTACCTTACTGCAGGTCTTGGTATCAAGTACAATGTGTTTGGACTGAACTTTTCTTACCTCATTCCAACATCCAATCAACGTAATCCATTGGACAACACACTTCGTTTCTCGCTTGTGTTTGATTTCAAAGATTTCAAGAAAACAGAATAGCCCGGTATGGCCAACATACGTGTGGGACTTGGGGTTGATGTGCATCAGCTTCAAGAAGGTCGTCGATTTATTTTAGGTGGTATAGAAATACCAAGTGATAAAGGAATTCTAGGACACTCAGATGCTGATGTATTAATACATGCCATCAGCGATGCATTGCTAGGCGCAGCAAACCTGCGTGACATAGGATTTCATTTCCCAAATACCTCTCAAGAATATAAAAATGCTGACAGCAAAAATCTATTACGGCATGTAGTACAATTATTAAGAGAAAAAAATTATAGAATTATCAATATTGACTCCACTGTGGTAGTAGAGAAACCAAAGATTAATCCTTACATACCGCAGATGCAAGAGACTCTAAGTGCTTGTTTGAATATTGAGATAGATTGTGTTTCAATTAAGGCAACTACCAATGAGCAAATGGGGTTTGTAGGTCGAGAAGAAGGTATAACATCTTATGCAATTGCATTGATTGAAAAGATTTAAACTCACGAAATCAGTTTTTCCGAGTCAGCATTATTTCCTGATTCATCTTTAATAAAAGTTCTTCCAAAGCCTCCTGAGCATTTTTGTTTCCAATAGCGTTTCACTTGTTCCTTTTCTTCTTCATTCATATCTGACCAGCGTTTGTTCATATGCATGCCCATATTTTGCTGCCATTTATTACGAGCGCGATTCCATCCATAATGCCCGCCACCAATTAAGATGCGCATCAACAATAATAATGCTGTTGCTTGCATCCATGTAATCTGTGGTAAGTTAAAAATAGAAGGCATCACAAAATTCCACAAGCCCATAGTTACCCAGGTAATCAGTAATACAAATAAAGCAATCAGCACAACTGCTTTCAGAATTTTAAAAATCCAAAAACCAAGAGTTTGTTTCATTTATCTTTTAAGGTTTCGTTATAAAAATCATTTAAATGATTACGCAATTTTTTAACAGCGTAATGCTTACGGCTTAACAAGGTTTTTATAGGCTCACCGGTTACATCTGCAATGTCATTAAAACTCATTCCCTGCAACTCGTGCATTTCAAAAACAAGACGCTGCTCTTCGGGCAAAGTGGACAGGCCTTCTTCAAGAGCCTGCCAGAAAAGTTTTCTTGTATATGCTTCTTCGGGAGTATTATTATCTGACACATAAAAGTCCTGTGGCTCAATTAAAGTGTCTTCATCATCCGTTTCGGGGGGTAATAAAGACGTAAAAGTTTCTGGTTTCTTTTTACGGTATAAATCGATAATTCGATTTCGCGCAGCAGTAAATAACCAAGAACTGATCTTTTCAATTGGCTCCGGGTTATCCATCGCTTTTGAAAACTGATAATATACATCCTGAATGATGTCTTCTGCATCTTCGGTATTGGCTACTTTATATCGAACAAAGTCAAATAGCTTTTTGCCATACTGCTCCACTGCCTGTTGTATGGTAAGTGTTTTAGATGCCGTCATAGATTGAAGTTGAATATCCATTGTGGTCAAGTACTGCTTAACAGTACGACGCATATATGGTTCCTTATATTTTAAGACATCTCATAATAATCCAGGTCTTTGGCAAAAGTTTCTTTAATACTCAACACAGATAAAACTGCCAGTCCAATACATATTATGCCGACAATGAGTGCGGCATAAATATTTCCATAGTCGGCTTCAAGAAATTTAAACCCAAGAGTGATGGGCACAACAGCTCCGCGAACAAAGTTGGGAACCGTAGTGGTTACTGTGGCACGAATGTTTGTGCCAAATTGTTCAGAGGCAATAGTTACAAATAAAGCCCAGTATCCTGTTGCAGTTCCTATCAGGAAACAAAGCACATAAAATACAGAATCGGGCAATTCCCGACTAAAGAGAAAAATTCCCATGAGCAAGGCGCTGGTTATAAGATAAGCAAGAACTACTTTTTTTCTACTTCTGAAGATCTGACTCAGCCAACCGCTTAATAAATCACCAGCCGACAAGCCGAGATATGCAAACATAATGGCGTTGCCAATATGTACAGTGCCCTGAACATCAGTACTTGCAGCAAATTTTTCTGAGAACTTAATCAATACGCCTATACAATACCATACCGGTAGTCCGATGAAAACACAAGCTATGTACTTCAATAATCTATCAGTTGAAGTAAATAACATCATGAAGTTTCCTTTAGATACAGTTGACTTTTTTAATTGATCAAACATTCCTGATTCGAAGGTTCCAAAACGCAGCATCAGCAACATTAAACCTAAACCACCGCCAATGATATATGAGGTTTGCCAGTGAAATGACCCTGTTACTAGATTGGCAGCTACTGCACCTAATGCACCCATAGCCACTATTATCATCGTTCCATAGCCACGTTTTTCTTTATGCATAATTTCTGACACCAATGTAATGGCTGCACCTAACTCACCTGCCAATCCAAGACCTGCAAAGAAGCGAATCCATTGATATTGCTCTATTGATGTTACAAAAGCATTTAAGATGTTTGCAAGCGAATACAACAGAATAGAACCAAACAAAACAGACTTACGTCCTTTTCTATCACCAAGTATTCCCCATAATATTCCTCCTACGAGCATACCTGTCATCTGCCAGTTAAAGAGCACATAATCATAGGTGTCAATAGCTGATTGATCGGTGATTCCAATTCCACGTAAACTTGCCTTACTTACAAGATTGAACAACTGTAAGTCGTATATATCCACAAAATATCCCAATGCAGCTACAATAACTGTTGTGTTGAGAACACTTGTTTTAGGTTTAGTTTCTGTCATAACAATAATAGCTGTTGCAATTTATCGCGGTTGTTTCCATTGAGCAAGATTAAGACCAGTTAAAAATTCTGTTGCTTCAATGTCTTTTATAAAATATTGCTGCAATACTTCATTGTATAATTCCGCAGGTAATTTCTTTTCATCTTCGGACAGTGGAATCATGTTTTTTTTCTGAATGACGGTTCTGATTTTTTTTCGAAGTTTAGGACTGGGTAATAGTTTTTTTACGATATTTTTTACTGTTGACCTCGAATGCAACAACCTTGAAACGATCTCTATTCGGGGTTTCTGAGCTTCATTGCTGTGTACCACTTTCTGTATATTCCTTAGTGGTTCAACCTGAAGAAAAGAGCATACTTCGCTTATGCACTTAAATTGGTTTTTTACAAAATCATCAAATAATAGAATCTTTAAATTATTTGAATCAGTGCCTGATTGAATGTGCCTGATGATGAATGCATATGTACTATGCAAACAATAACCATAGTGATTTTTTTCAAAATGTGCAGGTTCGGAAGAGTAATATCCGGGATGAAAAGACGGGTTAAGGATACGTTCATGTTCCTGACTCAATGCCTGCTTAAAAGATAATTGTTCCAATCCGCGCTTGCGACTCATCAGGTAATGAGAATAAGCTCGATCCACAGGATTACGTATGATAAAGATGAATTTTGCCTGTTTACCGAAAGTATCCCATATACGGTCAATGGAACGTGTTTCTATGTGCAATGATGGATTGATATTCCCTACGAGTTCCTGACCGGCATACTCTGTATAGTGTTTCTGAAACAACCCTTCAACTCCTTTAGCAAAATTTTCGTTGACATCAGTAAAATGAGCCTCTCTCTGATATGGGATAAACAACTGAGGGTGTTGACACAATGCATCTCGCAGTGAAGTGGTTCCTGCCTTTTGAGCACCTATGCAAAAGAAGTTGATTGTAAAATTTTTTGGAATCTGCAAGTTGAATACACCTTGAAACAAAGGTGCATAAAAAAGAAATGTCTACTGTGATTTCGCAGGAAATTCATTGCAACATTATTGTATAAAAGCATCTATCCACAAGGTTTCCACAATATTTTATCCGCGTTTGGTAGTGCGCGGTCTAATACGCACCTTTGCCCCTCTACATGAAGTCAAACACATATCAGATCGTTCTACCCCAGTTCGAAGGTCCTTTCGATCTTTTATTATTTTTTATTGAGCGTGACGAGCTTGATGTTTATAATATACCTATAGCTCAGATCACTAAAGACTTCTTGGATTATCTGCATCAGGCTCAGGAAATGAATATTGAGTTGGCGAGCGAGTTTATTTTGGTTGCTGCCACACTGATGCGTATTAAAGCCAAACTATTGCTTCCCCGCAAAGAACTCGATGAACAAGGTCAAGAAATAGACCCGCGTAAAGAGTTGGTTGACATGCTTCTTGAGTACAAAAAATTCAAAGCAATTCTTGATGAAATGCGCAGCCTTGAAGACAACCGCGGGAAAATATTTGAACGAAGTAACGTACAGTCTGAAATAAAATCCATTGCTGAAGGTTTAGCTGCTGAAGCTGAACTGCATTCGTTGACTTTATTTAAACTAATGAAGGCTTTTGAGCGGGTTATGAATCGCTTTGAAGCTGAAAAGAACAAGCCTATTCACAAGGTTATTCAATACCCATATACAATTGAGGCTCAAAAGGAATCTATCTTGAATCGGGTTCGTCTGGAGCGCAATGTTTCTTTTAATCGTTTGTTTGAATTCTGTGAAAGCCGCATACATGCCATATTCACATTTCTGAGTCTTTTAGAACTCATACAACAACGTATGCTAGTGATACAGGTCGGTATTGGTAAAAATAACTTTTGGTTGAATCCGGCCGAGACCGCAGCAAATTAATTCTTCTTATTTCCTGATTCTATTTGGTGAACAGCTGTTGCAATGACGATGTCTCCGGTAACATTTAATGTGGTGCGGCACATATCAAGCAATCGATCAACCCCATAAATAATTGCTATACTTTCCGCAGGAACTCCAACAGATACAAGTATGAGCATTATTACCGGCAATGAGCCCCCGGGTACACCCGCTGTGCCAATACCTGACAATATTGAAATCAAAACAACAATGATTTGCTGAGATAAATCGAGTTGTATTCCAAAACATTGCGCCAGGAATAATACTGTAACCCCTTCATAAAGAGCAGTACCATTTTGATTGGCCGTACTGCCTACAGTTAAAACAAAATTTGTAATGTCTTTAGGTAATCCTACTTTTTCGTGTGTTACACGAATGGCTGTTGGCAGTGTTGCATTGCTAGATGACGTTGAAAAAGCAGTGAGCATAACTTCCCTTATGTTTTTATAAAATTTTATTGGGTTTAACTTGCTAACGTACTTCAATACCAAACTATAAGTAACAAACTGATGAATTAATAATGCAGCAATAACAAGCAGGACATACTGTATCAAAACTGAAAATATGGCGAGTCCCATTTTGGCTGTTAAAGCAAACAATAGTGCAGCTACTCCAATAGGAGCTAATTGCATAGCCATACCAATAACTTTCATTATCACTTCATATGCACCTTCAACCAACTGTCTTAGCGTATTAGTTTTCTCTCTATCAGATTTAGCCATTGCAATACCCACAATTACTGCGAAAAACATAATAGCCAACAGTCCGCCACCGGTATAGTTAGGATTAAAAGCATTAACCATTTCTTCGAGTGGGTTCTTAGGTACTATTGAGACCAAAATTTCTAATATGCTTCGTGAGTGTGTTTCAGACATTTGAGAAGAAATACTTTGAGACTTATCTCCGTATTGATTGAGTAGTATTTGTCTGTCTTCAAGCGATATACTATTTCCTGGTTTAAAAATATTCGCCATAGATATACCGATAAATACCGAAACAGATGTGATGACAATGCTTCCAATAAGTGTAATGAATCCTATTTTACCAAGGCGTTTTAAATCTCCCAGGTCAGCTATACCTATGATTAATCCGGTAGTTATGAGTGGTATTACCATCATGAATATCATTCTCATGAAAATATCGCCAATAGGTTTAACATAAGAAATTATATTGTCTATTAATTGTGCATCGGTAGTTAGATTACGAAAAATAATACCGGTTAAAGAGCCGATAATCATACCGGCAAAAATCTTTTTATATAGAGGCCACTTCATATCTCTGATGTTGAATGACTCAATGATAAATTAATTTCCCTTAGCTGTTGATGGCTGTGGTGGATTAGCAGTGAGATACATAAACTGAACCAATAGAAAGAGAATGATAAAAGCCATAAAGATCAGAAAAGTAACGAGCGAGGTGATGTTTTCAAAACAGATAAAAACTAAAACTGCTAACGCATTCATCAGCAATGAAATTAAAAAAAGAATATAAAAAACCTGACGATCTTTTAAACCATGATAAACTAGGTGATGTGTAGTATGATCGCGACCACCGACAAAGGGAGATTGCCCTCTACGTATTCGATGTATAAAAACCGTTGCTGTATCCATTATAGGCACTGTGAAAGACAACATCGGTATAATAAACTGTTTGAACTGGAATCCTTCGATACCGGGTTGACGATGATTCCAGAATAGAAGAATAGATACTCCGGCAAGAAATACTCCAAGAAACTGACTACCGGTATCTCCCATATACATTTTTGATGGATTGACATTGTAAAACAAAAAGCCGATGAGTGCTCCGCAAACACCTATCATTAAAAAAGTTTGTACCGAAAAAAAGTAGTGTTGTAAAGCCAAAAATACTAACCCGCAAACGAGGATACTCAGAGATACTGAAGTAGTAATACCATCCATATTATCGAGCATGTTAACAGAATTCATTATACCAATAACCCAGAATACCGTAAACAAAGCGTCAATGGCAAAGTATCCTGTTATATCAATGGTTATCCCGGTCGACACAAATAGTATTGCACAAATTAATTGACCTGCAAATTTTAGAGAAGGAACTGTATTGTATGCATCATCGGCGAGGCCAAGTAAGAAGCCGCAAGAGGAGGACAGTATTAACCCTATTAATGGCAGGTCAAACTCATTCTGATTGCTAAAACGAAATATGGCATAAACACTTGCTGAAATTAAAAATAATATATAAAAACTAATGCCTCCAATCGAAGGTTTTGCGGTAGTTGCCCAACGTATCATGTTTTCGGGCTGACGAATACCAAGCGTTTTTGTAAACCGCAGCATAATGCCGTTGATGAGTACTGAAAAGATTATAGATAAAATAAAAAATAAAAGATATACAATGTCGTGAGCCGAAAAATCAAACATCGATGAAATTAATTAAAGAAATTTTTGATACGGTTCCATAGGGTATTTGCCTGTGGCGTTGTATCAGAATAATAACCATATCCATAACTATATCCACCATAACCGTAGCCATAACTGCCACCATAAGCACTGCCATAGCCGTAGCCATAACCATAACCATAGTTATAACCATAATTATAGGAATAACCTGAGGCACCCGAACCCATACTATTAACGAGGACTGAGAGACGGTTTATTTTATTATCAACTACAAGTCGATTTACATTATTTAAGAAATTGCGATTAGAATAATCGGCACGGAGCACGTAAATGGGATAGTCAGCACGCTTTAGCAATTCAAGCGCATCTGTTACAACACCTATTGGTGGAGTATCCATAACGATGATGTCATACTTGGTCTTTAAGTACTCAATCAAATCTTTTGTTTGTTGAGACATAATGAACTCAGCAGGATTGGGAGGAATAGGACCGGAAGTAATATAATCTAAGTTTTCCCATTCTGAGTGCTTAATACATTCCTCAACGGTGTATTTACCAATAAGGATAGTGCTTATTCCTTTATTGTTTTCCGTAGCAAATGCTTTATGTATACGCGGTTTCCTTAAATCAAAATCGAGTATTATTGTCTTCTTACCGGCTACAGAATATATACCGGCTACGTTTACAGCAACAAAAGTTTTTCCTTCCCCAGCAATAGTTGATGTTACCGTTATCAGTCTTTTGTCTGTTTGATGTTCAAGAGGAATGTAATCCAAGTTTGTTCTTATGGAGCGAAAAGCTTCAGAAATTATCGACTTAGGATTCATATTCACCACTAACTGAGACACATCCATTGGTTTTCTGTAAATAGGAATAACACCGATTAAGCCGGCACGACTATTTTTTTCAACTTCAGAAGGGGATAAAATTTTACTGCTTAATAAGTATCGAATTAAAATAAAAATCAGACTTAGAAATACCCCGGAGAATATTCCTATCATCTTAATTAATGGAACATTGGGGAATACCGGACTAAGCGGTGGTTCTGCTTTTTTCAGGATAATAAAGTTTGAAACAAATCCTGCAAGCGAAATACTAAACCCTGATTTCTTATCAAGTAGCATCAGATAATATTTCTCCTTCAGATCGCTTACCTTTTTTAATCTGGCATATTCAGCTTCTAGCTCAGGGAATTTATTAAACTCATTGGTATATTTTGCTAATTCCTCGAATTGAGCCTTACGTTCCTCCTCAATAGATTTTAACAGATTATTTATATTCTCCTTAATATTTAGTCTAAGGTCTCCAATTTGTTTAACTAAATTGATGACTTCAGGATTATTCTCTGTTTTACTAAGTAGGATAAAACGCTTATCCGATTCTAGCTTATCTAACATACGCACAAACTCTTGAAGTGCGGAGAACTGTCCATCAACAATACCTGAAAACAATCTAGTAGAATCTTCGTACCGTTTAAAATAGTCCTGATAACTCATTAGTAATGTTTCACGAATATTTAGTTGAATTTGCTTTTGTTTAATGCTGTTTAAAGCAGATAGAATTTCTGCAATCTTAGAATCAGTACTAATTAATCCGTTCTGAATTTTAAATGCCTTTATCTGATTCTCATATGCTTGAAGTTCAGTATTGATTAAGTTTATCTGACTCTCAATAAAATTAAGGATGAGTGTAGCACTTTCTGTTTTCTTTTCTTTATCATAAGCAATAAACTCGTCGTTCATTGCATTGACGATATCAGCTGCTCTATACGGGTTCTTATCCTGAAAAGAAATCATTATTGAAGGCGTAAAAGGATTAATCCTAATAACATCACGTATTCGCTTGGCAACTGTTTGCCTATTGTTAACTACGAAATAAAATTTACCTGCTTTAAAAGAAATCAGGTTTGCTTTAACCACATCAAGATCTGCATTTGCTGTAAAATCAAAATGTGGTGTTACTACTTTTCTGCCAAAAGATCCGGTATAGATATATTTCTGTTGACCAATGCGATAACTAATCTTAAATGACTTTGCGTTTACAAACTCGAAATTGATAGGTAAATCATAAATTGAAGTGTTTTTAATAATAGGCAATATCTCAAATGGAGAAGATTTATATTTTTCTTCAATTAGTATCTGTCCCGCGTTATAGTAACTAACCAATAATGGCAACTTATCCAATACGCGATCCATAATTAAATTGGACTTCATCACCTGGATATCTCTCTGCAAATCAGCATTACCCCTGGAAACTTCCAACCCCGCATAATCCAAACCAATAGCCTTTGAAGTGTTTTCCGGCTTAATCATAAGTGTGGAGCCTACTTCAAATAAGGGTGGTGTATAGCGCAGGTATAATAATGAAGAGCTCATAGTAATAAGAACTATCAGAACACACCAAATAAAACTTTTCTTGGTTATTATATATAACAACCCTGGGTTGAAATCACTACCGAGTAACTTTTGTAATGGTGATAATATAACTTGTTTTTCTTCCTGCATTTCCCTAGTTAAGTATATTTCTTTGCAACAATGTAACAAGGAACAATATAGATGTTACCAATGAAATAGCTGGCCCTACAGTAGTAAAAAATTCCCTTGCTCCCTTAATTGGTTGCACGTATATAACATCATTACTTCGAACAATAAATTCAAATTGTTTATAATGATCAAAAGTGGATAAATTAAATAAAAATATCTGTGCATCTTTACCTACCCCTCGAATTACCTTAACATTTTTTGCTTTACCATTAGACAGCCCGCCTGCTGCAGCTAAGACTTCTGCAAGTGTTGTATTGTCTTTTGTTAAACTAATAAAACCCGCATTACCCCTACCCGAGAAGTAATACACCCTTTTATCCTTGACACCGACACGTATAAATGGATTTACGAAATAATAACTGTATTTTACAGATAAAGTATCTTCTAGCTGCTGTGAGGTTAATCCAATCACATACAATGAGTCTAAAAGCGGCAGGGAAGCATAACCTGTTTTATGAATTTCATAGTCCATTGGCAAGTATGATCCATTAAAGCCAACAACATCAACTAATGCGTAACCATTATTTGATAAAACTTGTAAAGTAAATAAGTCTCCTGGTTTAAGTCTGTATTCGTATGATGTAATTGAATCAACTTTATTAAACTCGTAATCCTTAGGGGTTTGAAACATTAAATCCGGATAAACAAACCGACACGAACCGAACAAAAACAAAAAAATAATAATAACTGCTAAATGCTTCAATGAAATCATCTGAATTTTACAAGTCAAATGTATGAAAAAAGGGTAATTAACGAATGTTTGAAAGCAATTGACGATACAATGAGGCTGTATCATTTACCAATTTTGTATAACTAAATCTGTCTAACACAAATGATCTTCCCATTTCGGACATTTGTTTTCTTAGTTCTTTGTCCTCAGTAAGTATATAAAGATTCTTCGCCAATTTCTGAGTATTTCCTTTTGGAGAAATAAAAGCTGTTTTGTTAGGGATAACCACATCACTAATTCCACCTACACGGGTTGTTACAATAGGTTTATTGGCAGCTTGTGCCTCTATTAAACTCACTGGAGTACCTTCATTATTTGAAGTCAAAGCGACAATATCAGAACCTGCATATACTACATCTACATCTTTGTGCCAAGATGTCAAAGTAACACTTGAAACTCTTTGTTCATTAGGCCAAAAAACAAAATCAATTTCTTGCTCTTTAAGGTAAGCAAAGATATTATCACGCTCCTCTCCATCTCCAACAATAAAAGCACGCACCTTCTTATCTGTATTCTGAAGCAATATTTTAAAAGCATCAATAAACAGCCTGTGATTCTTAACCGGCACGAGACGGCCTACAATAGAAATCACAATTTCATCATCTTGAATGTTATATTTTTTTCGGAAGGCATCTCTTTTTTCTTCTTGAGAATCTGTGAACTCATGTAAATCAAAACCAAGATGAACTACTTTTATTTTATCCAGTGGAGCCACATTGTATATTAAACCTAGTTCGCGCTTTTGCCGTTCGCTTATAGCTATAATTGCTGTTGACTTTGATGCCAAATAACGCTCAATTTCTAAAAAAACTCTTGTCTTTAATGGGCTGAAATAGGAATGAAATACATGCCCGTGAAAAGTATGTAGAATCACAGGCACCTTACAAGCAGATGCCGCTAAACGACCTAGAGTTCCTGCTTTGGCAGCATGAGTATGTACAATATCCGGTTTAAACTCTTGGATGATATTCTTGATACGCTTATACGCATTACGATCTTTTAAGAAATTAATGTCGCGATACATCTCTGGTATATAAACGGGATCAACGCCAATTTCTTCGGTAATAAACTCTGAACTTTCCTCAGTTTCATCAATCATTCCTGAAACCAGTTTGGTTTCGAATTCAGGAAACAAATACTTTGTTAGGTAAGCTGCATTAAAAGTGGGTCCGCCAAGGTTTAATCGGTTTATTATTCTCAGAACTTTAGGCATAACTCATTGCAGGTAATGTTGCGAATGTATTAAAAAAGCACAACGAACTTTATTCTCAAATTCATTGGTTTTTTCAAATAGAATACAGTCAAAGATTAATTCATAAACTTTAGCCAGAAATTCTGAAATTGAATGATTGCCCAAAGTTTAGCCGGTGAGTCGCCGGGGCTTGATGAGTGAAGTTGTTTCATTAGTAACTCTATAGCTTCATAACTAAAGAGACCTTGTGATTCAATCAGCTCCCGATTACACCATTCTGTTTTAATTCTTTCCTGCATTCCTATACGCATCCATTCCAATAAGGGCACTTCAAAACCTTTTTTAGGTCTGTTGTATAGTTCTGAAGGGAGCATTTGTTTAAAAGCATCCTGTATCATACGTTTTCGTTGCAGTCTGTTTACTTTGTAAATAGAAGGTAACCTGAATGCAAAATCCACAACAGTGTAATCTAAAAATGGTGTGCGCACTTCGAGACTATTGGCCATACTCATCAAATCAACTTTCACCAACATATCACCGCCAAGTACTAAGCGCATATCACACTGAAACACATCATTCAAATCATTGCCTCCTCGAATATGTTCAGCATATGATTTCAAACGATTTAATCCTTGTTGATTTGTTTTGATAAGAATCTGTTCCAAATAATCCTCATCACCTATTGAACACCATCTTAGATATCTATCTGCAGCACTCATCTTAGCCCCTTCTGCAAATCGGTCCAACTGTCGTAGTTTATTAGACAAATAATTACCGCGGGAGCGAGGAAATATTTTTATTAATGGAGAAAGTGTTGTGGCCGCTTTATCTAAAAAGCTGGGATGCCTCATCCTAAACTCAGCCCAATGCTTCATATAACCACCAAACAATTCATCAGCCCCATCGCCGGAAAGCGCTACAGTTGCTCTTTGCCTGGTGTGCTTGCAAAGAACATAAACTGGAAGAGCAGATGAATCGGCAAATGGTTCGTCTATATAATCCAGGATTTGATTCAGTTCCGAAAAAACATCATCCTGTGTTAGCTTAAAAACCGTATGATTGGTTTTATATCTTTCTGCAACCAATTCTGCGTAATGCGTTTCATCATAGAATGAATCATTCTTATAGCCAATAGAAAATGTGTTAAGGTGATTTGTATGGCGTGAAGCTAAAGCAACAATTACGGAGGAATCTATTCCACCACTTAGAAAAGCTCCTATTGGCACATCAGAGATTAGCCTTCTTTTTACTGAAGCATCCAATAAATGAACAAGTTCCGTTTGGGCAGCTTCATAGGTAATTGTGCTATCTATTTTCTCCTTAATTTGATAATACCTGACCCGAGTTGATTTTCCTTGATTTACAACAAGTGCATTTCCGGGTTCGAGTTTAGTTATTCCTTTCAGTATACTGATGTCATTCGGAACATAATTAAAATGTAGATAAGAATAAAATGCTTCCTGGTTTAATTCACGATTTACCGGGTACGATAAAATCCCCTTAAGTTCAGAAGAAAATATTAATGTATCTGCATCATCATAGATCCATAAAGGTTTTACTCCGTATCGATCACGAACAATAAGTATTTCACCGGTTATCGTATTATGTATTGCAAATGAGAAAAACCCATTCAGTTTATTGATAAATGATGTACCAAACTTCTTATAGAGTTCAAGAATTACTTCAGTATCGCTATTTGTATTAAACGAAATACCATCTTTAACAAGTGCTTCTTTTAAATCTAGAAAGTTAAATATCTCACCGTTAAACACAATGATGTATTTTCCTGAGGTGTCCCACATGGGTTGATTTGCAGCATCGGACAAATCAATAATGGATAATCTTCTATGCCCAAAACACACATAATCTGATTTATAAATTCCTGATGCGTCAGGGCCTCTCTTATTCAGCGCATCGTTAGCAGCAGACAAAAAACCAAACCACGCCTTACCCTTTTCATTCTTTGCTATTATTCCATTAATGCCGCACATAACTTATTACAAGTTGCAAAAGTAATACATCAGCATATGGCGTTTCAAATGTTATTTTTGTAATCTTAAACGTTCAGAGCCTATGATGAAGGAAATATATTATCGTCAGATGTTAACTCTGAACGATTTGGCTTTGACTCCGTTTTATTTTACACTGATTATATTTTTCGCTTACTTCATCAGAAACTCAATTATCGGGGACAACGAGACTATAAAAAGATATTTTATACCGGGCTTAATCGTAAAACTTTTTGGAGCAATATGCGTGGGACTAATTTATTTTTTTTACTACGGAGGAGGAGATACAACGGAATACTACAATAATGCATTGGTTTATTATGGTGCCTTAACAGATAATACCGGAAACTTTTTTCGATTGTTATTTGCTCCCAATAATTATACTGACCCGGCCATTCTGGATTATAAGCCGTGGTTTTTTTTTCATCGTGACTCGAGCGCCTTTTTCTTTGGCAAAATCACCGGATTGTTTGGCATCCTAGCATTTGCTGTATACACCCCAACTGCACTGCTTCTTGCAACGGCCTCTTATATTGGTGTTTGGTGCCTATTTATAACTCTATACAAAGTTTACCCTGAGTTGCACAAAGAGTTTGCCATAGCAGTGCTATTTATTCCTTCTGTAGTGTTCTGGGGATCTGGCATTTTGAAGGATTGTTTTGCGTTAGGATCTGCTGGATTATGTGTATATGCTTTTTACAACGTTTTTATAGGCAATCATCGTAGAATCCTGAATATTATAATTCTTTTATTTGCCGCATACCTCTGCTTGAGTCTAAAACCATATATTATTATTGCACTTGTTCCAAGTTTGTTTTTTTGGGCACTATTATTTCACAGAAGCCGGATTGAATCACCGTTTGTGAGATTTATTGCCGGCCCCATTTCCATGATTGTTGCCTTAGGCGCAGGTTATGCCGCGGTGCACGAATTAGGCAAAGAATATTCGCAGTACTCTTTTGAAGGCGCTCTAAAAACCGCTGAGATATATCAGGATTGGCACACAACATTAGCCGAGACCAGAAGTGCCAGCGGATATTCTCTTGGCACAATAGATGGGTCGACATTGAGCATAGTAAGTAAGATTCCGGCAGCAATAAATGTTACCCTGTTCAGGCCCTATATCTTTGAAGTTAGAAACCCGGTAATGTTATTGTCTGCAATTGAAAGTATGTTAATGTTATTATTTACGATTCGCATCTTGTGGAAAACTGGATTACGCCTAACATTAAAAGCCGCATTCAACAACCCTACGGCATTCTTCTGTATTTTTTATTCATTATTTTTTGCTTTTTGTGTAGGCTTCACAGCATACAACTTTGGAGCATTGGTTCGCTATAAAATACCCTGCGTTCCGTTCTTCGTGGCCGGATTATATATATTAAATATGCAAACGGTTATTGAGTTAAGAAGAAAAAAAGAGCTTAAACTACGGACTACAACAAGCCCTATCCCTCAATTAAAAAGTTGAAAAAAACTTTCTCCTACCTTAACTTTAGAATACTTGTTCAGAATTAACTCTCTCCCACTCTCACCCATTCTATTTCTCATATCAACAGATTCACATAATATGATCAGTTTGTCAATCCACTCTTTTTTAGTTTGGCATAAAAAGCCGGATTTTTCATTGATTACAATTTGAGGATTAACCCCCACCGGACTGGCAACTGCAGGTGTTTCAACTGAAAGATATTGTATCAACTTAAATCCACATTTGCCTTTAGACCATTCATCATCTGGCAAAGGCATTATACCGATGTCTATTTTCTGCAAATCGTCAACCTCATGTTGCTTGTTCCATCTAACGAATTCAAAATGTACAGTAAGTTTTGGGGGAGCATTAGAAATACATAATATCTTACAGCCTGTAATTTTCTGAACTTCGGATAATACATCATCCATCTCTTCCAAATATTTATTAGTACTTACAGAGCCAGTCCAACCAATGGTAACTGCACCCTTGTTTTGTGTTAGGCGTTTATAATAGTCAGTATTTACAAAAGTGGGTATTACAACTGTTGACGAATTGAACCTCAATGAATAAGCAGCCAGGTATTCATTCCCACAACTCACTTTATATGCCCATTTACATATAAACGACACTTTTGAGTACCACTTTAATTTTGAAATAAAATGATTTGACTCAGACACATTAGGCAGCCATATAGCATCATCAAAATCATAAATTATTCTCTTCTTCCACATTTTTGATATTATCCATTCAAAAATCGGTGGCCCAACCGGTGCCGCTTCCCTATGTATAAACACATAATCATATTTAGACAATCGAAACATCAGGATAATTCTTCTGAGGAGCCCTTTGAAAATCCCAATTCCCTTTAATAAAACGTTGCCAGGTTTATAAAGTATTCGCCAGGTTTCAATATCAATAAACGATTGCACATCATAATCAATACCCACCTGTTTTAAGTCAGAATAGAACTGTTCAAATCTGAAACGCTGACTGGGAGCTTCATCTGTAGGGTATGGAACAACAAATAGAATCTTCATTTCTTCAACACATTAATATAAACATCCGCATAGAATTGAATGGCCGTATCCAATGAGTACCATTTTTTAGCTCCATTGATGATATGATTCTTATCAAATGATTTTGATAGCATCTCCTTTACAGCATTTTCATGCTCTTCATTAGTCATATGATTTAAAACTATTCCTGCCTGACTTTCCCTTACAATCATATCGGTATCTCCAACTCCACTATTACATATTATTGGTATTCCCATACTCATCGCTTCCCCCTGTTTCACAGGAGATGAAGCCTTCTTTGAATATGACGGCTTAATAAAAAAAATAGTGTAGTTACTTAAAGAAATGTATAAAGGCATTTTCTCCCGTTGAGCTTGTGTTATAATAATATCTTCAACAGACAGTCCTCGTTCTTTAGCTTTTGTCAATATTCTGTCTGAAGGGTCGTTCGTGATAAATAAAAATTTAGAATCAGCTCTTTCTCTCTTTAACACTTTAAAAAAGTCAAGCATCTCATCAAGCATATACCAAGTACCAATCGAGCCTATATATGATAATATAAAATCGTTTTCAGCAAGACCAAGTTGCAGCTTCAAAGCATTAGTATCGCATTTTGAAATCATATTGGCATTAAACAGATTCATATCAGCACTACAAGGAATAACTGTAAGCGGAACCTCTCGCTTAATGTTTTTCCATGTTTTGATTTCGTCAACAGCACATTGAGTAAGACTGATAGTGTGGTCCGCATTCTCCAAAAACTGTTTTTCTTTCTTTTTAAAGTAATAATAAACTGATTTATAGACTGGATTTTTCAAAGACCATATTTGCCCATCAACACGTTCGTCAGCCCAAAAACCCCTCATGTCAAAAATAAATTTAGTTCCCAATGATTTCTTAAGATTTAAGCCAACTAAAGCCGCTATATAACTTCTGCAGTGAACTATGTCAAATCGTTTAGAGATGGTGAGTCGTCTTACTAATTTATTAATTTTATAAACATCATAGATCGTTGAAAAAACTGGTGGACTCTTGGTGTACTTTAGGGGTATCCATTGAATATTGTATGCTTTACACAATTCTAGTATTACATCTCCTCTCTGTTTATATTTTTCTTCCTTCTCGCAACTGATAAGAGTGAATTCGTATCCAAGTTTAGATAACCTAAATAAATAAGGCAACACCTGTGATTGCCCAAGAGGGTCAGTCATACCATCATATGATATATATAACACTTGTGTTTTATGATGCAACCTTACTTATTTTATTGTTAAGGAAATGATTAATCAGATAAGCGGCAGGGAATAAAAATAAAAGGTCGGCGTGTATGAAATATCTCATCTCAATATTTCTGGTTTGTGTCCCGGTACCGGCACAAATAAAAACATAGATAATGACAAAATAGGTCAGTACCAATAAGGCAAGCCATTTGGATTTGCCATCAAAGCCAAAGATCAGAACCATGCAACTTATGAATCCTATTAAAATCAATAATGTGCGATACACAAATAATCCTGAAGCGGCTTTCCTTGCAAATGTTTTTGTGTCGTTTAATGTTAATTTAAATAATGCCTTCTTTAAGTTACTTAGTGGAACTAATACATAAAACCTAAAAGGGTATTTGATTATAATATTATGACGTACTGTATTAAATATTTCAGATAGTTCAGGTCCACAGTCTTCACTTTCCGGCACTAATTCTTTCCAATACCCCTTCCAGTAGCTAAATCCACGGCTGCAATTTTTGGCCATACCTATTCCTTTGAGTAACAACAGCGAATCTTCTTTTGAAGCAAAAGCATAGGGTGTTAACTCATAATTATCATTCTCTATTATTTGGGTAAATTGCGGGAACCAATCAGTTTTAACGGCGAACATATATTGCATATAAGCTATAACATCTGGACTCCAGTTATTTGCTCCCGTTAAATCTTGTACAGGAATTATTTTGTTGTAATTTAAATAGTTTCTGATAGGCCAGGCACCATATCCGATTATAAAACACAAACCCATAACAAAGCAGTGTCGAACGAATGAGGATAGTGTACTTCTATACTTTAACAAAACATAAAATCCAAATGCAGGAGATAGTAGAATAAGTTGCGGCCTGAATAATCCTCCCAAGCCTAATAGTAAACCGGCTATGGCATAATTATATTTTATGTCGTTTCGCAATAAAAAGTAAAGTGCCCAGAACATAATATATATACTCATATACTCAGAGTAACATACAGGAGTCCAAACAATTACAAAAGGGTAAAGCGCGTATAAAGCCGCGGTAATTAATGCTACACGACGATGATTAAATACCGACATCGAAATTGAGAAGATTATAGGGATAAGCGTAACATCAAGTAACGTTTGAAACCAGCCAACAACTTTATAAGTTACATTCCAATCCTGACCACATAACAAGTAAAAAATTCCAAGAAAAAAACTATATCCGGGCAAACGATTGAATGCTCCCATTTCTTTCTCAAGATTAATTGTGTAGGTACCATGTTCCCATAAATTTTGGAATGAGTGTGCCCACGCAGAAGTATCTCCATCGACAAAAATATTTGCTCTTCCAAAATATACCGCTGCTCCTACTGTAATAAACAACAACCTTAGTAGCAATCCCGCAAGGACTATGTATGTCAGTGGTCTATTGTTATTAAAAATGTTTTTCATCCCTCAAATTTCATTAATTCATTCCGCTATTGATGAATACATCTTTGATTTTGACATTTTTTATCGAAAAAAAAAGAGAAATAAAGCGCAAGTGTATCATGAACCCCTATATTTGGCTGACCGAATTTGAAAATCTAATCTTTTATTCTATGACTGAAACCAACGGCAGCACAGAAAACATTTCCGAACAGACTCAACAGGAGTTAGAGCAGAGAATAACCGTTCTTGAAACGGTATTGCTCGACAACAGTATAGTATTTAAAGAATACTGGGCTTATGCAAAATCTACTAATGAAAAAATCCGTTCTTCAAAATTTTTAGAGCCGGAATATTTATCTGCTTTACGGGCAAGAGTTGATGCTGCCTGCGAACGTGTAAAGCAATTTCAGGATGAGTTCAATGCAGCCATAGATAAAGTATCTGCCATTAAGCGTAAATATATTGATGAACAAATTCAACACGCAAAAGACATCATAGACACAGATAATAATAAAAGTCAATCCTTGTTACGCGATTTGCTTACTTTATTGAAAGATGAATGGGGGGAAAAGATTAAAGAACTTGGATTGTCAGAGGATCAGTATTCAATTAAAATGAATAAAGACGATCATGATGCATGCTGGTTGTTTTGGCGTCAGGTGAACGATCAATGTTTTATATACTACAGAGAGATTAAGCAAAACAATTTTATTCGTGTTCGTAATGAGTTATATGCATTAGCTGATGTTGTCAACAATGCTGAGCCTTTCGATGCACTAAACGCCATTAAAGAGTTTCAGAAATCCATAAAAGGCATTGTGCTTGAAAAAACCGACTGGGATGAAGTACGCACAGAATTAAATAATTTATGGGAGCGTGCTGATCAGCGTTTTAAAACTTACAAATCACAAAAAAATCAGGAACGTATTGACCGAAGAAAAAAACTTGACAAACGACTAGACAACTGGCGCGTTCGTCAGGAAACCAATATCCAAAAATTCAATGATCTGATTTCGAAGAATTTTGATGTGATTACCAAAATCGAAAATCACGTTGAGAAACTTCAAAACGATTTATTGCACGCTAGAAACGAGTCTTTTAAAGCCAAACTTGAAACTTGGATAAAAGAACAACTCGAAAAAATTGCTGACATACAAAAAACAAACAGAGAACTCAATCAAAAAATAGCTGCAGTAGAAAAAAAGATGGAGCGCATTGAGGCCGGCGAAGACCCTTACAATGAAAAACCAGAAAACGGCCATTCCGAATCTCCTGTTGAAAATCCAGAGCAAAACAACCATCCCGGAGAAACTGAGGATGTCATTATTAACCCTTCAACCAACGAAAATGAAACACAGTCTTAAAAATTATTGCATTGCAATACTTGCATTATTATTACTTGGCTCTTGTAAAGAGAAGGACAAGTTTGGCAGTTTTATATTAACCATTCCTGAAATTACTTTTAGTACAAACCCTCATACATATGATGGGGCCGAATTGACTTTAATGGATACCAGCGTAATTACCGGACTAGTTCAGCGTTTGAATCAAGAGGGTCTATCCGCTGACAAGTTAACATCGATAAAACTAAAGTCTTTCAAGGTAAGCACGAATACCTCCGGCTTTAATTTTGATTCATTTGAATATTCAAATGCCCGATTGGCAGCAACCGGACAAGACACCATTATTTTAGCCAATAAAGCCCCCATACCTCACACAGGCCTTACAAGTGTTGATTTTGATGTCAGTTTCGAAGAACTCATCGATTATGTAAAACAGGACAATATTTTCATTCGCCTTGTAACCTATCCCAATCAATCATTACCCTCAGCGGAATACCGAGTAAACATTGAGTTTGAGTTAAAGGCCAAACTCAATTAATTCTTACTTAGAAGTTTGGGGAGCAAAGGCTTGTTTGCGAACTTTTGTAACATATATTTGTTCGTCCTAAAAAAACGACCAAATACCGATGAAAAGAATCATCAGCATCATTGCCGCCTATACACTCTTTTTAACTTTCACAACAACAGCTCAAGAAACACACTTAAACTGTGGTAACGTAAAATTGTATAACGAGCTTTGCAAGCATCCTGAGTTTTTACAGCAAGAACAAGAATTAGAAGAATACACCGAATGGTTTATTGAAAACGGAAACGCTTCGCGTTCCAATACATACATCATTCCTGTTGTTATACATATTATACACAACTTTGGAGTAGAAAACATATCTGATGAACAGGTATATGATGCCTTGAGAGTAATTAACGAAGATTTCCAGAAGAAGAATGCTGATACATCTACCATTATTGACTTATTTAAACCTATTGCAGCTGATTGTAGTATTGAGTTTCGTTTAGCTCGTAAGGACCCGAATGGAAACTGTACTAACGGTATTGACCGCATTCAATCACCGTTAACATACGTAGGTGATGATGACGCCAAACTCAACCCATGGCCGCGTAATAAGTATTTAAATATTTGGGTTGTAAACTCAATGGAAGATGGAGTTGCTGGATACGCTTATACCCCCAACACTTTTACACCTTCTGCTGTTGACGGAATTATTATTTTACACAATTATATTGGAGCTATAGGAACAGGCAACGCATCGCGTTCTCATGCACTGAGTCACGAGATCGGACATTGGTTTAATCTGCGCCATCCCTGGGGGGCAACAAATAGTCCCGGTGTTTCTTGCGGAGATGATAATGTAAATGATACCCCTGTTACTAAAGGATGGACAACCTGTAATCTGAATGGTGCCGTATGCTCCCCGGGAGTTATTGAGAATGTTCAGAACTTTATGGATTACTCTTATTGTTATGCCATGTTTACTATTGGACAAAAAACAAGAATGCATGCTGCTCTTAATAGCAGCACAGCATCAAGAAATAATCTTTGGACAGCAGGAAATTTGAGCGCTACAGGTACCGATAATTTAGATTATGCTGATTGCTCTCCAAAACCGATACTCATTGGAGGATTGCCACAATTTATTTGCGAAGGCGGAACTGTTAATTTTTCTGCTTTAACAACAAATGCTACAGCAACATCCTGGAACTGGTCCTTCCCCGGTGGTTCTCCATCTAGTTCAACAGCAATCAATCCTTCAATTAGTTATGCAAGTGCTGGATCATATAATGTTTCAGTTACCGCATCTAACAGCACTGGCGGCAACTCTGCAACTTCAAATAGTTATGTGGTTGTTCTTCCACAAACAGCACAAAAAACTGCATCATCATTTTCAGAAAGTTTTGAAACAACATCTTTCCCCAACACAGAATGGATAGTTGATTATCCAAGTGCAACTTACGGTTGGAAAAAACTCACAACAACCGGAGCAACCGGTACTAACTGCTTGCGTGTTAATGCCTCAACAACTTACGACGGAATGACCCATGAATTTGTTTCTCCAACATTTGATTTCACCGGAATAACAGCCCCCAAGATGAATTTTAAAATTGCTTTTGCCCAAAAAGCTACAAGCAACGCAGATAATCTTAGAATTTATGCATCGGTGGATTGCGGAAAAACATGGTCTTTAAGGTACAGCAAATCAGGAACAAGTTTATCAACGATAACCGGTGTTCTTTCTTCAGCATTCACTCCCAATTCATCTCAGTGGCGCGACGAAAATGTTAACCTTATTGCATATGCCGGGCAAAGTAATGTTCGCTTCAAATTTCAATTCATTTACAAAGGGGGAAATAATTTCTTTTTAGATGATATCAACTTCGGAATACCCACTTCCGTTGAAGATATATCACGTGATATTGCTTTGTCTGTATTTCCAAACCCTGCAAGCAATGGTCTATTAGCGCTTTCATTTAATCTGACAGAATCACACAACATCTCAATTTCACTATTCTCTATTGATGGTCGTGAAACAATATTGATGAACAACAAACAACTTGTCGCTGGTCATCAACTTCTTACTGTTTCTGTTTCAGATTTTCCTTCAGGCTCTTACATTCTGAGCATACGGGATGAAGAAAACAATAATTACAACAAGCAAGTAATTATTCGTTAAGAAGAGTTTAGCCAGGTTGGGTAAAAACAAACTCAAGCATTTTGCCGAGATGCTCGGCTTTGCGAATGTGTATCAATCCAATCCCCAGTTTAAAGGGAGATGGAGACAAGAAACATTCAACAATAGTTTTCCTATAACTCTTGAATTGGCATGCGGAAAAGGGGAATACACGGTTGGTATGGCACAGCGTAATCCTAACGGAAATTTCATTGGTGTTGACATCAAAGGCGCACGCATATACACAGGTGCAAAATCTGCTCTAACACAATCATTGAATAATGTCAGATTTATCCGTGCTCAAATAGACCATTTACACGACTACTTTGATAAAGATGAAGTGGATGAAATATGGATAACCTTTGCCGACCCTCACATTCCAAACAGAAGTGCAAAGCGACGACTAACAAGTCCAAAGTTTCTTGAAGTGTATAAACAGATATTAAAACCAGGCGGCACTATCAATCTTAAAACCGATTCTGCATTACTCTATGATTACACGCTTGAAGTAATTCAAGGGCTCAATCTTCCATTAATCTATAAGAATAATGACATTTATGCCGGCACTTTGGTTGATGAACGACTTTCCATTAGAACATTTTATGAAGGCAAACATTTAGCCGATGGCAGAACTATCAAATATGTCAAGTATCAATTGTGATAAGTACTTGAACCTTATTTATCGTCTTTCCATTTCCATAGGTAAATGCATGCATACGTTTGATATGGATGCCAAAGACTCGCGATGCGTTCAGCCTTCTGCCTGAATATTTTTTTATTCGTATCGTTTAAGCGATACAGTTTTTTCATTGCTTGTTGTATGCCATAGTCGTCTATTGGAAAAATATCAGTACGCGCAAGCGAAAACATCAACAACATTTCTGCTGTCCATCTGCCAACACCTTTTATCTGAGTCAGGAATTTAATTGCCTCATCATTGGGCAATGCGTTCAGTTGCTTTTCTGCCTCTATATTTTCAGAAAAAAAGCGAGCAACATTATGAATATAGTGAGTCTTTGATGCACTTAAACCAATCGACTTCAGTTTGTCAAATGACAACTCAAGAATCTCCTGAGCAGTTGGTTCGGTTATATTAAATAATGCAAGAAAGCGCTCCTGTATACGTGTTGCTACTTTAATATTTAATTGCTGCGACATGATAGAATAACACAATAAAAGATGAATGTTTTTTCTTTTATTTAAACTAATAGCCCCCTGTTTATCAATAATTGCAGCCAACTTTTTATCCGCTGATAAAACCGTGATATAGTCGGGCTGCCTCTTATGCCTTGCTCCAGGTAACTGTTCCGTCTTTTTCATCCTTTAACTGAATCCCCGCTTGCAACAACCTGCTACGTATAGCATCACTTGTTGCATAGTCCTTTTTTGCTTTTGCCTCTTTGCGCAATTCAATCAAAATTTGAAGTGCATTATCTAAGGCAGCATTATTACCTTCAGAAGCATCTATCTGTTGAAGCCCTAAAATATCATTGACAAAAAACACAAACTGATTTTTTGCATTTTCAAATACCTGAACGGAAATACTGCTCCAGGGTAGCTGCTGATTTTTTAATGCATTAAAACGCGACGCCAGCTCGAACAATGTAGCCACTACCTGTGCCGTATTAATGTCGTCGTTCATCTGATCATTCATATCCTTGCACAGTTGAAGAAACTCTACATCCAATGTGCCATTGTTTATAGATCCTGGGTGATTGATAGAGTTAAGTGATGATAAGGTGTTTATTAACCTTTCAAAACCTTTCTCTGCGGCCATCAATGCTTCATTTGAATAATCGAGTGTACTGCGGTAATGAGTTTGTAGAATAAAAAAGCGCACCACCATAGGATGAAACGCTTGTTTTAGCTCCGGATGTTTGCCAAAAAACAGTTCTCGAAGAGTGATGGTATTATTATAACTCTTACCCATCTTGCGTCCATTAATGGTAATCATATTATTATGCATCCAATACTTCACTGGTGTTTTTCCAGAAGCTGTTTTGCTTTGTGCTATTTCACTTTCATGATGAGGGAATTGCAAATCCATTCCACCGCCATGAATATCAAATTGAGCTCCGAGATATTTTGTAGCCATTGCTGAACATTCTATATGCCATCCCGGAAACCCTTCACCCCAAGGTGAATTCCACCTCTGTATATGTTCTGGAGGTGCATTCTTCCAAAGTGCAAAATCTGCAGCATTTCTTTTTTCATCCTGGCCATCCAATTCCCTGCTACCAGAAATCATTTCATCCAGAATTCTACCGCTCAACTTGCCATAGTCATTATCTTTCGCATATCTGAGGACATCAAAATATACTGAGCCTTTGCTTTCGTACGCAAGACCTTTACTAATGATGTCTTGTATCATATCTATTTGCTCGATGATGTGACCTGTTGCTGTTGGTTCAATGCTTGGCCTTAGGCAATTCAAACTATCCATCATGTCGTGATAAAGGTTGGTATATTTCTGAACCAGTTCCATAGGTTCAAGTTGTTCCAGCTTGGCTTTCTTACCAACCTTATCTTCTGCTTCACGACCCTCTTCTTCAAAATGACCGGCATCGGTTATGTTACGCACATAACGAACCTTATATCCCAAGTGTTGAAGCCAACGATATACCACATCGAACGTAACATATGGACGGGCATGTCCTAAATGACTCTCGCCACTTACCGTAGGCCCGCATACATACATGCCTACATAAGGAGGGTTTAGTGGTTCGAACTTTTCTTTCTGTCTTGTTAAAGAATTTGTGACATGTAATGAACTCATAATGGAGGCCAAAAATAGAAAATTGAATGTGTTTGGCTTTGTCCTTATAATACCTTGAAATATATTGCACAAAAGTATAAGTATGCAACCTGGAGACTTTTTAAAAAACAATCGCGAAGTTGAATTAGCTAATCGAGTCTGGGAGATGGCAAAAAAGCAACCAATGGGTCAATATCATGACGACATACATAGGGCAATAGCAGAAAATTTATCTTTTGTAAATCAAACAATGATTAAAGCACGCGACTGGATCACTTATTATAGAGAATTGGACGGTGACGGCGGAATTAGAAGTGTAAATAATCAGTTTACAAACACAAACTATACTGCAGAAGAAATTGGAAATGTTGAACATTTTTATGTTGCAGCTATGATGTATTCCTTAGGTGGGCCAACAAATCCACTTTGGGCACTTGTTACAATTGATGCATGTTTGATATGGGAAATGGCTGTTGGGCCAGCTAGAGCATTATACACCGGTGTTGAGAAAGGCCTCACAATGGGACAGTTATGGAGTCGTGTTGTCAGAAGTTTAGATCACAACAGTAAGCAATTCTGGGAAATAGACTCTGCCGGCATTTCATTCGGAATGCATCACGCTATTACCTCAATTGTAATGAAAGACATTATTCAACAAACACAGGAGCCACCTAGAGAAGTTATTTCAGGTAAAAAAGAACTCTATACAGTTGCACCTGGTGATTGGTTGTCTAAAATCAGTTTAAAGTATTATAAAGATGCCCTACTATGGCCTATAATATATGATGTTAACAAAGATGTAATAGGAAGTAATCCAAATAGGATTGCACCTGGAATGAAGCTTTCAATTCCGGATATAAAAAATTTAACTAAAGGTGAGTTGGATAGGTATCGCATTCGAGGTAAAAATTGGAAATAATAAGCACATTTTTGTAAGAACAAATTTTTATAAACTGCAATAAAAAAATAATAACTATGAAACGTAACGCAACAGCACACTGGGAAGGAACAGGCAAAGAAGGTAAAGGCCATCTGACTACAGATAGCAAAGTATTGAACCAATCACAGTACTCCTATTTAACTCGTTTTGAAAACGGTATTGGCACCAACCCAGAGGAATTGATAGCAGCAGCACACGCAGGATGTTTTACAATGAAACTGAGCTTTCTGCTTAGCGGTGCAGGTTTTATTCCTGTCACTTTAGATACTGCATGCCAGATAACTTTAGAAAATGGAAGTATCACCCAATCGCACCTGACATTAAAAGCATCTGTTCCTGGAATTGATGCAGCAAAGTTTGATGAACTGGTAAATGATGCAAAAGTAAATTGCCCGATTTCAAAATTGCTCAATACAAATATTACTGTTGAGCACAGCCTGAATTAATTATTCCATATCCCTACCTACATCAGCGCTTACCAACGCGTTGCCTTTAAGCACAGGTACCACTGTGGTTAAATCGGGACGAAGACAATATTTAATATCGTTCACTACTCCAAAACGAGCTAATCTTTTGTAGTGCGAAGACTGTTTCATAAAGTGCATCATATTGCGCCTTGAGTTTAGATATAATTTCTCCGCCGCAAATGCAGCATCACTATCAACCAGAAAAATTTCTTTGAGATGGTGAACCACAGCTCCTGCAAATACCGTGTCTTCAAGGTTAAACTTATCGCGCCAACCGCTGCATAACAATAAGGTGTCGCGACTCTCGGAAATAATCCATTTGGTTAATGCAGTAAAGTTTAAGAAGCCACCTACAATTACTTTATATGCACCTTTGCTATGCTCAATTGCTCTCGTTCCATTTGTGGTAGTAAGCACTAAAGTTTTGCCTTTCACTACACCATCCATAAATTCAAATGGCGAATTGCCATATGAGAAGCCTTCAACCTTTTGTCCACCTCGCTCACCGGCTAAAATGTGATTGGGTTTGCCTTTGTATGACAAACATTCTTCAATACTTTCAACAGGAATTACTTTTTCAGCACCCTGATCTAAAGCAACTGTCATTGTAGTTGTAGCCCGCAGCACATCAATCACTAAAACCACTTTACCTTCTAATGGATACAATGGCAGCAGGTTGGGTGTTAGTATAACATCAAGCGTTGATTTATCAGGCATTGCAATTAGTTTTTATTGATAAAGGGTAGTTTTACAACTGTTGCTTTAAGGTCTTTATCTCTGACCCTTATAAAAATTTCTGTTCCGGAGGCTGAAAAAGAGGTGGCAACATATCCCAGGCCTATTGCCTTTTGAAGGGTGGGAGATTGAGTTCCTGATGTAACAATTCCTATAATCTTTCCTGATGAATCAACAATCTCATAACCGTGTCTTGGAATGCCTCTGTCGATCATTTCAAATCCAACTAGTTTTCTTTGAACACCATTTAATTTCTGACTTTCAAAAGTGTTTCTAGAAGTAAAGTCTTTTGTAAATTTTGTTATCCAACCCAAACCGGCTTCAATAGGAGAAGTAGTGTCGTCTATATCGTTGCCATAAAGACAAAAACCCATCTCAAGTCGTAAAGTGTCTCGTGCACCTAAACCGGTAGGTTTTATGCCAAATGACTTTCCGTGTTTCATTATTTCATCCCAAATAAAAGCTGCATCAGTATTTTCAAAATAAATTTCATAACCTCCGGCACCGGTATAGCCTGTATTTGAAATGAGAACATTTTTAATTCCGGCAAATTCACCTTTTACAAAACTATAGTAAGGCACCTCACTCAGATTCAATGTGGTCATCTGCTGCAATACATCAAGGGCTTTAGGCCCCTGAACTGCAAGCAATGCTGTCCGATCGCTGATGTTATGCATTTCAACACCGTCGGTATTTTTCTTTAATATCCAATCCCAATCTTTTTCAATATTAGATGCGTTAACCACAAGCATCCACTCTTTATCACCAAGTTTGTAAACAAGTAAATCATCTATAATACCTCCTTGTTCATTGGGTAAGCAAGAATATTGCACTTTACCTGGTGTTAATTTAGATGCATCGTTAGAAGTAACTCTTTGAATTAGGTCCAATGCGTTTTCTCCTTTCAGTATAAATTCTCCCATGTGTGAAACATCAAACATTCCAACTGCAGTTCTTACAGCTTGATGTTCATCATTAATGCCGGTGTATGAAATGGGCATGCTGTATCCTGCAAATGGAGCCATCTTGGCACCAAGTGAAATGTGTATGTCTGTAAGTGGTGTGCTTTTCATTTCTAATAATAAGGCGACAAATGTAGGGATAGACGCATAAAAACAAATTGTAGATTCATGAGTAAGCACTTCGGATAGCATACCTTGTGATTTTTTACTACTTTTCGGTTTCCAAAAAACCAAAATCCCTTTATGAGTCAAGAAAGTGTTGTAGACCTAACGATGCTCAAAACCATTTCCGGTGGTAGCGCATCAATGATGAAAGTTTTTATCTCCTCATTCATTACATCTGCCGAGCCTAATATAGCAGATCTTGAAAAAGCGCTGGCATCAAGCGACTGGAAATTGATGAAAAAAGCAGCTCACACCTATAAGCCACAGGTTAACTATATGGGAATAAAGGATATTACTGACACCATTCAACGATTAGAGGATTATGCTGCTGCCGAAACCAATCTGGATCAGCTACCAGCTATGGTAGCCCAAATAAAAGACGTTTCCATGAAAGCACTGACAGAATTAAAACTTCATATAGAACAGTTGTAAGCCGTTATACATATATTTGCTCATACCCTTCTTAACCCTATGGCAAAGACAAAAAGAATTTTTATTGTAGATGATGATCCCACACATAACGATATGCTCAAAGCATATTTGTTAGATAAGTTTAACGTGGAGGTCATGGCATTTACCTCTGGTGAAGACGCAATTAGAAATTTGCATTTGAATCCTGAGTTTGTCATTCTTGACTTTTATCTGGACCGAAGCGACAGCGCCGCTATGAACGGCATTGATGTATTGAAGAGAATTAAAGAGACCAACCCGGAATGCTTTGTTTTAATGTTATCTGGTCAAGATAAAATTGATGTGGCTGTAGAAACGATGAAATACGGTGCTTTTGATTACGTAGTAAAAAACCCGACCGGATTCATTCGAGTTGAGAACTCACTCAATAATCTACATAAAACGCTTCGCGACAAATACCTTATTAAAGCATATAAGACTTCAACCTACATTTTACTCGGAGTAATATTAGTAATAGTAATTACTGCTATTGTCTTAAAACAAACAGGTGTTGCAACCGACAATTTAGGTTGGTTCTGATCAACTGTAATCTAGCCCTTTATTATTTTGAAAAAAATAGCTTTTGGAATTATTGGTTGTGGATATATTGGAACACGACATGCCAAGCATATTTATTCCAATCATTCAGCTGAATTAATAGCTGCATATGATATTAGTGACGCTCAGGCCAAAATATTCAGTCAACAATTTACTTCTTGTCGTATTGACACGAACCTAAGCGATTTAGTTGCTTCTAAAAACATTGATGTCATTAATGTATGTACTCCTAATGGATTACACTATGAGCATGCATTAGCGGTTTTGAATGGCGGTAAGCACGTTATAATTGAAAAACCCATAACACTTAAAACTCAAGACGCTAAACATCTGATTGACATAGCAAAAGAAAAAGATCGGAAAATTTTTGTAGTTAAACAAAATCGGTACAATGCACCGGTGCAGGCCTTGAAAAAGCTGATCGACGAAAACAAACTCGGCAAAGTTTTTATGGTAATGGTAAACTGTTTTTGGAACCGTAATGCCGAGTATTACAAACGTTCCAACTGGAAAGGAAAAAAGGATCTGGACGGAGGAACCTTGTACACTCAATTCAGCCATTTCATAGATATTTTCTATTACCTCTTTGGGGATGTTGCCAATATATCCGGGATCATTACCAATGCAAATCATCAGGACTTGATTGAATTTGAGGATAGTGGTGTGTTCTCATTTACTTTCAATGGTGGCGCAATAGGTTCTTTGAACTATACGACGACCAGTTTCGAAAAAAATATGGAAGGCTCCATCACTGTGTTTGCAGAGAAAGCAACCATAAAATTAGGTGGTCAGTATCTCAATAAATTAGAATATCAAAGAACTGCAGGATTTAACATCACCAATCTTCCTGAAGAAGGCCCCGCAAATGACTATGGATACTATCAGGGCTCCATGTCAAACCATGATAAAGTCATACAGAATGTTGTTGAAACCTTAAACGGGGATGGAGAAATTATGACGAGTGCCGAAGATGGAATGCACGTGGTGGACATAATCGAACGTATGTATGTTATCGCTAAAAAAGTTTAACGACTTACAACATAATACACACACGTTGTAAAGAAATTTCTTATCCACGGAATGCTTGAAATAATTGGGGATTGTATTCTAGCCTGTAATCCAAACTTGTATTTATATATAGGATTAATTAGAAAAAAAGTGCGCTTGCTGATTTTTAGTCCGGCATTCTTCACACAATGCTCAAATCGTTCAATACTAATTCCTGTTTGTTTAACTTCAAGTAATTCTGAAACATTTAATTCGCTTTCACCACCTGCTTTTAATAGAGCCTTATAGATAAAGTTTGGCAGCAAATGATAATACGGAAGCTTAGAAAGGATTTTGTTCTTGCATATTTGTTGATGGCCGCCAAAAGGCATCTGCCATGGAGGGAATCCGAAAAAAATAATTCCTTCCGGTTTTAAAAATTCTTTCAGGCGTTTCATGACGCGCTCTTGGTCATGTATGTGTTCAATAACGTCTTTAAGAACTATGATGTCAAAACTTGAAGCAAATTCTTCGGCAAAAGATTCATTGTAAATATTTTTTGAAATAATGTGTGCCTTCCCTTCAGCTATTTCTTTGTGTAAAAATTCCTGTGCCAATGTTGCTCTGTATTCTACCAACTCAACACCCACTCCGCTTAAACCTTTATCAAGAAATGCTTTAAGCACACCGGCTTCGGCACAGCCCACTTCAAGTACTTTCATGTTTTTATGAAGTGACAATACAGATTCGATAAATGGCAACACATATGCGGCTGCATTGTCTGTTTGTTGTTTAAAATAAATCTGTTTGTTCTTATGAAACTCAAACATACCTGTTAAGCCAAAAGCTATAATGCTGCCGTCAACGCTGCTATTTTATAAATTAATTCAGCAGGGTCAAATGGCTTCAACACAAAATTGTTCATGCCAGCACTATAACATTTCTTTATTTCTTCTTTTGTACCGCTTGCCGTCATGGCAATGATTGGTGTCTTCAATACTCTTTCATCTATGGAATTACGAATAGCCTCTGTGGCTTCGTAGCCATCTAACTCAGGCATATGAATATCCATCAATACAGTATCGTACCCCCCATTGTGCAACTTGCTCACCACTTCCTGTCCATTATTTGCAATATCTATTTGTAGGCCGGGTACAATGGAATGCATTAACCCTACAGCAACAATCTGATTAAATTGATTGTCTTCTGCAAGCAGTATTTTCTTGTTCTTTAATTTTTCAATTGTGCTAGCCGATATTTCAAATGTCTTTTGAACCTGTGGAACCTGTCCCTGTCGATAAGGAATTTCAAACCAAAATGTAGTTCCAACACCCAATTTACTATGCAGACCAATTGCACCTCCGTGCATCTCTGCTAATTGCTTGCTGATGGAGAGGCCTAAGCCCGTGCCACCATACTTACGAGTAATGTCTTTTCCGGCTTGTGAGAAACTTTCAAAGACAGAACCAATCTTGTCTTCTGCTATTCCAATCCCAGTATCTACCACTTCAAAGTGCACAAGTTTTTTGTCCCCGGAGTTCTGTTCAGAAACTTTAATGGTAACACTACCCTTCTCGGTAAACTTTACAGCATTACCTCCTAGATTGATTATGATTTGATTCAAACGCACAGGATCGCCAACTACATATTGCGGAACAGAATCAGATATTTCAGTGATTAGTTTTATTCCCTTTTCTTCCGCTTTGAAACGCAAAATTTCGGAGGCATTCTTCACCACATCGTGCAGGTCAAAATCAATTTCTTCAAGCTCCATTTTTCCCGATTCAATTTTTGAAAAATCAAGTATGTCGTTGATGATAACTAAAAGATTGTTTGAAGATTTAAAGATGGCGTTCAAGTGAAACAACTGATCTTCATTAATTTCTGTTTTGAGCAACAAGCGCGTCATACCAAGAATGGCGTTCATCGGGGTACGTATTTCGTGGCTCATATTGGCAAGGAACTGCTCTTTCATTTTTCCTTTTTCAACAACTATTTCTTTTTCTCTTTCTAACTGCTCAGAGCGCTTACGTTCTGAGATATCACGCGAGTTGAAAATAATTCCGTTAATAATTTTATCGTGTTGTAAAAAAGTACTTGTACTTTCAAGATATACCACACTGCCATCTTTTTTGATAAAACGAAATTCATTAATTGTTGTAGAGCCGGGCTTTGTTAATCCATCTCGAAAGTTTGCAAATGCTGCTTCTTTATCTTCTTCCACAAAGAGCTGAATGGACAAAGAGCCTAATAATTCTTCAGGTGTGTAACCAAGTATTTGTTGAACGGCAGGACTTAAGTATTTAAATCTGCCATTTTCATCAACAATTGAAATAATATCTGATGTGTTCTGTATTATGCTTCTGAATTTTATTTCGCTCTCTCGTATACTTTCGTTTTGATTGCTTAATCGACGCATCATAATATTTAATACAGAAGTAGCAAGACCGGGATGTGTTTTTAATATTTTTTCAAACTGACTGGGGCTCAACATCATAGCCTCTGTAAAGTCCACTGCGGTAACAGAAGCCATAACATTTGATTCATGAATTAATGCACTTTCGCCAAAAGAATCTCCTGCTTTTAGTGTGGCTATCACATAATCCCCGTTATGAATTTTTACATTACCACTCAGCAATACAAATAATCCTTTCCCCTTTTGACCTTTTTCAAGAATCAGTTGGTTAGGATAGAACTTAAAGTATTCTAACTCAGATATAATTTCAGTTAACGCTTGCTCCGTGAAGTTCTTAAATAAGTCGGCCTTCTGTAGTTTAGCAATGATATCCTTTTGAAAGTGCTCGGGGAAATTCATGTTATAAAAATGGAATAAATAGCTGACTCAACAAAATGTGATTTGTATAGACAAAAAAAAGGACGGCTGCCCGTCCTTTTTGATATTCATTATTGATTAATTATTTTGCTTCGGCGAAACGTTCTGCCGGTATTATCTTTCATTTCTACTATAAATACCCCTGTACTGTTCAATGAAACCGATGTTGTTGTCTGGAATATCTGAGTAATGCTCAGAACACGACCGGTTAAATCTGAAACAACTAAGAAGTCTCCGTTTTTATAGTCGGGGGTGAAAATATTGGTAAGTCCATTTGAAGGATTTGGATGAGTTTTTAATAATTCAATAACAATAGGATTAAAAACAGAAGTACCACTAACACCCTCCAGAGTAATATTATCAAACCAAATAGAGGACAATTGTGTGTTAACTGAATCGGTTATGGAAGAAGAAGCCAATACAATCATTGTATCCGGTAGTTCTGTCGAACTATATTCAAAAGTTGCCTCAAATTCGGACCAGTTATTCTGAGTTCCAATAAATATAGCCTGAGCAGCACCAACTGGTTCAGTTTGTTGCAAGTCGGTATTATATCGAGTCAATGTGATTACAAATGTTCCAGTATCAATTCCCGGAATATCATATTTTGTCCAACCTTTCATTTTTGTAGGCATGGCATTATAAGGAACTCCAACTGCAAACGCGGCGGGATCATTACTGCTAAACATAATTCCTGGAACACGACTGATATCACCAAAGAGGTCTACATCTTTTGTTTCAAGTTTTACCGAGAAGTTTCCATCCTGCACATCAGTTGACTTTGATACCAGATCAGTTAAAATAAAAGAATCAAAAGTCAAATAACCAACAGGATCCGAAGTAAGTCCTGTAGTCCATTCTTCAAAACTATTATTGGCTATTTGTTGTGCATTGACAGAAGAAGCACATACAAGCAGAAAAAGAATTGTAAATATTTTTTTCATAATCATGGAGGGATTTAATTAGTGGGCCCACCAGGGCTTGAACCTGGGACCCCCTGATTATGAGTCAGGTGCTCTAACCAACTGAGCTATAGGCCCTGCATTTTTCAGCAGGGGGCAAAAATAGAATAATTTTACACGGAATGAAATTTTGAAAGAAAATATCCAAAATATAATCTTTGATCTGGGTGGCGTCCTACTTAACATTGATTACCAAGAGACTATACAAGCATTCAGAAATTTGGATATTCCTGATTTTGAAAATGTATTCACTCAGTTCCATCAAAACAACAAGGCTCAGAACTTTGAAAAGGGATTAATAACTGATATTGAGTTCCGAAGGTATATCAGTCAGCTTTCGTCGAGGGAGCTTATAGATGCTGAGATAGATCAGGCCTGGAATGCTATGCTATTAGATTTTCCCATTGCACGTTATGAGTTGTTATTAAACCTGAAAAGAAACTATAAACTGTTTCTGTTGAGTAACACCAATATCATTCATTATCGGGCTTTTCAAAAAATAGTTAGAGACTCGTTGAAGATTAATTCACTATGTGAGTTATTTAATCACGCATATTATTCGCATGAGATAAAAATGCGCAAGCCTGATGCTGAAATATTTGAATATATATTATCAGAAAAAAACTTAAACCCTCGAGAGACCTTATTTATTGACGATAGTATTCAGCATATACAAACAGCCAAATCGTTAAATCTGAATACAATTCACCTTATTGCAGGACAGGATGTTTGCTCTTCAGTCAGTGAACTACTCTAACTGACTTTATTCTTTTATAAAAATGAGCTTATCTTAGCTGTACGAAAAACAATATTGATTAGATGGCTATGTTTCACGAAAATCCCCAGACTGAAGTTGCTCTACCAGAAGTCGATGTTTTGGAAAGGGCACGTGTACTTCTATATAATGACGAATGGCATACCTTCGACGAAGTGATAGATCAGCTTATTATCGCTATCAGATGCAGTGACCAAACAGCTGAAAATATGGCATGGACTGTTCATACAAAAGGTGTCTGTCAGGTTTATCAGGGCAATCTGGAAAAGTGCTTTGAAATCAGTGCTATTCTTGAAGAAATAGATTTAAAAACAGAAGTAAGCTTTTAACTGATACGCTTCCAACCGGTATATTTCCATAACACTTCCGGAATATCTATTCCATCAGGCTTTTGATAAGTTTCCAACAAGGCAGCAACAATACGAGGTAATGCCAGTGCGCTGCCATTGAGCGTATGAGCATAATGCACTTTGCCATTTTTGTCTTTGTACTTTAGTTTCATTCTGTTGCTTTGGAATACTTCAAAGTTTGATACAGAACTCACCTCCAGCCAGCGACTTTGCGCAGCACTGTAAACTTCAAAATCGTAGGTCAAAGCAGAAGCAAAACTCATATCACCCCCACATAATCTCAATATTCGATATTTAAGTCCCAGCGACTGCACCAGTGATTCGACATATGTCACCATTTCATCTAATACCTGATATGATTTTTCCGGATGTGCTAATTGCACAATTTCTACCTTATCGAACTGATGCAAGCGATTTAAACCTCTGACATCTTTTCCATAAGAGCCGGCCTCGCGTCGAAAACAGGGAGTATAACCTGTAAGTTTTATGGGAAAATCTTCTTCCTTAACTGTAACATCTCTGTAAATATTTGTTACCGGTACTTCGGCTGTTGGAATCAAATAAAAACCATCTTCCGTAACATGGTACATCTGAGCGTCTTTATCGGGCAACTGTCCTGTACCAAATCCCGATAATGAATTCACCATTAATGGTGGCTGAATTTCCAGATAGCCATGTTCATTGGCTTTTGTAAGAAAATAACTGATTAGCGCGCGTTGCAACTGCGCTCCCTTTCCCATATACACCGGAAATCCTGCTCCTGTTATTTTATTACCTAGTTCAAAGTCAATGAGCTTATACTGTGTGGTAAGATCCCAGTGTGGTTTTGCACCTTCATAGAGCACCACTTCGGGTCCACCGCTTCTAACAATTTCATTGTCCTCGGCAACTTTACCTTTAGGAACTAAAGATGATGGAAGATTAGGCAGTTTAACCTGAAGAGCGATCAACTCCTCTTCAAGTTGATTTTTCTGAATCTGTAATTCCTGAGAGCGGTTTTTATTTGTCAGCACATCTTGCTTTCGCGCCTCTGCTTCTTCCTTTTTTCCTTGTCCCATCAACTGGCCTATCTCTTTGGAAATAGCATTAGACTGCGCCAGTATTTGATCCAATTCTGTCTGCGTTTTTCTACGTTTTTCGTCAATCTTTTCAATCTCATTTATGATTGAGGCTGCATCAAAATGTTTGATGCTCAGTCTTTTGATTACATCCTCTTTGTGACCGAGTATTACTGCTAATTGAAGCATTGTAGGGCTTTGTTTTATTAATTTTTCGAGGGTAAAGATAGATGAATTGACAGCGCAATTCTGAACAGATCTGTAATTTGATTTGGCGATTTCAATCAAAAAACTACTTTTACCGCTCAATTATGCCATTGACTTATTAGGCATAATCTCCTCCAAACTACTTTCCTAGACAGAATTCATTATTATTTTTTTGAACCACTTTACTTTACATTATTAATACTGTTATGTACAACATTTTACAGTTGAGCGAAATGCACGTTCCCGAACTCAGGGAAATAGCAGAGAAATTAAACTTGAAAAGCATTGACAAGCTTAAAAAAGAGGAACTGATTTATAAAATACTAGATCAGCAAGCCATTAACCCCGGTGCTCTTGCCACAGCTAATCCGGATAACAACTCCGAGAAAGGCAGTGATTCCGAAAAACCTAAACGTGTTCGAGTTAAAAAGAAAAAATCTGATGGCAATGACGCAGGTGATACTCAGTCTGATGCAACACCTGAACAGCCTATAAAAGTTGAACACGTTAAACAAGAGCTTGAATCAAAATCGGTAAACGAACCGGCCACTCAGCGAGGTCCTATACTCACGGCAGACTTATCGAGAGGGAATTTGGCTAAACACTCTGGCGCTGTGCACAAAACACATGAGCCGACACAACATAAACCTCATACATCAACTTCTAATATAAAAGAACCTGTTACGGATCAGCCGGCTCCTCGTCAGCAACAGGTACAGCAACAACAACAACAAGTTCAGGTAGTTCATGTAAAAAAAGAGCCTGCATTTAATATTGATTTGGATGGCGCAGTAACCGGTGAAGGTGTTTTGGAAATTATGTCTGAAGGTTATGGATTCCTGCGCTCTTCCGATTACAGTTACCTCAGTTCACCAGATGATGTTTATGTTTCTCCTTCGCAAATAAAATTATTCGGAATTAAAAGCGGCGATACCGTTATTGGTTCTGTAAGGCCTCCGAAAGAAGGCGAAAAATATTTTGCTCTTGTCAAAGTAGAATCGGTAAATGGAAAAGCACCAAACGAAGTGCGCGACCGTGTTGCCTTCGATTACCTTACTCCACTTTTCCCGAACCAGAAACTTAACTTATTTAATTCCCCTACTAATTTTTCAACCCGCATCATTGATTTGTTTACTCCTATTGGTAAAGGACAACGCGGCTTGATAGTAGCTCAACCTAAAACAGGTAAAACCAATCTGTTGAAAGAAATTGCCAATGCCATTGCTGCTAATCACCCTGAGTGCTACCTGATGGTGCTGCTTGTAGATGAGCGTCCGGAAGAGGTTACAGATATGGAACGAAGCATTCGTGGTGAAGTAATAGCTTCAACTTTTGATGAACCGGCAGAGCGCCATGTAAAGGTGGCCAGTATAGTACTGGATAAGGCAAAACGAATGGTAGAATGTGGACACGATGTGGTGATTCTGCTTGATTCTATTACCCGATTGGCCCGAGCTCACAACACAGTAGCTCCTGCTTCCGGTAAAGTATTATCAGGTGGGGTGGAGGCAAATGCCATGCAAAAGCCCAAGCAGTTTTTTGGTGCAGCCAGAAATATTGAAAATGGTGGTTCGTTAACCATATTAGCTACTGCTTTAATCGACACCGGCTCCAGAATGGACGAGGTAATCTTCGAAGAATTTAAAGGTACGGGTAATATGGAGTTGCAACTTGACAGAAAACTGGCCAACAAGCGTATTTTCCCTGCAATAGATGTAACCAGTTCCAGCACACGCCGCGATGACCTGTTACATGATCGTGATGCATTGCAGCGTATGTGGATTTTAAGAAACCATCTGGCCGACATGACCTCAGAAGAATCAATGAAATTCCTGCTTAGCCAGATGAAAGGAACCAAATCGAACGAAGAATTTCTGATTTCAATGAATAGTTGATGTGGAAATGTGGATAATTTATATACCTTTGCCCTCCCTAAAAAAATTTAATAAACCTCAACACGCTATCCGGTTATGAAAAGGACGTTTCAACCATCCATAAAGAAGAGAAAGAATAAACACGGCTTCCGTTCACGCATGAAATCTGAAGAAGGACGTGGTGTAATAGCTAGCCGTCGTAAACAAGGCAGAAAAAAGCTGACTGTTTCTGACGAAAAGAAATTAAAATAATCCCTATTTATTCTGCGGTTATGAATGCTCCGCAGTCAACTAAGGCTACATTAAAAAAGGCCGAAAGGATTAAAAGCTTAAAAACTATTGACGAGTTGTTTAAAAACAGCTCGTCATTTTTTTTATCCCCCTACAAGGTTTTATACCGGTTTTCAGAAACGGAAAAAACAAAGGTTGCCTTTATGGTTTCCAAAAGAAACTTTAAAACAGCAGTTGACCGAAACAGAGTAAAAAGGTTGATGCGGGAAGCCTGGCGTCTTAACAAACAAAAATTGATTATAAAAGATACCCCACTCAAGGTGCGCATCATTTGGATCTATACCGCGCAAACATTACCGAAACAAAGCGACATCGGTAATGCAATGTTAAAGTGTCTACAGAAAATTATTAAGGAGAGGAATACGTGACAACCTTCATTAGCAGATTATTAATTTTTCTGATTCAAGTTTACAAGCAGATGATATCTCCCTGGCTGATGCCCGCCTGTCGCTTTACACCAACATGTTCAGAATATGGAATAGAATGCATCAAGAAATACGGCCCGGCGAAGGGATTGTGGCTAACTATTAAGAGATTATCGCGCTGCCATCCCTGGGGCGGTCACGGTCACGATCCGGTTCCATGAACTAAATAGTGGTATTGCTGCGTTTATTATTGTCCAAATTCAGCAGTACCTTACTTTTACATTACTAATGATTAAATACCAAATGAAAAAGACCATAAGACTTTTTATTGTTTCTATCATAGTGCTTACAACGGTTGTGTTATTGGCATTTAACAGCAACAATTACTTTGAGATAGCTAAAAACCTGGACATTTTCGCCGCCGTTTACAAGGAAGTAAACACCTACTATGTTAGTGATGTGGAGCCATCCAAGCTGATGAAAAAAGGAATTGATGCTATGCTGGAAACATTAGACCCATATACCAATTATATTAGTGAAGATGAAATTGAAAGCTATCGTTTTCAGTCAACGGGAAAATATGGAGGCATTGGAGCCTCTATTCGCAAGGCAGGAGATTACGTTGTGATATCTGAGCCATATGAAGGTTTTGCCGCATACAAGGCAGGCCTGCGTGCCGGTGATATGATTTTTGAAATTGATGGCAAAAGCATCAAGAATAAATCAACAGACGATATTAGTAAACTACTTAAAGGTCAGCCTGGCACTGAAATAAAACTGACCGTTAAAAAGTTAGGCAACGCCGTCAATGATATTGTAACCCTGAAGAGAGAAGAAATAAAAATTAAGAACGTGCCTTTCTCTGGAATGCTGAATAAAAACATTGCTTATGTAAGGCTCTCACAATTTACCGACCATTGTAGTAAGGAAGTAGAAGAGGCCCTGCAAAAACTGAAAGAGAATAATGAAGTAACCGGAATTGTACTTGATCTGCGTGGCAATCCCGGAGGTCTGCTCAACGAAGCCGTTAACTTAACTAACCTATTTGTTGACAAGAATACTTTTATAGTGAGCACAAAAGGAAAGGTGGATGAATGGAATAAAACATTCAATGCTCTTAATAATCCTTTTGATACAAAGATCCCCCTTATTGTATTGGTAAATTCCGGCTCGGCTTCTGCTAGCGAAATTGTTTCGGGAGCCATTCAGGACTTAGATCGCGGTGTTATATTGGGACAACGCACCTTTGGTAAGGGTTTAGTTCAAACCACGCGCAGCCTCAGCTATGGCACACAGTTAAAAGTTACTACAGCTCATTACTATACACCAAGTGGCCGTTGTATTCAAGCAATCAACTATGCTGAACGTAATGAAGATGGCAGTGTGGCAAAAATTCCGGACTCGTTAAAAAACACATTCAAAACTAGTAAAGGCAGAATCGTGAATGATGGTGGTGGTGTCGAACCCGATGTAAAAATTGAATTCTCAAAACCACATAACATTGTAACAAGTTTAGTAAATAAGAATTTAGTGTTTGACTTTGCCGGTGAATACTCTCTAAAACACAAAGAAATAATTGCTGCAAAAGATTTTGCCTTAAGCGAGAAAGACTTCAACGATTTTTTAGACTTTATTAAAGATAAAGACTACGACTACTCTACAAAGAGTGAAGATGCATTGAAAACGTTTGAAAAAATGGCGGAAAAAGAATCGTACTATGTTGCACTAAAACTTGATATTGATGAACTAAGACACAAGATGATGCATGACAAAGAGCAAGATGTAATGAAGTACAAGTCAGATATTATGAGACTCCTTACAGAAGAGATTGTTAGTCGTTATTACTTTCAGAGTGGCCGCATTGAAAACAGTTTAAACAACGACCCTGATATTATCAAAGCGCTGGAATTATTCAACGACCCTATTGGTTATAATAAACTTCTGAGTCCTTCTTCAAAATAATTTAATAAAACGTATCGTGAAAATATTTACCCCCCTGCTGTGTCTTAGCTTTTTGTTATCGCTCAACATTTTATCTGCGCAACAAAAGTTAAATGCTACTTTAATATCAAACTTAACACAACATGTTTATGTCTTATCAGCAGATAGTCTTGAGGGTCGTCGCACCGGAAGCGATGGAGAGCAAAAAGCGTTTAAGTATATACTGAATCAGTATAAACAGATGGGTTTTACGACTAAAACCAATTCATCTTATACTCAGGAGTTTACCTTCAATTATGGTTATGAATATCAAGGAAATAATACGCTGAGTATTAACGGAATTTCATTTCAACCTGATGTTGATTATTTCCCTCTTCCCGGCTCAGGCAGCGGCAGTATTAATGTAAAAACTGCTTTATATACCGGATATGGAATTGAAGCCAACGACATTCCACATAACGATTACTCGGGTATTAAAGACAGTGCGGCATATATTATTTCCTTAGGCAGTCCCGAAGGTGAAAATCCACACTCAAAATATTACGCATACACTGAAGTTTCATCTAAAATAAAAACAGCTATTAAACATGGAGCAAGGGCTATTATCATTGTAAATACCGATCCTGATAATTGCGATGACATTAAAAAAGATTTTACTAAAAATTCTTCCGATAAAAAAATTCCCATTGTGTTTCTGAATCATAATGCATCCTCAAAACTTGTATTCACAACTCAGTCTATTTATCGCGTTCAACTAGAAACTTCCGTAAAACCTGTGGTTAGAAAGGGCACTAACGTTATTGCTTTTATTGACAACAAATCAAAAAACACTGTTGTGGTTGGTGCGCACTACGACCACCTGGGACATGGCGAGGATGGTAATTCACTCTCGGGCGGTTCACACGATATTCACAACGGAGCAGATGATAATGCCAGTGGCACTGCTGCTGTAATTGAGTTGGCAAGAATATTAAAAACCTCAAAAAGCAAAAAGAACAATTATCTCTTTATTCACTTCTCTGGCGAAGAACTTGGCCTGATAGGCTCAAAATATTTTGTGGAGCATGCCACCATAGATACAGCATCTATCAATTACATGATTAACATGGATATGATTGGTCGATATCAACAGGAGAAAGGATTAGAAATTAGCGGAATTGGCACTTCTCCTAATTCGTTTCAGTTTATTCGAAATCTAATGTATGATAGTTTGAAAATAAAAATAGGAGAACACGGTGTTGGCCCTACAGATCACACATCGTTTTATTATGCCAATATTCCTGTACTAAATTTCTTTACCGGCACACACGAGGATTACCATAAACCAAGTGATGATGCCAATAAAATTAACTTCATTAAACAGGCTTCGATAGTTTCATTGATTAATGTCATTATTGATAGTCTAAACAACAAGAAAATTTTATCATTCTCTAAAACCAAAGAAACCAAGATTGGAGATCTACCATCATTTAAGGTAAAACTTGGGGTAATTCCTGATTATATGTACGAAGGCAATGGTTTGCGAATAGATGGCGTTAACGAAGGTCAGCCCGCTGACGGCGCCGGATTGCAGAAAGGAGATATTATAACTCAAATTGGAGAATACCCTGTAACTGATATTATGAGTTATATGAAAACATTATCCATGTTTACCAAAGGATCCAAAACGACAATTCACTTTATTCGAAATGGGCAGGAAATAATCGCCGATTTGCAATTCTGATATGCCTAAATTGTTGTTGATTGATTCAAGCAGCTCTTTATGCTGTATTGCCATATGTGTTGAGGATAAAATAGCAGCACGATATGAAATCTATAACAACAATCACGCAGAGTACATTACTACAGGTATTGAACAATGCATGGCATCAAGCAACATTTCATTAAATGAAATAGATGCTATTGTTGTAAACGGTGGACCGGGATCTTATACAGGTTTGCGAATCGGGTTATCGGTATCCAAGGGTATTTGCTATACATTAGATAAACCACTCATCATGATCGATGCCTTACAAGTATTGGCTGTTGGAATGCGCAGGGTTATCAAGTGTAAATATTACTGCGCATTAATTGACAACAAGCGCAACGAAGTATTTTATTCCGTGTACGATGAAAATGGCTTGTGCATCATTCCTACCTCTTTAACAACTGTTAATGACATTCAATTACCTGATTTGGCGAATCAGGAAATCAACATTTGCGACCCTCAAATTCTATTCTCAGGGAGTGGCGCAAAAAAACTCCAAAATGTATTTCCTGCAATCAATGTAATGGATGTCCACTTTAAATCCGAAGATGTAATGAGTTGTGCCTTAATAAAATATTACTCCGGTGAATTCTCTGATATCGCGTATAGCGAGCCGTTTTATCATAAGGCTGTGTATATAGCACCTCGCAAGGCTTAGCCACATTGTAATTTTTGTTACATTCCGCTTACACCTATCTCTATACATTTGATATTATGAATAAGGCATATCGTTTCATTATTGTTTGTGTGCTCTGCATTCTTATGGTGAGTCTGATTGCCTATTTAATTCAACTATCAAAAACTTAAACATTCTTTCACTATGAAAAAAAACATGGGTTCACTTGACAGAATTATTCGTGTCATTCTTGCCGCTGTATTTGTTGCACTCTATTTTACCGGAACAGTAACAGGCACATTAGGTCTTGTGTTGGTAATACTTGGCGGTGTATTTCTAGCCACTAGTCTTGTCAGCTTCTGCCCTCTGTATACCATTGTTGGGCTTTCTACCTGCCCCACAAATAAATAGTAAACATCACATCAGCAGTCATATTTAATACATTTGCCAACGGCAGATGTTAAAGAACTTATTAGTTGTTGGTATAGGTGGTGCAAGCGGAAGTATATTTCGCTACCTGATTTCTATTGTGTCATACAAAAACACAACTCATTCATTCCCTTGGTCAACCTTCACGGCCAATATGGTTGGTTGTTTTCTTATTGGATTGTTTTTTGGCTTTTTTGAACGTCACTTTATTTCGTATCCTGAATTAAAGTTATTGCTCATCACCGGTTTTTGCGGAGGACTTACGACTTTTTCTACCTTCTCTGCCGAAGGATATGACCTCATTCAAGCCGGTCACTACACTACCGCAATCATATATATTGCATGTAGCATAATGGCCGGGTTATTAATTCTGCTTGGTGGTTTATATCTGATTAAAATATTTACCGCTTAATTTTTATTACTTACCTGGTTCCATCAGTTTAAAGAACTGATCTAATTGAGGAAGAATAACTATGCGTGTTCGACGATTGAGTGAGCGACTATCGTTAGTGTCGTTTCCTGCAACCGGAATATACTCACTACGACCTGCGGCAATCATTCTCTTGGGGTCAACATTATATGTGTTTTGTAATACACGAACTACAGATGTAGAACGTAATACACTCAAATCCCAATTGTCTTTTATCGAACCGGTATTTATCGGTTTGTTGTCGGTATGGCCTTCAACCATAAATTGAATATCCGGTTGATTGTTGATTACCGCAGCCACTTTGCCTAGCACTACTTTTGCCTGAGGTGTAATATCATAGCTGCCACTCTTGAATAATAGCTTGTCAGAGATAGAGATGAAAACAGCACTTCCTTCAATCTTAATTTCTACATCTTTATCATTAACATCTGCCAGTGCTCCTTTGAGATTCATTACCAATGCCATATTCAAAGAATCTTTACGAGCGATAGATACCTGCAGGTCTTTGATGTAAGCATCTTTCTTGCTGATATTCTCTAATGACTTTTTAATACTTTCTGACTGTGTTTTAGTAATCACTGAAAGATCTTCTAACTGTTGCAATAAAACAGAACTGCTCTTTTTTAATTCGACAATTTGCTCTTCGAGTTCTGAAATACGATTTGTCTTATTATTCTTATCGCTCAGGCATGTACGTAGCTGATCTTCAATTTTGTCATAATCTGATTTCAGAGTATCAAATTTCTTAACCTGCTCTTTGTATTTCTTTGAAGAAACACATCCGCTGAACATTACAGTAGAAATAAGCAATGCGATAACGAGTATTTTTTTCATGGTTCGTATTTTTTAAGTGGTGCAAATATAGTTATGGGGGATGGTGGAACTAACGAAGGCGAATCAGGTTGAATAGATATGAAGTTAGAATGCTGATATAAAACTATAGGAAAACTAGAATCTAATGGGTTTCAGACTGTAGCATTCCTGAAGAAACTAGCTAATACTGTTTATTTTATTAATAACTTTTAATGCCCTATGGTAGATTTTGCGTTGGTTAATACATCGCTAAGCCATAAAAATTCAGTCATAAATACTTGAATATTTTTAGTATACATATCATCTATCAGATTACCGTCCTCATCAAATTTTTTGTTTATCTGAGGCACAAGTAACATCTGAGGCAACGGCAAACCGAACAAAGCTGCTGCGAGGTCCTGCATTTGTAATGCACCCCGCATTCCTCCGAGAGATCCGGTGCTGATAGAAACCACACCAATAGGTTTTCTATAAAACGTTGATTTCGGATAGTGATCAACTAAATTTTTTAATGCAGAGGTATAGCTTCCGTTGTACTCAGGAGAAACAAAAAGCATTGCATCTGAATCATTAAGTTTTTTGAAAACATGCAGAACGTGTTCATCCGGAATGTCCTGTTTGTCAACTGTTTCTTCAAACAAAGGAATTCTGTATTCATCCAAATCAATCAGAGAAACACTATATCCCAGGTTTTGCAGATACTTACTAAGAAACAACGCGGCACGGTGAGACAAACGGTTCTTGCGTGTGCTTGCGGAAATAATTGCTATATGAGATTTAGCCATTGAAATTAATTTTTCGGTGTGCGCCATCGCAATAGGGTTTATTCGATGATGCACCACAACGACAGAGTGCGGTCGTCTTTTCTTTTAATACTTCATTTCCGTTGGCATCCTTAATAAGTACTTTTCCTGAAACAAGCAATGGACCATTTGATGAAATCGTAATGCAAACGGCTTCCTGGCCGGTCTCATGAGCTACGTTATGCTTTCTTATTGAAAGTGCCCCGGATGGGCATTTTGCGACCTGAGCGCTTACAGACATAATATCCGCTTCAGATAAATTAATCCAAGGTTTAGCATTGGGATTAAAAACTTTGGGTAACCCCTTAATACATAAACCGGAATGACTGCACAATTCAGGCTGCCATACTACTACCACATTATCTTTTGAATATGTAATACTTTTTTCGATGCTCATAAGTTGTTTAACATATTGACCTATTAAAAGTTCTAATACATTCTTTTTAAGAATGCAGCATACATAATTGGTATCTTTAGTTCAGATGCAACTTCTTCACTAACCTCTTCTGAAATAACAGCTATCTCCTTATCTATTCTAAACCCTGAAATCCGAATTAGTAAGCGAATTTCTTCTACATTATTGAATAAATAGATGTGGTCAATCATAGGTGCATTAACAGGTGTGGTTAAAAATACCGTACCACTTTCAGATAATAATTCTCTCAATCTATTAAGCATGCTCACAGGAGACTCAAGATGTTCAATTACTTCACCAATAGTAATAAAGTCGTAGGTGTAAGTGGGTGAAAAGTCAAAAACATCCTGAAGCAAAAAATTAACTTGTTTATCTTCCAATATTCCTTTTGCAAGATTCAATGAACTCTCGCTGATATCAACGAGATCGAAAACACATTTATCAGACAATTGTGTTGTGGCATCATGAATGTAAATTCCATGACCTCCACCTATTTCCAAATATTTATTAATTGGCAAATAGTGTTTCAGGTTATCATGAAAAAAAGTAAACCGCTTGTATTGATCATGCCAAATAAATTGCGCCAGCAATAAACCATGCATGTGATATTCCATGACTCTGGGGTTTGAATAAACCACCCGATTAACCTCATCGAATGACTTATTTGCATATCTCCCGGTTTGTAGAAAATCGTTTCTGAGTGATATCATATCATTTGTAAGACTCACATAACAATCAACACCAAATTCAATACTTCTTTTCAAAGTATCAAGGTATTTAATGTATTTACTGAAATAAAATTCTGTGAAGAATTGATGTCGATCATCAACAAGCTTCAGATTCCGCATTGCCTTTTTTGCAGCAAGGGGACTTTTTGTTTTTAGCAATTCTATTACTCTGTCAATATTTTTTTTTGTGTCTTTCATAATTATTAAACAGATAACCCGGACACTTTTTCAAAGCGTTTTTTCATATGTAAGAATGGTCTCTCAAAATATTTATAGGAAAGATATGCCACAAGAACACAACTAAGCGTGACAGTTATAAAGACCGTAAAATAATTCACAATACCATATGGGAATAGATATTGAGCAATAATTGCCAAAAAATAGATCACCATAAGATGGGTTACATATATGCCGTATGAAATTCTTCCAAGTAGGTCTAAAACCGGGTTTTCCAGATTAATAATCTTTGGCTTATCCTGAATTTGTTCAAAGATGATAATAACAGTTGCAATAATCATGATTTCATGATCTATGAGCGAGGCAACATGAAACTTGTTAAGCATGCTTAATGCAACACAAAACCAGGATGCCGCATAAAGCCATCTATTAGATAGAATGGAAATAATATTGTGTTTTTGCTCATAAAGTAACGCAGCTACAACTCCCAACATCATTCCCTGAAAACGACTCAGTAAAAAAAACCTATAAGGAAACTCATACAAGCCAATATGATTAAGGTACCAGCTCAACAATTTAAGTAGCATAAATATGCAAAGGAGAATAATAACCCATCGCAACATTTTTCTATTATCCAATCGGGCTATGGAAGGGAACAATATATAAAATTGTTCTTCTACACCTAATGTCCAGTAATGGCCCAACAAAGGAATATAGTCACCAAGTACAAAGGGTATATTGGCTAAAAGAAAAATATAAAATGGCAACATATTGGTGTTGTAGACCTGCTGATCAAGATATAATACTATGACTGCCAGTATTAAATAAGTATAATACAGTGGCCAAATTCTTAATATACGTCTGAAATAAAAGTTTCTTACCGACATGGTACCTGTAAGTTGTTTTTCTTTTATCAGAAGTGTTGTTATAAGAAAACCACTCAATACAAAAAACATAGTAACAGCATAATGCGAAAAATCCAATCCGCGAGCTTTACCGTTTTCTGTTATTCCCAATATTGTATTATCTAATCCAAATTTATTTAACGCTAATACTGTATGTGATACAATAACACCCACTATTCCAATACCCCGTATACCGTTCAATCCGGGAAGATAAAATGCAGTATGTTTATTAGAATTATACAAGGTTTATTTAGGAATGTGTGCTATTAATTTCGGTGTTAAAAGGTCTATATTCCTTCAGTTTAAGTATATATGTGTTTTTGTTTTTGCTGAACTGCATCTCATCAAGCAAATTCTTAACTATCGTGTTTTTGGGTGTCGGTATATATTCAGCAACCAGTTGTACTCCATCTATTTTTAATAAATAATCAACGACAGTATTCATCACAAACTGCTCCATACCTCGTTTAAGCACTCTGCAACTCATTAACCATGTGTCTATAAAATAATCTTGCTCTCGTCTATTAAGAATAACAACACTAACAAGACCATAATCCCCATACTTATCCATTAAATAAAAAGCCATTCCTATATGACTGTTACTTTGTGCGATGTTTGCTATCTCAGATTCTGAATAGCGCACAGTTCGCAGATTAAACTGATTCGAGCGTTGTGTTAATTGTGCTACGCGTGGAGTATTATATTCAGTAAATGGTTCATGCCGTGCCTGCATATTCAGACTTATTAGATAATCCGTTTCATTAGCAAAATGCTTGATGCTAGAAATGCGTAATGCTTCTTCGCGATATTGTTGGGATCGAAAAGCATCTTCTTTAGTTACATTATGAACTTCAAATAGATTTAGTGTGCGTAAATAGGTCAGATACTCTGACGGGTCCTCAGGCAATTCAGGTACAATAATATCCGGTAACTCGGTACGAATTAAATTGCGTTCAAAGGCACTATTATCTAAAAAAACTATACTATCGAAACCAACATTGAGCTGTTTTTGAATTGCCCTTATATTGTCTGCTTTATTATTCCAGTTTGCAACAAATACAGAAATGTCTTCTTCCTTTAAAATCATATCGGGATGTTTTTGAAAGACCTCCCTTGCAGCAAACTCATCGTTCTTACTGCACACACAGAGAATAACACCGCGTTTATTTAACTCTTTTATCCAATACTGAAATTCTGAAAAAGCTTTTCCAATACCTAAGTCTCCCAACTGCAAATTTTCCCAACCATCATCGCCAACCGTGCCTCCCCACAAAGTATCATCTAAGTCAAGTACAAGGCATTTAATAATACTTCCCTGTTGAGTTTTGATGATATCAACTACTCGTTTTGATGCATATGGCAAGAATTCGAGACTCCATACAAAACCAGACTGTACATATATATTAGCAGCAAAGGCATGGGTGGCGCCTATTCGATGATAATCTGTTGCAACATCAGCAATGAATAACTCGGGATGCGATACGGCTAGTTCAGACAATAGATGGTTAAGTTTGCGCAGCTGGAAAATAAATGACTCGTTGGTTTTAACTCCATAGTTTCCAAATACAGCGTCATCGATTTCGTAAAAATTATAAATTATTGTCTGAGCACTAGACTGAGAGTTAATTGCCTGAAGCAACTTTTTAAAAGAATTTAGAATAGAATCTGCAAAGTTTTTTCTGTCTGAAGTTTGTGTATGGTAGAATTTCTGCAGTAATTTCTCAGTAGATAAAAAAAGAACTATATAATCCGGGTTGTATTTATATAATTCTGAATTACTGTTATTTATTTGTAGTTCTACTTGATTGTAATCCGATTCCCAAAAATCAATCAAACAACCCACCTGGTTAGAATAACCTTTAAGGGCTTGTGTCAGTAATTGTGTTGGTGTATCTCCTAATAATGCTACTCTTATAGCATCACCGTCTGGTCTGATATACGACGATTTCTTTAACTCATTAAATGTAGGAATCTGAATCATTTGTTGGCGAGGTAAAAATAAGCCAACATTAATGAGCCTTAACTTCTTAAAGTACGATTATTCTATCGTATCAAGGTAACATCTCCAAATAATTCCTCATAACGACCTGTATCGTATTTCACTTTGCAGTAGTACACATATACTCCGGTATTCATCACCTTACCGCGGAATGTTCCATCCCAACCGTTGTCTATAATATTTGTTTCAAATAGTTTTTCGCCAATACGATCGAATATAACCAACTGCATTTCCATAATACGAGTACTGTAAATACGGAAGACGTCATTCCTGCCATCATTATTTGGAGTAAACAGGTTCGGAATAAATGTAGTGGCAGCAGGTGCAATCCAAAAAGGTCCTAAGTAAGCGGTATCTGAACAAGCCAAGAAATTAGATGCAATCAGTTGAACAGTATAAAATCCGGGCATAGTATAGGTATGCGCTGGACTTAAAATTGAACTGGTAAAGCCATCACCAAAATCCCAGTTGTAAGTTGTTGCACTAACCGACATATTGTTGAAAGTAATACTTCCCAATTCAATATCGAAAGTATCGGTAATCTTCGGAGTTGTAATGAATGCTGCTACCGGAGTGGGATACACATTAATCAATCCAACTGCAGTAAAAGAATTGAAACATCCATTTGCATCGGTCAGGCTAAGACTCACATCATAAGTACCTGATAAAAATGTCGTTGATATTGATTGAGAGTTGGCGGTAGTTCCATTACCAAGATTCCAATTATATGTAACTGCATCTGTTGGTGTAGTAAATGATACAGTTAATGAGTCGCACGCAGTGTTAAAGTCGTTCACTATGGTAGGACTAGGCAAGCTATTCACCTGAATTTGTACTTCATATAATTCTGAAATGCAAGAACCCTGTGTTACCGTTAACCCAACAAATGTATTGCCAGGTTGATCAAATTGAATAGTTACCGGTCCTTGACCTCCACCAGTTGTTATACTTCCTGTACCGGCTTGCCAGGCATAGTTAGCTGTAGAAGGTGCGTTACCGGTGTAATTAAACACAAGACTTTGTCCTTCACAAACGGATAAACTCGATGCAGTAAATAAAGCATTTGGAGTCGGGTTAACAGTTATGTTTTGGGAGGTTATTGTTGAAGTACAATTGTTATCAGTTACTGTTAAAGAAACACTGTAAGTCCCTGTTCCGGGAAAACTGATTGAATAAGGACCCTGACCTGCGCCACTTACTATATTGCCTCCACCAAAGTCCCAGTTATATGTAGCAGTAGCCGGCGCATTACCCTGATAAGTTACTGTAGCATTATCAACAATACAGATTGAAGCTGGAAGGATGAAGTTGGAAGTAGGCGTTTGGTTAACAATAACTGTTGTTGGTAGCGACACTGCAGTACAACCATTGGCATCTGTGTAGGTAACCGTGTAATTACCTGCAGTGCTTATAGTAATGCTGTTTGTATTTTGATTGTTGCTCCATTGATTACCACTATTATATGAAGAAGAAAGTGTAATGCTGCTACCTGAACATATAGTAGTGGAACCTCCGGCAGTAATTGTTGGTGCTGCAGGCAGTGCATTCACAGTAACATTTGTAGGACCAGCTGATCCGGTGCAACCATTTGCATCGGTCACTGTAAGTGAATATGCTCCGGATGTTGTAACATTAATACTGCTTGTATTTAAATTATTGCTCCACAGATTTCCATTATTGAAGTTTGATGATAATGTAACGCTGCCACCCTGACAAAAACTGGTTGGACCACCGGCAGTTATGGTTGGCGCCGGCAATGTATTTACAGTTACTGTTGTGATAGCAGAAGATCCGGAACATCCTCCGGTAGCTGTTACAGTTAGTGAATAATCGCCTGAAGAGCTAACAGTAATTGAAGAGGCTGTTTCTCCATTACTCCATAGATTACCAACCGGATAGTTTGAGGATAACGTAACGTTTCCTCCCTGACAGAAAGTAATTGGACCCGATGCATTTATTACCGGACTTGGTGGTGGTACCACCTGAACAACTACAGGCAATGATTGTGATGTACAACCGCTGGCATTGGTTGTTATAACCGTGTATGTGCCATTACTATTCACAGAAATTGAAGCCGTTGTTTGTCCACCAGGCTGCCACGATATGTTGTTTGCCGGATTGGCAGTGAGCTGAATACTTGTGCCCTGACATAACAATATTGTATCTGACGGTGTGATAGTAGCCGGTTGCGGAGCCGAGATTACCTGCACCTGCTGACTTGCGGTAGCACTACATCCATTACCTGTGCTAACAGTTACTGTATATAAACCGGATTGATTAGCGGATATCGAGGAAGTAGTAGAGCCATCGCTCCAGGAATAATTAAATCCTACTCCAAGAGGCGCAACTAATACAACACTACCACCTTGGCAAAAAGTAGTCGGGCCACCTGGTGTAATATTTGCCAAAACCGGCGAAGGTTCATTAACTGTAAACGACAATACTTCAGATTGTAATCCTTGTGTAACGGTAACTGTGTAAGTACCTGCGGCTAATCCTGAGATATCTTCTGTTGTAGCACCATTACTCCACAGATAAGTAGTTGGAGCACCAACCATTACATTATAATCTTCTGTTTCGCCGTAAGTAGTTGATTCACATGGAGAAGTTGGTACAGATGCATATCGACTTTTCACCCTCATACGCTTTAAACCACAGGTTGTATTCGCCGGACAAGCAATAGAAGCAGAAAATAATTGAAGACCAGATGCTCCCGAATTCCAAACATCTTCACCTGCATCTAAAAAATCTCCATCCGCATTCCAATCCACCCAAATCCTAAATCCCTGAGCATACGTTTGAGAGCATCCTTGGCCAGCCTGACCACATTGAACCTGAATATTGAATGACTGGCCAGGGTTAATTGTTACAGTTTGATTCACATAACTATAATTGTTGGGCAGCGTACCATTACAGCCGGATTGAAGATTCGAAATATTTGTACTGCCACCACTGGTAGAAAAGTTCCAAACCTGATCCCAGGTTGTCGTGCAATTGCCACAGGGTTGGGAATACGTTGGCAAACAATATCCACTTGGATTACCCGTAGGAGTTGATGTTACAGAAACATTTATTGCTCCATCATTACCACCATTACAAGACACATCGGTTACAACCCCGCTTGGTGTAAACGGACATTGAGCTTTTACAATTACTACACTACTGAAAAGCAGAAATAGAATTAGCGGTATAAGTCTGATCATTCGTTCGGTAATAGTAGGTTAAAAAATAAAAAATTGCCAACTGCAATTTTTAATGCAATAAATGTAGATAAAACATTAAGAATTCCAAAGGTTGTTTTGCTCATCGGTTCACAGATAGTTGCTCTAATATAGTGCTTTGGATACATACACATCACTCCGGTGCGGATAAACGGCATTTTTATACCGACAAATGAATTAATTAGTCGGCAAATGGATTTAGTCCGGTATACTGAAGAATCATTAATACGAGGCAGTTCAGACAGCATTGTGATAACGTAAACAATGAAATATAGTACGCTGTTCGATACGGTGTAAGTTAGCCATCACAATAGAAAGTTTCAGTTGATTGTAAAGTATTACTATAAAAGAAATACTAATCGTTTTCGAAATATTTGCGAACGATAAAAACCGGACGGTTTTGAGTTTCAACATAAATACGATGAACATATTCGCCTATTACCCCTAAAAAGACTAATTGTACAGAGCCTAAAAAATACATGGAGATTAACACAGAAGACCAACCAATAATTGCTTTTCCAACTAACTTGAAGGCTAATACTAATGCGGTACCACCAATTGTAAACAATAAACCAACAACGCCTACAATTAAACAAAGGCGCAGCGGAAGCTTTGAAAAGGAGAAAATTGCGTCTAATGCCAATCGCATCAATTTGGTGAAGTTCATTTTTGCCTCTCCAATACTTCTGTCTGGACGGTCGTATTCTACAAACCCTTGACGAAAACCGATAAAGAAGCGCAACCCCGGCAGGTATCGATTTTTTTCCTGAAGCATTAGAAAAGATTCCAGAGCTGCACGTGTCATCACTGAGAAATTGCCAACATTTGCAGGAGCCTTAATATTTGAAAGGCGTGTAAATATTTGATGAAACAGTTTGATAAGGAATTTTTTTACAGGAGCCTCGTGCCTTTCCTTGCGTAAGCCAAACACCACATCAAATTCATCACTAATAACTTTCTCAAACATGGGCTTCAATATTTCAGGTGGATCTTGCAAGTCTCCATCCATCATTCCGATAATTTCACCTTTAGAGTATGTTAGTCCGGCGGTATATGCCGCCTGATGTCCAAAGTTTCTGGATAATGCAACGACTTTAACACGTTTATCCTTTTTGCTTTCTTCAAGCAGTAATTCAAGAGTTTTGTCCTTGCTGCCATCATCAACACATACTATTTCAAAATCGTTAGTGAATGTAGTAATGCCTTTTACTGATTCAGAAATGAGCATAGGAATAATTTTTTCCTCGTTGTAAACCGGTATGACTAATGAAAATTTCAAGCTATTTCGTGCGTGTAAAAATAAAGCAAGTAGCCTAAAGTATAAGGTGTAGTCTATGCATTGTGTTTCTCAAGCCAGCGATGCAATAAGAGCATAGCCCATACACGGTTATAGTAATAGTTCTGTCCCTGAAGAAATGCCTCTCTATAATATCTTGCTGTTTGCAAATTGAAAATCTTATGTTTGATAATAACATCATCACTCAGGTAAGTGTTGATTAAATATCTGAGCTCCCCTTTTAGCCATTTAGGTAAGGGAATGCTAAAACCCCATTTGGGTCGATTGAATAATTCGCGAGGAACATACTTGTAAAGCACTTGTTTTAGCAGGTACTTCGTTGTGTCATCTTTTTTCTTCAAACTCTCATCTAAGTTGAGAGAGAATTCAACAATACGATAATCGAGTAAGGGTACCCGCACCTCCAGCGCATACTGCATGCTGGCAATGTCAACTTTAGTCAGCAAGTCGTTGCACAGATAATATTTCAAATCAAAAAACGATTGTTGTTCCGCCGCTGAAAGTCTTCTTGACTTTACATTTTTATAGTTTAATTCAACGGCCTTCGCTTCGTGCTTTAATAAATTCTTCAACTCACTCGAAGAAAAGAAGTACTGCTCCTGAGAGAATATATGCTCCGGAAGATTTTTTGAATCATCAAAGTCAAAAACTTTTGCTGCTCGTTGCATACGCTCATTGCCAAAACCAAGCAATAATGAAACAGCGTTGTGAAAAGTATTCAGCAAAGGATTACTCAATCGCTTTGCCCATGCATATGCTCCATACCCCATAAACAATTCATCACCGCCATCGCCGCTCAGAACCATGGTTACATGTTGACGAGCCAGTTTAGAAACCAACATAGTCGGTATGCCGGAAGAGTCGGCATAGGGTTCATCGTAAGCATCAAGCATTTTTTCAACCAGTTCTAAAGCATCGTTTTCAGAAACAGTAAACTCGTGATGTTGCGTGTTTAAATGTTTTGACACTGCGCGAGAAAACTGCGACTCATTGTATTGAGCTTCATTAAAAGCTATAGAAAAGGTTTTTACCGGATCATCTGATACCGATTGAGCAATGGCTGTTACCAAACTGCTGTCAATGCCTCCGCTTAAAAATGTGCCGAAAGGCACATCGGCAATCATTCTATACTTTACAGAAGAAATTAACAGCTCCTCTAATCTGTGTAATGCATCGCGCTCATTTGTGATTACGGACGGATATATGCGTTCTTCGGCCTGCCAGTAAGGAACAATTGTAAAGTCGCTGCCATTATATTCTGCATAATGCCCTGCGGGCAATTTTTTTATTTCGTTGTATATCGTTGCCGGCCCCGGTATATAGCCTAATTGCAGGAATGAATTGACTGCATTTTGATTAATAGTCAATTCAGTTTTCAGGTCATCAAGATGAGTTAACGCTTTTATTTCAGAAGCAAAAAACAGTTTTCCGTTATTGAAGAAATAATAAATTGGTTTTATGCCGAGCCTGTCGCGAATCAAAAACAATTTATTTCTCAGCGTATCATACAGCGCTAAGGCAAACATGCCATTCCATTCAGATATGGCTTCAACTCCTTTCTTAGCAAAGCTTTCCAGTAGCACTTCGGTGTCAGAATGTGTTATTAACTGTAATTCTGATTGTTTAGCTATTTCATTAAAATTATACACTTCACCATTAAACACAATCACCCACCTGTTATCGGCGGAATACATTGGTTGGTTGGCCGCAGACGAAAGATCGATGATGCTCAGCCGACGATGTCCCAGTGCAATATTTTCTTTGTAATAAAAACCTTCAGCATCCGGGCCACGATGGGCTATGGCATCTGTCATTTTTTTTATGACTGTTTGCTCAATCTTGTTTTTACAAAAGAAACCGGAAATGCCGCACATAGTACAATATTAAGTGATGAAAAGCAGATGCTGCTTTTGAGAATACTTACTTTTGACGGCAATGAAAAAAATATTGATCCTGGCTTATGATTTTCCTCCCAATACATCGGTTGGCGGACAACGACCATATTCCTGGCTTCAATATTTTCATCAGTTTGGATATTATCCCATAATTATTACACGACATTGGGACGAAGGTCTGAGTTCGCCGGAAGATATGATACGTAGTTCCATAGAAAGAAAAATTACAGATGAAAAATATGATTACGGTCGCTTGATTCGGGTTCCCTACACATCCACACTTCGTGACCGGTTAATTATTAAACAGGGCAAGGATCATTTTTCATTATTAAGAAAAGTAGTTTCCTTCAGTAATTATCTTGGTCAATATTTCACTTTTGCCTTAGACCCTACAGCAGATATATATCGCGAAGCAAATAAAATTGCTGCAACTGAAAAAATTGATCTCATAATAGCTACGGGAAAACCATTTGTGCTATTCCGTTATGCCTATCTATTGAATAAAAAATTCTACATTCCATGGATTGCTGATTACCGTGATGGATGGGCCGACAGCTATAACAGAAAAAACGATTCTCTATTTAATCGTTTATTAAATAAAACTGAATTGTACCTGGAACGCAAGTTCACTAAGAACATATTATGCCTCACCACTGTAACTCCTTTTCTGGCTCAAAGAATTTCTGAAACAATAAATAAGCCTGGGCATCTTATTCCAAATGGCGTTGATATTTCATTGTATGAAAAACATATAGCTCAACTACAAACATTTACGGTCGGATATACCGGTATACTTTATAACTTCCCATATATCAATCTTTTTGAAGAAGCGTTTATCAAATTTGTTACTACATACTCTGAGAAAGACAAGCAGTTTTTGTTTGTAGGCATTGACTTACAAAAAAATCAAGCATATGAAACGGTTTTAAGACTAAGCCAGAAATATCCCGATTTCATTAAAATAACTCAACGAGTAACCGCAAAACTAGCCGCTGATATTCATCAGCAGTCTCACGTATTGCTGAACTTTATTCCACGCAATCAGTTTATGGTACTCCCTGTAAAAACCTTTGGATATGCCGCAGCGCGGCGACCGGCAATTGTAGTTGAAACTATTCCCAAGGATGATTCTTACTTTATGCCAAATCGAGATGTTCAATATTTTGCCCGAACTGCGGATGAAATGTATTTATTGCTTGAAAAATTCTATCTGGAATATAAATCAGGCAAGGAAGTGAAAACATCCATTTCTGATGAAGAGATTATGTCATTCTCCAGGGAGGAGCGTACACATCTGTTTGCCCATGTTATCAATCAGTATCTATCCGTTAACAACATCCGTGTGTAGGCGCTTGCTCTGACGATTATGAAATCCTTCAATACGCATCAGCATCTCCGATACAGACTCATTAACAATATTAATTCGTGAAACAAAATCCGGATTAGATATGGAAGATGGAAGTACGCGTGCTTGAAATTTATTGTCAGCGAATAGCAGATACTTATATCCTGCACCTACGACTGTGTTTAATACAGTATCATTAAATTGTCCGTTAGGGAACGAGAATATTTCGCAAGGCTGCTGTATATGTTTTTCAATTACCTTTTTGGATTCCACGATTTCATGTTGCATCTCATCAATAGTCATGTCGCTGGCAAATGAATCGTGAGAATACGTGTGGTTGCCAATTTCAACCCCATTCGCAACACAGTTTCTGATTTCATCCCAATTCATCATCCTGATGTGTGGTGGGTTAATAAAATATTCCCGATAACAATATTCTATGAACGCTTTTCTGAATTCCTGCCGTTTCCACAGCAATTTATAAAACATCTCCATGTATAATGCTTCCCAAAATGTATCATTACCCTTGCAATTGATTAAGATATCATTAAAGGTTATAGCGCCTATATGTTCCCTGTAGCGCAATTCATTAAAAATATGATTCAGATGCTGAGTCCAGATTGTAGCGTTATGTTCCACACAATCCACAACAATATTGTGATTGCTTTTACAATTGTATTTCTTTAATATAGGCAAGGCGTTTTGAATAAAATCACTGTAACCATCATCAAAACTGAGTATTAGGGGTGGCTTAACAGAAGATTGGCCCAGTTTAGGAATATCATTGAAGTGTACCACATTATAGAACGTGGTTGCATACTTCACCAACGCTTCGAAATTTTCAGGACTTAATGGTTGCCAGAAGAAATTTTCTTCGCTGCTGATGCGGTGTAAGTTGAGAATTGTAATCAACTGCTTCTGTTTCCTTAAATAGAGAATCTTACGAACACCTGCATTTTTTATCACAGAAAAAATAAACTCCCTAAGTTTCATTGTGGCTGCCGTGTTGTGTTGTGTGAAGATGAGAAGAAATTCAATTTCATACAAACGTTTTGTTTAAATAATCAGCCAGAACTTTTGTTTGTTCTCGACGTGTATAAAACATAGCGTCATTTTCTAAAAAATTATTGAACGAGATAATTTCCTTGCGACGTTTCATTTCTATAGCCTTTAATAAGAGCTCCTTGATTTCGACCACTTCATTTAATACCATTCCGGCATTTAGTTTACGAACTAAAGAGGCCATTATGGAATAATCATCAGGCATAACAAGAATTGGTCTTTTACATGCCAGATACTCATAAGCCTTAGCACTAATCCATTTAAACTTTTTATCTGAGAAGATTAAAAGATAGTCGGATGATTGATTGATTCGTACAACTTCTTGTCGATTAAGCCTGGGAGTGGTAATAATACATTCTGATGGAATGCCCACAAAATTTGTAAAGCGTTTCTTCTGTTCCGGGAAGTAATCAATACCTATAAGCTGAAGTCTTATTTCGTTTTTATATATTTTTTTTTCATCCAGCAAATCTTTAATTGCTTGCAGCAACACCTCGGCGCGCTGACCACTTGTCAGTGTACCGCTGTGCGTTAGTGTTAACGGTAATTCATTTGTAGGTTGAGAAGACTTGTCATAAAATAATTCAAACCCATTATACACTACTACGAACGGCTTCTGGTGCATGCCACCTAATGCTGATGAAAGGATGGGGTCTGTTGATGTAATCGCATGAACTGTTTTGAGCAATTTTTTTTCAATTGATTTTTCATATTGTCGCATCAGGCGCGCAAACAATCCTTTTTGCTGTCGAATAACGTAATTCAGATACCAACCATCGCGATAATCGGCAACCCAGGGTGTGTTAAATTTTTTACTCAAAAGGTGTGCATATCTAAAGAGGATAAAGGGTTCTCCTGTAGCAATAATTACATCTACTTTGTTTTGTTGTAAATATTTTTCTGCTGCACGATAAATGGTTTTATGGTTATCGAATCGGAATAAAACATATGAGAGTGTTTTATATATAAAGGTCAAAAAACGTCTTCGGATTACATGGCTATTCAACCCATATTTCAGCAAAAGCTTTTCTGATGGTGTCAGTAAAATTGGAGTTCTGATAATTGTACCTTCAGGATGTTGTTCAACTATTTCTTTATCGTCCCCCACATTTCGTACAATATCTTCTGGTGTAGATGAAAGCCCCTTCCAGTTTTTGGTTACCACCACCGGTTCAATGCCAAACTCCTTAAAATATTTATACCAATACCACGGACGCTGTGCTCCGATGGAGTTCAGGGGAGGAAAGTCGTTACAAAGTATCAGTGCTTTCAATATTGCTTGATAATCGTTTGCGAAGTACTGAAAATTTTTAGTGCGTGATAGAAAATAAAAAGCCTCCGACCGGAGGCTTTTTATTTATTTATGAGAAATTATTATTTAGACATGCCATCTGCCATTTTAACAGCATTCAATGCGTTCACCATCCCACCGGCAAGACAAAGTTTTTTATAGGTAGTTTTCTTTTTATCGCTACCCGGCAATGACACTTTCAACTTTGGCTTGTATGCCGATTTTATCATAATGTCTTTTACCTGCGAAGCCGTAAGGTTAGGATAGTATGAGCGTATTAATGCAGCAACGCCGCAGGCAGCCGGCGATGCCATGCTGGTTCCATCAAGATATTTGTAAGTATAATCAATCATAGTAGAGTAAATCTGAACCCCTGGTGCAAATATGTCCACGTTCTTGATTCCATAGTTTGAAAAAGATGCCGTATTGCCGGAGATATCATTTGCTCCAATATTCAAGAAATTATTAACTACCGTTTTATCTGATAATTGATCGTTGGGGTAGACAACGACCTGGTCACAATTCAATGCATCGTTACCCGCTCCATGAACCAATAACACATCTTTGCTCATAGCATATTTAATGGCGTCGTCAACAGCTTTCTTGTTGTATACATATTGCTTACCAAAACTCATGTTGATGACTTTAGCCCCATTGTTAACTGCATATAAAATCGCATTAGCCACATCCTTATCGCGTTCATCGCCATCGGGTACTGCACGTATTACCATAATTTTAACATCAGCACACACGCCGTCTATTCCAACATTGTTATTACGAATAGCACCGATAATACCGCTAACATGTGTACCGTGCAACGCATCGGGGCCTTCCACTTCATTATTGCCATAGTTGCGATCGTTAGCATCTTCGTAATTGTCGCCAACAACAGTGCGCGGATTAAAATCAGGGTTTAACCCATATTTCGACTTGCTCTCAAAATATTTTTTACCCTCTGCCAACTCTTCTACAACATCAGCTACCTTGCTGCCTTTACTAATAACAGATTGTAAAATCAATTTTGCAGTTGCCAGTTGTTTATCGTCAGTTTTAAAACGATCAAGATCGTTTGCATTTGGTTCTTTATTTCCCATTTCGTCAAGAAGTTTGGTAATAGACGTGTATATCTGTTCATAGAAAGCATACTCCTGATCTGCTTCTTTTTTATCTGCTTCAAACTTGGGTTTTATTTTCTGATACTCTTCATATTTCACTTTATCATCTCCGCTGAGTGTAGTTGGATTTACATTGGCAAACTTGTCAGTATAGAGTTTATATAAGCGTGCTATCTCGTATGTGTCTTGATGAACATCGCCATTTTTACCACCAATGAAATCCCATCCATGGATATCATCAATATACCCGTTGCCATCGTCATCAATACCATTGTTAGGGGTTTCTTTTGTGTTAACCCAGATATTGTCTTTTAAATCGGGGTGGTCCACTTCAACACCGGAATCTATTACAGCAACAATGACTGTAGAAGATTTTTTACCCGTTAAAAATTTGTAAGCGCCGTCCACATCCATACCATAGATGCCATTTACGGGAGATTTGAGCATCCAGTCTTTGGGAGTGTCTTGAGCGGATGCCATAAAAGTGCTCAACATCAGGAGCAAAAAAGAGATTGATTTTAATTTCATTGAAAGTTTGTTGTGTATGATTAATGTTTAACGAAAATAGTTCTGAAAATTTTACTACTTGCTCTTATCAGGATAATTAGGTATAGGCGGAGTGGTTTGTTCTTTGGTTTTAAGCTCTTCAAGCAATACTTCAATAGCTTTAATCAACTGATCATCGATTCCGGCAAATTCGCGAGCCGGATCGTTTTCAATTTCAATATCGGGGTCGATACCGTAGCCTTCAATCACAAAACCATCTGCCAGAAAGGGAGCAAACTCCGGACGATTTAATATACCTCCATCCACAAAAGGTAATGAACCGCGAATACCTACAACCCCACCCCAACTACGCGTACCAATGGTTTTGCCCAACTGATATTTTTTAAATCGATACGGAAAAATATCTCCATCGCTTGCTGAGTAGTGATCGTGCAACAACACCTTAGGTCCATATTGTCCATCAGGGTCTGGCTTACCCATAGCATTGCGCATAAATTCATAATAGACCAGTTTCTGGTTTAATCTTTCTGTTATTAATGGCGATACAAATCCGCCACCATTACCTCTGTCATCAATTATTAAGGCTTTCTTATTTATTTGTGGATAGAAATATTTCATAAACTCATTTAATCCTTCAACTCCCATATTGGGAACGTGCAAGTATCCAATTTTGCCATTGCTCACAGAGTCCACATAACGTATGTTGCTCTGTACCCAGTTGTAATAATACAGCTTACTCTCATCTGACAAAGGCACAACAATAGTTTTTTTAGCACCATCGGCAGAAGGTTTTGAATTAACCAATAACTCAACCTGCTTATCAGCAGTATTTATCAGCAGCTGATAAATATCAGTTACCGTGTTAGTTGCTGTTCCGTTGACAGCGATAATGTAATCGCCGCGCTTTACATTCACTCCAACCTCTGTAAGCGGCGAGCGCAGGTCTTTCGAGAAGTTAGCACCATCCAGAATCTTCTCTATACGATAATAACCACTCTCATCGCGAACCAGCCTGGCACCAAGTAATCCGAGTTTAATCTTATCCACTTTAGGCACATCGCCTCCGCCTGTATATGCATGGCCTACATTCAACTCGCCTATGAGTTCTCCAATGAGATAAGTTAAATCCATGCGATGATTCACATAAGGTAGCATCACTGCATATTTTTCTTTCATAGCTTTCCAGTCAACGCCATGCATATTGGGTGCATAGAAGAAGTCTCGCATTTGTCTCCAGCTTTCATTGTATATCTGATTCCATTCTTCTTTTTTATTCACCAACCACTTCATATTAGATAAATCAACCGATTTTGTTAAATCTAATTTTGCCGTTGGCACATCAATTACATAATAGCTCTCTCCTTTTTTCACCAACATCTTTTTATGGTCAGCGCTCAATTGAAAATATCCTGCTTCACCCAATTCGGTTTGCTTCTTTTGCTTGAGATCATAAATCATCATTCGGCGCTTTTCTCCGGTTTTATTGAACATGTAATACAGCTTATCTCCTGACGATTCGAGGTTGGAGTAACTACCCGCATCCACATCTATCATTATGGTGCGTGATATAATTCCATCGGCATCAATAACTATGTCTTTAATTGCGTTGTCGGTTTTTTCCTCGGGCTTCTTAATGTCGGACTTTGATTTATCATTCGATGGTTTTGAATCCGAATCTGATTCTTTCATGACTTTAACATCATCATTTATCGGAGCAAAAGGATTGGCTGTTGATTTAGCCAGCACAATCATATATGGACGAGCCATATCATTATAACTGATTTGAAAATCGGTATTTGAGAATGTCGGATTGAAATCGCGACGCGAAATGAAATACAGATATTTTCCATCGCTGCTGAATGAAGGATTGTATGAATCGAACCAGCCGTCGGTTGCTTCAATCTTTTGCGAGGTAGTGACATTCTGTAAATAGATTTTATCTTTTTGATACTCCACTTCCTTGGTATAGACCACCCATTTGCTGTCGGGGCTCCAGTTATAGTCGCGAAACTCAGCCCAATCAGAAATATCCAGCACAGTTATTTTCTTTGATTCTATGTCAACAAACTGTAAACGGTGTTTTTTATCACCCCACATGATTTTTTTACTATCAGCACTCCATTGTAATTCATATTTATATACATCGCCATTAGTGGTTATTTGCTGAGGTTTACTCTGTCCGTCAGGTATCTGAATATAAATTTCATCTTCACCACTTGCATCACTTATATACGCAATGTATTTGCCATTAGGGCTCCATACTGCATTTCGTTCGTGTGCTCCAGATGTTTGAGATAAGTTTCTGGTAATTCCACTTTCTGAGGGAATAGTTATAACATCGCCACGACCAACAGCAAGCAGTCGCGCACCGTCCGATCCAATGCTAACGCTTTCAACATTTTTTGATGCATCTATTAATGTACTGCGGCTATATATGTTATCGCTGTTAATTATTACTTCTATTTTCCTGATCGTTTCAGAAGGTACATCCATCACGTACAAAAAACCTCCCCGTTCAAATACGATAGCGTTATTGCCCGCTGAAGGGAACTTAATGTCATAGTCTGAATAGGTAGTTACCTTGCGTATTTGTCTGGTGTTTGTGTCATAACAAAACAAATTCATTGTGCGGTCACGGTCGCTGAGGAAATAAATGCGGTCTCCAAACCACATAGGCTGTATATCCTGTGATTTGTTGTTTGTGATGTTGATGGTTTGTTTGGATTTATAATCATATATCCAGATGTCGTCTGCCATGCCTCCCTGATAATATTTCCAGGTTCTGAACTCGCGGAAGATGCGGTTGTATGCCATCTGCGATTTATCTGAATTGAAAGAACAAAATCCACCAGTAGGCAAAGGCAGTTCTTCACTGAGTCCACCAGTGATATTGGCAACAAAAAGCTGTCCTTTAAAATCATTGAACGTTTGTTTACGGCTGCGATAGACAATGCTGTTATTATCTCTCCAGGTCATCACGACATTGTTTGGTCCCATTCGATCACTAAGGTCATCGCGGTTCAGTGTTGCAGTATAGGTTACTCGTTTAGGCTCGCCACCTTCAGCAGGAATTACATATACTTCGGTGTTGCCATCATATTGTGCCGAGAAAGCAATGTTTTTTCCGTCGGGAGAAAAGCGTGCAAACATTTCGTATCCGATATGTGATGTTAATCGCGATGCAGTACCTCCGTTTTTATTCACTACATACAAATCACCGGCATAACTGAATACTATCTTATCATTATAGATTGTAGGAAAGCGTAACAGTCTTGATTCTTGCGCGAACAATGTGGATGATGCGCAAAGTGTCAGACAGAAAGCAAAATAAAATCTCAGATTCATATCCTTTTTTTTGAAGCAGCTAATGTAGTTATAACCAACCTTTGTGTTTAGTTGAAATACATGAACGTAGAATGTACATTATCAAATTTTATTTATTCTTCTATCTTGCATTAATGCAACCTAGACTATGAATGAAAATATCTATACCTGGCTACTCTATACTCACATTACCGGAGGAACAGCAGCGCTCATACTTGGATTTATTGCCATGAGCACAAAAAAGGGCCAACGACTTCATAAGACTTCAGGCAAAGGATATTTATTAGGGATGCTCTTGGCTATTATATCCGCTCTTGTGATGTGCGTATTGAAACCCAATCCTTTTCTTTTCAGCATTGCCATTTTTACTGCATACATGATGTACACCGGATGGCGCAGCATACAAAACAAACTTTTTGAGGCACTCTGGTATGACTGGCTGATGAGTATTGCCGCTATCATTACAGGAGTATGGATGATAACACAGATGATGGTGGTGCTTATGGTATTTGGCGGTATTACCGCAGCTATGGGAGTGCAGGATGCTTTGCTTTACTATCGCAGCAGAACCCAAACTCCTAAAAAGTTGAGTTGGTTGCAAACACATATTGGCAGAATGATAGGCTCATACATTGCTACCAGCACTGCAGTGCTGGTAGTAAATGTTCAAATTCAACCTTATTGGGTACCGTGGTTAGCTCCAACAGTAGTTGGAAGTTTTTTTATAGCGTACTTCATGAGAAAACATGGATTAGGCAGAAAATTGAATTAGCCTCTGTATTCAAAAGAGTATTTTTGCTCACACGGAATTAATCACACCAATAAAACAGGACATCTTTTTCTGTCCATACACTTCAAAAGTGTTTCAGTTTAGAATCAGTTTTTCATTTTAGGGTTTTGTTAATCTCGCATACCGGAAACAGTACGAAACACTTTAATCATTAATATCAATACATGGCCAAATCGAAAGAAACCTTCAACAAAAAAGAAAAAGAAAAGAAACGTCTTAAGAAAAGACAAGACAAACAACAACGTATGGAAGAACGCAAGCAAAATGCCGGAGCAGGTGGCTTCGACAGTATGATTGCTTATGTTGATGAGTTTGGAAATATCTCTGACACCCCGCAAAATCCATTGTTAAAAAAACAAGTAGCGGCTGAAGACATCGTTATAAGCACGCCACACCGCAGCGATGAACCGGTTGATGCCATTCATCACGGAAAAGTATTGTTCTTTAATGAAAGCAAAGGCTATGGTTTCATTGAAGAAGCCGGAACACAGGAAAGATTTTTTGTACATATCAACTCTCTGACAGATAAAATTTCAGAGAATGATATGGTTTCTTTTGAAGTGGAACAAAGCCCCAAAGGCTTTACAGCAGTGAAGGTTAAGAAGGGCTAACCGGATAAGACAAACAGTAACTGTACTTACACATTATTAAATAATTAGGTGATTCAGATTATTCAACCTATGTTTGCAGCGCTCTAACAAGAGAGATGTATCTCAAAGCATTTTGTAATATCTAAAGTTTACACTACGGTTTTATCACATTTTTCTTCGAAGCGAAACAGGATTCGTTACTGATTCTTATTTCGCGGGACCGTACACTAAACTTTTTATAAAATGACATTTTCCAATTTACAACTTATCGACTCATTAACGAGTGCGCTGACTCAAAAAGGCTATACCAGCCCCACTCCCATCCAATCGCAAGCTATTCCTCATATTCTTGACGGCAAGGATATATTCGGCATTGCTCAAACAGGCACAGGTAAAACTGCAGCGTTTGCACTGCCTATACTTCAGTTGTTACACAATCAGCCTGCTGCAAATGCCAAACAAATACGTGCATTAATACTTGCACCCACACGCGAACTGGCAACACAGATTGGCGATAACTTCAAAGTTTATGGGTCACACCTTAAATTGAGAAGTGCTGTAATATTTGGTGGTGTATCGCAAGTGCCGCAAACTCATGCCCTGCAAAAAGGTGTTGATATATTGATAGCCACTCCGGGCAGATTGCTTGATTTAATGCAACAAGGTTTTATTCGAATCCATCAAATAGAAATATTTGTTTTAGACGAAGCAGACCGTATGTTGGATATGGGCTTTATCAACGATATCAAGAAGGTGATTGCACAGTTGCCCAAGAAAAAACAAACACTGTTGTTTTCTGCTACCCTGCCAGATGAAATTAAAAAATTGGCCGGCAGTTTATTACACCAACCTGTTACCGTAAGTGTTGCGCCGGTTTCGTCTGCAGCAGAAAGCGTGAAGCAATTGGTGTATTATGTCAATAAAGAAAATAAACGCTCTTTGTTGCAGCATGTCATTGCTGAACATAACATAGATCACGCATTGGTATTTACACGTACCAAACGCGGAGCTGACCGTGTGGCCAAAGACCTGAATAAACAAGGCATCAAAGCCGAATCTATACACGGTGACAAATCGCAAGGTGCACGCGAAAGAGCATTGAAAGGTTTTAAGAACCGCAGTGTTCGTGTACTGGTGGCTACAGATATTGCCTCAAGAGGTATCGATGTGGACAAACTTTCGCACGTGATCAATTTTGAAATTCCTGAACAGGCAGAAACATATGTGCATCGTATTGGCCGTACCGGTCGTGCGGGAGAGAGCGGCACCGCTATTTCTTTTTGCACTAAAGAAGAAGTTCCTTATCTGCGCGACATTACTAAACTCATCAAAAAGAATATTCAAACCGTTCAAACACATCCATACAACTAAATCACTTCATTAATACAAAACAAATTTTTTTAATCATTAACAACAACAATCAACATGAAAAAAGGAACAGTAAAATTTTTTAACAACAGCAAAGGTTTCGGATTTATTAAAGAAGACGGAACCGGCGAAGAGTTTTTCGTACACGTTAGCGGTTTGAAACAAGACATCCGCGAAAACGACAACGTAACTTTCGATGTTCAACAAGGCAAAAAAGGCCTGAATGCTGTGAACGTGCAATTGACCTAAGCCACGACATTCCTCACGAAGGAATTAAAGCACATTATCCCGCCTGAGATGTTACAAAACATCAGGCGGGATTTTTTTTGACATTAATTCTAAAACTACATTTGATACCTCATATGCACATCGCCATTCTCGACTTAGGAACGAATACTTTTCACCTACTCCTTGCAGAAGTGCAAAAAAGTAAAATCAAGTATGTGTATCGCGATGAGCAATGGGCTTACCTGGCCGAGGGAGGCATCGAGGAAATAAGTATTTCTGCTCTTGCACGTGCGCGCAATATTTTGACGCAGTATAAAAATGTGATTGAAACTTACCGTTGTGAAATGATTGTGGCTACCGGCACGGCTGCGTTTCGCAAGGCAAAAAATGCCAATGAATTACACATCTTAGTAAGTGAAATAATAGGTGTTGATGTAAGTGTATTGAATGGCGATGATGAAGCGCGACTTATTTATGAGGGAGTTTGTAAAGCCCTGCAACATAGTGGCACACACGAATTATTGCTTCAACAGCCTTTTCTGATGGTGGACATAGGTGGAGGCAGTACGGAGTTTGTTATTTCAAATAAGAAAGAAATTTTATTTAAGAAAAGTTATCCGATAGGTGCTACGGTGCTGAAACAAAAGTTTCAGAGGAGTGAACCGATTGCGAATGATGAATTACTGAATTTGAAGAATTATGTGAAGAATGAACTTGATGAAGTTTTTGCTCTATGTAAAACATATGAGGTTAAAGCTATGGTTGGTGCTTCGGGTTCGTTTGATTCGTTTGCAAATATGTTGTTGAGCAATGATTATGTCCGTTATGCTCCAGTGCATGTATTAAATAAACAAAAATTGCTTCAGAAGTTTCAATTGTTGTATTCAATGAATCTTGAAGAACGACGCCATGTGCCGGGCTTGCTTTGGTTCAGAGCGGAGATGATGGTTGCGGCGGCGTTACTTACCGAAACGATATTGCAAGGCATTTCGATTGACACTATAATACAATCGGGGTATTCGCTGAAGGAAGGCGTGATGGCGGAGTTAGTTAGTGCCGGATGAGGAGATGAGGCGGCGAATTCGGGAGAAGGTGAATTTGACACGGAGACCTCTTTTGTTTTGATAAATGACAGCACCATCGCGGCAGATTGCCGTGCACTGTGCATAGAGTTGGTTATTGATTATTATTTTTTTCTCGGTTCCTTCGCGAGACTGGCGATGATATATGAAGCGGCTATACAATTCATCGTAGGCGGCGGATGCAGCTGCAAAAGTGGCCGGAAAAGATGGAGGCATATTGGTGCCACCGGCGATGAGGTCGGTGGTGCGGTGGTTCATGAAATGAATGGCTGAGGTGGTTAAGGATGGAATAAACTCCCAGTTGAGTTGAGTGGACTTGCGATATGATAGGGAGCCGGCGGCCTCGAGCAGCGGTTTGTGTAATTGAGGGTCGAAAGCTGCGATGATGTATCTTTTTAGCCTTTGCCAGAGATTGCAGATTTCTTTAGCCTGTTGTTTGAGTTCTACGCGTATAGATTCAGCGACTGAGTTTCGCTGCTGATAGTCGGGGGTTTGAGCGGCGGTGTTGATGAGGTTGCGGAAAGAGGTGATATACGCTGCATTGTACTTGGTTTTGAAGGCGGCAAAGTCGGGTAAGTGTTCTTCGAGGTTGGTGGCGATGGTTGAAGCAATGGAGTAAAGTTCTAATTGACGAACATCGAAGGCAGGGCGTATGCGGTTTGACATTTAGAGTTGATTGAAGATTACCAAAAATAGTGAGAGGGAAATGAATTCCTAATCTTTTGATAAGATTTTTACACGCTATGATAACAAATATACATTTTTTGATTCTGTATTTGCATTTTTAGATATTGTTTATACACTTTTAGATATTGATTTTACATTTTCTGATGTTGATATTATATTTTATGATATTAATATTACTTATTTTGATTTTGATACTACTTATTTTGAATTTAATATTACTTATTTTGATGCAATTATTACATCTTTTGACACAGAATTTACATTATGAAATGTGCGAATTTGATAGTGAAAAGCTGGTTTTTGGGGGGTTGATGGAGGATGGGGGTTAATGTGAATTGTCTCTTGGTGGTGCAACTGCTTTTCTTTGTATTGAAACAAAGAAAAGCTCCAAAAGTAAGTTCCCCGCCGTTGGCGGGGCACCCCGGCACTTAGGCGGCCTGCCCAATGCTATGGGGACGGTGAGGGGTTAAGGGGTTGATAGTAAGCTGAATGATATCAAATTATGTAAATAAAGGAGTATGGTTAAATTGCGGCAATAAGAGAGTTATGCGTCATGCTTGGACGACACTATTTAATATTGACTAGAGGAAACAACAATAATTCAATATACACTGGAAAAAGGTTATAATAATCTGGTATACTTTTTTGGGGTAATAGCTGTTATTACCTTCATTGGGTTTTACAAAAAGTACTTCTCATTAGCTACAGACTTTCCTGGACTTAAGAACATTCATCATATCCATGCCATAGCACTAACCACATGGTTGAGTATGCTAATTATTCAACCCATACTTATTGCAAACAACAAAATGAAAACACATCGGTTGATTGGGATGTTTTCATACATCTTAGTTCCGATAATGTTCGTTTCCATGCTTTTAGTATATCACAATCAATATCTGCGTATGCTTAGTGAAGCCAAGCCAGAAACAGAAACCCTTGCATTCGTATATAGCCCACTGACAGACGCAATTCCTTTTCTAATTTATTACATACTTGCAATATTTAATAAGCGAGATACCCCAAAACACATGAGATATATGATTGCCACCGGCATCGTAATTGGCGGACCAGGATTGGGACGAGTCTTTATGACATGGATGGGCATGGACATTTTTGCAGCCATTGGACTTATTACATTGATTACACTTCTTGTATTTGTTGGACTCATTATTTACGACAGAATAAAAAAGAAGCAATTCAGAATTAATCCTTATACAATTGCATTTATCATATGGCTAATTCCCAACATCCTGATTATTTTTTTTCCAAACACAACCCTTTGGCAAAGTTTTGCAAAATGGCTGGTGACAACAATTTAAAAGACAAATGAGCAACATGGACAGACTAGCACGAACGCAAAGCCCGAAACCGTCAGGCTGTGAATTAACATTCCTATCTTTTTTCATTCATTTATTTATTGCTGTAATATTTTGCTTTAAAGCATTACATCGCTTTTAAGCAGGCGTGTTTTTCAGGCGGCTATGCTCCACGCTAATATTAGGTTCGCTCTAAGACTTTTAATGAGTTCTGTTTTTTCGTGCACAAACTATCCCTTTGTAGTCCGTGTACCGTTTTACAGTGGTTTGAAATCGGTTGCGAGCGGTGATCCAGTTCATGCGAATGATTTCTGAGCATGAAAATATATTATGTATTGTTTTTGAAGCATTTTTCTTTGGATATTTGAGAAGTGGATAGTGTTCTCACGATCTACCGTTGGCAGAAATTTTTTGGACCGGTGCTAACCCGAAAGTTCCTGCAAGAATAATCAACACGAAAACAAAAAATAAATGACAATAACAACAAAAAAATTACTTTTCCTTACAGTTGCTTTTTTAGCAGTCAAAATTTCATTTGCTCAAACCACAAATGACGAAGCACTATTAAAGAATAAACATCTGCAGTATCTCACACCTCGGTTAGACGGAAGAACCGCTAAAATGAATATTCTTTTTGGCGACTTGAATGGTGACGGTTTTAAAGATGCTTTTATTGATTGGTGTATTGAAGCAACAGACGAGGACAGAGATGCTGGCGGAGGAAATGCTTTAATGTTTTTGAAATGTATGGAAGAAGGTTTTTCAGTTTATATCAAAATTGGCAATGAATATGTTCTATTTGCGGACAAGGGGAAGGATTATTTTACTGATGGGGGTTTTTCTTATGATGCAGACAAAATTGAGTACGGAAAAATTTTTTGTTCTAACATTTCCTATGCAGACGATGACCCTCGTTGTTGCCCTTCATTAAAGCAGACTATATATTTAGTGTTTAAAGACAATAAAATTGTGAAGCCGGACCAAACTGCGAAAGTGACCAAACAACAAAACTAAATGTAAGGAACATTTATTTACAGAATAACCAAACGAGCAAACTCTGCAGACAAAGTGTATAAGAACTCCCAAGAGTTGTGCTTCATAGATTGAGTAAAACTGCCGCATAACATAGGTGCCTGTTGCACAACTCACTACCTGATGTGAGAAACAATTCCATAGTGAGATAAAAAATAGCAATTAATTTCATGCAAGGCAAGAAGCATTACAATGAAAAACTATTTATTTATGCGCTTTAAACTTAGTGCCATAGTTTCTTAAGATAATTTCTACCTCAATCTGTGCATGTGTGTGTTACAAATTGTCTATAAGAGTTTCGGGGTTTGCATTTGAGATACCTCCGTTTCTTGAAATAAAGCTTTTGTTGTGTTTTCGCTTTTCTTTGTCTTGAAGTAAAGAAAAACTTCAAAAGAAAGTTCAAGCCGAAACCCCGTCGATGGCGGGGTGTCCAGTGCCAGACGGGATGGTGACGAGATGTTGGGATTGTATTGTCTTAGTTGAAAATAGAATGGAGATTTCTGATGCCGAGGAATGGCACGAGCGGCTTAATGTTATTATGAACGGAACTTTAAGATTATGATTGATGAGGATAATATGAGCCCCCCCCTGCCGGGATAAATGCGCATGTATAAAAAAAAGCGAGGTTAAAGCCTGGTTACTAAACCCTTCTTTAACCTCGCTGTATTTGTGTTATATGATTGCTATTTAAAAGTCTGTGAAATACTATTCCACAATAACTTTTACTGCTTTTGCTGAATTAGTAAATGTAATGAAGTAAACTGCTTTAGGAAGTGATTCGATGTTTATAGCAGTTGACTGTCCGGTAAGTGTGCCTGACAAAACAACTTGTCCGAGAACATTTACCATTTGGTATTCTTCGATTGAGGTTGGATTTGATCTGTAAACATTCAATACTTTAGATGCAGGATTAGGGAAGACGCTCATGGTTGATTCCTCAATAGAGTTAACACTTGTATTGTTACCCGGCTGATTAACTGTAAGAATGGTTCCATTTACAGAGATTTTTCCTGTGCGTGAGTTAGGAGTAGTATTGGTGCTTACTAAAATAGTAATACTTCCGGGGCCATCGCCTGATGATGTAGTTGAGAGCCAATCAGGACCAACTGTTACAGAAGCAGACCATGGGCAACCTGTGGGAGCAGTAACATTTACGATATTGGTGTAAATGTTTGAGTTAAAATCGGGGCAATTGTATGTGGCATTGGAGAGCGTATAAGTACAGTTTGCACCAGCCTGAGTAACCGTAATGGTAGTTGGACCAGCAGAACCAACTACATCAATAGTTCCAACGCGAGATGAGGTAGTGGTGTTTTCCTGTGCAGTAACATTAATGTCACCATTACCTTCAGCCGAAGAACTGCAGGTGAGCCATGAATTGCCGGAAGTTACAGAGGCAGACCAGTTGCAACCTGATTGCTGAGTACCCGTGTTAACAGATGCAACGGTAACATTGTTAGCTGCAGCACTGCCTAAAGACACATTCGTGTTGTTTACATTTGGTGGGTTGAGATCGCAATTGTAAGTAGCTTCAATTCTGATATCATCTAAACGGTAGATGGTAGGTAAGCCCGCATCGGAAGTTGCTTTGAAAGAAATGATTAAATAATTACCCAGGTAAGTATTAGGAATATCAAAGTAATATTCATTAAATTGCTGACAAGTATTAAAACCATTTTGACCATTATTGCAGCTTAAAGTGCCTATTGTCTGGATAAAAGCACCTCCAAAGTAGTACAGGTCAACATACATGGGGTCGTATGCTCCCGCACCAACAATTTCATTAGTATTGATAGATGCTTTGAAATAAACTCTGGCATAAGCTACGGGATATCCATTATTAGATGGTGGAACTATGAAGTCCTGACGTATTTCGCCACTGTAATTATCTGCAGCGAACTGGCCGTTGCCGGAACCAAACCAAACATAGCTTGAGCCTTCCGGTGCAGTGCAAAATCCTCCTGTTCCGCCATTTGGTGTTGATTGTCCGCCAGGAGTGCTCCACAAAGAGTTCCAAGGGTTAGCTTCGAAGCCGCCGTTACTTAAATGTTGAGTTTGAGAATACGCCGTTACAAAAAGTGTAAGGGCAATGATTGTGAAGTAAACTTTTTTCATATTGGGGTTTTGTTTTTTCCTACTCTATGTCGCTTTTCGGTGATGCGCCTTACTCTTGTTTTGAAAAGGATTTTCAGGGAACTCCTCTAATATTGAGATGCAATAATAATACAATGATTAATAAGTATCACAATACAATTAATAATTTATTAAAAAAAAATTATAATAAATTGAAGTGGGCTCTTCAAGGCACTGATTACCTGGAATGGCAGTTGAGGAGCGTGTTTATTTGAGAGTTAGTGATTTATTCCACTATCACTTTTACTGCCTTACTATTTTGAGTAAATGTGATAAAGTAAACTCCTTTAGGAAGCAACTCTATGTTAATGGCAGTAGTCTGTCCGGTGAGTGTACCGGTCATTACTTGTTGTCCCAAAACATTTACCATTTGGTATTCTTCAATAGAGGTTGGATTTGATCTGTAAACATTTAACACTTTAGAAGCGGGATTGGGGAAGATGCTGATGCTGCTTCCGGGTAAGGAAGGAGCAGAAACCGTTGTAGTTGCATCGGTATAATATGCTACGATTTGGCCGGCATAGTTTAAGAAGCGGAGGACAGGTATTCCGGTGGAAGCCTGAATCCAGATGAGTTCTTCGCCTACGGTGCCGAGGCTAATGACATAGGTGCTATCGGTTTGGACTGTGTGCAGGCGTATGACGTCAGAAATTTGACCATAAGGGAGAATCAGTGTCCCGTAACCATCGTATGTTACAGTGCGAGATATGGAGCCTGTTGCAGTAGTTGGCTGATTGGGGTTTGTAAATTGTTTGGTGTAAGATGAATTGGTGGCAGATGGCGACATTGGAAAAATGAAGTACGGAATACGGGGACGGTATTCATAATTATTACCTCCGGTGTATAATCCATTTTGGTAAAGTGTGTCGGAAGCAGCAGAATAGGTATAGAAAAGGTCACGACTGAATGAAAGTGTTGCAAACTCATTGATTTGTGTATTCTGGAAAAGTGTTTGCGGGCTTTGTGCAGAGGGACGAAAAAGATACGGGGTAGTAGGGCTGGTCCAGGATGTCCACGGGCCTGGAGTTCCTGCGCTGCTGAAGTCCCACGTATAGTTAAATCCTGTGAGTGGAAGGAAGTTTGAAAAAGTTTGTGATACGATGGCTACGCCAATGGTGGTACTATCGCCGGTAGAGAAGCAATTGTTAGCCGTGAACTGTGGTTGAGCAAGTGCGCCGGTAAACGGAAGGAGGATGAGGAGTAATAGTTTTTTCATAGGGTATACATTTAGGTCTCAAAAGTTTCAACGAATATCGATATTAGAAATAATACAAACATGGAGTTATGTTAGTGTTATGCAAGAATATGATTATTATGCTTGTCGGTCAGGCCTACCCAATAACTATCTGCATCATCTCTTCCTGCACGGTCAACCCTTTATCACGTGCGTACCAGGTATGTAGTTGTTTTTCAAAGTCGTTGTGAGTAATGGCGCCGTTACTTTGTTTGTATTGACGGAGAATATCCTGAGCCGGTGCAGGACGAGGTCCCCAAGTGGTAATCTCTGTAAGTGTTTCTTTGTTTAACACAATCAGTTTAGGAACAGAACGAGCGCCATTGGTGAGATAGGCATTCATCAGTTCCGGGGTCTCGTCGCGTCCCGTTATTCGCAGGTCTATCTTGCCCGAAGAAGCAGAAGCAATCACCGCCATCATAGGTAAATTCTGTGCACAGTCGCCACACCATGCTTCGGCAATCACTATCCAGTATTGCGATGCCGTCATTTGTTGTAACGCTTCTCTCAGTTTATCTGATGGTGAGAATGTTTTATCCCACCTGTCCATGCGCTGCACATTCAGTTTAGTGAAACTGAGATACTCAGGAGTTTGTGTAAGTCCTGTGGTTCTGTCTTGTGCCAATAATTGAAGTATATGTTGACGATACCGTGTATAATCAGGTAAAGACTTAATGAACTCGTGTGTGAAAGTAAATGCTGTTGAAATCATTTATGCAAACGTAAATGAGATGGCGGTAGCGACATGTGATTATGGTCACATTTCAACCTGCATCTGATTCCATTCATAATAAATGATTCTCAGGATTACTTTCTCCTGATCTCCGCACCAAGCGCATTCAGTCGCTTGTCTATATTCTGATAGCCGCGGTCTATCTGATTGATGTTATTGATGGTGCTGATGCCATCGGCGCTCATAGCGGCAATAAGTAGCGCCACACCGGCACGTATATCAGGAGAGGTCATTGAAATACCGCGCAGTTTGTAAGCCCGGTTAATACCAATCACTGCCGCACGATGCGGGTCGCACAAAATAATCTGCGCACCCATATCAATGAGTTTATCGGTAAAGAACAAGCGGCTCTCAAACATTTTTTGATGAATCAAAACAGTTCCCTTGGCTTGTGTTGCAGTAACCAGTACCACAGACAATAAATCGGGTGTTAAACCCGGCCATATAGCATCGGCAATGGTGAGCACAGAGCCGTCTATGAAAGTTTGAATTTCATAATGACGTTGATAGGGCACAATGATGTCGTTTCCTTTTATCTCCAACTGAATGCCCAGCTTGCGAAAGCTATCGGGTATAACTCCCAACTCATGGGGCTGCGCATTTTTAATAGTGATTTCGCTTTGTGTCATAGCTGCCATACCAATGAAGCTACCTACTTCAATCATATCGCTGAGCATAGTATGATCGGTGCCGCTGAGCGAGTCCACGCCGTGTATGGTAAGCAGGTTGGAGCCTATACCTTCAATCTTAGCACCCATGCGCACGAGCATTTTACAGAGTTGTTGCAGGTATGGTTCGCAGGCGGCATTGAATATGGTGGTGGTTCCTTTTGCTAAAACAGCAGCCATTACAATGTTCGCTGTACCGGTAACAGAAGCTTCATCAAGCAGCATATAAGTACCTGTAAGTTCAGATGCGTCTATACTAAAGCTGTTGTCGTTGGTATTGAACTTAAACTTGGCGCCAAGTTTTTCAAAACCCAGAAAGTGTGTATCCAAACGGCGGCGACCAATTTTATCACCTCCCGGCTTGGGAATAAATGCCCGTTTATAACGAGCCAGCAATGGACCTATCATCATAATGGAGCCGCGAAGTTTGGCTGCCTTGCTGCGATATTCTTCAGTATAAAGGAAATCGAGATTTACATTAGCGGCTTTGAAAGAATATGAACCTTCGCCGAGTTTGTTGATTTCCAAACCAAAATCTCGAAGCAGTTCTATAAGCATATTGACATCTACGATATCAGGGATGTTATGAATACGAACTTCTTTTTCGGTGAGGAGTGTAGCGCAAAGAATTTGCAGCGCTTCGTTTTTAGCCCCCTGCGGAACTATTTCTCCTTTAAGTTTTTTTCCGCCTACTACTTCAAAAATATCCGCCATGTTTTTTTAAGCCTCTTGTTTAGTTGAGCGGCTAAAATAAAGGCAAGCATTAGCGGTACACGCCTGATAAATGGGATTTGATTAACAGAAGGTGTGTGGGATGTATAGTGCTCACACGGTAATCCTAAAAATAAAAAATCGAATGATAGATAACCCTACCTCTTCTTAAAAAATTTCTTGCCGCCGCTATTGCTGCGGAAGAATGGCTTCTTGTGCTTTTTGTTTTTCCTTTTGTCAAGGGTATAGTTCTGCTGATAGGCAGTGCCGCCTTTTACATTGTCGAGGTTGTATGTTTCGTCCACACTCAACTTGCCGTCGCTCATGTTATACAAATCGGCTTTTACAGAGTCGTCGGTTACGTGCTCGTTGTTCCAGTTGAGGTAAGCGAGCTTGATGTAGTATGCGGCAGCTTCTGCATAGCCTTTTAGTTTTTCCGGGTCGCTGCAGACAATGGCGCGTTCCATAAAACGCTCAAAGTTTTTACCAAAAGTGCGGTTCTTGATCTTACCATTTGGATACTCTAGAGGCTCAGGACGTTTAAACTCTGCTGCCTCGTGCGAAGGCACAGGATATGGAGAATCAACATCAAGTTTGAAATCGCTCATAATATGTAAGTGATCCCATAGTTTGAGTTTGTACTCTTCTATATTCTTAAACTGAGGATTTGCCATCATCATCATGTCAACCACTTGTTTGGCAGCGCGGCTGCGTTTTTCGCGGTCTTCGATAGTGAGAATGTAATCCACGTAACTCTTAATGATGCGGCCATACTCGGTATATCGCAGATGTGGCCGCGTGGTATTGTATTCCATGCAGGTTGCGGATGAAGCAAATGTACATAAACCGCCGAAAGCGGCAATATCGAATTATTTTAGCGGTATAAATTCATATGCAATGAGAAACTCACTAACACTCCTTTTTTCTTTTTTCCTGACAACATACTTAACTGCGCAAGACAGAGGGGCATATTATACAACATATTTTACTGGAACAGATGTCGATACAATAACATTTCCATTGGGTGGCGTATGCTTAATGGGTGGAGCTACTGAAGACGACAACGCTATGAAGTGGTTTTTAGAACGCTCCAATGGCGGCGATGTGTTGGTGTTGCGAGCCAGTGGTTCTGATGGATACAACGATTATTTATATTCTGAATTAGGTATAACCGTAAACTCCGTAGAAACCATTGTATTTAATGTGGCAGCCGCAGCAGATGAAACATATATTCACGATAAAATCTCTAAAGCCGAAGCAATATGGTTTGCCGGCGGCGATCAGTGGGATTATGTGAGCTACTGGCGCGGCACTCAGATTGATTCATTGATTAACGACGGCATCAAAAACCGAAATATTGTTATTGGCGGCACTAGTGCAGGAATGGCCATATTAGGCGGATATTATTTTTCGGCAGAGAACGGTACAGTTACATCTGAAGAAGCTTTAAGCAATCCATACAATAATAATATAACCGTTGATTCTACTTCGTTTATGAAAATACCTTTCCTAAAAAACGTAATTACTGATACTCATTACGATGACCCCGACCGCCGTGGACGTCATACAACTTTTATGGCACGCATCATTAAAGACTATAACGGATATCCTCTTGGAATAGCATGCGATGAGTATACGGCTGTATGTATTGACGAGAACGGAATTGCCAAAGTGTTTGGCGGTTTTCCTGATTATGATGATAATGCTTATTTCATTCGTCCAAACTGCGAAACAGGAATCAGTATTCCGGAATTGTGTATTGATGGCACACCATTAAACTGGAATCAAAATGGACAGGCGCTCAAAGTGTATCACACCAAAGGAACTCCTACAGGAGAACAAATCTTTAACCTGAACAACTGGCAAAGCAGTAGTAATGGAACATGGGAAGTGTGGTCAGTTAACAACGGTACATTTAACAGCAACACTTCAACGGCAATTAACTGTGCATTGTCTGTTTCATCTATAATTCAGCAAGATCTAAAAGTATATCCCAATCCTGCTTCTTCGGTTATAACTATTGAAAGCTCTGCACAGATTGAGTTTATACAATTGATGGATATAACAGGAAGGTTAGTGTTTTCAAATTCATTACGGCTTCAACAAACCAATTTTTTAAACATGGATAACATTGAACCGGGTGTTTACATGGTGATGATAAAAACAGAACAAGGCATTCAAACAGTACGTATTATCAGACAGTAGTCCGTATAATATTCGTCATTTCCTCACGTACCCTGTTAGTACATCGTATAGAAGAAATAGTCTGCATTTAATAAAATTTAAGAACCTTGCAAAAAATTTAAAACACATGAAAACAACTACACTTGGAATTGCATTATGCCTGATTATTGGTGGGGCTATTACATTTACACCAAAAAATTCAAAAACAAAACCCACCAACCCTCCTGCAAACAGTTGTTATCTGCCCGGTGGAGGCAGTTGCGGTTCATCATATTGCCATAGCGTAAATGCAAATACGGGTTCCGGTACACTAGATGTAACTTTTTCGGGAGCCAATAATGAATATGTGCCCGGTAACACATACACCCTCACCGTTAAGGTAAATGATCTTGTTGAACGTTACGGTTTTCAGGCTGCAATAGTTAACGCAAATAATCAATCATCAGGAACCCTAATTGTTAGTGATATGGTGAATACAACAACAACAACGGAAGGCGGGAATTCATTTATAGGGCATAAGAATGCAGGTGGAGTAAACGAATGGAGTTTTGACTGGACTGCTCCTGCAAGTGATGAAGGACCGCTAAAATTATACGTTGCCGGAAATGCTGCAAATGGGAATAATCAACCTACAGGTGATAAAATTTATACTACCCAGTTGCCGTTAAATCCTGCACAGGGTGTAGGCATATCATCTGCTACCACTAACGATGCATTCAAAATAGTTTCTCAGGATTATGCACAACTGATTGTTGAAACCGGTTCATCCAATGAAGCACGTACCATCAACATGTTTTCAATTAGCGGTCAATCCCTATATCAAAACACTATTGCTGCAGGAGAAACACTGGTTCGAATTCCATGCAACCACTTAACCGGCGGTATATACATATTGCATAGCGGTAATAACAGCATCAAATTTGTTAAGCCTTAATTAGCCACTTTAACATTTACAAGCCTCGCAATAGCGGGGCTTTTTTATTTTTAGCGACTTACAACTTTTTTTATGAAAAAAATCTTCTCAATAATATTTGTATTCATACTTCCGGTCTTCCTTTTTGCACAAGGAATGTGGCAACCGAACATGTTAGATGAAGCCACAATCAACGATATGCGCAGCAAGGGTTTTCAGCTGGAAAAGAAAACTTTATACAACGAAGAACAGCCTTCTATCAAAGACGCCATTGTCATATTTGGTGGTGGATGCACCGGTGAAGTAATTGGCAGCGATGGACTGCTGGTTACCAATCATCATTGTGGACTGGGAAATGTTCAGCGACTCAGCAGCATAGAAAACGATTATCTTACCAACGGATACTGGGCTAAAAACAAAAATGAAGAACTACCATGCAAAGGGCTAACTGTGACATTTATTATTAAGATTGATGATATCACCGAAAAAATTATTCCTGCAATTAGTAGTAATAAGAACGAGAAGCGTCGTTCACAATCAGTGGACAGCATCAGCAAATTACTCATAGAAGAAGCAGTGCGTGGTTCACATTACGAAGCCTATGTAGTTCCGTTCTATAATGGCAATCAATATTTCCTTTTTACAACAGAAGTTTTTAAAGATGTACGCTTGGTTGGGGCACCACCTATAAGCATTGGCAACTATGGCGGCGATACCGATAACTGGATGTGGCCAAGACATACGGGAGATTTTTCGTTGTTCAGAATTTATGCCGATGACAATAATTTACCAGCTGATTATAATGCCGGCAATAAACCATACAAACCCAAATATGTATTACCTGTATCGGCACAGGGTGTGCGCGAAGGAGACTTTACCATGGTTTACGGTTTTCCCGGACGCACACAACAATATCTGTCTTCGTACGCAGTGGACTTAGTTGCTAATGTTGCTGACCCCAATAGAGTAAATATTCGTACTAAAAGGTTAGAAATATGGGAGTCGTTTATGAAACAAAATGACACCATTCGCATTCAATATCAGGCTAAGTATAATGGAGTAAGCAATGCCTGGAAAAAATGGCAAGGTGAAATGAAGGGTCTTCAGGAATGTAATGTGGTGCAACAGAAAAAAGATTTTGAGATTGAGGTAATCAAACGCAGCAGCGAGCAGTATAATACTAAAGCAACACTCGTTGAAATGCGTGGATTCTACGATTCTTTACGTGTATATCAGCAGGTGCTGGACTATACTACCGAAGCATTAATGGCTCCTGAGGTCTTTAAAATAGCCGGTGTACTTAAAGACATACTGGATGATGCTGCTAATAAAAATTTTAGTCTGACATCAGAAGAAAAAAAATCATTGAAACTAAAAATCGCCGGATTGTATAAAGACTACAACTCAAAAGTGGATGAGGCAATTTTCATATCGTTAATTCCTATGTACTGGAAAGAAGTTCCTGAAAAACATCGCATAAGTGCTTGGGATAAGGAGCTGAAAAAGTATAAAAACAACATAGTGCACTATTGCGCTGGTGTTTATCCGTCATCATATATAGATAACGAAAATCTTGTTATGAAATGGATCGATGCATTAAGTTCAAAATCGAGAAAGCAATTGGAAGATGATCCTATATATAAAATAAGAAACAGCGTTAACGATTACTCCGAAATGGTAATTAATAAATATCAGCAATTCAACACTCCGTTAATGGTGCTAAATAGGAAATATATGAATCAGCAGATGCAATTGTTTCCTGAGAAGAAGTTTTTTCCTGATGCCAACAGCACACTTCGCATTGCCTACGGAAATATTAAACCCTACAAACCTTATGATGCCATTACCTATAACTGGTTTACCACAAGCGATGGCATACTGGAAAAATATTACAGTGCATCCGCCGAAGATTATGTGTTGCTGTCATACTATGAAAACATGTTGACCGAGAGAAAGTTTGGCAAGTACGCTGATAAGATAGACGGCAAACTGCACACCTGTTTTATAGCCGCCAATCACACCACCGGCGGCAACAGCGGTTCTCCAGTATTAAATGCGCGAGGCGAGTTGATAGGAATCAACTTCGATCGTGTATGGGAAGGCACGATGAGCGATATTTATTTCGACACTAGCCGTTGTCGCAACATTTCATTGGACACCCGTTATATGTTGTATGTAATTGATGAGCTGGGTAAGTGCTCATACCTGTTCAACGAAATGACCCTGATGTGGTAAGTGGTTGTTTGACACATATTATTCAATGCACGTAGCTTTGCAACACAACAATACAGCATTATGTCACTGGAACAAAAAATTATGGCTGAGATGAAAGAGGCCATGAAGAATAAAAATGAAGCCTCATTGCGTGGACTGCGCGCCATTAAAGCTGCCATCATCGTTGCCAAAACAGAAAAAGGAGCCAACGGGGAGATTAATGAAGATGGCGAAATGAAGTTGTTGCAAAAGCTTTTAAAGCAGCGCAAAGACTCGCTCGAAATTTTTGAAAAAGAAAATCGCGCAGACCTAGCACAAAAAGAAAAAGAAGAAATAGCTGTTATTGAGAAATTTTTACCTGCACCTATGAGTGCCGACGAACTGCGCAATGCATTAAAAAACATCATTGCCGAAGTTGGAGCAAGCGGTGCTGCCGATATGGGAAAAGTTATGGGTACAGCAACCAAAACTTTAGCCGGTAAAGCAGATGGAAAGAGTATCTCGGCAATGGTGAAAGAGTTACTTACGGCATAAATGGTTATTGACATATTACTGTTGCTTGTAGTGGGCTTCGGGCTTTATCACGGATTCGTTCGCGGATTAGTACTTACCATTTTTTCCGGCATTGCATGGATAGTTGGTTTGTTTACCGCACTTAAACTTACCGCAATTGTATCCTCGGGGCTGCGCTCCGGACTCGATTCTACTTCACCTTATATTCCACTCATTTCCTTCTCTCTCATATTTATTGCTGTTGTTGTGGGTGTTATATTTTTTGCGAAGTTGATAGACAAAATAATTTCTGTAGCACAGCTTGGAATATTTAATAAGATTGCCGGCGCGGTCTTTAAAGGTGCATTGTTTTTATTATTAGCGAGTGTGGCTTTATGGTTGGTGAATCAGGCTGGTTTAATAAGCCCAGAAGCTAAAAGTGCATCTAAGTTGTACGACATTACAGAGCCCGTTGCTCCGGGATTTTTCAAATTCATTGACCAAAATATTCCTGCACTAAAGGGTCTGCTTACAGACTTGAAAAAATATTTCAATCACTTTGAATTGCCCGATCTGTTTAAGTGAAGCGCGTTTTGCTCATCGACAATTACGATTCGTTTACTTACAATCTGTACGACTATGTTGCTCAATTGGGTTATGCTGTTGAAGTAAAAATGAATGACACTCTTTTGGGTGATGAAGAATACATTCAGAATTACGATTTGCTATTGCTATCTCCAGGCCCACGAAAACCAGATGATGCCGGAAATCTGATGAGCATCATACACCTGCAACATCAATTTAAACCCATCCTTGGAATATGTTTGGGACATCAGGCATTAGGACAATATTTTGGTGCACACTTATCAAAAGCATTGAAACCAATGCATGGTAAAACATCAAACATACAATGTGCAGAACATCCTGTTTTTAAAGGGCTTCCTAACCCCCTGACCGTAATGCGTTATCACTCATTAATCATCAGCAATTTAGCAGACACCATGCAACCGCTTGCTTATAGCACCGAAAATGAGTTAATGTGTTTTGAACACAAACAACTACCCATCATAGGATTTCAATTTCATCCTGAGAGTGTGTTAACTTCCGGCGGACTTACTCTACTTGATAATACACTTAAATACCTCATTCCTTAAATAAAACTGTATAAAATAATTGCTTTATTTTAGCGACAAGGATAAATACTATGCAGGTTGATATTAAGCAAGAAAAAGAGTTCAAATACATAGACGAAGGAAGTGGCGACACACTGTTGTTACTACACGGGCTGTTTGGTGCTTTAAGCAATTATCAATATATCCTTAGAGATTTTAAAAGTAAATACCGCGTAGTTATTCCTATTCTGCCTATATATGAGTTAGGTCTTTTAGACTCCACCGTTACCGGATTGGTAAAATTTGTTCGTCGTTTTGTCGATTATATGCAGTTAGATAATATGATTATTATCGGCAATTCCTTAGGCGGGCACATAGCTCAATTATATTGTTTAGATCAGCCGCAGAAAACCAAAGCTATGGTGCTAACCGGCAGTAGCGGTTTATTCGAACGCGCCTTTGGTGGTTCGTTTCCTAAACGAGGTGACTATGAATACATCAAACAACGAACCGAATATACTTTTCACGACCCAAAGACAGCCACTAAAGAGTTAGTGGATGAAGTCTTTGATATAGTTAATAATAAGGGAAAAGCCATCAGAGTTATCAGCATGGCAAAATCGGCAATGCGTGAAAATCTAGCAGAACGCTTACCTACTGTTACCTGTCCCGTCTATTTGATATGGGGTAAAGAAGATAAAATAACCCCGCCTTTTGTTGCCGAAGAGTTTCATAAACTGATAAAAAACTCTGAATTAGTATGGCTGGAAGAGTGCGGCCACGCACCTATGATGGAAAAACCTGAAGAATTTAACCGAATGCTTGCAAACTTCCTGAACAAAATCAGCGTTTCAGTGTAAAAGGAATTAATGAAAGCCGCTGAATTAATCATCCATACGATACCCACTTTAAAACCTTCGGACACTTGTGCTCAGGCTTTAAAAATTATGAATGACTACCACCTTACACAACTGCCTGTGGTTAATGGAATGCAATTCCTGGGGTTGGTATTTGAAGAAGAGTTATTAAACATAGGTGAGCCCGACAGTGCTCTTGGCGCTCAAAAACTCAGACTGATTACCCCGTTCATTCATGATTATGAACACGTATTTGAAGTTTTAAAAGTGGCAACCAATTTAAAGTTGCGCATAATACCGGTTATTGATAAAGACAATAATTTTCTAGGATGTATTACTTCCGATAGCCTGCTTTCCTATATGGCTACACGCACCGACATCTGTGAGCCCGGTGGTATTATCGAGTTAGAAATACCCATCAACGATTATTCACTAGCTGATGTATCGCGACATGTGGAGAGTAACTCTGTTAAAGTGTTGTGTGCATTTGCTCATACAAACAGTGAGAACAACGGCATCCGTCTAACAATAAAAATTAATTCGCCAAATGTTCAGCCTGTTATTCAGACTCTGGAACGGCACAAGTATAAAGTAAGCGATTCCTATCAGGAGCCTGAATTTTATAACGACCTGAAAGATCGCTACGACGCATTGATGACATATTTGAATGTATAACTCTGTTTTTTACAAAACACTTTATGTCTTTGGCTTAATATCATTTCTCCAAAGCATCAATAGCTTAAACGCATTCTCACAACACGACAGCACAATCGTTTCCACAAAGCCTGTATATATATATGTGCGCAACATAAATATTGAAGGCAACAACAGAACAAAAGATTTTATAATACTGCGGCATTTAACCTTTGCTCCAGGCGATTCTTTACTCTTAGGAGAATTGCATTACATTTTTGATGAAAATAAAAGCAATTTGGTTAATCTTCAATTGTTTGTTGATGTACGTTTTAATCTGAAAAACTGGCAAGGACTTTACACAGATATTAATATTACAGTAAAAGAGCGATGGTATTCATTGCCAATGATTACCTTCGACATCTACGATAGAAATTTTAATACGTGGTGGGTTACTCACAACGCTGACTCGCGGCGATTGCAATATGGCGGTCGCTTTTTACAGCAGAATGTTCGTGGACGAGATGAAGATTTTTTTATCACCGTGTTAAATGGTTTTGCACAACGTGTTGAGGTGGGCTACAATATGCCTTACATCAACAGGCGTATGACACTGGGCTTGCGTGCAAAAGTTTATGGTAACCGCAATCGTACCCTACAATATTATAATCTCAATAACAAAGAACAATTTTTCTGGGATGATAATAGATACCTGCGAAACAGTTGGGGGGCAAGTATTGATGTCACATTTAAACCCAAAATACGCTTCAGACAAATTCTCTCTGTCTCTTACAACAAAGCCTCAATCAATGATTCCATTTTTCAACTGAATCCTTTTTATCTGGACTCAGTGAAAACTCAACAATTTTTGGGCTTACGATATTCCATAATCAACGATAATCGTGACTGGGCTGCATATCCGCTGAGGGGTTCTTATACTGAGCTTACTATAAACAAAACCGGAATAGGTAACCTACTAAGCACAACAAATCTTTCGGCACTTTATCTCGTCTACGCCAAATATTTCCAGCTAAACGAAAAATGGTTTGCCGCAGCAATGTTTCGTTCTAAATTTTCTATACCTGTTTATCAACCTTATTATAATCAAAGAGGTATGGGATACAAGAGCGATTATGTTTCGGGTTATGAATACTACATTATAGATGCTCAATCATATGCTCTGTTAAAAACCAACCTGAGATATAAACTGTATAGTTTTCGCATTCCCATGTTAAACCCTTTTCTGAAAACCAATAATTATATTCCTGTATATATCTATCCTAAAATAATTGCTGAGTGTGGTTATGCTATTGACCAAACCAACAGAACAGACAATCCTTTATCAAACACATTACTGCGAAGCGCGGGTGCCGGCGTGGATATTACTACAGGTTACGACTTTGGTTTTCGCATAGAGTATAGCATCAATCACCGCCTCGAAAAAGGTCTATATTTACATTTCTCAGGTTTATTCTGATACACACATGATTATTGCACTTTACAGCAGAACTGTTCACGTACGCGATGTAGCCTTTCTTCAAAAACTACTCTATGCATTGCGCGACCGAAAGATTGAAGTACTTATCTATGAACGCTATCTAAAAGAATTAAAGCAATACATCGATGTTCCTTCGACCTTCGGACCTTTTAATACACACGATGATTTACGCGACAAGGTAAATTATTTTCTTAGCTTAGGTGGCGACGGTACTTTATTGGATGCTGCCACATTTGTACGCGATTACAATATACCCGTAATGGGTATTAACCTGGGCAGGCTGGGTTTTTTAGCAAACGTTGGAAAGAATGAAATTCAGGAAGCGCTCGACTCGCTGCACAATGGCACTTACAGTATTGATAAACGAACCATGATTTCGCTGGAGTCCACTCCTCATTTGTTTGGCGATTTAAATTATGCATTGAATGAGTTTACCATCGTAAAGAAAGACACCTCCTCCATGCTCAATATTCATGCTTATCTGAATGGGGAGTTTTTAAATTCTTATTGGGCTGATGGTTTGATTGTTTCGACAGCCACAGGCTCTACAGGTTATTCACTGAGTTGCGGTGGACCAATCATTGCTCCTTCATCCAGCGATTTTGTTATCACTCCCATATCTCCGCACAATCTGAATGTGCGTCCCTTTATAGTGCCCGACAACTCGGTTATATCGTTTGAAGTCGAAGGTCGCAATCTAAACTACCTTTGTACACTCGATTCCAGAACAGAAACCATTGATTCATCTTATTTGCTGGCTGTAAAGAAATGCCGCCACATGCTTAGTCTGGTTCGATTGCCCGATCACAGTTTCTTGCGCACACTTTCTTCTAAACTCAACTGGGGAAGCGATTCGAGAAGACGATATTAGTAATCATAACATCTTTTTACCCACTGATACAACTCATAATCGGAAGCGTTCAAAATAAAAAAATCGTTGGGCCGGCATTTTTGTTTGAGCATTTCCATGTTGAATGTTTTATCGCCGGTGATGTTTAATAGCAGTTGTTTGGGAAGACGATAGTTGAGTAAATCATCGAAATATTTTTGTTGTAAAATTTCGTTCAGCTTCGATTTTTCTTTTTCGCTATTACTGAATTGCGCGTATAAAAATGAAATCGGATTCATAATAGTTGCTTCCATAGGCTTCAAGGTGTAGACATAATATATTGAGTCTTCTTTCTTACTTTTCTGTAAAGGATTTTCATTGATAACGATCTGCGGCAGTTGGCTCATATCTCTGCTCATTTCAACTCGTACAAATTTTTTATTGTTTGTTGTTGAATCAGGGATATTTCTGACTACAAGTCGCATCGTTAAAAAGCCAACATAGGAGATACGAATAGCATCGTTGTCGGTGCATGTAATTTCAAATGTTCCTGTGCGATCGGTAATAAACGGACGATTATCGCTCAGGCGAATTAACGTAGCTTTATCTAATGGTCGCTGAGTTGAAGAGTCCACCAACACTCCTGTTACCATTACAATGTTTTGCGCTGCACCATCAACATAAAATATAATGCAATAAATCAGCAACAAGAAGAAGGTATATATTGACTTAATCATTGTTCTGTCAGATGGAAATAATTCGCAAACGATTAATTCAGTGAAAATGTATTTCTGTTCACAATGCGCAACTTGGCAAACTTGAGCATTAGCTTTTTATTACCTACACCATTTTGAAAAAATATGGTTGCCATCCTGTCTGAAGCACCTCCTTCAATAAGCATCACTTTTCCGAAACCAAAGCGCTGATGTTCCACATCCATACCCACCTGTATGGTTGCTGCATCATCTGCCAAAAAATCCTCCGATGCTTTGTGCTCATAATTAATTGTTGGTTTTGACACTACGCTGATTGTTTTCTGTAAAGGTTCACGTCTTGGATAATTATTATGGTCGGCTTGCGAAAAGGTAAACTCCAGATTTTCTTCGTTGATTTCTTTTAAGAAACGACTCGGTTCGCAATACATCAAATTGCCATAACGATAGCGAGACACAGAAAAAGATAAGTGCAGTTTTTCTTTTGCCCTTGTAATGGCTACATAAAATAGACGTCGCTCTTCTTCTAAATCCTCGCGACTGTCGAGGCTCATCATGCTCGGAAATAAATTTTCTTCAAGACCTACCACAAACACACAAGGAAATTCCAGACCCTTGGCTGCGTGAATCGTCATCAGCTTCACTTTATCGTTATCGCCGTTGTCCTTATCGGCATCCGTAAGCAGAGTAATCTCCTGCAACCAGCGACCTAATGACTTATCCTGCTGCATACTTTCCAGCACCTCACCATCCGATGTAATCTCGGGAGTTTGGGTTTCGGTAAACTCACGAATACCATTCAGTAACTCCTGTAGATTTTCGTAACGACTCAGACCCTCAACAGTTTTATCGTTGTATAGCTCCTGGTGCAATCCTGAAGCGCGTGCAATGTGTGTAGCTAGATCAAATGCGTTTTTTGTTTGCAGTTCGAGCGCGAAGCTTTTAATCATGGTTACAAAGTCGTTCACAGAATTCAGCGAGCGATTACCGGACAAGTATGTGCCTGATTTTTCCAACACATCCCACAGGCGCAATTTATTTTCTTTAGCCACCAGGGCTGCGCGTTCCATTGAGGTGTTGCCGATGCCTCGAGTAGGATAATTAATTACGCGTTTCAAGGCTTCTTCGTCGTAATGATTTACTGTGAGCCTTAGATAGGCCACCAAATCTTTTACTTCTTTGCGTTGATAGAAACTGAGTCCTCCATAAATCACATATGGAATATTGAGGCGGCGCAGGGCTTCTTCAAATGCGCGTGATTGTGCATTGGTTCTATATAAAACAGCAAAGTCGCGGTTGTGGCGCTGAACACGCATACGCTCTTCAAAGATTCTGTCGGCAACTATCTTGCCTTCGTCATTGTCCGAAACGGCCTTGAACACCTTGATGCGTTCGCCGCCATTATTTTCAGTCCATATTTCTTTTGGAATCTGATTTCTGTTTTTACGAATTACTGTATTAGCCGCTTTAACGATATGTTGTGTACTGCGGTAGTTCTGTTCCAGTTTGAATTCCCGTGCTTCCGGATATGTTTTTCTGAAGCTGAGTATATTTTCAATAGTTGCTCCACGGAAAGAGTAAATGCTTTGTGCATCATCTCCTACGACCGCGATATTCTCGTGGACAGCAGCTAATTTTTTAACGATTTCATTTTGAGCAAAATTGGTGTCCTGAAACTCGTCAATCAAAATATACTTAAAGCGGTTTTGGTAGCGATGCAACGCCTCCGGCACCTTAGTGAGTAACTCATACATCTTCATCAACAAATCATCGAAGTCCATGGCGCCGGACTGAAACATACGTTCGTTATAAATTTTATAAAGCTCTGCCAGTCGTGGCTTGCCCGATGATTCATCTTCTGAACGTAGATTAAAATTCATTGCATATTCTTCGGGAGTCATCAGGCTGTTTTTGGCTGCCGAAATCCTATTATGCACCACATTGGGTTTATAATACGAATCGTTGAGCCCCATCTCTTTGATGATAGACTTTAATAAGCTACGAGAATCGTCGGTATCATAAATTGAAAAGTTGGAGGGATAGCCTATTTGCTGAGCTTCATAGCGCAGTATGCGTGCAAACACGGAGTGAAAAGTGCCTATGTAAAGGTTGCGCGCTTCAAGCCCTACGGCATGCTCAACGCGCTCGCGCATTTCTTTTGCTGCCTTGTTGGTAAAAGTCAGCGCTAAAACACTAAAGGCATCTATGGGTCTGTTATGCTCATCGCGCTTCATCTGAAGCAAATAGGCAATTCTATAAGTCAGCACCCGGGTCTTTCCCGATCCGGGACCTGCCACTATAATCACTGGACCATCAGTATTAACTACCGCATTTCTCTGTGCTTCGTTGAGTGTATCTAAAAAACTCATGCGCTAAAGTTAGGCAGCAATTATTTGCTTACGATTAAATTTTACCTATTTCCGATGTTTGAATAAAACATTTATTAATACGGAGAATTAAAAAGTGCGTGTATTTCACGATTTGGCTACACCATCATTAATTTGCAAAAAAACATAAACAACCCAAAATATGGACGGAAAAAACCGTGTGGTTATTGAGAACGTAAGCCCGGAGATTGACGGTGGACGATATATTGCTAAAGCAGTTTTAGGAGACAGCATTCTTGTTGAAGCCGATATCTTTGGAGATGGTCACGACGTGGTGAATGCATTGTTGCTTTACAAACATGAAAAGCAAAAAAACTTTCGTGATGTATTACTTACTGCGGCAAGCAACGACCGATGGAGTGCAAGTTTTGTAGCGGACACCAAAGGCACTTATATTTTCACTATCAAGGCTTGGGTGGACCATACCTTAACATGGCACCATGGCATAAAACGAAAAATAGATGCCGGCGAAAATGTAAAAGTCGAATTAGCGGAAGGAGCACAATTGTTGGAACAAATGTTTGAGAGTGCTACAAAATCAGATGTGAAAGAAATCAAACATCTGGTTGATTTATTCCTGAATGAAAAAAAGTATGAAGAAGCCTGCCGGGTTGCTCATGGTAATTCCATTCATCATTTAGCCATTAAATATCCTGTGTGTGCATCGGTTGTCACCTATCCTTTAGAACTAAGAGTTTATGTAGATAGACCACGCGCCGGGTTTAGTACCTGGTACGAATTGTTTCCGCGCAGCACTTCATCTAAACTCAACACACACGGCACGTTTAAAGATGTAATACAACTGTTGCCCCGCTTACAGGACATGGGGTTCGATGTACTATATCTACCGCCTGTACATCCCATTGGTGATTCATTTCGTAAAGGAAAAAACAACAACCCCAATGCACAAGACGGAGAACCAGGTTCTCCATGGGCTATAGGTAATAAAGACGGTGGCCATAAGGGCATTTTATCTGAACTAGGATCGCTAGAAGATTTTAAAAAGCTGGTGAAAGAAGCCGATAAGCGCGGTATAGAAATAGCCATGGATTATGCCCTGCAATGTTCTCCCGAACATCCTTATGTGAAAGAACATCCACAGTGGTTCAAATGGCGTCCTGATGGCACAGTGCAGTACGCTGAAAATCCTCCTAAGAAATATCAGGATGTTCTGCCAATTCATTTTGAAACCGATGATTGGAAAAATCTATGGATAGATTTGAAAGGCATCTTGCAATACTGGATAAAGCAAGGTGTAAGGATTTTCCGCGTGGACAATCCACATACCAAGCCTTTTATCTTTTGGGAGTGGATAATTAGTGAAATAAAAAAAGAAAATCCCGATGTATTGTTTCTCTCCGAAGCATTCACTCGTCCTAAAGTGATGCAACAATTGGCTAAAGGTGGTTTCTCGCAATCATATACATACTTTACGTGGCGAACAACAAAGGCAGAGCTTACAGAGTATATGAATGAGTTAAGCCGTACAGACATGAAATATTATTTCCGTCCAAACTTCTGGCCCAACACACCCGACATATTACCTTATAATCTGCAGAGTGGCCTTGAGTCAGTATTCTTTACGAGGTTTTTTTTAGCGGCAACACTATCATCTAACTACGGCTTCTACGGACCTGTGTTTGAATTTATGATTCACGACGCCATACCAGGCAAGGAAGAATATTTTAACTCTGAGAAATACGAAATCTATCATTGGGATTGGGAAAAGAAAACACGTTTTACCGAGCTCATCAGTAAGGTGAATCACATACGCCGCAGCAACAAAGCATTGCAGAACACCAACAACATACAGTTTTGCGATATAGCTAATGAGCACCTGATGGCTTATGTGAAACAAAGCACTGAGATGGAAAATCAATTACTCATGGTGGTAAATCTGGACCCTTATCACAAACAAGAAGGTATGGTAAAAACACCGTTGCAAGAAATTGGAATTGGTGCAGATGAAGAATTTATTGTGCACGACTTGCTCACCGGCAGTCAGTATGTTTGGAAAGGCGAATGGAATTATGTGGCTTTGGATCCACATGTATTGCCTTTTCATTTGTTTCGCATTGAAAAGAAATAACACTTATGCTGCTGACAGATAACTGGAATAACTTAAGTAGTGACATTAACCTGTTGAACACGCTGGAACAAAGGGCTATACCCGAATATCTTAAACGCTGCCGATGGTTCAGTGCCAAGTCGAGTCAATTAGAAAGTGTTAACATTAATAATGTGTTCAGCATTCCTGTTAAACCTTATTATTCTCATCTGATATTGCTTACAGCTTATCACAGCGATAATCACAGCGACACCTTCTTGGTGCCCGTTACATTGGCACAGGATGAAGATGTTTCAGCCAAATCATTCATCTGCGAAATTAATGTACACGAAAAAAGACTCAACATCATTGATGCAATTTACAGCCCCTATTTCCTAGAAGTATTGTTCAATAACATTTGCGATGAAGCCGTATTGCCTTTTAATGAACAACGTATCGAATTCAAAAGAGGTAAAGGTCTGGCAGAAGATTCTCGTTTCGAAAAATCAGTTACACTGGAATTAGATCAAAGTAATTCATCTGTTATTGTAAATGATACATACTTTCTGAAGTTGTTTCGAAAATTATTTACGGCAATTAATCCTGACTTTGAAATGGTTTCATTTCTTACTGAAGAAACCCACTTCAAAAATTTACCTGCCTTTGCCGGAGTAATGACATTGCATAATAAAGATGTTCCAACAACATTGGCATTAATGCAAACCAAGGTTAACTTTGAAAAAGACTGTTGGTCTTTGTGCGGCGATTACTTGAATGATTATTTATTCAATGTACAGAGGGGCAGTCGTGAAATTTCGGAACAAGGATTTGAACTGACCCGACTATTGGCAAAACGCACGGCAGAGCTGCACCTGGCATTAGCTTCCGGTAAATCGGATGCTTTCGCTCCGGAAAGTTTTGATGATATTCATTATCGCGAGGATCAGCTATTGCGCATGAATAAACTTGCGCTTCATCGTGTCGAATTGATGGAAGACAACTTGTATAAACTAAATGAGTATGGTTTACGGTTGGCAGATAACTTTAAGCAAAACCTCAGATTCATACTTGATTATTTCAGTCAATTAAAACACAGGACCCTAAAGGGTATACGCACACGCATTCATGGCGATTATCACCTCGGGCAAATATTATATACAGATAATGATGTCATTATCATTGATTTTGAGGGAGAGCCTGAAAGCAACATCTATGAGCGACGTATTAAACACAGCCCACTGAAAGATGTAGCAGGCATTTTGCGATCGTTTCATTATGCTGTATGTTCCAAATTGTTTTTCAGTGTAGAAACAAAAGGTATTGCGTTTCAAGAAGTTTCTGATGCAACTATTTATTGGTATGAAAGAATGAAAAACACATTTTTAGATACATACTTCATCCTTACTGATTCCATATACAACATTCAAAATAACAAAGAAAGCATTGACTATCTCTTAAATATGCATCTACTTGAAAAAGCTGTTTATGAGCTGGGATATGAACTTAATTCAAGACCGAGCTGGGTAAGAATTCCACTCAAGGGTATAGAGCACACCTTGCAAATCATTCAGCAAAAGCATGCTGACAATTAATCCTTTCAAGTTACACAATGACTAAATCTCGCAAATCAAAAAAAGCCTCTGATGCAACAACCCTTGAAGCAACTTCTGATTTCTTCAGCATGTTTACTTCTTACGATATAGAATTATTTAAATCCGGAAAGCACTACAGACTTTATGAAAAGTTGGGCTCACACATCGTTGAGCACCACGGCATCAAGGGAGTTTATTTTGCAGTATGGGCTCCCAATGCGCGTTATGTGTCTGTAATCGGCAATTTTAACAGTTGGAACAATGGCGCCAATAGGATGTCAGCAAGGTGGGATGGTAGTGGTATCTGGGAATGTTTTGTGCCGCATATCGGCAATGGAGAAGTATATAAATACTTCATACACTCCAACAATAATGAAACGATGGAGAAGGGTGACCCTTATGCTTTTTTCTGGGAAGTGCCCCCAATGACAGCATCTATAGTTTGGGATATCAAATACAAATGGAGCGACAGCAAGTGGATGAAAAAACGTGCTGCGCACAACTCACTGAATGCCCCATACTCAGTATATGAAGTGCATCTGGGTTCCTGGCAGCGTAGTCCTAATCACCCTGAAAAATACTTAGACTATAAACATCTGGCCAAGTCTCTGACCGCCTATGTTAAAGAAATGGGCTACACACATGTAGAGTTTATGCCCATCATGGAACATCCTTATGCACCATCGTGGGGTTATCAGATAACAGGATACTTTGCTCCTTCTTCAAGGTTTGGAACGCCACAGGATTTCATGCACCTCATAGATGAATTACATAATGCCGGCATTGGCGTCATATTGGACTGGGTGCCTTCTCACTATCCCGGTGATGGACACGGATTGTTTCGTTTCGATGGATCAAATCTTTATGAGCATGAAGATATGCGCAAGGGTTTTCATCCCGACTGGAAAAGTTACATTTTTAACTATGGCCGTTATGAAGTGCGCAGTTTTCTAATCAGCAATGCATTGTTTTGGTTAGATCGTTATCATGCCGATGGTTTGCGCGTTGATGCTGTTGCATCTATGTTGTACCTCAATTATTCACGCAACGAAGGTGAATGGATTCCAAATGAATATGGTGGTAGAGAGAATTTAGAAGCCATTTCTTTATTTAAAGAAATGAATGAAGTGGTCTTTCATCTTTATCCAGACGTTCAAACCATAGCAGAAGAGAGCACCTCATTTACAGGTGTGTCTAGGCCTACATATAGTGGTGGCTTAGGATTCGGTATGAAGTGGATGATGGGCTGGATGCACGATACACTGAAATATTTTGCAAAAGACCCTATGTATCGTAAGTATCATCATAATGAGATTACCTTCAGCATGATCTATGCCTTTACAGAAAATTTTATGCTGCCTTTCTCTCACGATGAGGTAGTTTATGGCAAAGGCTCCATGATCAATAAAATGCCAGGCGATGAATGGCAGAAGTTTGCCAACCTACGATTAGTGTATTCATACATGTTCACACACCCCGGGGCAAAGCTGTTGTTCATGGGTTGCGACTTTGCACAATTGTCTGAATGGAATTTTGAACGCAGTCTTGATTGGCATTTAACCGAATATCCAAATCACCAGGGTATACAAAAAATGGTGCGCGACTTAAATAAACTATATCGCAAAGAAGGCGCGCTATTTGAAAAACAATTTGAGATTCATGGTTTTGAATGGTTAGATTCTAACGATTGGGAACGCAGTATCTTAACATACCTGCGCAGAGGCTATGAAGAAACCAGTCCGATACTCGTGATTTTGAATATGACCCCTGTTCCTCGCGAAGAATATAAAATTGGTGTTCCTAACGAAGGGACTTGGAATGTGATATTTAACAGCGACGAAGAAAAATACGGTGGCTGCAATTTTCAGGTATTTAAAAGCTATTCAAGCCTAGCTTCTGAAAGTCACGGTCAGGAACATTCATTAACTTTAAATCTTCCACCGCTTGCAGCCTTGGTATTAAAATTAAAAAAATGAGGAAGACCATATTTGCACTTTTAGTATCAACTTCATTGATTTTGTTGATAGCGTCTTGTAAAAAAGAAGACAAGAATTTAGATGAAGAATTATATAATGAAACTAAATCGGCGGGTGGGTTTATTTATTATATGGGAGACAACACTGTACTACAATCCAGTACAGCAAGTCCGCATTTAGGTTATTTCAGAGTGCGTTATAATTCCAGCGCTTATGCAGCATTAACTGACACCGGCAAGCTTCCTGTGGGAGGCTCATTTCCTGAAGGCTCGATTGTAGTTAAAGAGCTTTATACTACATTAACGGGAGAATTAAAAATGCTGGCTGTTATGAAAAAGTCGTCAAAACCACAGGCTGGTGAAGGATGGCTTTGGTCTGAGTATAATGCCGATGGAAGCGTTGTTGTTCCTGCTTCTGAAAAGGGTAAGTCTTGCATTAGTTGTCATGGTACAAATGCCCGAGACTACAATAGATTGTTTGATCTGTTTCCTTAAAGCCTGTATGGTCATTAGAATTATTTCACTCTCACTGATCCCGCACAAACATCTCCTTCCTCTGTTCCGTCCAACCATTGTCTTAGCACTTGTATCCTCGTACGCGTCAACTCTTCTAAATAAATCCCCCAACACAATGATAAGGAACTGCCATAATAACCCTTTTCCCGAGGCGGGTATTTAACAAGCATTTCCGCATCTCTGAATTTCACCCACTGGTATTGCGAGGATCTTAATTGACTTACAAATATTGTATCAGATGCGTATTCCTTAAGTATTTGTTGATATAGATTGTTGAGCTCCGTATCTGCCTGCTTATACCCGTCAGAATCATTACTTATGTTGCTCTGCGCGGTTGCTTCCTTCAGCATCATCATTAAAGCAAGCACAAAAAATGGAATGATAAATGAAACACGCTTCATGGTTTTGAGTTTTATTGAATTATGAAAAAAATCATTTTTTAGCTCGCTTAAATTCCCACTTTTCTTCCCAACCATTTCTCCGCATTCGTCCAAAACAATTTATCTTTCAGTGAATCGCTCCAACTCATAGACTCAATCAACTTACCCGGCTGCAATTCGCCAAGCGGAAAAGGATAGTCTGTGCCGAGGCAAACAAAATCTTCACCGGCTACATCAACTAAATATTGAAGGGCATTGGCGTCGTGTACCAGAGAGTCAAAATAAATTCTGCCAAAATATTTTCTGGGATTAATGTTGTTGTCAACAGCAACCAGATCAGGTCTTTCGTTAAAGCCATGTTCAATGCGGCCAATTGTAAAAGGAAATGACCCGCCACCATGTGCAAATGCTACACGCAGTTTGGGAAAGCGCTCCAGCACACCGCCAAAAATCATAGAACAAATAGCGCGCGCAGTTTCTGCAGGCATACCCACCAACCATGGCAACCAATAACGTTGCGTTTGTTCGCGACCCATCATTTCCCAGGGATGTATAAAAACACAAGCATCTAATTCTACCGCAGCAGCCCAGACGTCATCAAATTTTCTTTCGTTTAGATTTTCCTGATTCACATTACTGCCTATCTGAATTCCGGAAAATCCAAGTTCATTAACACATCGCTCTAGTTCTTTTACTGCATAACCAATATGCTGCATAGGTATGGTTCCCAACCCAATAAAGCGATGCGGATGCACTGATACGGTCTGAGCAATATGATCGTTCAGAAAACGGGATGTTTCCAATCCATGTTCAGGTTTGGCCCAATAGTTAAATAAAACAGGAATAGTGCTAAGCACCTGAACATTAACATGATGTGCATCGCACTCCTTGATGCGTTGCTCTCCGCTCCAGCAGTTGTGCTCTATTTCACGAAAGAATGTGTCGCCAACCATCATACGTGCACAACAAGGCTTGTGGTGTTCGAGATGTATAAATCCGCCGTATCCAAATTTTTCTTTCCATCGTGGCAGATGTTCAGGAATGATGTGAGTATGAATATCAATTTTGCTTGGCATAAGTCTTTAAATGTAACTCAATATTAAAGCGAGTTTTGTAAACGATTCATTATGGTAATAACTCTCACAGCACCGGCACTTTTATTTCCGGCAGTTTCGTTGTTAATGCTCGCATACACCAATCGCTTTTTGGCATTGGCCAATCTCATTCGCGGTCTTCATGCTCGCTATCAATCGGAGCATCAGGAACATCAACTTCTACAAATAAAAAACCTTAGACTACGCATTGTGCTCATTCGCAATATGCAGGCATTCGGCATATTGAGTTTAATCGTTGCCGTACTCAGTATGATGTTCATTTTCTTTGATCAACAACTGTATGGAAAATACTCCTTTGCCGCTGCTTTGCTATTCATGTTGGTTTCGTTGAGCATCAGTTTTCGCGAAACATTACTAAGCGGATAAGCGCTGGAGTTTGAATTAAAGGAAGTTGAAAAAAAATAAATTCTTAACCAATTCCAAACAAGGTATTGTCAAAGCGATTGATGTAAACAACAATTTCACGTGTGTTGTATTCAATCTTGCGTTGCTTGCGCAATTCATTAAGTACTTTGGTGACCGTTTGTCTTGATGTGCCTGTAAGTGTTGAAACTTCCATGTGAGTTAGATAATTCGGTGCGGTTATCCTGTCATTCGATTTTTTTCCGTAGTTCTTTGCATATTCCAGCAGTAGGTTAATAATACGCTGAGAGGCATTACCAAACACCATACTGTCAATTCTTCGCTCCAACTTGATGATACGTTGACCAACTGCTTCCATAAAAACTTTATAGCCATTATTCTGAGAGTTGAGATAGTCGTCAAACACATCAATATGTATCATACTTAACTCACTTGGTTCAAGTGCTTCGGCATGTTCGGCGTATGTTTTTTTTCCCTGCATCAGATATGCCAGGCCACCGAAAATTTCTCCGGCAAGTATGATGTACTTAATACGATGAGAACCGTCTTTATTAAAATGAATAATCTTTAAAGCACCACTTTCTAAACGATATATATGTTCGTGACTGAGTTCAAAAACGGTATTTCGTTTAATGCTTAATGTATTGGCAGATTTAAATATTGGTTTGAAAGAGTTGGGCATTTCGATTCGGTCGTGCTAAAATAAGTTTTGATAAATCATTTATTTGTCCCTCAGGTAAAAATTTTTAAGATATCGATTATTTAAAACATTTCTTGATGACAGATTATAATAAAGCTGATATTTCGCGTTTCTGAAAATCAAAATCATGAACCAGAACGAATCATTCTTTATGCGCTATGGCATTGTTTTTAAAAGCATAGCCATTGTCATCATCACATTATTATTGTTAATACCCACGGCATTAGTCAACGACTTAATCCGCGAGCGGCAGTATCGCAAACAGGATGCTGTTGAAGAGGTAAGCAGCAAGTGGGGCAGGCAACAAACACTCTCCGGGCCTTTTATTGAAATACCCTATCGCGAATTACAAACCGACAACAACAACAAACTTGTTTATATAAAAAAGTATGCTCATTTCTTGCCGGAGGATGTATTGGTAACAGGAAACATTAATCCTTCCGTACGGCATCGTGGCATATACGACATCATAGTTTATAACTCGGAGTTAAATATCAGCGGCAGTTTCAATGCGCCAGATTTAAGTGTCCTCAACATCAGTGCTGAAAACATTCTATGGAACGAAGCACAAATTTCCTACGGCATCTCTGATTTACGGGGTATTCAAAACAGTGTGGTATTGAAAATGAATGAGCAGGAAAAAGTTTTTAGTCCCGGTACATCGAACCATGATGTTATCGGCAGCGGAATATCTGCGCCGTTTACTTTTGATGAAAGCAAAGGAAAATTTTCATTCAGCATGGAACTGTCGCTGAAAGGTTCCGAACTCTTATATTTTATCCCTACAGGAAAAGAAACCCGTGTTGAATTGACTTCAAGTTGGCAGCATCCCAGTTTTAATGGTGCTTTTCTACCCGACACCATACCTTCGGTAAACAACGATGGATTCACTGCAAGTTGGAAAGTATTAAACCTGAACCGCAACTTTCCGCAACAGTGGAGTGGATCTATCTTTAATATTGATGAGAGCGCATTCGGCCTGTCTTTATTTCAGCCTGCCGATGGCTATCAGAAATCCGATCGCTCGGTGAAATATGCTTTGATGATTATCGGACTTTCTTTTCTGCTTTTCTTTTTTGTAGAAGTGCTAAATAAAAAACCATTACATCCTTTTCAGTATGTGTTAGTTGGTATTGCTGAGGTAATATTTTATTCCTTGCTCATCTCTATCTCCGAACACCTGAGTTTTAATGGTGCTTATATTATTTCATCATTGCTCACCATCTCCCTGATAACCTTATATACTAAAGCCGTATTAAACTCCTTTCGGATTGCTGCTCTTATGGGTGGCACTTTAATTACTTTGTACGGGTTCTTGTTTACGGTTTTGCAAATGGAAGATTATGCTCTACTGATTGGCAGCCTGGGCATATTCGCCATACTGGCTTTACTGATGTATATCTCGCGCAAGGTTGATTGGTATAACGTAGGAAAGAATTAGTTAGCGAGCTTGCGAAGAGACGTTATTATGGGATAATGATCAGAATAGTCCTTATGAATGCTGCGATAATTATAAGCAGCGTATGAAGGATTTGTTAAAATAAAATCTATACGGAATAGTGGAATGGGGTTAACGAACGTGTACCCTATTCCCCATCCGGATTGTATAAAAGCATCATTCAGATTTTGAGTTAACTGATCATAGGTGTATGAAATAGGCGTGTCGTTAAAGTCTCCACATAAAATAACCTTATAGGGTGAATTTTTAATATACTCGTTTAGTGTAGCTACTTGTTCTGCACGCACGGTAAAAGCATTCTTTAATTTATTGGCGATTCGCTTATTGGATTCACCATCTATGGTTCTACCTTGTTGCAAACTATCAATATAGTTATAGTCTTTCTGAGCCAGTCGATACGATTGCAAATGAACATTAAACACACGAATTGTATCAATTGGTGTAACAATGTCGGTGTATATCGCAATGTTCTTTGTACGCGTTTCATACTTTACTACTCCTTTATTAATAATAGGATACTTGCAAAATGTGGCTATCCCCCACTTTTGTGCATTGTCCAGAATGAAATTTATTTCTACATGAGAATATTTAAATCCAGCTTTTGATTTTAACAAAGACGTGTTGTTATATAATCCGGTATCCTGAGTATAATACTCCTGAAAGCAAGCGATATCAGGATTTTCATCATTAATTATAGCTAACATTCCCTTTCGCGATTGTTCGTTGTGGCTCCAGTTGTAGAGGTCAAAATTGCGCACGTTGTAAGACATCATTTTAATACTCTGTGTTTCTTCCTTGGGTTTGTATTTGTTAAACCCAAAAGACACAAAGTCGCGCACCAATGGCAATGAAATAAGTATTACTGATAGTGGCAATAGGCTGTATTTAATTCTTACAATAATCCAAAAGCCCAGCAGAAAAAAATTGACAACAAACAATATTGGAAAGGCCCAGCCTGCCAAAGAGAAAAACCAAATCTTTTGCGGGTTGATATACTGCGCTAGCACGGACGCTGCCAGAGCTGTAATCAACAGCACAGTTAGCAGTATCATGAATCGTTTAAAATAATTCAGCAGTCGCGCCATTTATTGATTGTTGCTGTAGTTAAATAAAAATGTCTTTTCCTCTTGACTTAAACTTTCATAACCAGAACGGGAAATTTTATCGAGAATGCTATCAATCCTTTGTTGTGCGTTCTGTTCTACTGTGCTTTTGGATTGTTCTTGTTTTCTATATACTTGACCGCCTTGTTCTGCCTTTAAATATCGGCGGCTTTTGTTTTTTGAATTAAATAATGAAGTCATCCATATCCACCATGAGCTCAGGTCGTTTCCGTTTTGTAATGCTTTGATAAACACTATTCCAAAAAGAGCACCTCCGATATGCGCTATATGTCCGCCGGCATTTCCAAAAGGTATAGAGATGATGTCAATGACAATCAGTGCCAGTGCAATCCACTTCAATCTTACGGAACCAATCAATATTAATACAACAGTATAATCAGGCAATAATGTGGCTGTGGCCAGCACAATACCAAGCACTCCTGCCGATGCACCAATCATTGGAGGACTGAAAGACGACACATGAAAAACAGGAAAGAGGTTGTAAATTAAAATATACATTAACCCCCCTGTCCACGATGCCATCAGATACAATGGCCATATTTTTTTTTCTCCGAGGTACTCTGTAAAAATCAATCCCATCCAATACAGCACCATCATATTAAAAAGCAAATGAAAAAATGACAGGTGCACAAAAGCATAAGTAATAAATGTCCAGGCACGTAAAATGGTTGTTGGTATATGCGGACTTAATCCGACATAAACTGTAACCACATCAAAGGCTTGTAAATCGTTGAGAAGGAAATAAACAAGCCTTGCTATACCCAGCACCACAAAGACGGCCACATTGACCACTATAATCTGAGTCAGCTTAGAAGATGACTGCAGGAACTGTGTTTTTATATCGTACCAAAGACTTGTTGACATAACCTCAAGTTAATAGAAATCGCTGCGGCGGGTTTTGTTCCAGTATTTAATAAGGAAAAATCCAATAAGCATTCCTCCAAGATGTGCAAAATGCGCAACACCGTTTTGTGTGCCGCTAAAACCGGAGTAAAGCTCAAATAATCCATACAACATCACAAAATATTTAGCCTTCATTGGTATAAAGAAATAAAGATAGATGTATGTGTTGGGGAACAACATGCCAAATGCAAGCAATACGCCAAACACAGCACCCGATGCCCCTACAACCGGAATGTTTGCCAATTGCATAGCTAATTCTTGTGCCAGTTCCTTTGATTTTAGAATAATGTTCGTGTTAGTATATTCTGACGTCCAGGAAGAATAGAATGTATTAACACGGTGAGCAAAATCATCGCTGTATAATAAACTGCGGTTTGATTCAAAGAGAGAAAGAAAATTTTCTCGGGAAGCGTTAGCCATGTAATAATCTATGGCGGCATTAATATCTATTAGCTGATAAGCCGTGAAACCCAGATGAGCAAAGGCTCCGCCAAGACCGCATATCAGATAGAATATCAAAAAACGTTTTGGCCCCCACACATTTTCAATAAGCGCACCAAACATCCATAAGGCAAACATGTTGGAAAACAAATGCATAAAGTTGCCATGCATAAACATGTGTGTGATTAATTGAAATGGCTTGAAATAGATTGAGGTGAAATAATGCAGGCCAAGATCATCACTAAGGTCGTAGTTAAAATTTTGTTGTAACACCACTGTTGCCAGAAACATCAAGCCATTAATGATCAACAGGTTTTTAACTACAAGCGGAAGGATTTCAAATCGTGTTGGTCTGAACTCTTGCATAGGATTGCACGCGGTGTACTAAGATTTGCCGCTGAATTGTTTTTCTAAATCTTTTAAAGAATAAGTAATAAACGTTTGATTGCCTTCCGGAGTGTAATAAGGATTATCGCAGGCAAATAGTTCGTCGAGTAAATGACGGCATTCTTTTTCACCTAGTGATTTCCCGTGCTTGATACTATTGACTTTCGCAAATGCCTGTGCAATAGACTCACGTTTATTGTGTTTCAATTGTTGTCCATTCTGCTTGTAGGCATCCAGAATTTTTTCCAGCGCTTCAGATTCTTGCCCACTTAGCACTTCCGGTGGAGTTCCATGTATTACGTATGTACTTCCGCCAAAAGGATGAATATCAAATCCCAGTTGCTTCAACTCTGTCATCACATCTTCAAGCATCAAAGCATCAGATGTGGTGAGTGTTATCTGAACTGGAAACAGCTGTTGTTGTGTGCTGTTTTTTTGACCGGACAAATACTTCAGATACTTTTCAAACAAAACCCGTTCATGCGCAGCCTGCTGATCGGCAATGATGTACCCCGATTTAATCTGCGAAAGGATATAACGGTTATGAATTTGAAATGCTATAGGAATCTCTTCTGTTTGTTCCTCCTGATTAAATAAAGCACGGTCTTCTTGCTCCCATCTGCTAGGTATGGTATATACCGATTGACGATTCTGTTTTACTTCTTCATACAAATTTTTCCAGTACGATGAGCCTGATGGCGTTGTTCCAGGTGCGGTAATGGCATTATTTGCAACTTGCGATATCTCTACCTCTCTTTGTTGTGAAGGCATGGCTCTGCTCATTTTGCTGAATGCCGTCTCCTGATCGAAGTCTAGTGTAGGTGCAACTGAATATTTGCCCAATGAATGTTTCACTGCAGTATGCACGAATGTGTAAATGATTTTCTCATCATCAAATTTTATCTCCTGCTTGGTTGGATGCACATTCACATCAATTCGTGATGGGTCAATGTCTAGAAACAAGGTATAAAGCGGATGCGCATCGGACGGTATCATCTCATCGTATGCAGTTACAATAGCATGATGCAGGTAATGACTTTTAATAAACCTGTTGTTTACAAAAATGAACTGCTCCCCACGAAGTTTCTTAGCTGTATCGGGCTTACCAATAAAGCCATAAATCTTAAGTACTGTGGTATTTTCTTCAATAGGCACCAGACGTTCATTATATGGATTACCAAAAACAGCAACTATGCGCTGTCGAAGGTTACCTTCTTTTAAATGAAATAACTCCGCACCGTTATGATGAAAAGTGAATGCAATTTGAGGATGCGCCATGGCTACCCGTTGAAACTCGTCAATGATATGTCTGGTTTCGGATGTATTGCTCTTGAGAAAATTACGCCGCGCCGGTACGTTGTAAAATAAATTCTTTACCGTGATAGAGGTTCCTGTTATGGCAGAAATAGCTTCCTGAGAAACAAATGCTCCCCCTTCAATAATTAGTTGAGTGCCTACTTTTTTTTCTTCTTGCTTTGAACGCATTTCCACCTGCGCCACAGCGGCAATGGATGCCAATGCTTCTCCTCTGAAGCCCATGGTTCGTATATGGAATAAATCATCTGCAGTGCGGATTTTGGATGTAGCATGTCGCTCAAAACTCATGCGTGCATCAGTGTCAGACATGCCACAACCGTTATCAATAACCTGAATCCATGTTTTTCCTGCATCTTTTACTATCAGTTGAATTTTGGTGGCACCAGCATCTATGGCGTTTTCCAATAATTCCTTCACCACACTGGCGGGTCGCTGCACTACCTCTCCGGCTGCAATCTGATTGGCTATAACATCGGGCAACAACTTAATAATATCTTCCATTCTGTTTTCTCAACAACGTGAAATAGCAAAATTACTCTTATTGCAGTGGCTACAAACTATCACGATGATGTATTATGCCATAATAGGTTACTGTCACCGTAGCTTAGAAAACGATAATTGTTTTCCAATGCATGCTGATACGTTTTTTTCCAATCGGAACCAATAAATGCCGACACAAGCAATAACAGCGTGCTCTTGGGCTGATGGAAATTAGTGATTAATGCGTCGCACAACTCAAATTCATGACCAGGCACTATCATCAGGTGTGTTCTGCCGTTAAGTTCCCTGGTTCCGCTTTTTTCCATATAACTCATCACCGCCAGTATGCTTTCCTTGCGTTCATAATTATTGTAACTGTACACTTCCCACTGCGACAAAAAGAAATAATGCGGCTCCTCTATTTTTTGATATTGTATCTGAATGCCCCATCCAAATAATGTTTCCAGGCTCCGCAACGAAGTGGTGCCTATGGCTACTATTGGCGTATTGCTCATTACAGCACGATATATCTGCTCCACCGCTTTTTTTGGAATATGAATTTCCTCGCCATGCATTTGATGGTCTGCCGCATTGTCGACCTGAACCGGCTTAAAAGTTCCTGCTCCCACATGCAGAGTGATGTCGCAAAATTCATGTCCTGCTTGTTCTAATTTCTGGATTAATTCCTGAGTGAAATGGAGACCCGCTGTTGGCGCAGCCACCGAACCCTCCACATCAGAATAAACAGTTTGATAAGATGCCTTGTCAGCTGTTTCTGCTTTGCGTTTGATATATGGTGGCAAGGGTGTTAGACCAAATAAATCGAGAATGCGTGCGGTATCATAGTCAGCATCCCAGGAAAAAGTGACTATATGTTCAAAGCCGCTTCCATTAATATATGTGGCATTTAAGGAGAGGATATTGTCATTTGTTGTGTTTGTTGATGTCAAAACTTCTTCGGGCTTCCACTTTCGTTTATTACCCACCATACATTTAAATGTTGCCTCGCCTTTTTTGAGCAAAATTTGTTCAATCGGCTCATTATCGGGCTCTAATAAAAACAGTTCAATATTATGACCTGATGTAGTTTGAAACAGAAGGCGTGCCTGAATAACTTTAGTGTTGTTGCGTACAAAAAGAACGGGACTTTCAAATGATTCAGGCAGCTCTTTAAATATTTTATCCTGTATCACACCGTTTTGGTAAACCAATAGTTTTGATTCGTCCCGCTTGGATAAAGGCATTGTAGCTATTCGTCCTTCCGGCAACGGATAATCATACTCGTTGATGTTGATCTGTTCTATCAGTTTCATTTTTTCAAATTTAAGCGGCTTTAATGCGAATTTTTTTGTTTAGTCATTTATATACATCCCAACAGCATTTTTGTTAGAAAACAGAAATAAAAATTAACTATACAAAAAAGGGTTTAACGTGCTTTACATTCAATGAAACGTTTGGTATCGCTGCTTATTTTTCTATTTTCCTCACCAATGCTTATATCCATTTCGGTCCCCGGATACAAGCTATCACAAACGCCAACAGACCCGCCGTTTTATTATAAGGAAAGTCTGCGTTGGGCAGATTCCCTATTCAATACAATGACAACTGACGAACGTTTGGGGCAGCTGTTTATGATTGCTGCTTATTCCAATAAAGACGAAACAGAAAAAAAACGCATTGAGTATCTGATTAAAAATCAACACATAGGTGGTTTGATTTTTATGCAAGGCGGGCCGGCACGGCAAGCATCATTAACCAATTACTTTCAATCTATTTCTAAAGTGCAATTGATGATAGCACAGGATGCCGAATGGGGTTTGTCAATGCGACTTGATTCTACTCCTGATTTTCATAGGCAGTTATTATGGGGAGCAGTTCAAAACAATCAACTGATATATAAAGCCGGATTGGAAATAGCTCGCGAATGCCGCAGACTAGGTGTCCATATCAGTTTTTCTCCTGTTGTTGATGTCAATAACAATCCATTGAATCCTGTTATCGGCGATCGTTCTTTTGGTGAAAACAAATTCAATGTTGCAGAAAAAGGGTTGGCTTACTCAAAAGGATTACAAGATGGAAAAGTACTTGCCTGCGCAAAACATTTTCCCGGGCATGGAGATACAGATAAAGATTCGCATAAAACATTACCTACCATAACGGTTTCAGCAAATCGTATAGATACCCTGGAACTGTATCCTTTCAAACAACTCATCTATGGTGGTGTGGGTAGTGTAATGGTGGCACACCTGAATATTCCTTCGCTAGATAGCACCGTCACTGCATCAACCCTGTCACCACGCATCGTTAATGACATGCTGAAAACACAACTCGGTTTCAAAGGCCTCATCTTCACCGATGCATTGAATATGAAAGGAGTTGCCGACTTGTATACTCCCGGTGAAGTAGATGCTAAAGCGTTAATAGCCGGGAATGATGTGTTATTGTTTTCTGGAAATGTTTCAGGTGCTATGGCAGCGATCAAAAAAGCCATCAAGGATAGTTTAATTACACAACAGGAGGTTGATGCCCGCGTGAAAAAAATATTGACATGCAAGCATTGGTTAGGGTTAAATAAAAAACAAAGTGTATCGCTAAAAAATCTTTGGTCCGACATCAACTCTCCCGAGGCAGAACACATTAAGCACGAACTCAGCGGCGATGCATTGACATTAGTGCGGAATAAAAACAACCTGATTCCTTTCAAACAACGCCTCGATACCTTTCGGTTTGCTTCTGTAAGTATTGGTTCATTTAGCGAAACAGTTTTTCAAAAAACATTGAAAAAATACGCAGATGTAAAATCATTTACCATTGATAAGCAAGCATCAAAAGAAGAATTTCAAAATCTTGCATCACAGCTAAAAAGCTACAATGTGGTTTTTGTGGGTATGCATAATATGAATCGCAAGTTTGACAATAACTACGGCATAACCGACAATGCTAAGTTGTTTGTAAATCAACTTGAAAAACAAAGCGCAACTATTGTAACCATATTTGGCAACCCATACTCACTAAAATTTTTCAATAACAGCTCACATTTGCTTATGGCATATGGAGGCGAAAGTGATATTCAGGATTTATCGGCTCAATTATTATTTGGTGGAATTCCGGCTCGTGGTATTCTGCCGGTTAGTGCATCACCCGAGTTTAAAGCCGGAAACGGTTTGTTTACCAATACTATAAGGCTGCACTACACCGACCCACTTGATTTTGAACTTAATCCCAATAAATTAAAACGTATTGACTCTATTATTAAAGTAGCTATTCGCGACAGAGCATTTCCGGGTTGTCGGGTGATGGCAATAAAAGACAATAACGTTATTTATAATGGTGTGTTTGGTTTTTATACATATGACCGTACAGATTCAGTTCGTGAAGAATCAATTTATGATGTAGCGTCTATCACAAAAAGCGCCGCTACCACATTGGCGGTGATGAAGCTCTACGAGCAAAAAAAAATAAATCTCAACGAACCTTTAAGCAAACATTTAAAATGGCTTGAGGGCTCTAACAAGGCAGATATAGTAATCAAAGATTTATTGCTGCATCAGGCAGGACTAAAGGCATGGATACCTTTTTACAAAACCATTCAGAACCTTGACGATGCCATCAGTAATACAAGAGACCGAAAACACTATATTCAGATTGCCGACAACATGTATCTGCATCACACATACATTGATACAATAAAAAAAATGATCGCGGAAAGTCCTATCAACTCAAAAAAAGAATACTTGTATAGCGATCTTGATTTTATTTTATTAGGATGGATTGTTGAATCTGTTACCAACACCACACTCAATGATTTCGTGCACTGCGAAATATATGCACCGCTTGGCATTCATCAGACAACATTCTTACCGCTGCAAAGTATCGAAAAAAAAAACATCGTACCCTCAAACTACGACTCCTATTTTCGGCGGCAGAAGTTACAGGGCTATGTGCATGACCCTGCCTCAGCAATGTTTGGAGGCGTTGCCGGACACGCAGGGCTATTCTCTGATGTCAACGGATTGGCAATTATTCATCAAATGTTAATGAACTACGGCACCTACGGGGGAGTAAGAATTCTGGATAGCAGCACCGTTGAGCTATTTACATCAAAACAGTCCAACATCAGCCGCCGTGGACTGGGTTTCGACAAGCATGACACCGATGCAAACAAAAAAAGCCCTTGCACAGACAGGGCCTCCTTAAGAACTTTTGGTCATCAGGGGTTCACGGGTACTTGCATTTGGTCTGACCCTGAATACGGACTCACTTATATATTTCTCTCCAACCGAACATTCCCTGACGACACCAACAGCAAAATTAATACCTTGGATATACGCGGTAAAATACACGATGTACTATATGAGGCACTTGTGATAAGCTCCGAAAATCAAAAACGTTTTTAACAGTCTGCAACTATTTATTTCTACTTGCTGTTAACTTCACTCCGAAATCAAACAAGGAAATAATTATGCGCATTGGAATTGTCTGCTACCCTACTTATGGCGGTAGCGGTGTAATAGCAACAGAATTAGGGAAAGCATTGGCAATTCAAGGCCATCAGGTTCATTTTATTACTTATCGCGTGCCTGCAAGACTTGATTCTTTTGTTGAAAATATATACTACCATGAAGTTAACTACGCCAACTATCCCCTGTTTGAACACGCGCCATACGAAAGTGCGCTGGCCAGTAAAATTGTTGATGTGGCACTTTATGAAAATCTGGATTTGCTGCACGTACATTATGCCATTCCACATGCATCGGCTGCATTTATGGCACGCGAAATTTTAAGAACAAAAAATAAATATCTGCCCTATATCACCACATTGCATGGCACCGATATTACTTTGGTTGGCAAAGACGCCACCTATTCTCCGGTTGTTGAATTTTCAATTAACCAAAGCGACGGTGTAACTACTGTCTCCAACAGTTTGAAAGAAGAAACATATCGCACGTTTAATATTCAGAAAGATATCGTTGTAATTCAAAATTTTGTTGACACCCTTCGTTTTAAAAAAGAGCGCAAAGAGCATTTCAAAAAAGCTATTGCTCCAAACGATGAAAAAATTATTATTCATACCTCTAACTTTCGCAAGGTCAAACGGACGGAGGATGTGATACAGATTTTTAAGCGCGTTCGCGATTTGATTCCCGCAAAACTTTTATTGGTTGGTGATGGTCCTGAAAGACAACAGCTGGAACATCTATGTCGTGAACTTCACGTATGCGATGATGTTCGCTTTCTTGGAAAACAAGAAGCAGTTGAGGAGTTACTTGCTGTCAGCGATTTGTTTCTGATGCCTTCAGAAAGTGAGAGTTTTGGGTTGGCGGCACTAGAGGCAATGGCCTGTGAAGTTCCTGTAATATCAACGGATACCGGAGGTATACCGGAAGTAAACATTCACGGCAAAACCGGTTTTATGAGTAAAGTTGGCGATGTAGACGAAATGGCTGTAAATGCCGTGAAACTTTTATCTGACGAAGCCCTGTTAAAAGAATTTAAAAAGAATGCCTTTGCACAGGCACGCCATTTTGACATCAATAATATTTTGCCTCAGTACGAAGAATATTATGCAGGCATATTGCTTGCGCACAATGCCATTACGAAATAACATACACTTAAACTCTATGTTGTGAAATGTCTGCTGGGCAGGCAGCGTTATAACGTTTCAATTTTGTAGTATGATCGTCATACAAAAAAGAGTGCTTTCAATATTCTCATTACTTGTTGTAATTACACTATCATCTTTAGCGCAAGAGCAACAAAGCGAAGAAGTAATCAAATACATTGATCGATATAAATCCATCGCCATTCAAGAGATGCATCAATATGGAATACCGGCCAGCATTACACTGGCTCAGGGTATTCTTGAGTCAAATGCCGGCAGAAGCACCCTTGCTGTTGACGGCAACAATCACTTTGGCATAAAGTGTCATAATACTTGGTATGGAAAGACAATTATTCAGGACGATGACACAAAAAACGAATGTTTCAGAAAATATGAGTCTCCTGAAGAATCGTTTCGCGACCACTCAGAGTTTCTCAAGACGAGAGAGCGATATAAATTATTGTTTGAAATACCTGTAAATGATTATAAAAGCTGGGCATTCGGATTAAAGCAAGCAGGCTATGCCACCAATCCTAAGTATGCCGAGTTGCTGGTTAAAAATATTGAGCTCTATTCCCTGTACAATTACGACAGTCCGGATTATATGGAAAGCAAACCTATACTGACCGACAACACTACTCAACAACCTGTAAATAATCAAAACTTAGATTGGTCTGCCCGGATTTATACCTTAAACAACATACGTGCAGTAAAACTACTTCCGGGAGAAACACTGGATGAGATTGGAAAAAAATCGGGACAGGGTTTAAACCGCATACTCAAGTATAACGACCTATCTAAAAATATTCGTCCTGCTGATGGTAGTATTGTATATCTGCAACCGAAGCGTCGTCGTGGCGATGAGTTGTATTATACCATTTCTGCCGGAGATCACATGTATGACGTAGCCCAACAACACGGTATCAAACTCAAGTTTTTGTATCAGTTGAACAATATGATAATCGGCACCGAACCCGCAGAAGGTGAAATTATTTATTTACGTAGTCGGCGCACAACTACTCCTCGTTTACAGAACAATTCTCCAACACCGACCACTCAATCTAAACAGGATCTTACTCAACAATCAATAATCATTGATAGTAATATTAAATCAGAAACCGCCGATAATAATATAGAAAACAACACGTCAACCTACAGGAGCAATGCCGACTCAACTTCCAATGTGGTTGCACCGGTTACTGATAATATGTCGCATATGATTACCATGCCGGAAGATGCCGTAAATTACTATACCGTTAAGCCCGGAGATACTTTATTCAGTATTTCAAAAGCATTTAATCTTTCTGTGGACAAACTTAGAGAGATGAACAAACTTTACTCTGAAATCATACACACAGGGATGCGTTTGCGCATCAGAGAATAGATAGATGGCGTAAGTGCTTCTGCGCTACCTTTGTAGGCTCAAGAATTATTGATGATTACCCTGCGCGACAAAACATTTAAACCTTATTTATCAGGTACTGAAATCCAAAGCCGTATCAGCAAACTGGCTGCTGTAATTAATACCGATTACCAAGGACGTTTTCCATTATTCATTGCTGTGCTCAATGGCTCATTTATGTTTGCCGCTGATCTGATGAAAAACATCGTTATTGATTGTGAGATCACTTTTGTTAAACTGGCCTCATATCAGGGCACACAATCAACCGGTAATGTAAGAACACTCATAGGGCAAGATATGCCCCTGGAGAACAGACACATCGTTATACTTGAAGACATAGTGGACACCGGAAAAACCTTGTTTGAATTTCTGCCTATTATTAAATCACAAAATCCTGCTTCGGTTGAAATTGCATCTTTATTAGTTAAGCCGGAGGCATTGCAGCACGATGTTTCTGTTAAATATCGTGGTATGGAAATTCCAAATGATTTCATTGTTGGTTATGGTCTGGACTACGACGGTCTTGGCAGAAACCTGAACGATATTTATGTAATTAACGCCTGAGAAAACTATGATTAACTACGATCGCATATTGGTTATGGCTCCACATACTGACGATGGTGAATTGGGTTGTGGTGGAAGTATTGCCAAATTCTTAGAACAGGGAAAAGAAGTGTACTACGCTGCATTTTCTCTTTGCCGCAAGTCACTTGGCGAAGGGCTAGCACCCGATACTCTTGAAATTGAGGTGAAAGCTGCAACAAAAGTATTAGGCATTGATTCGGATAATCTTCGGCTATACGATTACGATGTAAGAACTTTTTATACCAATCGCCAAGAAATTCTAGAAGACATGGTGCGATTGAAAAAAGAGCTTAAACCGACATTAGTATTAACTCCATGTTCAACGGACCTGCATCAGGATCACCAGGTAATACATAATGAAACACTTCGTGCATTTAAAGACGTGTCCATAGTGGGTTATGAACTTCCCTGGAATAATCTTTCCATCAAAACCAATTTCTTTATCACCCTCGAAGAACGACATGTAATGAAGAAAGTAGAAGCGCTGAAGGAATATAAATCTCAGGCGCATCGATCATACTGTAATGAAAACTTTTTAAGATCCCTGGCTACTGCACGCGGTGTTCAAACCGGTGCAACCTATGCGGAGGCCTTTGAAGTAATGAAGTTTATTCATTAATCCTCATCGATATTAAGTATGCTTCGAGTAGCAGTATTGCTCGATAACACCTTAAAAACAGACCGTCGTGCGCTGCTTGAAATAAAATCATTGCGCCAGCTACCCATATCATTAACACTTTATTGTAATCGGGAATTTGATTTAGTCCGTGAAGAGCGCGAAGACAATTTTATTGTGAAGCGTATTTTCGATGCAACGATGTGGCAATTTTCGAACAGAACACAATTAGATGATTTTGCCAATGAATTAATCTCCGAAAATTATGATGTGCTACACTGCCACGATCAGTATCTGCTGCATGTTGGCACTTTGGTTAAAAAGAATAACCCCAATACTGTTTTAATTTATGAATCAAGAGAATTGTTCCATTCGTGGCCGGTTAATTTCTCCAATCAAAGTTTCATCAATAAGATCAAGACCTATATCGTGCGTTATTACGAAACACTACGCGAAAAGAAAAATGGAAAGCATATTGATTATCTGATAACAGTAAATCATTCCATAGCCGATATTCTGAAAAAATATTTTCATTTGAAAAGCACTCCTGTTGTAACGCGCAATATCCCTGCATTCAAATCATTGCCAACAAAGGATTACTCTCTTCGCCGCCGGTTTAATATTCCAGACAGTGATAAGGTAATTGTATTTATTGGTGTAAATGTTTACCGCTACACCAACTGCATGGAAAGTTTTATTGAGGCTGTTGCAAATAAACAAGGGCTGCACCTAGTCATTATCACGCGCAGGAACGAGCGCCGAATATGGTTTGAGAATTTTGTGAAGGAACATCGCATCAATAACATTTACTTCCACGATCTGATACCGGTTGATAAAATTGAGGAAAGCATTTCTTGCTGCGATATTGGATTGGTTACATCTTGGTATAAAAAGAAATTGTCATACTGGCTTGCACTCGATAATAAACTATTTACATACATCATGAGTGAACTCCCGCTACTGGGTACCTCACAGCCTGAGTTTGAAAAAGTAATTCTAAAATATCGGGTGGGGCTTTGTATTAATCCTGAAAATGTCAACAACATCAAAAATGCGATTGATGAGCTTATCCGCAACAAAGACTTTTATACCAACAACTGTAAGGTTGCCAAACGGGAATTGTGTTGGGAAAAAGAAGAGTCGGCTCTGATAAATTTATACCACAACATTATGGAACAAAAAAACACAGCGGCAGTTAAGTGAAAACGGTGATTGTTTATTATGGAATGGGTAATGTACTGAGCATACAAAATATGCTGAGTCATATTGGATATGACGCAAAAATTAGTAGTGATGTCCATGAAATAAAACTTGCAGATAAGTTGATACTTCCCGGAGTTGGTGCTTTCGATACCGGAATCAAGCGAATCAATGAACATCTTATTTTCGATTTGTTAAACGAAAAAGTGCTACACGAAAAAAAACCGATACTAGGTATTTGTCTGGGCCTGCAATTAATGTGTAATAAAAGCGAGGAAGGAGCTGAAAAAGGATTGGGGTGGATTCAGGCCGATGTGGTTCGGTTTAATAAAGATGCGAACATTCGCGTTCCGCACATGGGTTGGAATAGTGCGCATATTAAAAAAATTAATCCGTTGATGAATGCCGGCGAAACGCAATCGTTTTATTTCGTACATGCTTATCATCTTGTGGCTCATAATACACATGATATTCTATGCACCTCAGATTACGGATATGAATTTGTTTCCGGCATTCAGTCAGAAAATATATTCGGCGTTCAATTTCATCCGGAGAAAAGCCATCACTACGGAATGTCTTTGCTTAAAAACTTTATGCTTCTTACATAGATGTACCGACCTCGTATTATACCGATGCTCCTGATACACGAAAATGGCTTGGTCATCACCAAAAAATTTTCAAGTCCGACATATATCGGAGACCCCGTGAATATTGTTAAAATCTTCAATCAAAAATTTGCCGATGAACTTTTGATTGTCGACATCTCTTGCAGAAGGTTGAAGAAAGTAATTAATTACTCTCTTATTCAGCAAATGGCTGGTGAAGCATTTATGCCTGTTACATATAGCGGCGGCATTCAATCTATACAGGATGTTGAACGTGTTTTTAATTGTGGTGTTGAGCGTGTATGTATAAACAGTTCTGCCCTCAGCGAACCTTTTCTGAAAGATGCCTGCAAAACATTTGGCTCTAGTAGTATTGTTTCTGTTGTTGATGTTGGAAAAAATTGGCTGGGTACTATGGTTGTATATAGTGACTGTGGAAAAAAGGGGGTCAATCATTCTTTAAAAGAACATGTATGCTATCTAGAGCAATGTGGCGTCGGTGAAATTATTTTACAAGACATTCAGCGCGACGGAACGCGTCAGGGATTAAATATAGAATTACTAAAAACCGTTCTTGATGTTGTGCAAGTTCCTGTAATAATTTCTGGTGGAGCAAAAGATTATTCAGATTTAAAACAGACTATTCAAGCTGGTGCCGCCGGTGTTGCGGCGGGTCATCTTTTTGCTTATTCAGGAAGCATGAATGCGGTATTGGTTAATTTCCCCGACGAAAATTTTCGCCAAAGTCTTGTCCGCACGCACTAATGAAAAAATCCGCTCCCTGTCAGAAATACGGGTTGCTATGCTGTGCGATAATGAATTTGTTATGGATAAGCGAATTTACCGCGAGGCCAAAGCAATCTCTGATGCCGGTTACAACCTGACATTATTTGCTGTTAAACGCAGCGATTTACCCAACAACGAAGTCATTGACGGAATAAAGGTTTCCCGTGTTTTTGATCATCGTCTTTTTTACTTAAAGACATCCATTTCGTATCTCAAACAAGCAGCTGGCTTAATCATTGAGCAAAATCCACACATCATACATTGCCACGATTGGATAATGCTGCATATTGGTGTTTTGGTAAAAAAACAGTTGCCCAACGTGGTTTTAATTTATGATTCTCATGAGCTGTTTCATTCTTGGCCACTACACTATTCTTCACTATCGTTAAATATAGTTGTTAAATCATGGCTGGTTCGCAAGTTTGAGGTATTGCGCGAGTGGTCAGACAGCAAGTACATTGATTACATCGTTACGGTTAGCCAATCTATTGCCGACCATTTGCATCAGTATCTAAACGCAAAAAACAAAGTAACGTTGGTTCGAAACTTTGCTGAACTTGAGCCTATAACCGTGCGTGAAGATTTTGTACGCAACAAGTTTAACATTCCCACTACCGATAAAGTCGTTGTACTCTTTGCTTTTCTTATTTACAGAAAAAAGAGAAATATAGAGCAGGTAATTGCGGAGTTTGGTAATAAGCCCGGTATTTCATTTGTCATCTTTTGCAAAAATGGCGGTCACAAAGATTATTTTATTGATATAGTTAAGCGGGCAGGACTGAACAATATCTATTTTCATGAAGCTATCAGTGCCGATAAAATCGTTAACTATTTAGCTTCCTGCGATGTGGGTGTTATTCCAACCTGGAATAAAAAATTTCTCTCTTACTGGCTCGGACTCGAAAACAAACTCTTTCATTACGTCATGTCAGAATTACCTATTCTGGCATCGGCACAGCCTGAGCATAAAAATATTATTGAGCCCAATAACATTGGCGTATGTGTTAATGCCGACAAACCCGGCGCATACTTTGAGGGGCTTCAAAAAATATTAAGCCATTACGACGATTACAAAAAAAATGTAGTCAACATCAAAGAGTCTCTCAGCTGGGACAATGAAAAAAAGCAGTTAACAAGACTGTATGAACGAATTGTTTTTGAACAGCTGTGTTCATTTGAGCCGGTAAAAAGTATTGCTCAAATACAACAAACACCTATTATCAGAAATGCTTTTATTGAATGTACTCGCTGCGTGTTAAATAATAATATTGACCGTGATATACATTTCAATATAGATGGACTTTGTAATCATTGTGTTTCTTACGACAAACTAACATCAGCCAACCGAATTACTGATGATGAGAAAAAATTTCGTTTCGAAAAGCTGATTGAAAAAATCAAGCATGACGGCAAAGGTAAAAAGTATGATTGTATCATTGGTGTTAGTGGTGGGCTGGACAGCACTTACGTTGCTTACCTCATCAAACAACATGGACTTCGACCACTTGCCGTTCACTGCGACAATGGATGGAATTCAGAGCTTGCTGTTAAAAACATTGAGAACATCATCAACAAACTGGGAGTTGATTTATATACTCATGTAATTAATTGGGAAGAATTCCGCGACTTACAATTAAGTTATCTCAAAGCATCTGTTGTTGACATTGAAGCCACTTCAGATCACGCCATATTTGCTTCCTTGTATCATGCCGCCAGAAAGTTTGGTGTACATTATATCCTCAGTGGTGAGAATCAGGCTACCGAAGGTATGCTTCCGGAATCCTGGACCTATCTGAAATTTGATTTGATAAATATCAAGGCTATTCATAAAAAATATGGAACAAAACGCCTCAAAACTTTTCCTCAATTAGGATATGTACAAAAAACTATTTATGAAAAATTACTTGGAATCAAATACATTAGAATACTCGACTACATACATTACATAAAGAAAGAAGCAAAAGATGTTGTGATGAACAATCTTGAATGGAAAGATTACGGCGGCAAGCATTATGAATCCATCATTACCCGTTTTTACCAATCCTATATTCTTCCTAACAAGTTTAAAATTGATAAACGCTACTCACACTACTCCGCTCTTATATGCAGTGGTCAAATGACTAAAGAAGAGGCACACGAACTGCTGTCAAAACCTCCCATTGATCAACAACAAGCCATAGAAGACAAAAAATACACTATTAAAAAATTCGGATTATCCGAAACTGAGTTTAATCAAATATTAGCAGCACAACCTAAAAAGCACACCGACTATCCAAATATTGTTGATTTAATCAGAAAATATAAACCAATTATTACACTGGCAAAAGCAATCCTGAATATAAACTCCGTGTCTCCTTATCAAATAAAGAGAAAAAAATCTATCGCAATGCTACTTGATAATCCCTATACCTATGATTATAGGGTAATCATGGAGGCTCAAACGCTTGCAAAGTATTATGATGTTACCCTGTTTGCCATTCGCGACTCTAAACTTCCTGATGAGGAGATTAAAGAAGGTGTTTGGGTAAAACGAATATTTTCTAGAGAGATAAAAAAGTTTAACCACGACAAACTGTTAAATCTATATGCCGATAATATTGCACGCATGGGCTTTGAAGCTGTTCATTGTCATGATTTTTTAATGCTTGAGCTGGGTGCAAAAATCAAAAAGTTGAATCCGGCAATTACATTGGTTTATGATGCACACGAGTTGTTTCATTCCTGGCCAATGAATTTCAACGGCCCATTCATTCAAACACTGAAAACCATTATTGTAAAGAAAGCGGGTGTGTATCGTGAAAGAAAAGATTCTAAACAAATCGATTATTTAATAACTGTCAATCAATCTTTGGCAACCAGTTTAAAAGAGTATTTTGGGTATAATAAATCTCCTCTGGTGCTGCGCAATCTTCAAAACCAATTACCCTACACCAAGGGAGAACATATACTGCGCAAAACATTAAATATACCGGACCATCAAAAGATTTTAGTTTTTATTGGAGCGCACGTTTACTTCGAATCATTAAACATGAAAATGGTTTTAGACCAGTTTATTAACAAAGAAAATATCGCTCTGGTATTTATTGCAAAGAAGGATGCTCATCGTGATAAATTAGAACAATATTCTAAAAACAACAGTGCGACCAATATTTACTTTCATGATATCATTCCGCCAACAGAAATACCTGCGTACCTATGCGATTGTGATGCTGGACTCGTACCAACATGGAATAAGAAAGATCTCTCTTACTGGTATGCTCTCGATAACAAATTATTTAACTATATCAACTCCGGCATACCTGTTTTGGGCACGGCTCAGCCCGAGTATAAAAACATTATAGATACATATGAAATTGGTGTGTGTGTAAATCCCGATGAGGACAATGCATACTTCAGAGGTTTTGCAACTATCATACAAAATGAAAAAAGATATTTAAACAACTTGGTAAAAGCACAACAGGAGTTGAATTGGGAAACAGAGTCTCAAAAATTGCTAAACCTTTACCAAAACATATTTGCTTAATCATATTGGATATACAAATCACTATACATAACCCCAATAATGCTGATGAGTGGAATGCTTTGTGCCAGGCCAACAGCAATGTGCTTCAAACAACGTTCTACGACAACGTAAAAACCATGTTTGGTCAATACCCAGTTTATTTTCAATGTTATGAGAATAATAAATTAATAGCCGGACTGAAAGCATATGAATATATAAGTAAAAGACTGCCTGTATTCAAAAGTATTAGTTCCTCATTAACCATTTTGGGTGAAATAATGTGTGATGATGAAAACAACGTAGCTCTTGAATCAATAAACAATGCATTGATTAATTATATCCACAAGAATAGCATTGTTCGGTTTCGAGCATCTGGTTACTACGGCGGATTAAATAAAATTGCTCTATTCAATAAAAACATCAACAACATAAATCTTCCATTCCATGTTTCTTCGTTCGACCTTCTGAGAAGCAAAGAAGAATTATGGAAGGGGACAAAAGAGTCTCATCGCAGAAATATTAATAAGGCAACTAAAGCCGGTGTTGAAATTGTTGAAGATGATAATATCAATACATTTATACAGCTGCTTAATCAAACTTATTCAAATCAATCTAAACAGGCCCCCAATAATCTTTTTATCAAAAAACTATTTGAATCATTACATCCTAAGGGATTGGTAAAAATTTACTTTGCAAAACATGATGGTCAATACATTGCATCATCATTTGTAACACAATATGGTCGCTATGCAGAGTATGCATTTGGCGGTAATCTCAAAAACAATGTTGGTGCAGGTCACGCTCTGCACTGGCATATAGCCTTGTTTTATCAGGAAAAAAAATATGAGCGATATATACTTGGTCAGGTAGCTGCAGAAGATGGGAAATATGGAGACAATCAAAAATTCGTTGAGGGAATATCTAGATTCAAGCGCGACTTTGCCACATTTGAACTTCCATCTGCTACTGTTGAGTGGACCATAAACCCTTTCAAATACAAATGCTGGAAAATCATTCAAAAAGTTGCCGGGGTGTGATGCGTCTTCGAATAACTACTTTTGTAATACCAAATCTTTACTCATGACTGATAAAAAAGTTGACGATAAAAAGGTGGTTGCCGAGTTCGACAACCGTGCTGCCATACATAAAAACGATAATGCCGTACTGGATGCCGGGAACAATCCGAAAGTAGCACATCAAAATATTTTTCGCAACTATCACACTAAGCAAACTTTATTGAAATATTTAAATGTAAACATTGATGATGTGGTGCTGGATTTCGGTTGCGGTGTTGGTCGCTTGTCTAAGTTTATTGCACCTAAAGTTAAATCGGTTGTTGGTGCCGATAAATCTGCTAATATGTTGCAGGTTGCAATCGAAATAAATTCAAAGAACAATATACGCTATCAGCATTTCAACAACTATCCCCTACCCTTCGACGATAAATATTTCTCAAAGATTTTTTCGTATTGGGTATTGCAACATATTGACAATGAAGAACTGAAAAACACCTTCAACGATTTTCACAGATTATTAAAAGACAATGGATATGTGTATCTCTTCGAACAGGTTAGAAATAAAGATAGTGTTGTTCTTGGCTCTATTCATCATCAAAGAAAAAGAGAAGAATATCACGAACTGATGAAACAAGCCGGATTTGAATTGGTAAGTGCTCAGCGCGTATTTAGATACCCTTCCTATGCTCTGAGTATTTGGTCAAAATACAATTGGCTGCCTGAAAGTTTTTTGCCCCTATTGTCTAAGCTCGAATTATCAACCGCCAATCGCAAACCTGAATTTATTGATTATTCAACCGATGTATTGATTTACAAAAAGAATTAATTATTGTCTTGATAAGTCTTATCACCTATAATATTAACGGAATTAGAGCGGCGGCATCTAAAGGTTTTTTCGACTGGCTCAATAAAGAAAACCCGGATATCATCTGCCTCCAGGAGATTAAAGCCGATTCCCATCAGATTGATATAGATGCAATAGAGCGCATCGGATATCATCCCATCATTGTTTCAGCTCAAAAGAAAGGATACAGCGGAGTAGCCATACTCAGCAAGATAAAACCGGACCTTATCCAAACAAACATGGGCATAGAAGAATACGATGCAGAAGGTCGTTGGGCTGCCGCTGTTATTAAAAACACACTATTTGTTAGCGCTTACTTTCCTTCCGGCACCACCGGCGATATACGGCAACAATTCAAATACAAATTTTTGAATGACATTCTCCCATATTCTCAGGGATTGATCAAAGAATATGGCAGCATTGTCCTCTCCGGCGATTACAACATCTGTCACAAACCTATTGATATTCACGATCCGATAGGAAATAAAAATTCTTCTGGATTTCTGCCTGAAGAGCGCGAATGGATGTCACAATTCTTTGATTCGGGTTGGGTAGATTCATTCCGTGCGGTTAATCAAAATCCACATCAATATACCTGGTGGAGTTACAGAGCCGGCGCTAGAAAAAACAATAAAGGCTGGCGGATTGATTATCAAGCTGTTAGCGATTCTCTAAGGAACAGAATATCTGATTGTCGCATTTTGGCCGATGTTGTGCATAGCGATCATTGTCCGGTTCGGCTGGAATTAGACATTTAATAAAGACTAACCTAAAAAAATATTAGCTTCTACACATCGTTTTCTTAATTTTATTTCTGAGAAACCATGAATAGACCAGCTGCTTCTCCTGCATTACAATCCATCCTGCAACGAATAGATGCCTTTACCCGCAAGTATTATTTAAATCAAATGATTCGCGGTGGAGTATTCGCTGTTACGGCTTTACTTTCTGCTTTTCTGTTTGTAGCTCTTTCTGAATATTTTCTATATCTGCCCGGCAGTGTCAGAAGTTTTATTTTTTATGGTTTCATTTTTTTGAGCATATTATCACTGAGCTACTGGGTTTTATTTCCCTTGTTCAAATACCTGCGACTCGGTAGTATTATTTCTAATAAAGAAGCTGCGGTTATTATTGGTAAACACTTTAATGAAATTGACGACCGACTGCTTAATATTATTGAGCTAAATGAATTGGATTCTTCTCAAAATCTGGAGCTGGTAGAGGCAGGAATTCGCCAAAAAACACAACTGCTTCAACCCATTTCATTTACACAAGCCATAAATCTGAAGGTGAACTACCGTTATGTGGTAAAATATCTGACACCCGCCTTGTTGTTGTTTTTAATCATCTATATTACAAACTCCCGAATCCTCAAAGATGGTAGCAGTCGTATCATTCAGTATCATCGCGACTTTGAAAAGGAGTTTCCTTTTAAACTACAGTTTCTCAGCGGAAAGCTCGAATCGGTACAAAACAGCGATTTCACCATGCAGGTAAAAATTACCGGCGATCAAATACCAGATGATTTGTTTATTGCCACAGAACAATCGGTGGTCAAAATGATTAAGAAAGGCAAAAATATTTATGAATACACCTTTAGTAATATTCAAAGAAATATTTCTTTCCGGTTCAATACTTCCCGGTTTAGCAGCGCATCATATGAGTTACTTGTACTTAAAAAACCTGTTGTTGCCACTTTTTCAGCTTCGCTGAAATACCCGGCATATACTCAATTTACTGATGAGAAATTAAAAAACACCGGCGACCTGAGTGTTCCTGAAGGCACAGAAATAAAATGGCTTTTTACAACCAGTAATACTGACGAATTGCAGTTTATATCCCCTGACAATATCATTCAATCTCAAAAAAAATCTGCAACCGAATTTCTTTTATCATACAAAGCATTAACCGAAACGCCTTATTCAGTAGTTCTTCTGAACAGCAGTAGTAGAATTTCTGACTCAATAAATTACTTGATTCACATTATACCTGATCAATATCCGTCTATTAGTGTTGACGAAATCGTTGATTCATCAAACAATCGTATTCACTACTTTTCAGGCTCTATTGCCGATGATTATGGTTTAAAAAATTTGTTTTTTAACTACACTTTAAATAACGAAGAAGAGCCCAATCGAAATACCCAAAAATCGCTCCCCGTTTCCCGTGTTAAGGGAAAAAGCGATTTGTTTACTTACTACTTTAATTTCTCCTCTCTTGATTTAAAACCTGGTGACAAGATTAATTACCATTTTGAAGTTTGGGATAATGATGGAATCCATGGTAGCAAATCGAGCAAGTCGCGCATCTATATTCTTGATATTCCTGATGAAAGTAAATTAAACGAATTGCTGGAAAAGAATAATCAAGAACTTAAAAACAATCTCGAAAACTCAATTTCAGAAATCAAAAACATTAATAAAGACCTGCAGAAATCACAACAAGATTTAATGCAAAAGAAAAATCTGGATTGGGATGATAAAAAGAAAATCAATGATTTATTAAACAACCAAAAAGACCTTCTTAACAAATTGCAGGAAATGCAAAAAGACTATCAGAACAACAGCAATCTGATGAATGAATTGAAAGAGATGAGTCCGGAAATGCAGGAGAAACAAAAACAACTTAATGAGTTGGCTCAACAGGTGCTATCACCGGAGATGCAGGATTTGATGAAAAAAATACAGGACTTAATGGAAAAAATGAACAAAGAGTCCACACTGGAGCAACTTAAATCAAGCGAGAAGCAAAATCAACAAATGGAAAAGCAATTAGACCGCTTATTATCGCTTTTTAAACAATTGGAATTCGAGCAAAAATTTAATGACATCAAAGACAGCCTTAAAGATCTTGCTGAAAAACAAGAAGAGCTATCTACAGAAACACAAACCAATAAAAACAAGGAAGAAACAGCGAAAAAACAAGAAGAAATTAATAACAAGTTTGAGGAGTTGAAACAAGAGTTGAAAGAACTCAACGACTTAAACAATGAGTTGGATAACCCTATGGGTTTGCCGGACATGAATGAAAAATCTGAAAACACCTCAAATGAACTGAATAAAAGTCTGAAAGAAATCAATAAAGGGAACAACTCTAAAGCCTCTGATAGCCAGAAGAATGCATCAAAGAACCTGAAAGAAATGGCCGAATCCATGGATAGTTTTATGGAAGGGGCACAAATGCAACAGATGGAGGAAGATTTAAAGTCCATACGACAGATTCTTGAAAACATTATTACGGTTTCTTTTCATCAAGAAGAACTTATGAATAAGATGAAAAAGATGAATTCCGCTTCACCCACTTATGTTCAGTTAATCAAAGACCAAAACCGAATCAAGGAAGACATTAAGATGATTGAAGATAGTATTCAGTCTTTGGCTAAAAAACAAGTTAGTATCAAGAGTTATGTGGATGAACAATTAGATATTATCAACACAAATAATGCTAAGGCTTTAAGTAACATGGTTGAACGTTTTTCGTCACAAGCTGCTGCTAATCAACAATTTATAATGACTAGTTTAAATAACTTGGCTTTAATATTCGATGAAAGTTTAAAACAAATGCAACAGCAGATGGCGGGAAAGATGCAAGGAAATCAGTCTTGCAATAAACCCGGCGGCAAAGGAAAACCTTCTATGGGCAACATGTCGCAAATGCAAAAGCAGTTAAATGATAAGCTTAGCGAAATGCAGGGGCAAATGAAACAAGGACAAAAACCTGGTCAACAAAACTCAATGGGTATGAGTGAGCAGTTGGCTAAAATGGCCGCTCAGCAGGCCGCAATCAGAGACGCACTTCGGCAACTGAACGATCAATACAATAAAGACGGAAAAGGAAGTCTTGGTAATCTGGATCAGATACAAGAACTTATGGATAAGACAGAACGAGATCTGGCCAACAAAATTATTACAAATGAAACGCTAAAAAGACAACAGGAAATATTGACTAAATTGCTTGAAGCTGAAAAAGCAGAAAGAGAACGCGACATAGATGATAAGAGAAAATCTGAGACTGCAAAAGACCTCACCCCCACTCTACCCCCATCACTCCAGGAGTATATTAAACGTCGTCAATCCGAAACAGAACTATACCGATCATTGCCTCCGGGTTTAAAACCATTTTATAAAAACATTACTGAAGATTACTTTAATCAAGTACCCAACTAATAAATTTGCCCCATGATTGCTGAAGTAAAAAAAACCAAAAAACTAATACCATCAGATCTTTCAAACATAGTTTTAGTTGAACTATTAATAGAAAAAATTGGTGCAGAGCTTCATTTAAAGGAAGAAAATATTGCAAACCTCTTCGTGGCATTAACAGAAGCTGTTAAAAACGCAATTGTTTTTGGAAACAAAAACGATATTAATCAGAATGTAACTATAGATCTGGAATACTCTACCCAACAATTAATTGCCAAAATATCAGATAATGGGAATGGGTTTGATTATACCTCACTACCAGATCCAACTGCTCCAGAGAATATTGAAAAAATGAGTGGACGTGGTTTGTTTCTAATAAAAAATCTTGCTGATGAGGTTGAGTTTTCAAATAACGGTTCCACAATTAAGTTGGTATTCAACTTTTTTTAATGTCTGTATCGTTTTTCTTTAAAAAGAAAATACCTGGTGGATTAAAGGGCAAACGCGAGTTATTAGACCGAATTAAGCTTCTTGCATTTATTGAATGTCGTGTTATCGGTGAAATCACAATCATTATTGTCAGCGACAAAGAGCTACTATCTATCAATCAACAATATTTAAATCACAACTACTACACCGACATCATTACCTTTGACTACAATCAGGGCAGTGAAATAAATGGTGATTTATTTATTTCCATAGACAGAATATCGGAAAATGCAGCAAAATATAATAGCAACTCCAGACAAGAGCTTTATAGAGTTATCATCCACGGCATTCTTCATTTATGCGGTTATAAGGATAAATCATCTACGCAAAAAAGCACTATGCGTAAAAAAGAAAACTACTATCTACACGCACCTTTAAACTGATTGTTTCACGTGGAACAATTCGTAGTGTAGATTATTTTGTTTCACGTGGAACAATTCGTACCAAGTGTTATTTACCTTTGTAAAAATGTTTAATCAATATGATGTAATTGTGGTTGGTGCCGGTCATGCTGGTTGTGAGGCAGCATACATATCTGCAAAAATGGGCATGAAGGTAATGTTAGTCACAATGAATATGCAAACAATTGGTCAAATGAGTTGTAATCCGGCCATGGGAGGAATTGCCAAGGGTCAAATTGTTCGTGAAATAGATGCTCTTGGGGGCATGTCCGGAATAATCTCAGACAAGTCGGCCATTCAGTTTAGGATGTTGAATCGTTCAAAAGGTCCTGCCATGTGGAGTCCCAGAACACAAAATGACAGGATGTTATTTGCTACAGAATGGAGATTAGCATTGGAAAATCATCCCAACATTGATTTTTGGCAGGATATGGTTTCCGGAATTATTATTAAGGATGATACTGTTGTTGGTGTGAAAACTGTAATAGGTTCTGAAATATTTTCAAAAGCTGTAGTTTTAACAAACGGCACTTTTCTAAACGGTATAATTCATATAGGAGAAAAACAATTTGGTGGCGGTAGAATCTCAGAAAGTAGGGCAACAGGAATCACCGAACAACTCATAGAATCAGGTTTTGAGAGTGGTAGGATGAAAACCGGTACACCACCAAGAGTTGATGGAAGGACTATAAATTATTCAATTATTGAGGAACAAACCGGTGACGAAAATCCGGAATGTTTTTCTTTCAGAAATCCCACTAAATTAACAAAACAGCGTAGCTGCCATATAACCTACACCAATAACTATGTGCATGAAATATTAAAGTCCGGTTTTGACAAATCTCCAATGTTTCAGGGTAGGATAGAGGGTATAGGACCAAGGTATTGTCCAAGTATTGAAGATAAAATAAATCGCTTTGCAGATAAAGATAGACACCAAATTTTTGTAGAACCCGAAGGTTGGGATACAGTTGAAGTGTACATCAATGGATTTTCAAGCTCACTACCTGAAGATGTTCAATATAACGCTTTAAAAAAGATAACTGGCTTTGAAAATGTAAAAATGTTCAGACCTGGTTATGCTATTGAATATGACTACTTTCCACCCCATCAACTGAAATTAACTCTTGAAACACAATTAATTGATAATCTATACTTTGCAGGTCAAATTAATGGAACAACCGGCTACGAAGAAGCAGCATGTCAGGGATTAATTGCCGGTATAAATGCAAGCCTTAAAATAAAAGAAAAAGACGAATTGATTTTAAAAAGAGATGAAGGATATATAGGTGTTTTAATAGACGATCTAATTAATAAAAGCACTACAGAACCATACAGAATGTTTACTTCCAGAGCAGAATACAGAATTCTGTTGCGTCAGGACAATGCAGATGACAGATTGATGCCTATTGGATACCGTTTGGGTACTGTTGACGAAAATGAGTATAACTCATTAATTAACAGTACTTTAAAAATAAACAACCTCATCAATTTATTAAACAACAATAATGTTTATACACAAGAATTAAATCAATACCTAAGATTAATTAACTCTGCTGAAATTACAGAAAAAACATATCTTTCTAAATTATTAAGCCGTCCAAACACTGAGATTAAGTCATTACTGGAAGCTGCCGGAATGTCGAATATATTATCACAATATAATGATAATGAATTACTTAAAACAGAAATTCAAATAAAATACGGTGGCTACATAAAGAAAGAAAAAGAAACAGCAGAGAAAATGAAAAGGCTAGAGGATGTTATTATTCATGATAATATTGATTACTTCAAGATTCACTCATTGTCTACTGAAGCCAGAGAGAAACTAAACTCCATTAAACCCAAAACAATCGGACAAGCTAGCAGAATAAGTGGTGTAAATCCGTCAGATGTAAGTATACTTATGGTTGCTATTGGCAGATGATTTATTTATGAAAATTTAAATGAACTATTAGTAATTTCTTTTGTATTAGGGAAAAGAATATACTGATGCTAGTTACTGAAAAAGTAAGTTCGTCTGTTATTGGTCAGACTCAAAGTTCAAAAGCAAGTCTCAACCGTGGTCTTCTAAATTTAAGAAATTTAAATAGTTTTATCAGACAAGACATTATTAACACCATATACAGGGTGGGGGAGATTAATGTTACCGACATATATACAAAACTTCGGTTAGAACAATCTGTTGTTAGCCAACATTTGGCCGCATTAAAGCAAATTGGTATTATCACACCTAGAAGAGATGGTAAGAATGTTTACTACTCACTCGTACTGGATAGAATAGCTGCTTACATTAACTTAATTAATGAAATCTCTGGATCTGATTTGGCAATAATTGAAAAAGAAAAAATTGATTTTGGTGAAATCAATTTTGTTTATGAAGTATTGCGTGTTCTAAGTCATAATCTAAGATTACGTATAATAACATACATATTAAATAGCGATAACCGTGTCAATGTGAATGTTATTTACAACACATTGAAACTTCAACAATCTGTTACCTCTCAACACTTACGTTTACTACGTGATATCAATATTGCCTTAACAAAGAAAGAAGGAAAGAAAATATATTACAGTATTAACGAATCAAAACTTGATAAAATCGTATCTATGGTTAATGACTTTGTTAACACTAATTCACCAAGTAGATAACTCTAGCATTCTTTTTATAGCTTGATAAGCTTTTGCTCTCGTTTGTTCTGGAATAGTTATCTCTGGTAATTCAAACTTCATACAGTTATACAGTTTTTCCAACGTATTCTTTTTCATATGTGGACATTCATTACAGGCACAACTGTTATCTGGTGGTGCGGGTATAAATGTTTTTTCGGGAGCCTTCTTTTGCATTTGATGAAGAATGCCTGTTTCTGTTAAAACAATAAACTCGTTGGATTTTGACTGCACAGCATAATTCAATAGGGCGGTAGTTGATCCTACGAAATGGGCATGTTCCAATATCTTTTCTTCGCATTCAGGATGAGCAATTACTTCTGCCTGTGGATTTTGATCTATTAAACGAAGAAGTTTATCCAGAGAAAATATTTCGTGAACCATACAGGCCCCATTCCACAACAACATATTTCTGCCACAAACCTTGTTAATATATGCACCAAGATTTTTATCCGGTGCGAATATTATTTTTTGATCTACTGGAAATGAATCAACTATTCTTCGGGCATTACTGCTTGTACAAATTACGTCGCTCAATGCTTTTATTTCTGCCGAGCAATTGATGTATGATATAACTATGTGGTCTGAATGTCTTTTTTTGAATTCCAGAAAAGCGTCAGGTGGACAAGAATCGGATAGAGAACAACCCGCATTCAAATCCGGTAACAAAACCTTTTTATGAGGGTTTAAAATTTTTGCTGTCTCCGCCATAAAATGAACACCGGCAAAAACAATGATGTCAGCATTTGTTTTTTCTGCAGCTTGGCTGAGTTGCAAACTGTCACCGATAAAGTCTGCTACATCTTGAATATCTGCTTCCTGATAATAGTGAGCAAGAATGACAGCGTTTTTTTCTTTCTTCAGTTTATCAATTTCACTAAATAAATCCAAATCGATATCTGGCACAATATCTATAAATCCTTTTTTCATTAATTCTGTTTCCTGCATTCTACACAAGTTAATTATTTATAAAATTTTTTAAATGAAAAATTATGGTTGTTTATTAAGGCTGTGAATTCGTTGATTTCTTTTGATTCGTAAATTTTGATTTAACATATTTAACACCATGGAGTATTGATATTCACACCATTTCCCATACTAATTCATTGATGTAAAGTGAATTAACATTTTTCAAAATATTGTTAATAATATACTTCGTTGATAAATTACTGTTCTGTCTACTAACACTACACACCAGCTTACCTGTGTAAATCGTGCAAAAACTGATAGAATTATCAACAAGGGTTTCATTATCCAATTTGCTTTGATCCTGAATAAACAAACCGAAGATTTATTCCCACACTTATTAACAGCTATTAACATTTTACTAACCATTGTTTTTAACCCGGTAATAACGGTTGCTTTTTATATAGTCTTCCACAATATCCGGTACTAGGTAGCGAACTGATTTTTTTTGCTGTATTAATTGGCGAATGTATGTGGATGAAATATTCAGAAATGGAAAATCGAGAATTTGGATTGACGGAGTTTGATTGTAATTGGTAATCGTTTCGCCGCGTTTGTATACATAAATCGTATGGTACTTGATAAGCGCTTCATAATTTTTCCATTTGTTTAATGAGTTTAAATTATCAGAACCCATGATGATAGAAAAATCGTGCTGCGGATATTTTTCGTTCAGATGTTGTAGTGTGTCGATAGTATAAGAGGGTAGGGGCAGTTTAAATTCCACATCGCTGGATTTAAATGAAGGATTGTTTTCGATAGCGAGATTCACCATATGAAGCCGGTCAAACTGATTAAGCAGCGATTCTTTTTCTTTCAACGGATTATGTGGTGAAACCACAAACCAAATTTTCTTACAATCGGTATGATTCAAAATCTGATTAGCAATAATTAAATGGCCGTTATGTATCGGATTAAAAGATCCGAAGAATAAACCGATTTTCATACAACGAAATTAGGCAACGGGCTTGAAGCGCTCAAACTTCATCTTGCAGTCGTAACAAAAATGCATAGAACGGCAGAGTGTGGAACCAAAAAGAGAATTAATGGTAGTGTTACTACTGCCACAATACGGACACTTAGATTCAGTAATCATCTCGTTGGTAACCTGACCATAATGGGTAACCGGCGCACCCAGTTTAAAATCTTCCAAGAGTTTTTTACCCTTTTCCGTTACACGGTCAGAATTCCAGCGTACATCTTTATCCAACTCAACAATTACATTCTCTACTCCCGCATTTACGATGCTGTCTTTGATGTTTTGTTGCATGAGTTTCAAAGCAGGACATGCCGTAAACGTGGGAATCATTTTTACTAAAACAGAATCACTATTAATGACAACATCGGTAATCATACCCATATCTACAACCGAGATAACAGGTATTTCCGGGTCCATTACTTTTTCAAGTAAAGAAATGATGTAGTCTTTATTAATGTTTTCTGTGTTTACCATTCGGTTTCGTAGTCAGTGCGAATTACTTCTGTCATTTCATCCAGCATCTCAGTCAAATGAGCAGTATGATATCCTTTTCTTCCGCCCAATTTTATCTGATCGCCTGAAACATTGGGTAGCGTTAAACCAAATTCACTAAAATTCTTGGTGATAAACTCAAGCCATTTTGTTTTGAAAGCATCTTCCCCAACAAAAATATTATTTGAGATAAGTTCCTGTTCGTTGATGCCGTGTTCAAACAATCCCAAAGCATACGGATGCAATTCGTTTACCGCGCTTTGAATACGTGCACGACTTTCTTCGTTGCCATTGAGGGTTAAACTCCTCATCCAGGTGTCAGCATGCAGAGTGTGATATTTTATTTCGCCTTTAAACTTCAATGCCAAACGGGCTAATGGAGTAAAAGAAGAATTACCAAGCAAATCATATCGAATAGCTTCAGCGTGATCATAGAAATAATGACGTACCAGCGTGAATGCATAATCACCTATAGGCAACTCAACCATCTGACAGCATTTAAAATCTTTTTCATTTCTGCGAAAAGCCAGATAATCGGGTATCTCCAGCTTAAACTCCTCGTGAAGAATTTGATACAGAGCCTGTGCGTGACCAATTTTATCCTGCGCCATAGACGAGTAGGCAATATCTTCTTCCAATATAGGTCCAATGCCTGTCCACTCGCTGTTGCGGTGACCAATGATTAAGGCATCATCAGCCATTCTGAAAAGTAAATCTTTAACTGCTTCCATTATTTTATGGTGTTTTCTTTTTTGAATTTGTTGATTTTGTCGCGCACTTTAAATCCGCTGGCTTCGCGATAGGTTTTCTCGGGCACGGTTTCAAACATATCTTCATCGTCGTAGCTGAACGAATACACGTTCGAAGACTTGGTCACCCACATGTTGGAGCACTTTAGGCGGCGGCCAAATTGTTCTTTGGCAAATACCAATGCCATTTCAGGGTTTGCGGCGTGCACAATTCCTACGTGCACATGTTGTTCGCCACGCTTACGCTGATGAAACACTTCGTAGGTTTCCCAGTGTTCCATAATATTTAATGCAACGTGCTCCGGATTTTTATCCAGGTCAATGCGTCTGATGCGCGGGTCTAAACTCTCATTGTTATGCATAGGGAATGGCGTGTTTCATGGTTGGTTTTAATAAAGCATTGCGTACCCAGCGATTCGATTCCTCAGCAAATTTTCTAACCGCCAAACGCTCAGCATTACAAGGGCCGTCGCCGTTTATTACGCGCTTAAACTCAGCCCAGTCGGGGTCAGTAAATTCCCAACGTCCTGTGGCTTCGTTCTTTTTAAGATTAGGGTCAGGAATGGTAATCCCCAATTCCAGAATCTTGGGAACATACATATCCAGAAACTGATTACGCATATCATCGTTCGATGCCATCTTCACTTTCCAGCGCATCAGCTTTTCGCCGTGCACCGAAGCTTTGTCAGGCGGACCAAAGAAGTGCATGATGGGCTTCCACCAACGATTCAGTGCATCCTGCAACATATCCTTTTGAGCTTGAGTGCCCACAGCAAGTGCAATGAAAGCATCATGACCCTGTTTTAAGTGAAACGACTCTTCGTAACAGATGCGCTCCAGTGCACGACAGTAGGGCCCGTAAGAACCTTTGGAGTTGGCTACCTGATTCACGATAGCACCGGCGTCAATTAAAAATCCAATAACGGTAACATCGGCCCAGGTTTTTGCTGGGTAGTTAAACACATTAGAGTATTTCGATTTACCACTCAGCAAATCATTAATCATGGCCTCGCGCGATTTACCCAGCGTTTCGGCGGCGCTGTACAATAACTGTGCGTGCCCGATTTCGTCCTGCACCTTGGCTATAAGCACCAGCTTGCGTTTAAATCCCGGTGCACGGGTTATCCAGGTGCCTTCGGGCAAAGCGCCTATCACCTCGGAGTGTGCGTGTTGTTCGATAAGCCGAATCAGCTGCTTGCGATACTCATAAGGCATCCAGTCGTGTGGTTCAATTTTTTCGCCGGCATCAATGCGGGCTTCAAACTCCTGCAGCTTTACAGGGTCGTCGATGTGTTCCTTCTGATCGTTTTCTGATGGTTCGGTAAAAATGTATCCGCCTCCGTACATAGCTTATTTGTTTTTTATTCCGTTTAAAAAAATGTCAGTAATGATGTCAGAAATCTGAGTGGGGTTTAGTTTTCCGTTGGGCTTGTAATAATCGTACAGCCAGTTAATAGAAGAGAATAAAACCATCATCACAAATTTTTCGTGTATGTTTTTGAATAAACCCAGTTCTTCGCCGCGGCGAATTAGGTCGCGGTAGAAGCCTTCGTAGTTGTTGCGCATTTTTTTGAACGCACTCAAGCGCGGCTCGCTCAAGTGTTTCCACTCGTGAACAAATACGGCAGACTCATCGGCATGCGACGTAATAACCAACACATGCAGTCGTATGGCTTCTTTTAGTTGCTCCTCAGGCCTCTCTTGCAGGTGTTTTACTAATGGTATAATAGCTAAAAACTTTTCGGCCATAGTGAAGCATATTTGTTGCAACATGGATTCCTTTGAATCGATATGATTGTAAAGACTAGCCACTTCTATACCTACCGTGCTTGCGATATCGCGCATAGAGGTAGCGCTGTAGCCGCGCTCGCGAAACAGATTGCGGGCAGCGGAGTTGATATGTTCTTTGCGTTTTACTTTAACAGGCATCGTATAATTGCGAAAACAAAACTAACACTCGTTAGTTTAAAAAACAAAAAATTATTTTATAGACATTGATCTGAAGGATATGCTCCCGGATGTCAACATTGTATTTGTGATTAGTAAAATTATTTTAACCCCGGGGACATGTGGAATAACAAAAGACGAAGCGGACCTTCTAAAATAAAAAGTCCATCAATTAATAAAGCGGTATGATTAATAATTAAAGGTGCTCGGATACAATGTCGTTAAGGCCCTTTGTTTTTTTAGTAAAAACAAATTTTCCTTTACTAAAATTATTAACCGGCCAACCATTCCATAATAGATAATTGCCTTGGGCATCTTTGTAATTATAGAGCGCCACGGTATTATCCGTAAACTCCCAAATCATTGTATTGGCAGATTGTATAGGGTTAAGTTCGCTTTCTGCCTCTTGCTCGGGGAAGCGCACGGTTACGTTAGTAAATTTATGATAGATTGTTTGCTTTAGCCAGCCGCTACCCACACCAAAAATGGTAAGGATATCTGAAAGCCCGCCGGCAATAGCGGTAGCCTGAAGCTTAAACTCAACAGTAAACTCGTCTGTGACTCCCTCCCCAACAAAAAATTCACCGGTGTTAAATCTAAAATTAGCATAATCAAAAACTTGATTCATTAATCCGGAGGCTTGAGACCAATTGGAGCCGCCATAAACTAAACGGGTAGCCATAGGAGCTTGTGTACCAAGCATACCATTATCATCTGTTAACTGAATGGCGGTTACGGGTATAGAGATTTCAGATAAGATATCATTACCGGCCGCATCATAGGCCTCGGTTAACTGCCAAGTGCCCTGCATAAGTATTTTGGTTGCCGTTGGCTCTTTGGTGCAACTTGCCAAAAAAAAAGAAATAAAGGCAACAAAAGCAAGACGAACAATAGGAGCGGGTAATATGCGATTGATCATAAGGAAAAGGTTTAATTATTACTTATAATTGTAAAGATAAGGTAGTTTTTTAGTCTGCAATATCCGGCACGCCACATTTTACAAAACACAAGCCAAAAAAAATAAAATGCCGGCACCAGAACATTTATATCATCAGTTGGCGGCTGGAGCAATATGAGCAGTTGGGACAGCAACTCTCAGGGGTGGAATGCTTGGGATAGGTGGAGATTAGGGTGGAAAAACCCAAGCAAACAGTATTTAATTAGCGCTTTTGATTATGCTACTTATGCTGAAACTGACTTTGAAAATTATTCTTTAAGTAACAATCCTAACGGCGGCGAATATGTGCTGCAAGATTTTAACAGTACAGGCGATGCCATAAGAATAAAGTTGTCGATAGTTGACAATAATGCCTTGCCACAATATCTATGGCTTGAAAATCATTCGCTGTCAGAAAGTGAATTTGATTTTAATGAAAACAGAAACAACGCCACCGATAATCTAAAAGCTGAAGCATGTTTTCCAATAATAACTACTTACCTTTCATAAGAATAAACTGCTTGTATTATGAAAAATCTTTTCCTACTATCTTCTATCATAAGCATCTTTTTAATTTTGCAAAAAGTAAACGCACAGGTATATACCATACCATGGGCACAGGTGCAGCCCGAATGGGTTTTTCCTCTATGGTTTGAAGATGCAACTGGAGCTAAGGATACCTTGTATTTATCTTACGATTCAAATAGCGGCGATCCATTTAATAATGCATTTGATTCAATATATGGCGATAATTATTTAGTACCACTAGATACATCAAAGTTTCAAGCCTATTTTGGTTGTTCTCTCAGCACCGATTTATTAGTTCAAAATTCTATATGCTCTAAAATAGAGTTCTTAACACCCGATATTTGTTTTATAAACTGTCAACTACCGTTGATTATGCGATGGGACGTGAATATGTTCAGGAGCAATGCGCTGCCTTTTCCTGATCAAAGTCCGGCGCCAAGGGCTCAGGGGTTAATCACATATGACTTTGCAATTCAAACAACGGGTGGCTGCCCTGTAGCTGTATTAATTTCAGATACATTTTATAATACCCCACCTACAGACTGTTATCAAGTAGATTCTGCAACTTTTATCAACACTTTTGGTGGAGGCATGGGATACCTGCAATTCTTGATTCAAAAATGGACGGGAATACCAGGAGGCACTTCGATAGAACAAATTTCTACAAATGAACTGATACATATTTATCCTAACCCATTTAATGATTTAATTACAATCATTTTAACTGACGGCTTATGCTCAAATTGCATAATAGAAATTTATGACCTTACAGGTCGTCTTATTTTTGTAAAGAATGATTTTGCCAAACAAAATCATTCTTTAGACTTATCTATTTTGAAAAATGGCACTTACTTAATTCATATATTAAATAATAAAAAATCAATTTTTTCAACAATAATCACAAAACTATAACTAAATGAAAAACTCAATACTTATATTCACATTTATTATCGTATTTATTAACCTATTATATGCTCAAAGACGCTCAGAAAATGGATATGCGCTGAGTACACAAGGCGCAGTTAGAATATTTACCATCTTTGTCCAAGTTGATTATAGCTTAAGTAATACCGTATCTGCTTTACCTTCAAATTTTAACCCTAATAATTTAGTAAATCCTTATGGAGCGGTAGATGAATGGCCAGATTTCGACCCACAAAACGTACCAACAAATCCTATGTTGAGCTACCCGCCAAGTTATGCAACAGAAATGTTTGATGCTGACTGGAATGGTACCCCTACCCCAGGAACTATTACTGATTATTATTATGAAGCATCTCGCGGAGAGCTAATAGTCCTTGGCGATTATATAGCAGTTACTGTGCCATGCACTTATCCAGGTATTAACACAACCTTAAACCTTTCATTTAACAGAACCGAAGCTTTACTTAATTATATCAGTTCGCTTAATGTCCCACTAATAACGGCTAACAATCACACTATTGATGATTTTGATTCATGGGAATTCGATTTTAGTAACAATGGTGTAGCTCTTGATTATGGACTTGTTAAGGATAATAACTCTGATGGCAACATAGATATATTATTTGTTATATGGAAAAACCAATTTGGGATTGGTCAATGCCCTAATGGAGGGCTTGGGGTTAATGACCATTTATTTTCAATAAACCTCAGTGGAGAATCATTTAACACTTCCTTTATTTCTGACTGGGGTGCGTGTACAAAAGATGGGATATATTACATGTTTACAGCAGAGTTTCTACACGGATTATTCGGCGGCAACAACTGGCATTCCGTAGGCGGAGCGGGGCCTTACACTTTTATGACCTATCCGCACTTCTATTGCACCACGGCACAGTATGATGGTATTTCAAATTCTTATTGTGCATACGACCGTTGGTTTTTAGGATGGAAAGGCGATAAACAATATACTACCAGCGCATTAGATGCTGCCGGTACAAATGAAGTATTGTTTTCAGATAATAATCCTCAAATAACCGACCCTTACCTATCCCCCAGAATAAAATGACTGTTTTATGAATAAACATTTTCTGCTTTCTGTTATAATATGCTCAGCTTTTATTCTACAAAAAGCAAGCTCTCAAACCGTTGACTGGAATGCTGTGGAGCAGCATTATTTTGATGTGTACCAGCCTACGGATACACCACAATGGATATTTCCCATTATTGCCATTAATGGTGACGGGCAATCGGACACGATGTATTATTGTTATGATTTAAGTGCTAGTCTGTATAATTATGATGAAATAAATTTCGGAGAATTAATTGAGAAGGTTGACACGGGTAAATTTTCGTGTGGCTTTTTTGCTCCTTCAATTGACAGCATGTATTCAGTACAATGCTTTGGTGGCCCCGAGGCTGGCGCACCTGTTGGATATATGTGGATGAATATTATTAATGGCAAATACCCTCTCACGCTTAAATGGAACGGTAGTAAATTATACGATACTGTTTTACCCTTCCCGAATATTTTACCAAAACCTATTGCTAGGATTGAGGGAACTTGGGTTCATAATTACACACCATACATTTCTGGTTTTGGTGAATCATATATTATCGCAGACACTGCCGGGTTTAATTGTTTACCTCCTACTTTTTTTAGTGCTATTGATAGTGTAATTTTTGATGGGCCAATAAATGCAAGCCCTGACAATTCACTAAGTATAGGGTTAAGTATGCAAAAACATGATGCTTCATGTACCATAGGAAATACTAACAATATAATAGATCATTCGATTACAATATTCCCTAATCCAGTTGTTGATTTTGTACTAATAGAATTATTAAAATCACCTGTTAAAGAAATATCAATAAGTAATATATACGGGCAACACTTGATAAGTACTTGCAATATAAACAGTTTTGTTGCTTCGCTCAATGTCTCTCAATTACCTGCCGCCATATATTTATTAAAGATTACAACAAATGAAAAAATATACATTAAATCATTTCTAAAGCAATAAATATGAAAAAGAAAATTGCAGTTTTTATTCTCCTGTTCTATATAAGTAACAGTTATGCCCAAACTAACTCGGAGAATGGGTTTTGGTTACCCGTACAAGACACAATTAGAGTGTTTTTAGTTTTTGCAGAAGCATTAAATGACTCCGATTACTTTCAAGTAACTAATGTTAATTGGCAACCTGGTCAAATGCCAATAAACCCTGGAAAATATTTTGATGCCCAATTCAACTCCAATAACATTCAAGGCTATATTACACGATATTTTCATGAAGCATCATATGATAAATACATTGTGATAGGGGACTATTACCCAAACCTAATTCAGGTTAATTTCTCACAATTAAAACCACAATATTTAACTTACCAAAATATAATCGATACACTACATCGCAACAATTCATTAGATTTAATTACATCAACAGGACTGTCTATAAATAGTGTTTCAGATTTTGATGCGTGGAGAAATTTCGGATTAGGTGCACCTAAAATAAATTCAACTGACACATTAGTTGACTTGATTATGATTATATGGCGTGTAAATAGTAGATTATCTGGAGGCACAAATACTAATACCGGGTTTGCTCAAAATCAATTTTATATAGACACCCTTAAAAATAAGCGAGGAGTTAATTCTTACTCAGAATTTGTAAGTTGGGCAAACGACGCTGAAGTGATAATGAGGCATGAATTTTCACATCTTATTTTCGGCGGTAATAATTTTCATACTGCCGGTGCCGGTGCGGGCACCAGAACATTTATTTCATCCATTGGCGGCTGGAGTAATATGAGCAGTTGGGACAGCAACTCTCAGGGATGGAATGCGTGGGATAGGTGGAGATTAGGCTGGAAAAACCCGAGCAAACAATATTTAATAAGTGGCTATAACAGTCAAAACAATGCCGAAACCGATTTTGAAAACTATTCTTTAAGTAATAATCCAAACGGAGGTGAATATGTACTGCAAGATTTTAACAGCACCGGCGATGCCAAAAGAATAAAGTTGCCGACAGTTGACAATAATGCCCTGCCACAATATCTGTGGCTGGAAAATCATTCGATATCAGAAAGTGAGTTTGATTTTAATGAAAACAGAAACAACGCCACCGATAATCTGAAAGCCGAAGCATGTTTTCAATAAGAACTCCTTACCTTTCATAAGAATAAACCGCTTGTTTTATGAAAAATCTTTTCCTTCTTACTGTTTTGATATGCTCCTCAATCTATTGGCACAACGCAGGCGCACAATCTGTTGATTGGAATGCTGTGGAGCAGCATTATTTTGATGTGTACCAGCCTACGGATACACCGCAATGGATATTTCCCATTATTGCTATAAACGGTGATGGGCAAGCGGATACTATTTATTATTGTTATAAATCTTATGCAAATGATTATAACATTTATGAAAACGAATTTGGTGAAAAAGCCACGTTACTAGATACTTCAAATTTTGCTTTTAGTTTTAACTACGTTCTAGACTCAACATACAGCGTTTTTGCATTTGGTGATACATCTTTTAGTGGGGCTGAAAATATAGGACACACTTTTCTGACTTTTATTAATGGCAAATACCCTCTCACGCTTAAATGGAACGGTATTAAATTATACGATACTGTTTTACCCTTCCCGAATATTTTACCAAAACCTATTGCAAGGATTGGGGGATTTTGGGGACATTATTATCTGCCGTTCATTTGGGGAACAGCAGAGACTTTTATTATTTCGGACACAGCAGGCATAGGAAGCATTTGCTTATCACCGGAAGTATATTTGTTTATTGATAGTGTACAATTCGACGGGCCAATTAATGCCAGCCCCGATGATTATTTAGGTATAACCCTATCACTTCGTAAACAATCAGACGGATGCATTATTGGCTTTGTTATAGAGCCTCCCTCATCACAATTAGTATTAATTGATCACATAGACGCAAATTGGATAAGACTTACATCAAACTTTAACGAACCAATTAACATTTATATATTCGATGTATTAGGAAGACAGTTAACTGCTTCTAAACTATCTGCTCTGCAAACCACTGCGATAAGTATTAATGTTATGCCGTCAATTATTTATATACGCGCAGAAGCTGCCTCATTGTCACAAACATTTAAAATAATTAACCTATGAAATATTTAATATTATTATTCATAATCCTAAATTTTTCCAAATCAGTTTGGTCACAAACAAATTCAGAGAACGGGTTTTGGCAACCTTGTCACGGGCAATTAAGAGTATTGTTGATTTATGCAGAAATGGTAAATGACCCCAATTATAATATCGTTACGCAGACAGGATGGCCAGAAGGCCAAATGCCTACGAATCCCGGGAAGTATTTTGATATTAATTATTCAAATAACTTAACCGGTTACATTACAAAATATTTCAATGAAGCATCATTTGGTGAGTATCAGGTACTTGGTGATTATTATCCTCAATTAATACAGATAGATTACAATAATAGTACTAGTGCAAATTTCTTTTCCAAGGTAATAAATGCGCTACATCAAACAATTGGCACAGATTTAACAACGGCTAACAATTTATCAATAAATAATCAAGATTTTGATAAATGGAGCAACTATAATTTGGGTGTTCAAAAATTAGAAATACCAGATTATAAAATTGATATGATAGTAGTGCTATGGCGTGTTAATAGCTATATCACAGGCATACAGAACCCAACTTCAAATCAAGGTTCAATTAACCTGACCCAATTAAATATTTCGCTTAAAAACTCTGTAGGGCTTAATTGTAGTTCAAATTTTGTAAGCTTTGACAATAACGCAGATGTAATTATGCGTCATGAACTCTCACATGCACTGTATGGATATAATAATTTTCATACAGCCGGTGCCGGTGCGGGCACCAGAACATTTATATCATCAGTTGGCGGATGGAGCAATATGAGCAGTTGGGACAGCAACTCTCAGGGGTGGAATGCTTGGGATAGGTGGAGATTAGGGTGGAAAAACCCGATCAAACAGTATTTAATAAGCGGTTATAACAGCCAAAACAATGCTGAAACCGATTTTGAAAATTATTCTTTAAGTAACAACCCTAACGGAGGTGAATATGTACTGCAAGATTTTAACAGCACCGGCGATGCCATAAGAATAAAGTTGCCGATAGTTGATAATAATGCACTGCCACAGTATCTATGGATTGAAAATCATTCTTTAGCGCAGAGTGAATTTGATTTTAACTATAACAGAAGAGGCATTTACGCATTTGTTCAAGTAGGTAAAGAAGATAAATCGAATGTTTATAGTAGTGAAAGTAGCAGCCCGGGAAATTATTTATTTCCATTACCTGCTTCGGGTCGCTTTGATTTTAAATACGATATACCTAATACACTTATTGATTTAGATAATTCAGTGCCGAATCCATTAACCGGGTATCATTTACTTATGCGGCAAGGTATAAATGGACTTGACAATGAACAAGAAAAAATAAATCCAACTGAATTATTCTTAGCCAATAAAATAAAGTTAAATGATCAAACTATTAATCACTACCCTACCTTCGGTAATGATAACGATGCATTTCGATTGAATACCTGCAAGAAGATTTCTATTTCAACTAACCCTTCTTCACAAGTTTTACAGACGTATATTACCTCTAATTTCCCTAATTATCCTGATAACGACACTATACATTTATCAGGGCTTTCAATAGAAATTATTGAGGAAAACCACCTCCCCTCGGTGTATGGTAGTGGGGCTACTAAACTCAAAATCCGTTGGGATGATTATGAAGTAAAAAATAATGTGCGCTGGTGTGGTGATATAATGCTTTACCCGAGTGTGCATTTTAGTGCCGCCAACCTGCCATTGGATGCCGCCAACGAAATTTCATTGCTACTAAAAACAGGCAACACCCTTTGGCTTGACCGCGGTAAATGCCCCACGCAACATGTATCGTATGAACAGATAAGCGGAGAACATTTTTTTACACAACCCTCGCGATTTACAGCTACAGTAAACTCGTACATCTTACAAGAATATAATTCCACCATCCATGTGGACAACAAGTCAACACTGCTATTAGAAGCAGGCTCTAAATTAGAGATGAACAGTGGTTCGCAATTGCTGGTAACCAATGGCTCTACCTTAATTATAGAAAATGATGCAGAGTTGCTGATGCATGATGCCTATATTTATATAGACGAAACATCAACGCTCATTATAAGAAACCTGAACCCCAATGCAGGATTATGCTTAGGACAGGTTCAAAATGTGCCGAGTAATGCACTGATGGAGGTGAAGGGCACTATCAGATACGAAAACGGTGCACCTATGAATTATAAAGGGAGTGGCAAACTTGTGTTTATTGGCACAGCGGCGAAAATAGAATTTGAAGATGCCATAAACAGCACCGTGGAATTTATAGCTCCAGACTTGTTATTTCCTGCATTGGAACTGCGCGAAGAAGCGAACATTACACTAAATGCAAATAGTATGATGATCGGTAATATGATAATTGAAGTGCACGACAATTCAACATTAAAATTTGAAGATGCTGAATATGTGATGTTACAAGACATACATGTAAACGGATATTCGGTTACCGATGCTACAAATACGGCTATGGAGATTACTGATGTTCAGAGTATAGAAATAGGCTCGCTGCGCTTTAATCAGGATGCGAATGCAGCAATGCAGGGTGCATTAAAAATAACCGGCATACCTGCGACATCGATTATATCTATGTACGATGTGCGCATAGACCGAGCCATACACCCATTGGCAATAAGCGGAGGCGATTATTTTAAATGCTCACAATTGTTCATTAATCTTACCGGCGACCCCGGTTCAGATGTACTGGTTACATTAAAAAAGCTGAACAAAAGCATTATCAAAACGTCGGTATTGAAGTATGGCAATACAGGCATAAGCATTAGTGGGTCGAGTACTTTTCTGCAAAATATATTATACTTAGACGGTACAGAGTTGGGGTATATGGAAACCGGAATAGATGCCAAGGGGGCTCAATTGTTTTTGAGAAATGGTTCCGGCATTACATCAACAGCAATAGGTATAAAGGCAGAAGGCAATGTGATATACGATGACCAGAATAACCCTATAACATTTAACAGCATGATTACATTAGGCGATGTGGGATGTGCCAATATTTTACAATTCAGAAACTATGGAATATTGGCTACCAATACCTTACTGAACATGGACGCCAATCTTCATGCCATAGCCAATCAAAGCGACCCAATACCGAACAGTATGGTAAGAGCTTCATCTAATTCCGGCACATTCATCAAGATATGTTACACCAATAAAAACCCGAATGCGAGTATTATTCCCACCACCATTTATGCAAGTGGTAATTATTGGGGAGGCATTACACCTATAGCACCCGGAGGCAGTCAGTCGCCGGACTTTGATGTAAAGAAATACGGCAATTATGCTTGTGTTGGATTTAATCAGAACATTATACCTGTGGAGACTGCCCCACTAACGAACTGCGAGGTATTACTAAACGATTGCGAGTCGTGTGAATCGGTGACCAATGAAAATGAAGGAGCAGCTCAAAACATGTTAATAGGCAATGCATATAAAATGTTATATGGTGCATTTACACCCATAGACACTACCTATACCCGAAACCCATTTGAAGAAATCAGCATCCTGAGAATGGAATTAGATACTATGAATAACATCTGGACGGTTTATGACATAGAAGACAGCGCCTATGTTGTGAGCGAGCACTCGGTGCACAGGATATTGGTATCGCGTGTGTTAAGACCTATGGGCACCAGTAGCAATGAAAGAAAAGGCATCAGGGATATTTTTGAAAGTATAAAGGAGAATCCAAAGGAATCTTTATTTTCTTTCAAGCTCTATCCTAATCCGGCAGGGCAACATATTCAGTTAACCTCTAATTACAGTGGTCTTATCTTCTGCAGCTTATATGACATACAAGGCAGACTAATGTCTTATTATGTTTTCCAACAGCAACATAATTTACAAGCCATCAATATCGAAGCACTTACAGATGGTATATACTGTTTAAGAATAACCGACGCACAACATAAACTTTTAGATAAAATAACATTTATTAAATCGAATTAATCCAAGCATAAGTATGCCACAAGCAGTAAACAAAAAAGTTAGAAGCAGGGCAGCGGCTATACTTTGCTGGATGCTCTGCTTATGCCACTTAGATAGCAGGGCACAGGTAAACTATGCCTGGGCCGTGAAGCAAAAAAGCGGAGGCACAATGAACGAAACGCCGGCGGCTATGTGCCTGGGCGGAGATGGTCAGGTATATGTGGCCATAAATTTTAATAGCACACAGATAGAGTTTAAAACCGGATTGTTTATTGACAATACCAATTATGGATATGATGATGTGGCCATAGTTAAATACGATGCAGCAAGCGGACAGCTACTTTGGGTGAAACAGTTGCATGGTAAATATCACGACCGATCGACAAGTATAGTCAGTGATGCAAACGGAACTATATATGTTGGAGGTACATATAGAAGCACGTATCTGACCGTGGGGCAGGATACTGTTTGGAATATAGAAGAAAACAGCAGCTATCCGCAAGAAGATATGTTTGTGATCGCACTGAGCGAAGATTCGGGTAATGTAAAATGGATAAAAAGTTTTGGAGGAACAAAAGCCGATTATTTAACCGCTTTACAGGCAGATAAAATGGGGAATGTATATGCGGGTGGTTATTACTATAGTAGCGTTCTTAATATAGGCAATACTGAATTAACTACTAATAACAACAGCAATATGTTTTTAGCAAAGTTGAATGGTACAAACGGAAGCGTTCTGTGGGCAAGAAGCAGCAGTAGTGGAGGTCAAGGGTATGAAACATTGAAGTCGATAAGCCTGGATGAGCATGGAAATATATATGCGGCAGGCGAGTTTAACAGTCCCTGGCTGGTGTTTGATTCTATCATGCTATTGCGCGAAAACTTAATTGATGTATTCTTAGTTCGATTTAATGTGCAGGGAGTAGCTACATGGGGAATGGTTTATGCAGAACCCTTAAACGATTATGTGCAGAGCATTGCGTTACATCACAACAGCATATACTTGTGTATAGATAGCACCGTTAATTATAATAACGGTATATGGCCCCAACGCTCAAAACTGATGAAACTGAATATAAGCAATAAAAATATAGAGTGGGAAAAGAGTTTGCCAGCAATAAGATTTAGCCGGGTGGTAATTGATACATCGGGATATATTTTTACATGTGGATTTGCTTCTGATACAGTAAATGTGGATGGTGTATCAATAAATTGTGTTAAAAACTATTACGCCAGTCATTTTGTACTAGCGCTCGATACAGGCAGCGGTAATGCACTATGGGCTAAAACATATACAAAATTTATTTCGTCGAATTTTATTATTGATAAATCCAGGATACAAAGTATATGCACCGATCATAATGGTACTTTATATACGGGCTGCTATTTTCAAGATATTGGGATTCAACTGGATAATATTACCTGCTTAAATGCCGAACCAACCGGCTATGATTACATAGTATCTCGAATCAACTACAGCTATATCGGCGTAGGCATAAAAGAAACTTTTTCAGATAATAAAGTAATACTCTATCCTAATCCGGCAAGCGATGTAGTATATGTACAAACCGATCCATTTATTAATCGGGGTTCTTTGCGTGTCTTTAATTCTTTAGGAGTGCTTGTTATGGAAAAACAAATAACAGACAATAATATAAATATGGAGGTGAGCCATTGGCCGCCGGGTATGTATTATCTCCAGTTACTAACCGAAAGCACATCAAATGTGAGCGGTTTTGTAATTCAACACTAGGATATTTCTTATTTCTATCGAAACTCTTACATTTGCATCGGAAAATGAAGGAGGGGACCGAAAGTCCCCTTTTCTTTTATACCTAAATGAACAACATCAACGACATCGTACTTGAACATTTGCAACCCATACTTGGGGAGCTGAATCTGTTTCTGGTTGAAGTAAAAATCAACGAACGAACAGAAACGGTACGCGTGTTTATTGACAAAATGGAAGGCATCACCATAGAAGATTGCGTGGCGGTGAGCCGTGCGCTGGAAAAAGTGCTGAACGAGGCCATCAACTTCTCGGAGAAATACGCACTCGAGGTTTCCTCTCCCGGTGCCGACCAGCCCTTTAAGGTACACGAGCAGTATCTGCAATACCTCAACCGTCCGGTAGAATCAGTAGCATTCAATGGAATGAAATACATCGGCAACCTTAAACAGGTGAACGACGACGGCATAGTAATTACCACAGAGAAAAAAGAAAAGAAAAACATCCTTCACGAAGACATCAGCTTGAACTTTCAGGACATTAAATCAACAAAACCATTTCTTAAATATTAAAACCAATTCAAAAAAATGAACAGCATTGAATTAGTTGACAGCTTTAGCGAGTTTAAAGACCTCAAAAACATTGATAGGCCAACCATGATGAAGGTATTGGAAGACGTATTCCGTACCCTGATTCGTAAAAAGTACGGCTCTGATGAAAGCTTCGACGTGATTGTAAACACCGAAAAAGGAGATTTGGAAATCTGGCATCGCCGCACTATCGTGGAAGATGGTATGGTGGAAGACCCGGTAACGCAAATAGGCCTTTCGGAGGCGCAAAAGCTGGAGTCTGATTACAGTATAGGCGAAGAAGCCGTAGAAGAGGTAACGTTGGCATCCTTTGGCCGCCGCGCTATTTTAACGGCTCGTCAAACACTGGCATCGCGTGTTTCTGAATTGGAGAAAGACGAAATATTTAAGAAGTACGAAGACCGCATCGGCGACATTATCTCAGCCGAGGTGTATCAGACCTGGAAAAAAGAAACCCTCTTGCTTGATGAAGACGGCAACGAACTCATACTGCCTAAAAACGAACAGATAAGCGCCGATTTCTTTAAAAAAGGGGATACCGTGCGTGCGGTTATTAAAAAGGTTGAGATGAAAAACAATCAACCGGTGGTGATTCTTTCGCGCACTGCGCCAAGCTTTTTGGCCAAGCTGCTCGAAAACGAAGTGCCTGAAATTTTTGACGGCATCATCCAGATTAAAAAGATTGTTCGCGAACCAGGCGAGCGCGCTAAAGTGGCCGTGGAATCATACGACGACCGCATAGACCCGGTAGGTGCCTGTGTGGGAATGAAAGGCTCCCGCATTCACGGCATCGTGCGTGAGTTGAAAAACGAAAATATTGATGTTATCAACTTTACTAATAACACCAGCCTGCTGATTACCCGCAGTCTGACTCCTGCAAAAATTTCGAGCATAGAAATAGACGAGGCTGCAAAACGTGTATCTGTATTTCTGAAGCCCGATCAGGTGTCGCTGGCCATAGGCCGTGGAGGCGCTAACATCCGTTTGGCCAGCCAGCTTACCGGATATCAGATAGATGTGTTCCGCGACAACGAAGACGAGGACTACGATATTGATCTGGAAGAATTTGCCGACGAGATTGATGATTGGATTATCAATAACCTGAAAGGAATCGGTTGCGATACTGCAAAAGATGTTCTGGCACTGAGTGCTGAAGAAATAGCACGTCGCGCCGACCTCGAAGAAGAAACCGTGAACGAAATATTACGCATCCTTAAATCAGAATTTGAGAAAGAAGGATAATACCTAACTTAACCCCCGAATGTCAGACACAGCACAAACAGAAAAAAGAGTATTAGCAGTAGCCAAAGAACTGAACATTGGTGTGGCACACATCGTGGACTTTCTTAATGCTAAGGGTTTTAAGGTGGAGAACAGGCCCACCCTTAAAATCACGGCAGATATGTATAGTGTTTTGCTGGCAGAGTTCTCTCAGGATAAAGCCGCCAAGCAAAAAGCGGATAAAATCAGTTTAGGACGTGGTGCATCCTCAGTAGCTGCCGCCACAGCGGCGCCGGTTGAAGAGCCTAAAAAAACAGTTTCGTCTAAACGCGAGGAAAAAGAAATTCTTATTAAAAATGTTACAGCCAAAGAATCGGTGGTAACGACAGAGCCTGTAAAGGAAAGCAAGCCTGTTGCTAAAGAGGAAACTCCAGTTCAGGAAGTATCTCCTCCGGTTCAGGAAGAAGCAGTTCCTGAAAAGAAAAAAAGCAAGGCTCCTGCAATAGAAGGCCCCAAGGTTTTGGGTAAAATAGATTTAGATAAAAAACCTAAGGCCAAAGAAAAAGAAGCAGCACCTGCTGAGGAAGCACCTAAAACAAAAGGCCGCAAAAAAGCAAAAACAGAAGAAGAAGGTTCTCCCGAATCAACTGCGGAAACAAAGGCACCGGCAGCAGAATCTTCTACTCCTGAAGCACCTATATCAGAGCCCGAAAAGCCACAGGAAATCAGTAAAAAGACTGAATACGAAGTGCTCAGCGGCCCTAAAGTATTAGGCAAGATAGACCTCAAGGCTATTCAGGATAAAGAGAAAGCGGTAGCACAGGCTCAGGCCAATCAAAAAGAAGCACAGCAGGAGAAAAAGCGCCAGCGCAAACGTATTTACAGCAGCGATCAGCAAAAGCCCACAACAACCCCCGACCAACAAAAACGCGACCCCAATCAGCGTCGCGATCAAAACCAACGACGCGACCAACCTAACCGCGCACGATACGAAAAGCCTGAACAACAGGAAGTATCCGAAAAGCAAATACAGGATAAGATAAAAGAAACTATGGCGCGCCTGGGCAGTGGTCCTAAAGCTAAGCCGACCAAGGCCGACTACCGCCGCCTGAAACGTAAAGAAGCCGACGCCGAGAAGGAGTCCGTTTCCAGCAACGAAAAATCGGTGATTCAGGTAACAGAGTTCATCAGCGTTTCTGAGCTGGCCAGTTTACTGGGTGTGGCAGTGGTAGAAGTAATTAAAACCTGTATGAGTTTGGGCATTATCGTGTCCATTAATCAGAGATTAGATGCAGAAGTGATAGAACTGGTATCTCATGAGTTCGGAAAAGAAATATCCTTTATCAGTGTGGAAGAACAGGCCGACCTGGAAGTGGAGGATGAAGCAGATGATGAAGATAGCCTGCAGCCGCGTGCTCCGATTGTTACCATTATGGGTCACGTGGATCACGGTAAAACATCTTTGCTCGATTACATTCGTGAGGCCAATGTAGTAGCCGGCGAGGTGGGTGGTATCACTCAGCACATCGGTGCTTATGAGGTAACAAAAGGCGATAAGAAAATAACATTCCTGGATACGCCGGGTCACGAAGCCTTTACGGCAATGCGTGCACGCGGTGCCAAGATTACCGATATTGCGGTTATTGTAATTGCCGCAGATGACAGTGTGATGCCGCAAACCAAAGAGGCCATAAGCCACGCACAGGCTGCCGGTGTGCCTATTGTTTTTGCATTCAACAAAATGGATAAACCGGGAGCCAATGCCGACAAGATTCGTGAGCAGCTGGCTTCTATGAATATTCTGGTAGAAGAGTGGGGTGGTAAATTTCAGACACAGGAGATTTCGGCGAAGTCGGGTCAGAATGTGGACTTACTGCTGGAAAAGATATTACTCGAATCTGATATATTAAACCTGAAAGCCAATCCGGATAAGATGCCAATAGGTTCGGTGATAGAAGCTACCCTTGACAAGGGCCGCGGCTATGTAACCACCATTCTGGTGCAGGAAGGCACGCTGCACGCCGGTGATGCGATAGTGGCGGGAAGCAACTTTGGACGTATCAAAGCCATGTTCAACGAACGCGGCAATCGCTTACAGGAAGCGGGTCCATCAACACCGGTACTGATACTCGGTTTGGACGGTGCGCCTCAGGCAGGTGAAAAAATAAAAGGTTACGAAGACGAGCAGGAGGCTAAACAAATAGCTGCCAAGCGCGCACAGATTGTTCGCGAGCAAGGTATAAGAACCAAGAAACATATTACCCTCGACGAAATTGGCCGCCGTCTGGCACTGGGCAATTTCAAAGAGCTGAACGTTATCGTAAAAGCCGACTTCGACGGTTCGGTAGAAGCGCTTTCCGATTCGTTATTGAAACTATCTACTCAGGAAATTCAGGTGCGCATTGTATTCCGCGGTGTGGGTCAGATTACCGAGAGCGATGTATTGCTGGCTTCGGCATCCGATGCCATCATAGTGGGCTTCCAGGTGCGTCCATCTTCCGGTGCACGTAAACTGGCTGAGAAAGAAAATATCGAGATTCGACTGTACTCCATTATCTATGATGCCATTGAGGAAATCAAGAGCGCTATGGAAGGCATGCTTGAACCTAAGATTGAAGAGAAGATTGTGTGCAACATTGAGGTGCGCGATGTATTCAAGATTACCAAGGTGGGAACTGTTGCCGGTTGCTTTGTTACCGACGGAAAAATAAGCCGCAACACCAAGGTACACCTGATACGCGACGGTATCGTGATATACACCGGCGAGCTGAGTTCACTGAAGCGTTTCAAAGACGATGTTAAGGAGGTGAGTGCGGGTATGGAATGCGGTATCACCATTAAGAACTACAACGACCTCAAAGCCGGAGACATTATTGAAGGCTATGAAGAGATCGAAGTGAAGCGTAAGCTCTAGTTTGGCTTACTGTTATTAGTGCTTAATTGTTCGTCGTATATGTACGGTGAGGCATCTATTGTTCATCACCTTTCCACGACAAACCCCTTCACCACAGTATTATCTCCATTCGTTATGGAAATAAAATAGGTGCCGCGGTGCAGCGAGCGCACATCTATGGCTGTGCTGAAACGGTTGCTCTGCACCGGCTGACCCAAAAGGTTATAGATGGTGTATTGGCTTTCGTATGTAACATCTCCTGAAACATAAAGCATGTCGGTAACAGGATTAGGATAAAGCACAAGCTGATTTTCATGCAACTGCGGCGTACTGTTCCAGAGGTTGCTGAAGGAAAGGATATGTATGGAATCGCTTACTGAATAAAAGATATAGGGATAAGATTTGGCTGTAGCCAACCAATAGTTTGATGAATTAAAAACGGATTCGGTAACAGAGCCGCCGTTCCAGTAGGCACCATAGCACGACAGGTACTGAGAAAAACCAAAACGATTTGCATCCAAGGCCTGCATATCGCTGCCGTAGGGTGTGGGAATTACGTCTGTGGTTTGTGGATTGGCGGGATCACTGATGTTGATGATACGCATAGAGTCGGCGTAATTCATATAAAGTGTATTACCCAGCACATCGAAAGAGTTAAAAGAAGCACCTACGGATGGTATGCTGCCCAATGTGGTAAAGCCACCACCGCTGATGTTGAGTATCTGAACCGTATTGGGGTTAAACGCTAAGACACGGGCTAAAAAAATTCGGCCATCGGCTGTGCCTACCATTTTGGTTACCATTTCGGGTATAGAGAGGCTGTCGATGAGGCTCAGACCGCCGGGCAGGCTTACGCCAATGCGCAGCAGGCGGAAGTTGGTATTGTTTTCAGCGCGCAGCGCATACAACATATCGTTGTGGAAGTAGAGGCTGTGCACCTGACCGCTGATGGGCAGGGTAGCAGTGATGCTCAGGTTTTGAGGATTGCTCATATTGATGAGGGATACAAACCAGCTGCCACCTACCAGAGCAAAGGTGTTGTTAAAGGTAATGGACGAAAGGTCGCCGTTGAGTATGATGGAATCGGTGAACTGGGGTACGGCCGGGTTGCTGATGTCGTAGCAGCGCAGGGTGCTGGAACCATAGGAGCCAGTGAGCAGGTAGTTACCGTTAGAGCCCATGGCAAAGCTGCCTTGCTTTATGCCGCCAACGCGCACAATTTGGTCCTGAGCCTGTACCATGGTTAGGCAGTACAGTGATAGGAGGAATAAGAGATTTTTCATATAAATAAGTTTTGGTTTGAGTAAATACGAGTGGGGAGGTGCTTGTGTTGGTGAGAAGCGGAAGCTATAAGCATAGTTCCCATAATACAAACTTCATTGTGCGCGACTTTATGTTAATCCACGTATCTTGATATAACCTAATGAGTTGAGACAAAAAATTATTTCCAGGTGTTCGTTCATGTATTGCATATATATGAAAAACCAATAACGATTGACAAAAAAGGGCACACTGAGGCGGGGTAATGAATAAAAGCAGGGGAGAAAGAAATTACTGCTTTATCAACTTGCCGCTAAAAAGTATTTCATCTTTTTGCATAACATATACCAGGTACATTCCCATGCTTAAAGGAGATACATCCAGATAAGCGTTAGCGGATGAGCGGTGTACAGGGCAAAAAAGAGTGCGACCGCTTAAATCAGTAATCATTATAGCAGATCCTTCCGGAACAGATGTTAGATAGTAATTGGTGTTGTTGTAATTGCTCAATAATTTAATTGCAGAGTTTGTTATTTCCGCAACACCAACAGTAGTAACATTTCTACATGTAGAAAAATCGCTGCATCCGTTTTTAGTTACCTGAACCCTATAGCTGCCATTGACTGTAGCGGTGTACGACTGATTAGTAGCCCCTGTAATTGGATCATTGTTGTTATTGCAATCGAGCCATTGATAGGAGGCCCCTGCCTGAATAGCTGTAAGGGTGGCTCCTGACTGTGAAACATTCACATTGGGGTTTTGATAAATGGTAAGATTCAGTGTAATAATAGAGTCGCAGCCCTGTGCATTGGGGTACGTTACAGAATAATTACCTGATACATTATAGGTGGCCTGGCTTTCGGGCCAGTAGTATGTTAAGCAGTTAGAGTCGGTATAAGTGGTAGTTGATGATGAACAGCCAATAAATCGCATGGTTAAAAAAGTACCGCTTGGGGATGAGCCGCTTGTACCTGTTATAAGTATTTTGCCATCGGGCTGCAAGGCAATATCAGTAGCAAACATAGTAGTGCTGGTTAAACACTGTTGCGCCCAGCCTACATTATTTAGGCTTACATCAGGAGATCCATCGCTAAGAAATCGTGCGAGTGTGAAGCAATAGTTAGTAGTACCATTAACGCTAATGCCTGCTGTAACAATTCGGCCATCAGTTTGTATAGCAAGCGCTCTGGCGTGATTGCCTGCTGTGCCAATGTTTACAGTGGTAATACCATCATCACTAAATGTGCTGTCGATGCTACCGTTAGTATTATAGCGCACCAGTCCGGTTTTATTGTCGAAGCTGCCACACATTACAATTTTACCATCGCTTTGCAAAGCAATCTTTAATGCGGAGTCGAAGTACAGAAAATCGGTAACCAGATATCCGTTGTCATCGAAGCTGTTGTCGAAGGAGCCATTGGTGTTGAGGCGCACGATGCATACATTGTTGCCTGCTGCATTTTGGACAGAGCCGCCAATTAATATTTTCCCATCGGCTTGTATCGCCACATCATTGATATTGGTGTCGAACCCGCTGCCGGCAAGATTAAAATTAGTGTACCCGTCGGATGAAAAAGTAAGATCGAGTGTGCCGTTAGTATTGAAGCGGCCAACGAGACATTGATAATCGGCGGAAGAGCTGTTGAACTGTGCTGTGCCCACCACTACAATTTTTCCATCGGGCTGAATGGCCACGCCATAAGCACGCTGAAAAATGTTACCTAAGGACAGGGTAGCCAAGCCACCGTTGCCAAAGGTATTGTCCAGTGTGCCATCGGTATTATAGCGTGCTATGGCAAAGACATCGTGATTGTAGCTGGTATGAAAGGTATATCCCACCACTACAATTTTACCATCGGATTGCAGCGCCATATCAAAACCAAAATCATCCTCGGTAAAAAAAGATGTGGTCACTTTGCCATCGGTGCTGAAAGTAGAATCGAGAGAGCCATCGGCTTTGTAACGCAGTATGGCCAGGCTGTAATTGCTGTTTGTAGATGTGTATCCTGCAACCAGTATTTTACCATCGGGTTGCACCACTATGGATTGTGCCTGATCATCGCCGGAGCCAAAAGAAGAAAACTGCATACCATCCAGGCTAAAGGTGGGATCGAGGTTGCCGGCCTGCGCAGATACATTTAATGGAAGGCAATAAACTATAAAAAGAATATAGATTGCTGTAAGGCAGAAAACAGATTGTTTCATGAAACGAATATAGTGAAAGGAGTGAGATAGTTGTTGGTTGTAGGTTAATTGTTTTGGGTTTGGATATGAACCGAATGCCGATTACCAGTTCTGCGTATAACGATTACGGAGCGTGCGTATGCCGATTACGGAGGGTGCGTATGCCGATGACGTACACTGCGTATGTCAATTACCTATACTGCGTATGCCGATGACGTATGCTGCGTATGTGAATTACGGAGAGTGCGTATGCCGATGACGTGCACTGCGTATGCCGATTACATAGACTGCGTATGCCGATTACGGAGAGTGCGTATGCCGTTGCGGGTGCATGGATACTGAATAACTACAAGTGTGTAGTTGACTTGGGGGGTATGTGTAGAATAATTTTGATATAAAGAAAATTACGCTATGCCTTTAGAACGCAGCAAGATGCAACGTATAAATAAATGCATTGCACAAAAGATACAGATGATACGGATGAGCCGAGGAATGACACAACTGGAGCTTACGCATTTGACGGGTATTAATGAGGGAAGATTGGAGGGGGGAAGTTTGAATATGACGATATGCACACTATTATATATACTTTTTAAATGCAAGGCGAGTGATGAGGAGGTGTTGTCGTTGTACCGTGAGGCAGTAAGGGTGATGAACGATATTGAAGAAGAACATTCATTAAACAATAAAAAAACAAATTGAACTATGCCAAGCATTAGACCTAATTACCGATGCACACAGTTAGAACTGTACTCGGTGCTAACCACGTTATGGACCAACTATGCCGACCATCAGGCGGAGTTATTTGCCTACAAGGCTAAATACACGGTGGCCTTAGAGGCGACGATGAAAACACAGATACTGGCGGCGAAGGCGTTGCCGGATGTGGAGATGCGCAACTCGGAGAGTCAGGAGTTGCGGGTGCTATGCCGTGGAGCGGCAGACAAGTGCATCAAGCACTGGAAGATGTTGCGGGGTTATATACAGGAGGCGTACTCGCCGGAGATAGCGCCGAGTAAACTGGAGGCGGCGGGTAAGGTGAGTTATGATGCGATAGGGAAGTATAACTGGGAGCAGATAGATGGAATGAACAGTAGTGCGAAGGTGTTTATGGCGGCGAACAGTGCGGTGCTGATAGCGAACGGTTTTATGCCGGCAACCTTTGAAGCAGATTATACGGCGCTATCGGATGATTTTGATACGCAGTATGATGCCTTTAAGCATGCACGGCAGACAAGCGAGGATACGGATGAGAAGATAAGTGCGAACAATACGATATATGAAGAGACGATGAGGATGTGTGAGGATGCGAAGATGTTGTTTGCGGATGCGGATGCTGTGGTGAAGAAGTTTGAGTTTGCAAAGGTGAAGGAGATGGTGAGTCCACCGGGCAGTGCGAGCCTGAAGTTTATGGTGGAGAATTTTGCAACGAATGAGAAAGTTGAGGGAGTGGCCGTGACGATACAGCAGGAGGGTGAGCCGGCACTAAATGCGGTGACGAATGTGGAGGGAGAGTGTGATTTTGAGGATATAGATCCGGGGGTTTATCGCTGTGTGGTGACGAAGGCGGGATTTGAGCAGCAGGAGTTTAATAAGGATGTGAATACGGGAGTGAATGCGCGGCGTGATGTGTATTTGATGCCGGTGTAGGGGTGTATAGTTGTTGGTAGTTGGTTATTGGTTTGCGTGCCTGAAATAGTTTGACACAATGATATGTTCTTGAGGTGTATTAACATTAACGGCGGGAGAATGCGGCGTTGCTTTTGTTTTTCATTCGCTTTTCTTTGTCTTGAAACAAAGAAAAGCTCCAAAAGAAAGTTCCCCGCCGTTGGCGGGGCTTAGGCGGGCAGCCTAGTGCCGGACGGGATGGCGAGGCGTTGATGTTCATTTTTGTTTATGTGTTTTGGGCTAAAGCCTATTGTTATTTTGGTTTTTGGTCCCGCCACTGAAGTGGCGGGTAATTAAGTATAGTGGTTGGGCTAAAGCCCATTGTTATTTTTTGGTTTTTGGTCCCGTCACTGAAGTGGCGGGTAATTAAGTATAGTGGTTGGGCTAAAGCCCATTGTTATTTTTTGGTTTTTGGTCCCGTCACTGAAGTGGCGGGTAATTAAGTATAGTGGTTGGGCTAAAGCCTATTGTTATTTTGGTTTTTGGTCCCGCCACTGAAGTGGCGGGTAATTAAGTATAGTGGTTGGGCTAAAGCCCAAAAGGGAGATATGTGTAAACCCGGGTACTGAAGTGGCGGGTAATTAAGGTTAGTTGTTTTGGGGTGGTGCCCGGTCGTTGGCGGGGTTGCCTGATGTATGACGGGATGGCGAGGCGTTGATGGAGGCGGGGTTTGAAGGGCAGGAGTTTAATGAGGATGTGAATACGGGTGTGAATGCGCGGCGTGATGTGTATTTGATGCCGGTGTAGGGGTGGGGGGTAACATTTGCCGAACACAGCATAGCGTATAATAGTAATAGTACTTGTAGTATTAGAAATAACCTTTGACTGTATGCGCTGGTGCGTGTACTTTTAAGTTATTGAAAACCGTTATCTTATTTTTACTTTCTCTGTGTATGGTGCAAAACACTCTTGCGCAAAAGCAAGGTGCCGCAATGCGCGACAGCCTGCGCAAGGTGTTTTACGGCAAGTATTCTTACACGCACAGTTATGGGTTTGAAACCATTCATAATGCGGATGGTACTTCAATGGAGGTGATTCCTTTTTCGGATGAGGTAACGTATTATGAACTGGAGCTTTACCGCTATGGCAGTTTTGTGCGCGATGTGCGCAGCAATAAGCCGGAGAGTATGCTTAATTATTTTCATCATGTTGATTTTGGCAACTGGCGCATAGATGGCGATACGCTGTTTTTGAAAGTGACGGAGATGCAGTATGATTATTATTTTATTATAGGAAACCACCGCACGTATTACCCCACCTACACACCGGTGGAGGAGCCTTATGAAGAAAAATATTATTTAATAAGCGGCGCTTATTTCTGCAGCAGCCTGAGCCCGTCAAGCTCTTATTACGACAGACGGATATGTTATAGTAGGAGGGGGTGAGATTCTAGTTGTAGGTTATTTCCCGACGACAAGTCCCGACGATAAATGTCTTGACTAAAAAGTGTCGGGATTTTACTAGTAAAAAATAGAGAAGTGGTAAAATCTGAAATTTGGGAACTGGAGATTTTGATTTTGGAATGTTATGCGGGTGAGGGGATTTGCTATACGCAGGGTGCGCCACGACGAAGCCAGTGCGAGACCCTGATGGGGAAGAAAATAAGATATTAGCATAAACTAATTACTGATAGTATGTTAATCAACCCTGAAATTATTGATAAGATGAAGGCAAGTTCTGACAGAGAATTTTGTTCTTTGTTTTTAAATAATCATCCAATGTTTGAGGCAGGCACTCAGAAAGCGTGTAGCAATTTAATGTTAGTGCTGAGAGATGCCAGACAAGACACAGGCCGTAACCCATTGACTGGTGAAAAAATTGAAAATGCAGACAGCACCTATGGACACTGGCCCGGATATCTAACCTACTTAGTGTTGCTTGAAATGATAGGTTATATTTTCGCATCAACTAATAATAACAAAGATGGTGGAATTCTATCGGCACTGGAAGAATTTTATCATAGGAAACCGTTAACGGAATATGAGAAAAATACAATTATTTCTTTACGCCATTCTTTTGCACACAAGTTCTCGGTAGTGCATATAGCAACGAAAAAAGGAAAAGAAAAAAAACATAGGATTTTTACACTTTACTCGCACCCTGATGACTCCCTTTTAATAAGCCCTAGTGAACCGAATGATAGTCAATTTTGGGATGGAAAATTTGAAGATTTTGAAAACATAAAACTGTCTATACAGAAAAGAACTCGTGTGAATTTATGGCAATTAGGAGAGGTGGTGGAAAATGTCATTAAAAATGTTAGAGAATTAGAACAGGACAATTCATTGTTTTTGAGAGTCCCATTAATTGAATTTAAATATAGGTTTACTACTATTATCGATTAAATATCTGTTGGGTTAATATTTTTATTAGCTTGTTAGATTTGTGCTGTGGACAAGCTATCCAAGGAACAAAGAAGAAAGAATATGCAAGCAGTTAGAGCCACCGGCTCTATGATTGAAACAGCTCTTGCAAAAGCTTTGTTTGCTCAAGGTTTGCGATATAGAAAGAATGACAGAACTGTTTTTGGAAGGCCTGATTTAACCTTTAAGAAACATAAACTTGCCGTTTTTGTTGACAGTGAGTTTTGGCATGGAAAAGATTGGGAAAAAAGAAAGTTTGACCACAAAAGCAATAAAGAGTTCTGGTTTGCAAAAATTGAACGCAACATAAGGCGAGACAATGAGGTTAACGAAAAACTTATTGCAGAAGGTTGGAAAGTATTAAGATTTTGGGGTAAAGACATTACCCAAAATCTTCACAAGTGCATCAATAAAATTCAAAAAGCAATAAATGAAACTTAAAGAAAAAATATCAATTGATGAGTTTGACGGAAAGCGTTTTCAAATCAGATTAGTTGAAGCAACTTCTTCTAATCACAAGAAAGCCGTAATAACTCATTATCTACACAATATTGATAATGGAGTAGCAAAACATTTCAAGAAAGATGCATTAAAATACTTAAAAGAATATGTTAAGTATCAAAAAGATGAGAATAACCTTTCATTGGTTTCAGAGGAAGCATTACAACAACTGCTTTTTGAAGTAAATGATGTTCCATTTCCAACACCTAAAAATTACACTTTCAAATTCATAGACCTGTTTGCCGGCATTGGTGGTTTCAGAATTGCAATGCAAAATTTAGGTGGTAAATGTGTTTTTACCAGTGAGTGGGACAAAGAAGCACAGAGAACATACCGAGCAAATTTTGGTGAAGTTCCATTTGGTGATATTACAAAAGAACAAACTAAAATGTTTGTACCGGACGGTTTTGATGTGCTGTGTGCAGGTTTTCCTTGTCAAGCATTTTCTATTGCCGGAAAACGCGGTGGATTTGAAGATACAAGAGGAACATTATTTTTTGATGTTGCAGAAATTATAAAACGTAAACAACCGAAAGCAATTTTTCTTGAAAATGTGAAGGGGTTAAGAAATCATAATGGAGGAAAAACATTAGCGACAATCTTAAATGTTTTGAGAAATGACCTAGGATATTTTGTTCCTGAGCCACAAATTTTAAATGCAAAAGACTTTGGTGTTCCTCAAAACCGGGAGAGAATTTTTATAGTTGGCTTTCATAAAAGCACGAAAGTTAAAGAGTTTGAATACCCGAAACCTCTTGATAAAAAAGTGAGATTTTCAGAAATAAAAGAGAAGAAAGTCCCACCAACAAAATTCTATCTATCAACTCAATATTTACAAACCCTCCATAATCACAAGTCAAGACACGAAAGCAAAGGAAACGGTTTTGGTTTTGAGATAATTCCTGACACAGGAATTGCTAATGCCGTTGTTTGTGGTGGTATGGGCCGGGAAAGAAATTTGGTAATTGACAAACGAATTAAAGACTTCACTCCCACTACTCACATAAAAGGCGAAGTAAACAGAGAGGGGATTCGCAAAATGACTCCAAGAGAATGGGCAAGACTTCAAGGCTTCCCAGACACATTTTTGATTCCAGTTGCTGATGCTTCTGCATATAAGCAGTTCGGCAACTCCGTTGCCGTTCCTGCTATTCAAGCAACCGCAAAGCAAGTTTTAAAAGCAATAAAAATCAAAATCTTAAATGAGTAAACTAAATCAATTAGGAATAACGGTTGGGATAAACAACAAAGCAGAAGTTGTTTTTGACAGTTTGTTTCCGAGTTTTTTAAAGGTGAAATACAAAAAACCATCCGACTACATTTCTGCATATTGGGAAGCATTTCAAAAACACCCTGAAGGAAACAATAACCTAAATGGAAAAATCTTTGAATACATACTTGCAACTTTGTGTGTTAGAGAAAATATTTTACCACTTTATATGAGTGCTAAAGTTGCTTTCGTGCCAAACGTAATTTATGACTTAATGTTCTACACTTCAGAAAGAGGACCAATTTGTATCTCAGCTAAAACAAGTTTACGTGAACGATATAAACAAGCTGACCTAGAAGCAATCGCATTAAAATACGTTCATAGAAAAGCATTAAGTTTTTTAGTAACACTTGAAAAAAACGAGGCGAGAAGTGTAAAAGCAAAAATAAAAAGTGGTGATGTAATTGGACTTGATAATGTAGTAGTCGCAACAAGTAATGAGTTTAACGAACTTATAAATGAACTTAAATCCTACAAATTTTCAGAACCACCGACAGTTAAAGTAATTGAGAGCAATCAAATAATAACAGCCGATAAAGTTGCTTTATTAGATAAACCCCCTACCTCACCCCCTTCACCACTCCTATAATATTTCCACTTGCATTTTTTACAGTAATAAAATAAATGCCATTGTGTGTGGGCTTGGGTATAAAATGGTTGTTGCGCCGATGATGTATCATCCGGCT